>NZ_SPHY01000018.1 GCF_004796535.1 Sphingomonas flavalba | reverse complement strand
GTCAGCGCCGCCGCCGTCAGCGCCGGATCGGTCCGCGCCAGCACGGCGGCGGCGGCGCGGGCGCGGCGGCCCATCGCGGCGACGGTTTCGGTAACAGTGGCGGCGGGGTTGCTCATCGCGCGGGCCATATCACGCCGGCGGCGATTTGAAACCGGTCAGCCGGCGGCCAGCGCCCGTGCCGGCGGCGCCGCCTCCATCGGCGCGGCGAGCGCGTCGGCGGGCAGTGGGGCGATGCGGATGCGGCCTTCCGCCACGAACGGCGTCAGGATCGTGTCGATCCGCCGGGCGCGTACCGACCCGATCGCCAGGTTGAACGCGCAATTGGAGATGACGTCGGCGATCTGGACGCCGGAGGAGCGCTTGCTGTCGGCGAGGCGGGCGCGGCCGCATGGGCCGATCAGCGCGGCGATGTCGGCGCGGACGAGCGCCAGCGTCGCCGGGGCGTAGCGGCCGTCGTCGATCACCACCTGCGCGCAGCCGCCGCTTTCCGGCAACAGCCGGGTGACGGAGGATTCGAGCAGCGCGCTGTAGAGCTGGACGTCGAGAATGCCGTCGGGCATCGCCGGGCGGCGGATGTCGGTAACGACGGCGCGGCCGCCGAACCGCTCCAGCAATTCAAGCACCAGCGCGCGTTCGACCAGCGAAATGCGGCTGCCCTTCAGTTCCCCGCCCAGCCCGGCGATCGCCTTGAACCGCCGGACCAGCGCGTCGGCGGCGTCGGGGTCGATCGCCACCGCCGCGAAGGTCATCGCCCCGGCGGACAGGCCGCCGCTCTCGTCGCAATAAATGTGCATGGCGCCGGAAATGTCAGCGCAATGCGCCGCCGGTCAAGCGCCTTGCGGGCTGGGGTCGCCGAAACCGCCCTTCGGCCGCCGGGTCTTGGGGATCGAACTGCCGCCGCTGACCAGCGGGGCCGGGCGGCTCTTGTCACCCTCGTTGCGGCCCAGGTCCTCGCCGGCGATCGCGCGCTTCGCCTCCTCGCCGTTCAGCGTCTCATATTCGAGCAGCGCTTCCGCCAGCCGGTGCAACTGGTGCAGGTTGTCGGTCAGCACCTTGCGCGCGGTGCCTTCCGCTTCCTCGATCAGGCGACGGACCTCGCTGTCGATCAACCGGGCGGTTTCCTCCGACACCGTCTGCGAGCGGGCGACCGAGTGGCCGAGGAACACCTCGTCCTGGTTGTCGCGGTAGCGCAGCCAGCCGAGCTTCTCGCTCATCCCGTATTCCATCACCATGGAACGGGCCATGTCCGTCGCCTGCTGGATGTCGTTGGAGGCGCCGGTGTTCAGCGCGTCCTTGCCGTAGATCAGTTGTTCGGCGATGCGGCCGCCGAAGCACAGCGCGAGCCGTGCCTTCATCTGCTTCATCGACATCGAGAAGCGGTCGCGTTCCGGCAGGTTCCAGGTGACGCCGAGCGCGCGGCCGCGCGGGATGATCGTCACCTTGTGCAGCGGATCGCAGCCGTCGACGTGGAGCGAGACGAGGGCGTGGCCGGCCTCATGATAGGCGGTCGCCTTCTTCTCGTCCTCGGTCATGACCATGGACTTGCGCTCGGCGCCCATCATGACCTTGTCCTTGGCCTCCTCGAACTCCTGCATCGCGACCAGGCGCTTGCCCTTGCGCGCGGCGAGCAGTGCCGCCTCGTTGGCGAGGTTGGCGAGGTCAGCGCCGGAGAAGCCGGGGGTGCCGCGCGCGATGGTCCGGCTGTCGACGTCGGGGGCGAGCGGCAGCTTCTTCATGTGGACGGCGAGGATCTTCTCGCGGCCCTCGATGTCCGGGCGCGGCACGACGACCTGCCGGTCGAAGCGGCCGGGGCGGAGCAGCGCCGGGTCGAGAACGTCGGGCCGGTTGGTCGCGGCGATGATGATGATGCCTTCGTTCGCCTCGAACCCGTCCATTTCGACGAGCAACTGGTTCAGCGTCTGTTCGCGTTCGTCATTGCCGTTGCCGAGGCCGGCGCCGCGATGGCGGCCGACCGCGTCGATTTCGTCGATGAACACGATGCACGGCGCGTTCTTCTTCGCCTGTTCGAACATGTCGCGGACGCGGCTGGCGCCGACGCCGACGAACATCTCGACGAAATCGGAGCCGGAAATGGTGAAGAACGGCACGTTCGCCTCACCCGCGATCGCGCGGGCGAGCAGGGTCTTGCCGGTGCCGGGCGAACCGACGAGCAGCGCGCCCTTCGGAATCTTGCCGCCGAGGCGGGCGAACTTGGTCGGATCCTTCAGGAAATCGACGATCTCCTGAAGCTCCTCGCGCGCTTCGTCGATGCCGGCGACGTCGTCGAACGTCACCTTGCCGTGCTTTTCGGTCAGCATCTTGGCCTTCGACTTGCCGAAGCCCATCGCGCCGGAACCGGAGCCTTTCTGCATCTGGCGGAGCACGAAGAAAGCAATGCCGAGGATCAGCAGGAACGGCAGCGACTGGTAGAGCAGGATCATCCAGAAGCTCGGCTCGTCCTTCGGCTGGGCGGAGAATTTCACGCCCTTGGCCGACAGGCGGCTGACCAGCGTCGGGTCGGCCGGGGCCATCGCGCGGAAGCTGGTGTCGTTGGTGAACTTGCCGCTGACCATGTCGGGTGCGATCGCCACCTCCTTCACCGAGCCTTCGTCGACCCGCTGCAGGAATTCGGAATAGGCGATGCCGTCGGCCGCAGTAGTCCGCGCCCGGCTGTCGAACATCGACACGAACAGGATGAGCGCCACGACGACGCCGAGCCAGATCAGCAGGCTCTTCATCCACGGGTTGCCGTCGGGTTCCTTATTCTCGTTCATTCCGCGCTCTCGCTGTTTCCCGCCGAATGTAGGCATAGAGCCGTTAATGGACAATGGCCGACGGCCGCGTTCCGCTCAGTTCCGCCGTTTCATCGCGGGTCAGCCGCCACGCCGGGGCGGTGCCGGGGCGAAATGCCAGCGCGCGCCGGGCGTCGCCTTGACCCCGCCGAGCGTCGCCGCCTGGCCGCCGCGCAGCCGGGCGACCAGCGTCGCGACGGAAGGGCCGTCTGGCACATGATTGAATTCAGACAGGATTCCGGTGACCGCGCGGCGCAGGATTTCGCCCGGCAGATCAACGGGGTCGAGGGTGACCGCATCGCCGGTGCGGCTGATTCGGCGGGCGAGGATGTCGGCAGCCGCCCAGGCCAGTGCGCTTTCCGAATCGGCGAGATGGTGCGCCGACGCGGCGATCCGTACCGGATCGAGCAGCGGGTTGGCGGCGAGCAGCGCGCGCATCGCGGTACGATCGTGGCGATCGTCATGGTTCGACGGGTCGTCGGCGGCAACGATGCCTTGCGCCGCGACCAGCGCCGCCAGTTCCGCCTTGCGCCAGCCGAGCAGCGGGCGGACAAGGCGCAGGCCCGGCGCCAGCGGACGTTCGGCGCGGACTCCGGCCAGCCCGGCAAGGCCGGCGCCCCGGTTCAGCCGCATCAGCAGGGTTTCGGCCTGATCGTCCGCATGATGGGCGGTGGCGAGGGTGGCGATGGCGCCGCCGGCGCACCAGTCGGCCAGCGCGCGATAGCGGGCGGTGCGCGCCGCCGCCTGTATGCCGGTGCCGGCCGGTTCGACGGTGACGCGCAGGATGGCGTGGTCGACAGCAAGCGCCCGGCAGAGGGCGGCGACGGCCTCCGCCTCCGCCTCCGCGGCCGGGCGCAGGCCGTGATCGACCGTCGCGGCGGCGACCGGCCCGTCATGCGCGGCATGGGCGAGCAGCAGCAGCGCCAGGCTGTCCGGCCCGCCCGATACCGCGACGCCGAGCGGCGCGCCGGCGGGGACGGCGAGCGCGGTCAGCGCATCCCGAAAGCGCCCGACCTGAACCGGATCGGGCGCTTTCGATGTTAGCGGCACCGCGCCGCCTTGCGCCCGGCCGCGACGTCGGCCTTCAACGCCGCATCGGCGGTGGCGCCGTAGACGTCGTTGAACTCATCGAACGCCTTGCAGGCGTCGGCCGGCTTCTTCAGCTCGGTCAGCGACAGGCCGAGGCGATAGAGGCTTTCCGCCGCCCGCTCGCCGCGCGGCATCTTCTGGTAATTGTCGTAGAAGGCGACCGAGGCGAGCGCCTGCTTGCCCTGATCGGCATAGGCGCGGCCGAGCAGGTTCTGGGCGTAGCTGGCGCGGCGGTGCTGCGGGAATTTGGTGGCGACCGCCTTCAGTTCAGCCTCCGCCTCCGGATAGAGCTTCGCCTGCCACAGGCGGAAGCCGTAAATGTAGCGGTCCTCCGCCTCGTTGCCGGTAGAGGGGCGTTGAACGGCGGCGACGGCGGCGTTGTCGCTGGCGGGCGCGGCGGCCGGCGCCGGGGCGGGACGGGTCGTCGGACGGACGGGCGGCGGGGCGACCGGTTCGCCGTCGGGCGCGGTCGCGGGGGCGGGATCGGCCGGACCTTCCAGTGCCTTCAGCCGCGCATCGGCGTTGGCGGTCAGCTTGGCCAGCTGGTCCTGCAACTGACGGATCTTGTAGCCATTCTCCTCATTCTGCCCGGTGATCGTCGCCAGTTGCGATTCCAGTGCGCTGACCCGCGCCGTCAGGTCGGCGAGCGGCGAGGTCGCCGGCACGCCGGGCGCGGTGGCGGGGCTGGACGGCGCGGCGATTTCCGGCTCGAGGATCGTGCCGCCATTGGGGAAGACCTTGCGCTGGACGGCGCGCATCTCCTTTTCCAGCTTGTTGATACGCGGCGCCAGCGTGTCGGCCTGCGCCGCGAGCGGGGCGGGCAGGGCCAGCGTCACCGCGAGCGGCAGGACGAGGAGAAAAGCAGGGAAAGGCAG
Organism: Sphingomonas flavalba; assembly: GCF_004796535.1. Taxonomy (GTDB): domain Bacteria; phylum Pseudomonadota; class Alphaproteobacteria; order Sphingomonadales; family Sphingomonadaceae; genus Sphingomonas_L; species Sphingomonas_L flavalba. The sequence goes on along the minus strand of NZ_SPHY01000018.1, from coordinate 33,529 downwards.
CCTTGGGCGCATCAAAACGGCTCCGCGATTGACCAGCAGATGTGCCGCCATAGCCAATTCACCCGGCGCTTGTCGAAGGGCGATGGCTACCCCGGCGGCGAAACGGTTCCCGCGGGCGCCCGGTGCCGCGCCGGCGGATCAGGGTAGGGGCGTAGTGACGGAGGGGGCCGGTGCCGGCGTTGCCACCGGCACGGCGGCGGCTGGCGCCGGGCGTGCGGCCAGTGCGGCGGCACTGATCCCGACATTGTCGATCGTCTGTTCGGCGTCACCGAGTGGCGGCACCGCGACACCGCCTATCGTCACCGCCAGCGCCTGCGGCCGGCCGGTGCGGATGACCGGCGCATTGGCGTCGGCTGGCACGTCGTAGCGTTCGCCGGCCTGCATTTCCTTCTCGAACAGCCGCTTGCCGGTGGCGTCGGTGACGCGCAGCCAGACGGTATCGGTGGCGGTCAGCACCACCGGGCCGGTGAGCGGTGCCGACGCGGCGGCGGGGGCGTCGGCGGGCGGCGCGGCGGCGGCATCCGCCGCCGGCTCGGCAACCGCGGTGGAGACGGTCGGCGCCGGGCCGCTCAGCCATTCGGTGCGCCAGATCACATAACCGATGATCAGCGCCAGCGCGATGACCGCCGCCGTCCAGGCGAGCAGGCGCGGCGGCACGCGCGCCGGATCGGCCGGCTCGAACGCGACATATTGCGAGCGTTCGTAATTGTCCTCGTTCAACTGGTTGCGGACGTCGGCGGCGATCGCCACTTCATCCAGCCCGACGGCGCGGGCATAGGCGCGGGCGAAGCCGATGCTGTAGGTCGGCGACGGCAGCGCATCCAGCCGGTCGTCCTCCAGCGCCTCGAGATGGCGCTGGGGAATGCGGGTGCGCGCGGCGATGTCGGCGATGTCCAGCCCGGCCGCTTCGCGACCGGCGCGGAGCCGCGCCCCTACGGTGCCCGCGCGCGGGCCTTCTTCGTTTGCCGGATTTTCCGCCATGTTTCTTTCCGGGGAAGCACGCTGCGCCCTGTTGCCTGCATGACACGCGACCCGGCCGGCAATGTCAACCGGGAAACGGGCTGGAATCCTGCGGGATTCGCGCAAGCGCCCGGCGTGGCCCCGGGTCAGGACAGTTCGACGCCCTGATCGGCCGCCCAATCGACCAGCAGCCCGCGCAAGTCGCGCGGCGGACTGACCAGCAGTTCCTCCACCATCTTGCGCAGCGGCGCCAGTTCGAGCGAGCGGATCATCGCCTTGACCGGACCAACCGCGACCGGGGTGACCGACAGCCGCTCCACCCCCAGGCCGATCAGTGTCATCGCTTCCAGCGTGCGGCCACCCATTTCGCCGCAGACCGTGGTCGGCACCCCGGCGTCGCGGGCCTGATCGACGACGCGCTTCAGGAAGCGCAGGATCGCCGGGCTGAGCCAGTCGTAGCGCTCGGCCAGCTTCGGGTGGGCGCGATCGGCGGCGAACAGGAACTGGGTCAGGTCGTTGGTGCCGACCGACAGGAAGTCGAGCCTGGGCAGCAGCAGGTCCAGGGTCTCGGCCAGCGCAGGCACTTCCAGCATCGCGCCGTAGCGGATCGCCGCCGGCAGCTTGCGGTTGCGCGAGGACAGCCAGCGGCGCTGCGCCTCGAACAGCGCGCGCGCCTCGTCGAATTCCCAGGGTTCGGAGACGAGCGGGAACATGACGTTCAGCGTTCGCCCGGCCGCCGCCTCGATCAGCGCGCGGGCCTGCGCCTTCATCAGCCCTTCGCGTTCCAGCGCGACGCGCAGCGCCCGCCAGCCCATCGCCGGGTTTTCCTCCTGCCCCTCCGAATCGACGCGCATATAGGGGAGCGCCTTGTCGCCGCCGATGTCGACGGTGCGGAAGGTGACCGGCCGGTCGCCGGCGGCGTCGAGCACATCGCGGTACAGCCGCTGCTGGCGCTCGCGCTGCGGCATCGTCGCTGAAACCAGGAACTGGAATTCGGTGCGGAACAGGCCGATGCCCTCGGCCCCGGTCAGGTCGAGCGCAGCGACATCGTCGCGCAGGCCGGCGTTGACCATCAGCGTGACATAGGTGCCGTCGCGGGTGACCGGGGGCTCGCCCTTCATCGCGGCGAAGGCGGCGCGGCGCTTCTGGCCAAGGATCAGCTTGCTGTCGAAGCTTTCCTCCATCGTCTGCGTCGGGCGGACGTAGAGCGTGCTCTTGGTGGCATCGAGCAGCAGCAGATCGTCTTCGCCGATCACCCGCCGCACGTTGCGGACCCGGCCGAGCACCGGCACGCCCATCGCCCGTGCGACGATGGTGACATGGGCGGTCAGCGATCCTTCCTCCAGGATCACGCCTTTCAGCCGGCGGCGGTCGTATTCGAGCAGTTCCGCGGGGCCGAGGTTGCGGGCGATCAGGATCGTGTCCTGGCGCAGGCCGAGCTGGGCGGCGGTGCCGAGCTGGCCGGAGACGATGCGCAGCAGCCGGTTGGACAGGTCCTCCAGATCGTGCATCCGGTCGGCGAGCAGCGGATCGTCGATCTCCCGCATCCGCATCCGGGTGCGCTGCTGGACCCGCTCGATCGCCGCCTCGGCGGTCAGGCCGCTGTCGATCGCCTCGTTGATCCGCCGGCTCCAGCCTTCGTCGTAGGCGAACATCTTGTAGGTCGCGAGCACTTCCTCATGTTCGCCGCCGACGCCGAATTCGGCCTGGCTCGCCATCCGCTCGATCTGTTCGCGCATCCGGTCGAAAGCGGAATAAACGCGGTGGCGTTCGGCCTCGATGTCCTCCGCCACGGTGTGCTCGATGCGGATGCGCGGCTGGTGATAGACGGCGTGGCCGCGTGCCATGCCGTCTACCAGGCGCTGGCCGGTGAGCTGCATCGCCTGGGTGCTGTTGACCCGGCCGCTGACCGTGCCGTGATCGTCGATCAACCCGGCATTGGCGATCATTTCCGACAGCACCATCGCGACGGTTTGCAGCGCCTCTATCTCGACCTCATCGTAGCGGCGCGGGTCGCTGTGCTGGACGCACAGCACGCCGACCGCCTCCTGATGGCGGACGATCGGGACACCGGCGAAGCTGTGATAGAGATCCTCGCCGGTTTCCGGGCGATAGGCGAAATCGGGGTGAGCGGCCGCCTCGTCCAGGTTCAGCGTTTCGACATTGTCGGCGATCGAGCCCACCAGCCCTTCGCCGAACGCCAGCTTGGTGACGTGCACCGCTTCCTGCTTCAGGCCGCGGGTAGCGAACAGTTCGAGCACCCCGTCGCGCAGCAGGTAGATCGAGCAGACTTCGCTATCCAGCGCCTCGCCGATCATGTTGACGACCTGCGCCAGCTTGGCCTGCGGATTGCTGCGCGCGGCCATCACGTCGTGAAGGCGGGTCAGAATCTCACGGGCGGCGGCGGCGGCACTGACGGGCATGGGGCGCTGCTACCACGCAGACGGCGCGGCGTCTCGCTTCTTCGACGAAGCGGAAATCGGGGACGAGCATCTATGCCCGCCCCCGATACGCACCGCTGTGCGGTCAACCCGCATAGGTCACCCGGCGCGGTGCCCGGCGACGCATCCCGGCACCGACCAGACCGAAACCGGCAAGCATCATCGCCCAGCTTGCTGGTTCGGGGACGGAATTTACCGTCAATCGGGCCAGATAGTAGGCATCGAATGATTCGGTCGAACCGTTGCCGAAAGTCACAATATCCTGGTTATTGAGGGTGGCGCCGATCATCCAGACGTTACCAGCCATGCCAGGGAGGTGGAACGGCACGTCGGTGCGGACGATGGGGCTTGGGTCGATCAGGCCGTCGATATCGTTGAAGGTCATCGACAGGCCGGCGAATGTCGCCGGATCGGACAGATCGAGCACGGTGTTCCAGGGCGCCGCCGACGTGACCGCGCCGACCGAACTTTCGTTGTCGGGCAGGCCGTTCAGCACCCGGCCCGCATTCATTACCGCAGACGTAATGGTGACGTCGCGGTCGAATTGGAACAGGATGAAATCGAACTGGTCAGCATTGTCCATGCGGCCGAAGCCGTTGAAACTGCCGGCCGCGCCCTCCGCCTCCGACAATACGCCAAGGCCCAGTATACCGCCAACCAGCCGTGACGATGCGAATGTCAGGCTGCCGTCGGCATTGCGCGTCGCCGACCACGCGCTGGCCAGGGCGCTTATCGTGGTGCCGTTGGCGGTGCCAGTGAAGATGGCGGTGTTGCCCACCGGGCCGACGACTGGCCCGAAAAGGGGTGGGGCGGTGTTGATATTGACCGTTTCGGCAATTGCCTGTGTCGCCATCCCGAGCGCGGCTGTCGCGATCAGGCCCGTGACCATTTTTAGAGCAATCATGATGCTTCTCCCAAATGCGCCTCATGGGACGCATTCATTGGAGCGCAGTCGAAGGTTAAAGTTCCTGATACCTTGATAAGAAAGCCGATTTCCCGGCGGCAAAAGCGGTCGATCTCGCAGCAGCTTCGGTCTTGGCGACCCATGCGAGAAAGCCCGCCTGGAGGGATCTCCAGGCGGGCTTTCTCATGCCGGCAATGGTGTCTGGATCAGGCCACCGCGACCCGGCTGCGCGAACGCCGGCGCAGACCCGCGCCCACCAGACCGAAGCCGGCGATCATCATCGCCCAGGTTGCCGGTTCCGGCACCGCCGTCTGGGTGGTGACGACCAGTGAACTGAGCTTGAAGCCGTCGTAGACATCCTTGGTCTTGGTCTTGCGGCCGTCCTTGTAGGTGATGGAGTCGATGCCGAAGAAATCGGCGCCGACAACCCACAGATTGGCGAACTCGCCGGTCGGGTTCAGCGCCATCGGCGCGCTGGAGCCGGTGCCCTTGACGCTGTAACCGTCGAACAGGGCGTCGTAGCTGAAGCCGCTCAGATTGTAATTCTGGTTCCACGCCTTGTCGGTGTTGGCGAAGCCGACATAGGCGTCGTTGTCCGCCGGGCCGCCGAGCACCGAGAACGCGTTCAGCACGCCGGTGTCGAGGCGCACCGCCTGGTCGAACTGGAGCAGGATGAAATCCGCGCTCTTGTTGTTGTCGATGGTGTGGAGATTGTCACGGCCGCCATTGTCGGTGCTGGTGATGATGCCGAAGCCCTTATCGTACTTCTGCAGCGACGCCGACGAAATCTTGTGGTTGCCGGTGAGCGCCGCGGTCCAGGCGCTGACCCGGACGTTGACGGTCGTGTCCCCCACCGTCGCGCTATACTTGCCCCCGCCCTGACCGGCGGTCAGGAAGTTGAAAACCACGGTTTCGGCCATCGCCGGCGTCGCAGCCATCATCGTAGCCGCCGCGGTCAACGCACCGATCGTCCGAACACTTACCATAACCTCTTACTCCCCAGATCGCCCGACGGGCGACATCGCTTCCGGTTGCAACGCAAGCTTCTTGCCAGATTACGCTAACGCCGTAAATTCCGTATTTAACATAGCACTGTCCGCTAACGGGACAGGGTTAACGTAAAATTTTCCGACGTGTGCCAGGCCTGAAACATGCCGGGCGGTGCACCGTTCAGCAGGCGTGGCGGTGGGCGAGGGCCGCTTCCGCTTCGGCCGCCAGCGTGGCGATGATCGTCGCCACCGGCTCCTCCGCCTTGACCATGCCGACCGACTGGCCGGCCATCACCGAGCCATGCTCGACGTCACCGTCGATCACCGCGCGCCGCAGCGCGCCCGCCCAGTAGCGTTCGATCTGGAGCTGCGCCTCGGCCATCTCGACCTTGCCCTCGTCGAGCAACTGGGCGACCTCGCGCTGCTTGGCGGTGAACAGTTCGGTCGAGGCGTTCTTCAGCGCGCGCACCGGGATGACCGGCAGGCGCGGGTCGATCTGCACGCTGGTGACGGCGTCGCGAGCGGAAGCGCGGATGAAGGCGCGCTTGAAATTGGGGTGGGCGATGCTTTCCGTCGCGCAGACGAAGCGGCTGCCGAGCTGGACGCCGGCGGCGCCCATTTCGAGATAGGCGGCGATCGCCTCGCCCCGGCCGATGCCGCCGGCGACGAACACCGGCACGTCGTTCGCCACTTCCGGCAGGATCTCCTGCGCCAGCACGCTGGTCGCGACCGGGCCGATATGGCCGCCGGCCTCCATCCCCTCGATGACCAGCGCGTCGACGCCGGAACGGATCAGCTTCTTCGCCATCGCCAGCGCCGGGGCGAAGCAGACCACCTTCGCGCCCGATTCGCGGATCGCCTCCAGACTGCCGCGCGGGGGCAGGCCGCCGGCAAGCACGACATGGCCGACACCGTGCCTGGCGCACACCGCAATCAGTTCGAACAGATCGGGGTGCATGGTGATCAGGTTGACGCCGAACGGGCGGTCGGTCAGCGCCTTCGTCCCGGCGATCTCCGCGTCGAGCAGGTCGGGCGTCATCGCCCCGCAGGCGATCAGCCCGAAGCCGCCGGCGTTGGAGATGGCGGCAACCAGATGGCGTTCCGACACCCACGACATCGCGCCGCCGAGGATCGCCACCTCGCACCCCAGGAAGGCGGCGCCCCGCGCCATCAGGCGGTTGAGCGCCGGGTGGGGCGCGCTCAAACGGTTTCCTCCTCGGCGTCGAGGCCGTAGGCGGTATGCAGCACGCGGACCGCCAGTTCGGTATAGTCTTCCTCGATCAGCACCGAGACCTTGATCTCCGACGTGGCGATCGCCTGGATGTTGATGCCGCGTTCGCCCAGCACCTTGAACATCGTCGAGGCGACGCCGGCGTTGGTCCGCATGCCGACGCCGACGATCGAGATCTTCGCGACCTTGGTGTCGTGGACCAGATCCTTGTAGCCGATCGCTTCCTGCGCCTTTTCCAGCACGTCGAGCGAGCGGGCGAGATCGGCGCTCGGCACGGTGAAGGTGACGTCGGTCGACCCGGTCGAATGGGCGATGTTCTGGATGATCATGTCGACGTTGATCGCCGCGTCGGCGAGCGGCGCGAAGATCGACGCGACCGCGCCCGGCCGGTCCGGCACCTGGGTCAGGGTGATCTTCGCCTCGTTCTTCGCATAGGCGATGCCGGTGATCAGATGGCTTTCCATGGTCGTATCCTCGATCTCGTCGTCGCCGACGATCATTGTTCCGGGCTTGTCGTCGAAGGAAGAGAGCACCTGAACACGCACCTTTTCCTTCATCGCCAGGCTGACCGAACGGGTCTGGAGCACCTTGGCGCCGACGCTCGCCAGCTCCAGCATCTCCTCGTAAGTCACCTTCTGCAGCTTGCGCGCGCGCGGCACGATGCGCGGATCGGTGGTGTAGACGCCGTCGACGTCGGTGTAGATGTCGCAGCGTTCCGCCTTGATCGCCGCCGCCACCGCGACCGCCGACGTATCCGACCCGCCACGGCCGAGGGTGGTGACCCGTGCGCCATCGGCGACGCCCTGGAAACCGGGGATAACCGCGACGCTGCCGCCGTCGAGCGAAGCGGCCAGCGCGTCGGTGTCGATCGCGTCGATCTGCGCCTTGCCGTGCTTGTCGGAAGTCTGGATCGGCAACTGCCAGCCGAGCCAGCTGCGCGCCGGCACGCCGATCGCCTGCAGGGTGATCGCCAGCAGGCCGCTGGTGATCTGCTCGCCCGCCGAGACGACGACGTCATATTCGCGCGGGTCGTACAGCGTCGACGCTTCGCGACAGAAGCCGACCAGCCGGTCGGTCTCCCCCGCCATTGCCGAGACGACGACCATCACCTGGTTGCCGGCGTCGACTTCGCGTTTCACCCGTTCCGCGACGCTCCTGATCCGTTCGATCCCGGCCATGGACGTGCCGCCGAACTTCATTACGATCCGCGCCATCGTGGTGTCCGTTGCCCCTTTTTCCCCGGAAGCCCGTGCCAATCGGGCGCGGCCCTGATAGGGATCGGGAATCATGAACGCAAGCACCCCCGCAACCACCGTCGACCCGCGCGAAGCCGCGCATTTCGGCGCGATGGCGGCGGACTGGTGGAACCCGGCCGGCAGCTCCGCCATGCTCCATCGGCTGAACCCGGTCCGCCTGCGCTATCTGCGCGGCGCGATCGACCGGCATTGGGGCCTGGACCCGGCCGAGCGGCGCCCGCTGACCGGCCGCCGCGCCGTCGACGTCGGCTGCGGCGCCGGGCTGCTGTGCGAGCCGCTTGCCCGGCTGGGCGCGGTGGTCACCGGGATCGAGCCGGCGCCGGAAAGCGTCGCCGCCGCGCGCGCGCACGCGGCGGGGCAGGGGCTGGCGATCACCTACCGCGAAGGCAGCGTCGACCAGTTGGGCGACGAGCCGTTCGATCTGATCGTGTCGCTGGAGGTCGTCGAGCATGTCGCCGACCCGGCCGCCTATGTCACCGCGCTGGCCGGGGCGCTGGCGAAGGACGGATTGCTGATCCTGTCGACGCCCAACCGCACCGCGCTGTCGCGGCTGGCGCTGATCGGCATCGGCGAGACGGTCGGCGGTATCCCGCCCGGCACCCATGACTGGGACCGGTTCCTGACGCCGGAGGAATTGAGTGCGCTGCTGACGGCGGCCGCGCTGAAAGTGGTCGACGTGACCGGGCTGGGCTTTTCGCCGACGCGGGGGTTCACGCTGGGCGACGACCGTTCGCTGAACTACCTGCTGACCGCGACACATGCCGGGCCGGCGTTAGGGTAGCGGCTGGCGCGGGGACGGGGATCGCCGCAGCGCTGCGCGCCTCGCGATGACGGACGGAGAGCGGGCCGACGCCGACGCCCCGAACGGGAAAAGCCCTAGAAATCCACTGCGTCGTAGTGATCGGGGGGGCTGATGACCTCCATCCGTTCCGACAGCAGCGGGCGGAAGCTGGGGCGGGATTTCAGGCCCATGTACCAGCGCTTGGTCTGGTCGTGGCCGCGCCAGTCGATGCCGCCCAGATAGTCGGCGACGGAGATATGGGCGGCAGCGGTCAGGTCGACCAGGCTGATCGTGGCGCCGCCGAGCCAGTTGCGGTGGTCGAGCAGATAATCGGTATAGTCCAGGTGATTGAGCGCCAGCTTCATCGCCTGACGCAGAGCGCCGGCGTCCGGGCTGGCCCGGTCGATCAGCCGCTTGCGCATGCGTTCGTGCATCAGCGGGCCGACGACATCGGCATGGAACTGCTCATCGAACCAGGCGACCAGCCGGCGAATCTCGGCGCGGTTGACGGCGGTGCCGCTGATCATCGGCGCCTTGTTGACGGTTTCCTCGAAATATTCGCAAATCGCGTTGCTGTCGATCAGCACGATGCCCTTGTCGGCCTCCACCATCACCGGGGTGCGCCCGGTCGGGTTCAGGTCGAGGAATTCATCGCGCCGTTCCCACGGCGATTCGCGCACCAGCTCGTAGCCGACGCCCTTTTCACCGAGGAGAAGCCGGACCTTGCGGGAGAACGGACACAGGGGGAACTGATAAAGCTGCCACATGCCCCCGGGATTAGGCGGATAGGGCGCGGAACGGAAGGGGGGCTATTCGGCCGCCACCGCCTCGGCGCCGTCGTTCAGCGGCTGGTCGAGGCGGCTTAGCATTTCCTTCGGGCACACCTGCCAGAAACGGTCGCGCCAGCGATGCCAGTCGTCGAGGATCGCATGCGCCCAGGCGCTTTCCGTCGCGACCGCGTGTTCGGCGATCAGCGCACGGGCGCGTTCCTCCCACCACAGCGCGCCGAAGCGCTGCCAGATGATGCTGTCCGGGTTCGCGCGGCGGGCGAAGTCGCCGTCCTCGTCGAGCACGAAGGCCATGCCGCCGGTCATCCCCGCGCCGAAATTGCGGCCGACCGCGCCAAGGATGACGGCAGTGCCGCCGGTCATATATTCGCAGCCGTTGGCGCCGCAGCCCTCGACGACGACGTCGGCGCCGGAATTGCGGACGGCGAAGCGTTCCCCGGCCTGGCCGGCGGCGAACAGCTTGCCCGCCGTCGCGCCGTAAAGGACGGTGTTGCCGATAATCGTGTTGTGCCGGCTTTCCAGCGGCGAACTCACGGTCGGGCGGACGATGATCGTGCCGCCGGACAGGCCCTTGCCGACATAGTCGTTGGCGTCGCCGAACACCTCCAGCGTGATGCCCTTGGCGAGGAACGCGCCGAGCGACTGGCCGGCCGAGCCGCGCAGCCGGACCTGGACATGGTTGTCGGCGAGCGCCGCCATGCCGAAGCGCGCGGTCACCTCCGCCGAGAAGCGGGTGCCGACGGCGCGGTGGACGTTGCGGACATTGTAGGTCAGCTGCATCTTCTCGCCGCGTTCGAACACCGCCTTCGCGTCGGCGAGCATCTGCGCGTCGAGGCTGTCGGGCACTTCGTTGCGGAAGGTGGGGATGTTGAAGCGGCGCATTTCCGCCGGGGCGTCGACCTTGGCAAGCAGCGGGTTGAGGTCGAGGTCGTCGAGATGCTCGGCGCCGCGGCTGACCTGGCGCAGCAATTCGGTGCGGCCGACGATTTCCGCCAGCGAGCGGGCGCCGAGGCGGGCGAGGATCTCGCGCACCTCCTCGGCGATGAACGACATCAGGTTGATGACCTTTTCCGGCGTGCCGGTGAACTTGGCGCGCAGCGCCTCGTCCTGGGTGCAGACGCCGACCGGGCAGGTGTTGGAATGGCACTGGCGCACCATGATGCAGCCCATCGCGACCAGGCTGAGCGTGCCGATGCCGAATTCCTCGGCGCCGAGGATGGCGGCGACGACGATGTCGCGACCGGTTTTCAGCCCGCCGTCGGTGCGCAGCTTCACCCGGTGGCGCAGGCCGTTCAGGGTCAGCACCTGATTGGCCTCGCTCAGCCCCATTTCCCACGGTGTCCCGGCATATTTGATGCTGGTCTGAGGCGACGCGCCGGTGCCGCCGACATGGCCGGCGACGAGGATGACGTCGGCATGGGCCTTGGCAACGCCGGCGGCGACGGTGCCGATGCCGGCCGACGACACCAGCTTGACGCAGACCCGGGCGCGCGGGTTGATCTGCTTCAGGTCGTAGATCAGCTGCGCGAGATCCTCGATCGAATAGATGTCGTGGTGCGGCGGCGGTGAGATCAGCGTCACGCCCGGCGTCGAATGGCGCAGCCGGGCGATGAACTCGGTGACCTTGAAGCCGGGGAGCTGGCCGCCCTCGCCGGGCTTGGCGCCCTGCGCGACCTTGATCTCCAGTTCTTCCGCCGCGCCGAGATATTCGGCGGTGACGCCGAAGCGGCCGCTCGCCACCTGCTTGACCACCGAGTTGGCATTGTCGCCGTTGGCATAGGGCTTGTAGCGGACGCGGTCCTCGCCGCCTTCGCCCGACACCGCCTTGGCGCCGATCCGGTTCATCGCGATCGCCAGCGTCTCGTGCGCCTCCGGGCTGAGCGCGCCGAGCGACATGCCGGGGGTGACGAAGCGCTTGCGGATCTCGGTGATCGCCTCGACCTGATCGAGCGGCACCGGCTGTTCGGCGTAGTTGAACTCGAACAGGTCGCGCAGGTAAATTGGCGGCAAGTCGCGCACCCCGCGCGAGAATTGCAGGTAGGTGGAATAGCTGTCGCTGGCGACGGCGGTCTGCAACAGGTGCATCAGCGGCGCGGTGTAGGCGTGGGTTTCGCCCATATAGCGCTGCCGGTAGAAGCCGCCGACCGGCAGGGTGACGACGGTGTCATCGAAAGCCGCCTCGTGCCGGTCGAGCGCGTTGACTGTGAGCGAGACATAGCCTTCGCCGGAAATCTTTGCCGGCATACCGGGAAACAGATCGTTGACCAGCGCGCGCGACAGGCCGACTGCCTCGAAATTATAGCCGCCGCGATAGCTGGAGATGACGGCGATGCCCATTTTCGCCATGATCTTCAGCAGCCCGCCGTCGATCGCGGCGCGGTAGCGGGCGATGCACGTATCGAGCGCGACGTCGCCGAACAGGCCGCGCCCGTGGCGATCGGCGATCGCCGCTTCCGCCAGATAGGCGTTGACCGTGGTCGCGCCGACCCCGATCAGCACCGCGAAATAATGGGTGTCGAGGCACTCGGCCGAGCGCACGTTGACCGACGCGTAGCTGCGCAGCCCCTTGCGGACGAGGTGGGTATGGACGGCGGCGGCGGCGAGCACCATCTGCATCGCCACCCGGTCCGGCCCGACATGTTCGTCGGTCAGGAACAGTTCGGTGCGGCCTTCGCGCACCGCCTTTTCCGCTTCGGCGCGGACCTGGGCGATGGCGGCGCGAAGCGCATCCTGCCCGCCGTCGCGCGGGAAGGTGCAGTCGATCGTCGCCGACTGATCGGCGAAATAGGCTTGCAGCCGCGCCCAGCCGCGATTGTCGAGCACCGGGGAGTCGAGCACCAGCACGTCGGCGCGCTGGCCGCCGGTGTCGAGGATGTTGGCGAGATTGCCGAACCGGGTCTTGAGACTCATCACGTTGGATTCGCGCAAGGAATCGATCGGCGGGTTGGTCACCTGGCTGAAATTCTGGCGGAAGAACTGGCTGATCAGCCGCGGCTTTTCCGAAATCACCGCGAGCGGCGTGTCATCGCCCATCGAGCCGATCGCTTCCTTGCCGTCCTCGACCATCGGCGACAGGATCATTTCCATGTCTTCGAGCGTCTGGCCGGCGGCGACCTGGCGGCGGCTCAGTTCGGCGCGGTCGTAGCGGCCGCTGAGCGGGCCGTCATAGGCCGGCAGGTCGGCGAGGGTCATGAAGCCGCCGCTCATTTCGGCGTAAGGATGTTCGGCGGCGATCCGGTTCTTGACCTCGCGGTCGCGGTAGAGCCGGCCTTCTTCCAGGTCGACGGCGATCATCTCGCCAGGGCCGAGCCGGCCCTTCGCCACCACCGTCGCCTCGGGCACCACCACCATGCCGGTTTCCGAGCCGACGATCAGCAGATTGTCGCCGGTCAGCGTATAGCGCAGCGGCCGCAGCGCGTTGCGGTCCATGCCCGCCACTGCCCAGCGGCCGTCGGTCATCGCCAGCGCCGCCGGCCCGTCCCACGGCTCCATGACCGAGGCGAGATAGGTGTACATCGCCCGGTGGCTGGCCGGGGTGTCGCCGTCGTCCTGCCAGCTTTCCGGCACCAGCATTAGCTTGGCGGTCGGCGCGTCGCGGCCGGAACGGCAGATCGCCTCGAATACCGCGTCGAGCGCGGCGGTGTCGGACGCGCCGGCCGGGATCAGCGGCTTGATGTCTTCGCTATGCTCGCCGAACGCGATCGAGGCCATCTTGATCTCGTGGCTGCGCATCCAGTTGCGGTTGCCGCGGATGGTGTTGATCTCTCCATTATGGGCGAGGGTACGGAACGGCTGGGCCAGCCACCATTCCGGGAAGGTGTTGGTCGAATAACGCTGGTGGAAGATCGCGACCCGGCTCTCGAACCGTTCGTCGATCAGGTCCGGATAGAAATCGGACAGCGACTGGGCGAGGAACAGGCCCTTGTAGACGATCGACCGGCAGGACAGCGAGCACAGGTAGAGGCCGCTGATCTGCGCGGCGATCGCCCGCTTCTCGATCCGCCGGCGGACGAGATAGAGATTCTTCTCGAACTCGGCCTCATCCTGCTCTTGCGGAAGCGGACCGGCGATCATGATCTGCTCGATATTCGGGCGGGTCGACTGCGCCTTGGGGCCGATGACCGATACGTCGACCGGCACTTGCCGCCAGCCGTAGATGGTGTAGCCGGCGTCGATGATCTCCGATTCGATCAGGGTGCGGCAGGTTTCCTGCGCGCCAAGGTCGGTGCGCGGCAGGAAGATCATGCCGACCGCCAGCCGGTTGGGAAGCGGGGTGTGGCCCGAAGCGGCGATCGCGTCGTCGAAGAAACGGGCCGGCAGGTCGACATGGATGCCGGCGCCGTCCCCGGTCATGCCGTCCGCATCGACGGCGCCGCGGTGCCAGACCGCCTTCAGCGCGTCGATCGCCGAGGCGACGACCCGGCGCGACGGTTTGCCGTCGGTCGCGGCGATCAGGCCGACGCCGCAGGCATCGGACTCCATGTCAGGCCGGTACATTCCCTCGGCGGCGAGGCGGGCGCGTTCGGCGGCGTCGGTCATCGGGCCTCTCCTTCGTCGGGCGCATCCGAGGCGGGGAGCGGGGGCAGGGTGGCGGTGAACGGCAGCGCGCTCATTCCGCCGCCTCCAGCGCCGGGGTGGCGGCGCGCGTCTTCTGCTTTTGCAGCCAGGCGTGCATATGGCCGGATACGTCGCGGCCGTCGCGGATCGCCCAGACGACGAGGGCGGCGCCGCGGACGATGTCGCCGGCGGCGAACACGCCGTCGAGGCTGGTCATCATCGTCCGATGATCGACCCGCACCGTGCCCCAGCGGGTGACGCCGAGGTCGGACGCGTTGAACAGCGTTGGCAGGTCCTCCGCATCGAAGCCGAGCGCGGTGATCACCATATCGGCGTCGAGCCGGAAGCCTTCGCCCGGCTCGATCTCCGGCGTGCGCCGGCCGCTGGCGTCCGGGGTGCCGAGCCGCATTCGCGCGGCGCGGACGGCCTGGATCGTCTCGGCCGCCTCGAACGCCTCCGGTGTCGACAGCCAGACGAAATCGGCGCCCTCGTCCTCCGCATTGCCGACTTCGCGCTGCGAACCGGGCATGTTGGTGCGGTCCCGCCGGTAGAGGCAACGGACCGAGGCGGCGCCTTGGCGGATGGCGGTGCGGACGCAGTCCATCGCCGTGTCACCGCCGCCGACGACGACGACACGTTTGCCACGCGCATCGAGCGTGCCGTCGTCAAACGCCGCGACGCTGTCGCCGAAGCCCTTGCGGTTCGACGCGATCAGATAGTCGAGCGCGGCGACGACGCCGGCGCTGCCGACGCCGGGCACCCGGATCGCGCGTGGCTTGTAGACACCGGTGGCGATCAGCAGCGCGTCGTGGCGGGCGCGCAGCTCCGCCAGGCTGGCGTCGCGGCCGACCTCGAAATTGAGCGCGAAGCCGATGCCCCCGGCGGCCAGCCGGTCGAGGCGGCGGGTCACCACCTCCTTCTCCAGCTTGAAACCCGGGATGCCGTAGGTCATCAGCCCGCCGGCGCGGTCGTGGCGGTCGTAGACGGTGACGGCGTAGCCGTTGGTCCGCAGATATTCCGCCGACGCCAGCCCGGCCGGCCCGGCGCCGATGATCCCGACCGACTGGCCGCGATCGGGCTGGACGTGCAGCGGCTCGACCCAGCCTTCCTCCCAAGCGGTGTCGGTGATGAATTTTTCGACCGCGCCGATGGTGACGGCGCCGTGGCCGGCATTCTCGATAACGCAATTACCTTCGCACAGCCGATCCTGCGGGCAGATGCGACCGCAGATTTCCGGCATCGGCGAGGTCGCATTGGACAGTTCGAACGCCTCGCGCAGCCGCCCTTCGGCGGTCAGGCGCAACCATTCCGGGATATGATTCTGCAGCGGGCAGTGGACCGAGCAATAGGGCACGCCGCACTGGGCGCAGCGAGACGACTGCTTGCGCGCCTCTGCCACCGCATAGCGATCGGCGATCTCGCGGAAATCGGCAGCGCGCTCGCTGGCGCTGCGTTTGTGCGGATAATCCTGCTCGGTGCCGACGAACTTCTGCATCGGGGAATTGGCCATGCCCGGTCCTTTCGCAGGCGGACATAACCGCAAAATCCAGCGCGTCACGCGGATTCTACATATCAGGTCAGTAATACTGACCTATATAACGATCTATTGGAATCCCGTATGTGCAGTGCGCAATATCCTGTCGTATTATTAGGCCGATACGGCCTTATCTCGCCAATAGCCAGACGAGGGCGAGGGCGCCGGCGCCGATTCGATACCAGGCGAAGGGGGCGAAGCCATGGCGTGAGACGATGCCGACGAACCAGCGGATCACCACCAGCGCGACGATGAACGAGACAGCGAAGCCCACGCCGATGGTGTCCCAGCCGACCGCGCTGGCCGCCAACTGATCATGGTTCTTCCATAGCTCCAGCGTCGTCGCGCCGACCATGGTCGGGATGGCGAGGAAGAAGCTGAATTCCGCTGCCGTCTTGCGTTCCACCCCCAGCGCCAGCGCACCGAGGATAGACGCGCCGGAGCGGCTGACGCCGGGGATCATCGCCAGGCACTGGATGAAACCGATCGCCACCGTTCGGCTGAGCGGGATGTCGGCAACGCCGGTGATCCGCGCGGCGCCGACCAGCCGTTCGATCAGCAGGATCGCGATGCCGCCGACGATCAGCGCCACCGCCACGACTTCCGGCGCGCCGAGCAGCACTTCGATATAGCGATGGAGCAGCAGCCCGAGCACCGCCGCCGGGATGAAAGCGACGACGATGTTGCGGGCGAAGCGCCAGGATGCCGGATCGCGCGCGCCCAGCCCGACCAGCACTGTCCAGAAAGTGCGCCAGTAGAGCACCACCACCGCCAGGATCGCACCAAGCTGGATGACGATGTTGAACGTCGCCCATTGGTCTGCGCGATAGCCGAACAGCTCGCTGGCGAGGATCAGGTGGCCGGTCGACGAGACCGGCAGGAATTCCGTGACCCCCTCGACAATGCCGAGCAGGATGGCGGTCAGCAACAGGCCCATCGGGAAGCGTCCTTCATCAGCTTGTCCCCGGCGGGGGCGTTCAGGCCGGCATATTGTTCAGCGCGAACCGGCCACGGCGGCGATATTGGACCAGCCAGTCCGGCGCAACCGCCGCCATCGGCGTCGGCGTGATGCCGAGCAGAGGCAGGCCGTCCGGCTCTGCCCCGACGACATAGTCCTGCTGCAGCATCAGCCACTGGTCGTGGGTCATCGGCGCGCCGGGCGCCCAGCCGCCGAGCCGTGTCGCCAGCCCCACCAGTCCGCCGGGCATTGCGACCAGCGGCGGGTCGCGGTCGATCCAATCGGCGATGCGCGCGTAGAGCGCCCGCATCTCTATGACCTCCGGCCCGCCGAGCGCCAGCGTCTGCCCCGCGGCATCGCTTCCGCTGAGCGCGGCGACGATCGCGTCGGCGATGTCGACCGCGAAGACCGGTTGCAGACGGGTGGCGCCGGCGATGACCGGCACCACCGGCAGCATGCGTATCAGTGCGGCGATGCGGTTGGTCAGCCCGTCCTCCCGCCCGAACGCCGTCGATGGGCGCAGGATCGTCGCTCCGGGAAAGGCGGCGCGCACCCGCGTCTCGCCCTCGCCCTTGCTGCGGCCGTAGCGCGAAGCGGCGGACGGGCCGGCACCCAGTGCCGAGATGTGCACGAGCGCCCCGACGCCCGCCGCCCGCGCCGCCGCCGCGACGTTTGCCGCGCCATCGGCATGGACGGCGTTGAAATCCCCCTTGAGGACGCCGACCAGGTTGACCACCGCGTCCGCACCGGCGACGGCACGCGCCACGCTATCCGCATGGCGCAGATCGGCTGCGACGAACTGGGTCTGGCCCAGCCCGCCGAGCGGCTTCAGATACCAGGCCCGGCGCGGGTCGCGCTGGGCGATCCGCACCCTCGCGCCGGCGCGCAGCAGCGCCTGCGCCGTATAGCGACCGATGAACCCGCCTCCGCCGAAAAGCGTGACCAGCCTGTCCTTCATCCTGCCGGAAACTCCCTGAAGTGCACTCCACGCCCCTTGCCCCATGCTCACGTCGGTTGACAAGCGCCGACCGCCCCCGCTAAGCGCGCCAGCCTACCCCGTGCCCAGATGGCGGAATTGGTAGACGCACCAGCTTCAGGTGCTGGCGGGGGTTACCCCGTGGAGGTTCGAGTCCTCTTCTGGGCACCATTTGTTCTTCCGAGGACATCCGAGAACGTCCAAAAAACGGCTGATTTCAGCCGTTTTTTGTGCTATGACCGTCCGGTCAAATCCGGGCCGATCCGGCACCAATCGGGAACAAATATGGTATCCTGCATGGTATCGAGGGCCCCTTATGGACGGGCCGATACCATGGGAAAACTCTTCGCGACGACCGTCACGAGCGCCAAGCCGAAGGAGCGCGAATACAAGCTCACCGACGGCGCCGGCCTCTATCTCCTCGTCAAGCCGAACGGCCGCAAGCTCTGGCGGCTGAACTATGCCTATCTCGGCAAGCAGCGCACGCTCTCCTTCGGCGCTTGGCCCGACGTCGGTCTTGCCGACGCGCGCGAGCGGCGCGACGAAGCGCGCAAAATGATCGCGGCCGGCCTCGATCCGTCGCATGAAGCCAAGCTCGCAGCCGCGCGCGAGAAGCTGTCCGAAGAGAACAGCTTCAAGCTGGTCGCCGAAGAATGGATCGCCAAGAACGAGCGCGAGAAGATGGCCGAGGTCACGCTGAGCAAGGTCCGCTGGCTGCTCGCCAAAGCCTACCCGAAGCTCGGCAACCGCCCAATCGCGAAGATCACCGCGCAGGAAGTGCTTGCCGTCCTCCGCTCGGTCGAAGCCACCGGCCGCTATGAAAGCGCGCGCAGGATGCGCAGCGTGCTGAGCCGGATCTTCCGCTATGCCATCGCCACGACGCGGGCCGAGCACGACCCGGCGCGAGACCTCCGCGGCGCGCTCACCGTCCCGAAGGTGAAGCACCTTGCGGCGATCACCACGGAGAAAGGTGCGGGCGAGCTTATGCGGGCGATCGAAGGCTATAGCGGCCACGCGATCACGCTTTATGCGCTCACGCTCTCCGCGCATCTCTTCGTCCGGCCCGGCGAGCTGCGCCAGGCCGAGTGGAGCGAGTTCGACTTCGAGCGCGGCATCTGGGCTATTCCGGCGGAGAAAATGAAGATGCGCCGCCCGCACCGGGTTCCGCTTTCCACGCAGGTGGTCGGGCTGTTCGAGGAACTGCACGCGTTGACCGGCACCGGGCGCTACTGCTTCCCGTCGTTCCGGTCGCCGCGGCGACCCATGTCGGAGAACACCGTCAACGCCGCACTTCGCGTGCTCGGCTTCAAACAGGACGAGATGACGGCGCACGGCTTCCGCGCGATGGCCGCGACGCTCCTGAACGAGTCGGGGCTGTTCAACCCGGATGCGATCGAGCGCCAACTCGCGCACATGGAGAACAATGGCGTGCGCCGGGCCTACACGCGCGGCGAGTATTGGGACGAGCGGGTGCGGATGATGCAGCACTGGTCCGATCACCTCGACCACTTACGCGACGGGGCGAAGGTCCTGAAGCCGAACTTCGCCGCGCGACGCACCGTCTAGGCCCGGTCCTTCACCCTCCGGGATAGGTCCACAACGTCACCTCGGCCATAGATTCCAGGACCGAGCCGGCGCCGCTGCCAAGCCTGTCGTGTTCCTCGATCTTTCGCTCGGCCCAGACCAGCCAGTCCGCGGCTTCCATCCCCGCGACCGGGGGCGAGTCCGGCGGCAGCCCGTCTCGCAGTGCCGCCAGGAACGCCCGGGCGAGCCCGGCCTCGTGCCAGGCGGAGGCCAACTCCAGCAGGCGCCGGAAGCGCGCGGCATGCGCTTTAAAACGCGCGTGCCGTTTGCAGGGCGCGAGCCCACCACAGCAGGTCGTCGAGCATCGTGGAAGCGGCGTCAGCCAGGTAGGGGAAGTCCTGCATCAATCGGTAGCTTCGCCACTCCCGCGCGCAACGCACTGGGCTGGCATCGGCATGAACGGCATTCTTGGCCGATGACTAAGCCAATGATCCGCCAGTCGGCGCAGAGTAGGCCGGTCCCTTTGGATAGGGGGCTGTAGCGCGATCTCTGCCTAAATAACGATGCATGAATTCTTAATGAGAATCGTTGCATGACATGCCCGAAGCGCTTATTTGGGGAGCAGGAGATTTGACATGTCGGCCCTCAGTGAGCTCAAGCGCCACCTGCGCCCTGGACAGGTTTACCGTCGCAAGGATCTTGCGCGCTGGTCCAACGCTGTCGATCGTCATGTCCGACAACTGGTGGACGAAGGGCGCCTCGAAAAGGTTTCGGCCGGTGTCTACATGGCGCCGCGTCAAACCAGGTTCGGGGCGGCACCGGCCAAGCCCGAAAAGCTCGTCGAGACATTCCTCGGCGACGACCGTTTCCTGATGGTCTCGCCAAATGCGTTCAACGGGCTCGAGGTCGGTACGACGCAGCTCTACAACGAGCCGGTCGTGTATAATCGCAAGCGGCACGGGAAGTTCACCCTAGACGGGCGTGTCTATGATTTTCGGATGCGGCCGTCGGTACCCAAGCGGCTATCCAAGGAAGTCCTGCTGGTCGATCTGCTGCACAATCTCGATCGGCTGCCGGAAGACAAATCGGCAGTGCTTCCGCGCGCGCTCGAGCGGGCGAAAGAAATGGACCGTTCGCGTCTTGCCAAGGCGGTCCAGGATTTTGGCTCCGCGCGGGCTGAACGCTTGCTCGCGCCTGTTCTCGAACGGGCTTGAAGGCGCACGAGGTGCTGCTGCACGATCATCAGGATTTCGACGATCTCCTTGCAGTCGTCTCACGCGAGCAGGCGATCGATCCGGGTTTGGTCGAGAAGGATTATTGGATCATGCACGCCCTCTGGGGCTTGCAGCAGTTGGGCTTCCGCTTTGAACTCAAGGGCGGAACGTCGCTCTCGAAAGGGCATGGTCTCATCCATCGCTTTTCCGAGGACATAGACATCCTGATTCACCCCGACCTGGACGATCTGCCAACCGGCAAGAACCAGAATAAGCCTGCCCATATAGAGACACGCCGTACGTTCTATGATGGCCTGCCGGCCAAGATCATGATCCCCGGCTTCGGTGAGGTCGAGCGCGACGAAGCATTCGATGACCGGCGCATGCGCAGTGCAGGCATCCGCTTACATTATAATCCCCGCAACCCGCTACCGGAGGGCGTCAAGGATGGGATTTTGTTGGAGGCTGGTTTCGATCAGGTGGCACCCAATCGGCCATGCCGGATCAGTTCGTGGGCCTATGACAAGGCGGCGGCGAGCGGTCTCGTCGACCTGACCGATAATCGGGCTCTCGACGTGCCCTGCTACGAACCCGGCTACACACTGGTCGAGAAGCTTCAGACAATCTCGACGAGATTCCGACGGCATCTTGAGGATGGCAGCATGCCGCAGAACTTCCTCCGCCACTATTATGACGTCTACTGCCTCCTCGGCGATCCCGGTGTTCAGGCGTTCATCGGCACCGAAGCCTATGTCGCTCATAAGGACGCGCGCTTCCCGGCTGCAGATAACAAAGTGATCGCCGAAAATCCCGCATTCGATCTTTTGGACCAGACCACACGGGATCGCTTCGCCCGCGCCTATGCCGCCACGTCTGCGCTCTATTATCGCGGGCAGCCCAGCCTCGACGCTATCCTTGGTCGAATCCAAGAGTGTGCCGATCGCCTGTGATTGTGTTGCCGCGGTCACAAGTTTGTCCGAAATTTATATGCATTTTTTGGACAAGTTGTAGCGGGGAAACGCCTCTGGCCATCCCAGTATTTGCGGAACACAATTTCAGATTTTCAAGAATGACTTCGTCTGCGGTCGCCGTACATTGAGCCGCGTACAGGCCGCAGCATTCACTGTATTACGCCTGCGCAACGGTAAGGACGAATCGCGATCGGGAAGCCCTCCTACAAAGTCCAAAAGGACTCGAACCGCTGGGAAGAAAAGTCCCAGGGTATCGAAGAGGGTATCGCCTCGTCACAGCTCCAAAAAAATGGCAGTTTTCTGCGTCGCAACGGGCCGTTTTCGAGTCCTCTTCTGACCATTTACTCGTCCCCCGACATAGCTAAATAACTCGCCAAAACGGCGGAAAACTGCTAGTTTTCAGCATATTTCGTCGCGGAGTGCGTCTCGATGTGTCTGGGCAATTCACCGATTCTGTGTACCTCTCCGTGTCCATATTCGTGGCTGAGGCTGTGGTTATGTACACACGCATTTAGCGAGGACGCACAGCCATGGCGTTGAACGATCCCGCCATCCGCGCATTGCAGCCCCAAAGCCGGGCCTTCATGGTTGTCGACGAGAAGGGCCTTTACCTCTGAAGTCGCAGTGAGCGGATCGAAGCTTTGGGTTTGGCGTTATCGCTATCGTTTCGCAGGCAAGCCGAGAAATCTTGCCCTTGGCCCCTATCCAGAGGTTTCACTCAAGGAAGCTCGGCAACGCCGCGACGAAGCCCGCGCCTGCTTGCGAGATGGCGTCGATCCCGGCGTCGAACGCAAACGAGCCAAGCTCATTGCCGAATTAAGCGCCGCCAACACGTTTGGGACCGTCGCGGAAGAGTATATCGAGCAAAGCTGGTCAAGGGGGAGTAAAGCCTCCGTCACGATCGACAAGAACAAGTTCTTCCTTCGTCACTTTTGAAATGGACGTATGTTTCCGCCCCGGAGTGACTCAAAAACAAGATCTTTTTATGCTATCTTGCCCGGCATAGTTCGAGCTGGTCCGCGCAATCCCTGCAAAGACATACCGTCTCGGGCCGTCAAGCATCATTGCCTTTTGCCATGTAGTTATCGCCTCCGCCTTGGGCCGAACCATTCGAATCCCTGTTGATCCGGGGGCAAGCGAAGAAACTGACGCTCCAATAAGGCGAATTCTGAGGCAATGGTACCGTCGCGCGCCAGGAGTTTCGGGTTCGGCCTCCCGGGCGATGTTGGCACCTCCCTGGTCCTTGATATGGCTGAGAGCCTGGCCACGGCGGGCTTGGCATGCGTACCCTGCCGACAGGGGCGCGCGTTCCAGGACATTGTTTTACCGCGCTTTCCGGGTCGTCAAGCGCCTCCGCCTGACCGAAGCTGCTCCAGCCGAGATCGGGCCGATTGCGCCGGCGGCCTCGCCTATGTCCGAAGGGCTGGAGCGGGTGAAAGGGATCGGACGTCGTCATCCCTGTCCGCAGCATGCGTTTAACGAAAGATTCCGTCTTAAGGCCGGTCTCGTGGCTAGCCCGACCTCAGGTTATGGCGGTTTTGCGCCCCGATGTTGGTCATCAAGCAGTATAGATGCTGATCCCAAACCGGTCGTTCGCATTGGCAGTCGGCGACGCCCGACGGTGATCGTTAGCTGTCATGGAACGGCATCAATAAATTGAGATCAGGTGCCCGCCGTCGCCCGTGCCTGCTCATCATGAAGCTTGGCGGAAATGCCGCGAAGCTGACGCACGAACTCCTCGGGTGGCTGGCCGCCGGAGATAAGGTATCGGTCGTCAACCACCACCGCGGGCACACTGTTGATGCCGCGCTGGCGCCAAAACACCTCCTCGGCACGAACCTGATTGGCGTATTGATCCGAGGCGAGGACTTCACGCGCTTCGGCGCCGTCCAGCTCGGCCGCCTCCGCCGCGGCGGCGAGTGCGTCGCGATCGCCGGGATCCTGTTGGTTGGTGAAATAGAGCGTGAACAGCTGCTGCTTGATCTCGAGTTGGCGGCCCTTCTCGCCGGCCCATGCGATGAGCCTGTGCGCGTCGAACGTATTGTAGGCGCGGCTCGCGTCGGACGTGTTCATCGTGAAGCCGATCTCAGCGGCTCGGTCCCTGATCCGCGCGCGGTTCTCGCGTACCTGATCGGGCGACATGCCGTACTTCGCGGCGATATGCTCAAGCCCGTTCTCGCCGCCTGCCGGCATGTCTGGGTTGAGCTCAAACGGATGGAAGGCGATGTCTGCCTCGATCTCATCCTTGAGGCTGTTGAGCGCTTTCTCCAAGCCGCCCAGTCCAATGACGCACCAAGGACAGGCGATGTCGGAGACGAAGTCAATCTTGAGTTTCCGGGGCATGGTCTAGAGCCTTTGGTCGAGCAGAACTTGCTGTTTTGAAGTTAGCGTTGCCGTGCCTGTTCGCAAGGCCTCCTGCCAACAGCACTCAGTTTGGCACGAGTGGTGGAAACCAACCTCTGGCAGCACGTTGCCTCATAGCCCACAGGAATGGTCAAGCGACCGATACAGGCGGACCGAAATCAATCCGCGCTATCGCGGCTAGGCTCCCTTCGTGGACTAAGGGCAAGCGCAAGCCTAAACTAATCCTCGTGGCAAACAGTGATGCCCTTCCGGTTATTGTCGTTGGCGGTGGTCCAGCCGGAATGGTCGCGGCCTTCCTGTTTGCACGTGCGGGCGTGCGGACGATCGTGTTGGAAAAACATGCCGATTTCCTGCGCGATTTTCGGGGCGACACGGTCCATCCCTCAACGCTCGACCTCTTTGGCGAACTGGGTCTCCTGGAGGCACTGCTCGCGCGCAGACATGACAAAGTACAGTCGATCGGAGCGGTCATTGGCGGCCGTGTTTACCAGATCGCCGACTTTCGTCGTTTGCCGGGGCGGGCACGATTTATCGCCATGATGCCCCAATGGCATTTCCTCGATTTTGTGGCCGAACGAGCGCGTCTCCTGCCGGCTTTTTCCCTGCGAATGGGGGCAGAGATTGTCGGCTTGATAGTTGGATCACAGCGGGTCGAAGGCGTGCGGCTTGCGAATGGCGAGATGATCCGGGCTTCTCTCGTGATCGCCGCTGACGGACGGAGCTCCATCCTGCGGAATGCAGCCGGGCTGCCCCGTCAGGATCTGGGAGCGCCCATCGATGTTCTGTGGTTTCGGGTGCCCAAGGAGAGGACGCCGGACAATCGAACGCAGGGCTATATCGACCGTGGCGAGATGATCGTCACGATCGATCGTGGCGATTATTTCCAATGTGCCCGCGTGATCGAAAAGGGCGCGGCCCGAACAATACAGGCTGCCGGGGTCGAGCGCTTCCGGGCTGATGTCGCAGCGGCGGTCCCAGCTCTTGCAAGCGATATCGGGGCAATCACCACATGGGATGATGTGAAGCTTCTGGCCGTGTCGCTTGATCGATTGTCGCGCTGGCATCGCCCCGGATTGCTGGCCATCGGCGATGCCGCGCATGCCATGTCCCCGGTCGGCGGCGTTGGCATCAATTTGGCGATCCAGGATGCTGTTGCTGCGGCCAACATCCTGGCTGCACCCCTTTCCAAGGGGGTGAATCCAGATCCGCTGCTGGGGGGCGTGCAGCGTCGGCGGCTGTTCCCCGTCAAGGTGATCCAGGCCATCCAGCGCGTGGTCCACCGCAGCGTCATCGGTGCAGCGATGCGCAACCAGGCACCGCGCGCGCCCGCCATCCTGCGCCTTCTTCAGATTGTTCCGTCATTGCAGGGCCTACCCGCACGGCTACTGGGCCTCGGCATCCGCCGCGAACATATCCGGTCGCCTGACGCCGCCCAGCAAAAGGCCAGTCTGGGCGGCAGCCCGTCGAGCCGTTGAAGGCACCGGGTAACCGAAAGCGTAACGTCGCAATTGCCGAACTCGTCAACATTACGATCATTCGATCGCTGGATGACGATGCCTGAAAGCGGCCGTTCGAGCATCGACTATCACAATGGGCGTCTCAGGCATAAGCAACGTTCTGAAATATCTTTACCGCCTGAGTATTTCGCTGCCGGTGGTCAGTCCCTGCGGCGTCGCGTAGAGCGTCGCGTGCCAGCTATGGTTCAGCCGGGGCGTGTACGACAGACGGTATTTGCCGACGATCTGCGTCCAGAGATGAAGCGCGGTGCAGGTGCTCCGCCGTCCCGCACTGGTGCTAGATGTTAGTCTGATCCGGCGGCACGTCTGCCGGAAGCGTCGCCGCGTCGTAGCCCTCCCGGCGGCCGATCGTCTCGCACGATACCCCGTAGCAGGTCATCGACAGCGACCCGAGCGAGTAGCCCCTTACCAGCGCCTCCGCACCATTCGGCGCGGCTGCGGCGATGCCGGCGGTGTAAAGCAGCGGCACGAAGTGATCGGGTGCCGGCACAGCCGCGGCGAAGTCAGGATGATCGGCAAGCGACGCGATATCACCGGGCCGATGGATCATCAGGTCGGCGGCCGCATCGTCGAAGCGTTGCGCCCATGCCTCGCCGGTGTCGCCGGCATGCCAATCGATCCGGCGGAGATTGTGCACGACGTTGCCGCTCGACAGCACCAAGATGCCGCGATCGCGCAGCGCGTTGAGCTTGGCGCCGAGTTCGACATGATAGTCCATCGGCTTCAACGCGTTGATCGAGAGCTGCACGACCGGCACGTCGGCATCGGGAAAGATGTGCGCCAGCACGCTCCAAGTGCCGTGGTCGAGGCCCCATTGATCGCGATCCAGCCCGACCCAATCGGGCTTGGCGACATCGACGACCTCTGCCGCGAGTTCGGGCAGGCCGGGGGCGGGGTATTGGAAGTCGAACAAGGACTGCGGGAAGCCGTAGAAGTCATGGATGGTGCGCGGCTTCGCCATTGCTGTGACTGCGGTCGATCCGATGAACCAGTGCGCCGACACGACCAGTACGCCGCGGGGCTTGCCGATCACCTGACCCATTCGTTTCCACGCGTCGGTGAAGCCATTGTCCTCAAGCGTATTCATCGGGCTGCCGTGGCCGATGAACAGGGCGGGCATCCGCTGCGTGCTGGTGTCGTTCATGCTGTGTGCGTCCTTACCCAATTGGCGACCCGGTCCATCCGTCCTTGCAGGAACGCCCGACTGCTCTCCGCGATGCCGCCGTCCGGATCCAGCAGCGCGTCGGTCTACTGGATGAACGCCTCAGGCTCTCTCCTACAACCTTGCACTTGATGATGGTGTATCATCGATCCGCTCGGCGTCCTTATTCCTTTGGCTACGATCGATTGATCGCTTTCAGCGGCTCAGGCTGCGGAACGCTTTACGCCGTCATTCCGGAGAGGACGGTGATCGAGAGGGCTGCAGCCTTTCTCAAAATCTGTTCCCGATTGCCGTTTCCCGAAACGCATGCCCAGAGATGGAAAAACGGGAATACCAAGCAGCCATTCGCGTGGCCGGTTTCCAGACATCACAGAAAGTAGCGGATTGTCTTCGAGGCTGCCGGCTGACTATTTCATGATATGCGGACGACTGCTTCTGTCGGACTTGGACGTTCCGGCCGGATGACGTAACGTCGTAATCTGGTCGGTTCCGGTAGCTGACACCGACGCATCCGAATGTCGGCTATGCCGCCGTTCCGGTTTGTCCGACACTGTAGACTAAGACATTGGTTCGATAGAACGGCAGCTTCACGTATTTCTTGCCTGGCACCGGACAGGCAGGAGATCGGCACACTTTCTGCCGTCAGGAATGTTTGATTCCGTTTCTTGCTACCGCACGCTCGCCAGTGTCGATAAATTGCATTTAACACTTTGCGAGATAACAATAATTCAGCGACCAGTGTCGGGAGAGCGGGTGAAGGGAATCGAACCCTCGTCGTAAGCTTGGGAAGCTTCTGCTCTACCATTGAGCTACACCCGCATTTCTGCCGTTCCTCAAGCTTCGCAAGACCGTCGTTCTGCAACGCGTTTTGCGGGAATTTGAAAAATGCGCTCCGCCAGTGCCATCATGATGCGCATCCGGTCAATATGGATTTTGCGGGTATATGCCATGCGTTCCGGGGGACACGCGACGTACCCGAGACCGCACTAGATATTTAGGTCTAAGGGCGATCGGAGTGGCTATGCCCGGATCAAGACATCAGTTCGATCGCCACCGCCGTTGCCTCGCCGCCGCCGATGCACAGCGAGGCGACGCCGCGCGTGCCGCCGCGTGCCTGGAGTGCGGCGAGCAGGGTGGCGAGGATACGGGCGCCGCTGGCGCCGATCGGGTGGCCGAGCGCGCAGGCGCCGCCGTTGACGTTGGTGATCGCGTGGTCGAGGCCCAGGTCGCGCATCGCGATCATCGCGACGACGGCGAATGCTTCGTTGACCTCGTACAGGTCGGCGTCGCCGGTCGCCCAGCCGGCCTTGTCCAGCGCCTTGCGGATCGCGAAGACCGGCGCGGTGGTGAAGCGGGCCGGGGCGTGGGCGTGGGCAGCCTGCGCCACGATGCGCGCGACCGGGGCGACGCCCAGCCGGTCGGCGACGCTCTGCCGGGTCAGCACCAGAGCAGCGGCGCCGTCGGAGATCGACGAGGCATTGGCGGCGGTGATCGTCCCGTCCTTTGCAAAGGCGGGTTTCAGCGTCGGGATCTTCGCCGGATCGGCCTTTTGCGGCTGTTCGTCCTGCGCGACCGTCGTCGTGCCCTTGCGGCCGGCGATGTCGACGGCCACGATTTCCCGGTCGAACGCGCCGGATTGC
Organism: Sphingomonas flavalba; assembly: GCF_004796535.1. Classification (GTDB taxonomy): domain Bacteria; phylum Pseudomonadota; class Alphaproteobacteria; order Sphingomonadales; family Sphingomonadaceae; genus Sphingomonas_L; species Sphingomonas_L flavalba. Next base: position 5,762 of record NZ_SPHY01000018.1, on the reverse strand, counting down.
TGCGCCCGCTTCGCGCGTTCGAGCGAGGTGACGGCATATTCATCCTGCCCGGCGCGGGTGAACTGATATTCGGCGGCGGTTTCCTCGGCGAAGCTGCCCATCAGCCGGCCTGGCTCATAGGCGTCTTCCAGCCCGTCGAGATACATGTGGTCCATCGCCCGGTCATGGCCGATCCGCGCGCCGCCGCGATGCTTCATCAGCAGATAGGGCGCGTTGGTCATGCTCTCCATGCCGCCGACGACGAGCAGGTCGGCCGAGCCGGCGGCGAGGGCGTCGGCGCCGAGCATCGCCGCCATCATGCCGGAACCGCACATCTTGTTGACCGTCGCCGCCTCGACCGACTGCGGCAGGCCGGCCTTCAGCGCCGCCTGGCGCGCCGGGGCCTGGCCGAGGCCGGCGGGGAGGACGCAGCCCATGTAGATTCGCTCGACCAGTTCGCCCTTGACCCCGGCGCGCTCCACCGCTGCGCTGACCGCCGCCGCGCCGAGATCGGTGGCGCTGGCGCCGGACAGGCTGCCCTGGAACCCGCCCATCGGCGTGCGGGCGTAAGACAGGATGACAACGGGATCGGTGGCCATGGCGCGGTGCCTCTCAGGAGTGACGAGGGGTTATCTAAGGCGCGCGGCCACCGATTCCAAACATTTGACCCGCGCGGTCATTTCGCGACGCGCAGCACCCCCTTCATCCCCGGATGGAAGCGGCAGATGAACGGAATCGCCCCGGCCTTGGTCAGCACCGTGCGCCCGCGCGCCTTGGGTTGCAGGTCGACGTCGAAGCTCTTGTCGGCCGCCGTCGCCGTGTGGCGGACGAAGTCGTCGTTGACCCATACGATCGTATCGCCGACGCGCAGCCCGGCGGGCACCGGGCCGAACGCCATCGCCTTCATCGTCACCACATAGGTCTTGCCCGCCGCGAGCAGCGGTGCCGGCGCCGCGGCGAGCGCCGCCCCGGCGAGGGCGAGCAGCATCCGGTGTGTCGCCCGCATGATCAGCGGACCTCCATGGCGAGGTGCTCGGCATGGCCCTGATGCTCACTGAACAGCTTCAGCCCCGCCTCCAGCAGGCCCTTCAGCTCGGCGTTGCGAGCGCTGGGGATCAGCAGGCCGGACAGGGCGCTGTTGACCGTCTTGTGGAACGCGACCTCGTTGGCGACATAGGCCTTGTCGAACGCCGCGCCGCTCAGCGCCGCCTGCGCCTTCAGCTGCTTCGCCGCCTCCGCCGACAGCGCCTGGCTGGTCGCATTGTCCTCCGGCGTCACGCCCAGCTTCTTGACTAGCGCCAGCGCCTGTTCGTTCACCGCTTGGTGATCGCGCACCATTGTCTCGGCGAAGGCGCGGACCGCCGGGTTCTGTGCCTTGGCGAGCGCCTGCTTGCCCGCTTCGACGTCGATCGCGCCCGCCGTGTAGGCGATGTGGGCGATCTGCGGATCGGTCGGCGCGGCCGCCTGCGCCTGTGCCGCGACCGGCGCCGCCAAAGCCACAGCCGCCGCGAACCCGATTATCTTCATCATCGTGCCATCTCCATTGCCGGCGGGCGCCACGCCCGCCCCGTCTGCTTGGATGGCGACAGGCGGCTCAGGGTTCCCCGGTTCCGCCGCAAAACGCGCTGACCACCCGCTCGGTCATCGCTTCGCAGGCGAGGCCGGCGAACGGGAAGCTGCCGTGGAGGGCAGCGCGCAACTGCGGCCCCAGATCCTTCTGCAGGCGGCGGCGGGCGCGCAGGTGGCGGGTCTTGACCGTCGCCGGAAGAATGTCGAGCAGGCGGGCGGTCTCGTCGACGCTGACGCCCTCTATCTCGCGCAGGACGAAGACCAGGCGGAAATCGTCCGGCAGCCGGCCGATCGCCTGTTCGAGCAGCACGCGGATCTGCTGGTGGGCCAGTTCGGCATCCGGTTGCGGCCGGGCGCCGCCGGCCAGCTTCTCGCGATATTCGTCAAGCATGACCACCGAACCTTGCGCCAGCGCCGCTTCGCGCAGCTTTCGGCGCCGCCGTTCCAGCGCCTCGTTGATGACGATCCGGGTCAGCCAGGTGGACAGCGCCGAATCGCCGCGAAAACCGCCGATCGCGGCGAATGCCTTCAGATAGGCGTTCTGCAGCACATCCTCGCTGTCGCTGCGGTTCCTGAGGATACTGAACGCGACCCGGAACAGCCGCTGGTTGTTGCGGGTGGTGACGAGGCGGACGGCGGCCGGGTCGCGCGCGGCGACGCGCTCGGCCAGCGCCTGGTCGGACAGCTGCTGATAGTCGATACGCGGCTGGGCGCCCATGCTTCATCCCCCTTTGCCGCTATTGGACGGCAAAACCCGCGCAAGGTTCCCGCTCGTTCAGCCTTTCCAGCCCCGCGGCCGGATCAGCCGCAGCAGCAGGTGGGACAGCAGCAGCGCGACGGCGACGGCGATCATGTCGGCATACCAGTCATGCACGTCGGCGTCGCGGTGGATGGCGGGGATCGCCTGAACCAACTCGATCAGCCCGCCGAACGCGGCGAGCAGCGCCGCCGTCACCCACCAGCGCATACCGGGCCAACCCAATGTCGCGATCGTCGCCAGCGCGGCAAAGGCCAGCGCGTGCTGATATTTGTCGCCCGGCAGGATCTGCGGTGGCTGCGGCGCCCAGGCGAAATACAGCGTCACCGCAACGGCGAGCCAGAACAGGGTGCGGAACAGGATGGTCACGCCGCGCGCGATGGCGGAGGACGCCGGGCGATGCAAGCGCGGAACTGGTGCGGCGCGGCATGACGCCTTATGGCCGGGCCATGCGGATCGAGGCCCTGGCGATCATCTGCGCCGTGCGCGGGCATGGCGAACACGGCGCCGTCGTCCGCGCGCTGACCCCGGACGACGGGCTGCTCGCCGGCTATGTCCGGGGCGGGCGATCGCGCCGGCTGCGGCCGGTGCTGATGCCGGGCAACCTCGTCCATGCCGAATTCCGCGCCCGCACCGCCGAGCAACTGGCCGGGCTGACCGTCGAGCTGGCGCACAGCCGGGCGCCGCTGTTCGCCGAGCCGCTGCCCGCCGCAGCGATCGACTGGGCGTGTGGGCTGACCGCCGCCGCGCTGGCCGAGGGGCTGGCCCATCCCCGACTGTTCACCGCGCTCGACGGCGTGCTTGGCGCGGTCGAGGCGGCACCGGCGGCGCGCGGCTGGGCGGCCAGCCTGGCGCGTTACGAATTGCTGCTGCTCGCCGAACTGGGCTTCGGCCTTGATCTGCGCCGCTGCGCGGTGACCGGGGCGGAAAGCGATCTGGCCTATGTCAGCCCGCGCAGCGGCAAGGCGGTCGGGCGGGATGCGGGGGTCGGCCATGCCGCCCGGTTGTTCCGCCTGCCGCCCTTCCTGCGCGACGGCGGCGCGGCCGGATGGGACGAAGTGTTTGACGCGCTGGCGATCACCGGCCATTTCCTCGCCCGCGACATTCTGGTCGACCGCAAGGCGGAGGTGCTGGCGGCGCGGGCGCGGCTGATCGACCGGCTGCGGCGCGCCGCCGAATGACAGGGAAGGGGTTTCGAGCGTGCTGATCGCGTTGTTGCCGGGGGACGGAATCGGGCCGGAAGTGGTGGCGGAGGCGGTGCGCGTCCTCGAACGGGTGGCGCCCGACCTTGGCTATGAACAGGCGCCGGTCGGCGGTGCCGCCTACAAGGCCACTGGCCACCCGTTGCCGCCCGAAACGCTGGCGCTGGCCAAACGGGCCGACGCTATCCTGTTCGGCGCGGTCGGCGACCCGGCCTGCGACGCGCTGGAGCGGCACCTGCGGCCGGAGCAGGCGATCCTTGGCCTGCGCAAGGAACTGGGGCTGTTCGCCAACCTCCGCCCAGCGAAACTTTTTCCCGAACTGGCCGATGCCTCGGCACTTCGGCCGGAGATCGCGCGTTCGATCGACATGGTGATCGTCCGCGAACTGACTGGCGACGTCTATTTCGGCCAGCCGCGCGGCCGCCGTACCACTGACGGCGGCCGGCGCGAGGGTTTCGACACGATGCGCTATGACGAGGACGAGGTCGCGCGCATCGCCACCATCGCGTTCGAGACGGCGCGCGGGCGCAAGCGGCGGCTGTGCTCGGTCGACAAGGCCAACGTCCTCGAAACCTCGCAATTGTGGCGCGACGTGGTGATTGAGGTCGGCGCGCGCTACCCCGACGTCGCGCTGGAACATATGTATGTTGACAACGCCGCGATGCAGCTTGTCCGCGCGCCCGGCCATTTCGACGTGATCGTCACCGGCAACCTGTTCGGCGACATATTGTCCGATCAGGCGTCGATGTGCGCCGGGTCGATCGGCATGTTGCCGTCGGCGGCGCTGGGCGCGGGCGGCCCCGGCCTTTACGAGCCGATCCACGGTTCCGCGCCCGATATCGCCGGGCAGGGCAAGGCCAATCCGCTGGCGACGATCCTGTCGGCGGCGATGCTGCTGCGCCATTCGCTGGACCGCGCCACCGAGGCCGACCGGATCGAAGCGGCGGTGGCGGCGGCGCTGGCCGGCGGTGCGCGCTCCGCCGACCTGGGCGGCAACCATTCGACCCGTGAGATCGGCGACCGGGTGCTCGCTGCCCTGCCATGACCGGGCCGCTCGAACTGGCGATCGTGCTGCCGACCTTCAACGAGGTCGACAATGTCGCGACGGTGGTCGAGCGGATCGACAAGGCGCTGGCCGGGCGGGCGTGGGAAGCGATCTTCGTCGACGACGGCAGCCCGGACGGCACCGCTGCCCGCGTCCGCGAGATCGGCCGGAACGACCGGCGGGTCAGGGTGATCGAGCGGGTGGGCCGGCGTGGCCTGTCTTCCGCCTGCATCGAGGGGATGATGGCCACCTCCGCTCCGTGCATCGCGGTGATGGACGCCGATCTGCAGCATGATCCGGCGCTGCTCGCAACGATGCTCGACCGGCTGGCGGAGAAGCCGGCGCTGGAGCTGGTCGTCGCCTCGCGCTTCGTCCCCGGTGGCGGCACCGGCGACTGGGACCGTGACCGCGCCGCCAAGTCGGAACTGGCGACGCGGATCGCCCGGCTGGTGCTGCGCGCCGACCTCGCCGACCCGATGAGCGGGTTCTTCATGATCCGTGGCGACCGCTTCCGCCAGATCGCGCCGCGCCTGTCCGGCATCGGCTTCAAGATCCTGCTCGACCTGTTCACCACCGCCCGCCGGCCGCTGCGCTTCGAGGAGATGCCCTATCAGTTCCATGCCCGCGTGGCGGGGGAGAGCAAGCTCGATCATGTCGTCGCGCTCGAATTTCTGATCGCGCTTTACGACCGCAGCTTCGGCCGCGTCGTCCCGACCCGCTTCGCGATGTTCGGGACGATCGGCGCGATCGGCGTCGGCGTTCACATGGCGTTGCTGACCATCGCGTTTCGGGGCCTCGGCTTCGGCTTCGTCGCGGCGCAGACGATCGCCACGATGGGAGCGATGACGTTCAACTTCTTCCTCAACAACGCGCTCACCTACCGCGACCGGCGGCTGCACGGCGCGCGGGCGCTGCTCTGGGGCTGGGGCAGCTTCTGCCTGGTCTGCTCGGTCGGCGCGCTCGCCAATGTTGGCGTCGCCACCTTCCTGTTCGAGTTCCGCCACACGCTGTGGACGATGTCGGCGCTGGCCGGCGTGCTGGTCGGCGCGGTGTGGAATTTCGCGTTGTCGTCCCGCTTCACCTGGGGGCGGTATCGTTAGGACTCGTCGGCTTCAGGCGGAAACGGCACCGGCCCGCTCCCCCACCCGGCCTCCCAACGGCAGTATCATATGGGAGGCCGGGTGGGGGAGCGGGCCGGTGCCGCTTGAAC
>NZ_SPHY01000017.1 GCF_004796535.1 Sphingomonas flavalba | reverse complement strand
CCCCGCTGCCGCCGATGCCGTCGGCGCCGGCGCCGGCCGATTCCGGCACCGCGCGGCAGGCCGGCGTCGTCGTCGGCCCGCTGGTGTCGAGCCTGCCGTTTGAGCGCGAACAGGCGCGGCTGGCGTTGCAGGCGTTCCGCATCAGCTGCCCGGCGCTGCTCCGCCGCGGCGATGCCTCCGGCCTGACCCGCACGGAGGACTGGCGCCCGGCCTGCGACGCGGCCGCCGCCGCCCCGGACGGGGCCGACCCGGTCGCTTTCTTCACCCGCTGGTTCGAAACCGCGCAGGTCGCCGGCGGCGCCGCCTTCGCCACCGGTTATTTCGAGCCGGAGATTGCCGGCGCGCGGACTCAGTCCGCCGCCTATCCGGTGCCGGTCTATCGCCGCCCGCCCGACCTGATCGACGTCGATCTCGGCGCCTTTTCCGAGGAGCTGAAGGGCAAGCGGATTCGCGGCCGCGTCGCCGGCACCGCCTTCCTCCCCTATTTCGACCGGGCGGAGATCGAGGACGGGGCGCTCGCCGGGCGCGGGCTGGAACTGGCCTGGGCGGCCGACCCGATCGAGTTCTTCTTCCTCCAGGTCCAGGGTTCCGGCCGGCTGCGCCTGCCCGACGGCAGCGTGATGCGGATCGGCTATGACAGCCAGAACGGCCGCGATTACACCGGCATCGGCAAGCTGCTGCGCGACCGCGGGCTGATCGGCCCCGGCCAGGCGTCGATGCAGGGCATCGTCCAGTGGCTGCGCGACCACCCGGCCGAAGGGCGCGCGGTGATGCGCGAGAACAAGAGCTGGGTGTTCTTCCGCGAACTGACTGGGCCCGGCCCGGTGGGCGCGATGGGGGTGCCGGTCACCGGCCATGCGACCGTTGCCGCCGACCCGAAATTCGTGCCGCTCGGTGCTCCCGTCTGGCTGTCGCTCGACCGGCGCGAAGGCACCGGCATCTGGGTGGCGCAGGATACCGGCGGCGCGATCAAGGGCGCCAACCGCTTCGACACCTTCTGGGGCGCGGGCGATCAGGCGCGGGCGATCGCCGGTGGCATGTCCGGGCGCGGCACCGCCTTCCTGCTGCTGCCGGTCGGCACGCTCGCCCGGTTGCAGGCGGAGGGCGGCTATGGCGGGTCGGCCGCTCGGCGCTGAGGAACGCGCGCTGTGGGCGCGGGTGATCGCGACGGTGACGCCGCTGACCGGCCGCGCGCCGCCGCCCGCACTCGCCCCCGCCCCGCCACCGCCATCACCCGAGCCACGCCCCGCTGCCGCGAAACCCGCCGCTGCCCGGCCGCCGCGCCCGTCGGCGCCACCGCCCGCCAACACGCTTGACGGCGGCTGGGACCGGCGGCTGGGGCGCGGCCTGGTCGCGCCGGACCTGACCGTCGACCTCCACGGCCACAGCCTTGCCTCCGCCTATGCCGTGCTCGACGAAGGGCTGGCGCGGGCGATCGCGGCGGAGGCGCGGCTGATGCTGCTCGTTACCGGCAAGCCGCCGCGCGGTGACGGGGCACGGCGTGGGGCGATCCGCGCCGCCGTTGCCGACTGGCTGGCGGCATCGCGCCATGCCGCGGCGATCGCGGCGGTGCGCGGTGCTCATCCGCGCCACGGCGGCGCCGGCGCCCTCTATATCGTCCTGCGCCGCCGCCGGCCGGGCAGATAATCTTAACCCATAAGATGTAGCATCGCCGTTTCGGGGTTGGGGGACGGCATCGGCACATGGAAGGCAATTCACTGAAAAGCAGGGCGATTGCCTTTGCTTTCTGTGTCGGCGCCGTGTCGTTCATCCTGGCCATGCTGGCCGGGGCCGCCCATGGCGGCGGCGGACGTGGGTTCTACGTCGCACTGGTCATAGCGATCATTTGCGCGGTGATGAGCTGGGCCTCGGCCGAACGGGCGCTGGCCGGCGTCGCCGAGGCGATCGACGCGGCGATCGCGCGGCTGGCCAGCGCGGCGGAGGGCGACCTGCTGTCGCCGACGCCGGACCCGGTCGCCACCGCGCTGCCGGAACTGTCCCGCTCGCTCGACGGCCTGCTGGCGCAGGTGCGCGGCAACCTGGAAAGCGTCCACACGCTGGCGATGTACGATCCGGTTACCGCGCTCGCCAACCGCACCAATTTCCGCCGGGAGGCCGCCGCCTTGCTGCGCGAATTGCCGGTCGACACGCTGTCGGCGCTGCTGTTCATCGATCTCGACAAGTTCAAGGCGGTCAACGACAGCATGGGCCACGCGCAAGGCGACCACCTGCTGGCGATGGTCGCCAACCGGCTGCGCGCGGTCGTCGCGCCGGACGGGCAGGGCGTGCCGCGCTTTCCCCGCCCGGCGCTGATCGGCCGTCTCGCCGGTGACGAATTCACCATCCTCGTGCCTGAAATCGGCGAGCCGGATGCGGCGCGCGCGCTGGCCCGCGACATCCTCTACGCGTTGAGCGAGCCGTTCGATCTGGCCGGGCATCAGGTGGAGATCGGCGCCTCGATCGGCATCGCGTTGCGCCCGGCGCACGGCCGCGCGCTGACCGATCTGATGCGCGCCGCCGATGCCGCGATGTACCACGCCAAGGACAGCGGCCGCGGCCAGGTCCAGCAGTTCAGCGCCGCGCTCGCCGACCGACTGGAAACCAACCTGCAGATCGAGCGCGACCTGCGCCACGCGCTGGACCACGGCGAATTCGCGCTGGTGTTCCAGCCGCAGCTCGACCTGGCGAGCGGCCGGACGGTCGGGGCGGAGGCGCTGCTGCGCTGGGAACACCCGCTGCTCGGCACCCGCCTGCCGCAAAGCTTCATTGCCCGGGCGGAGGAAAGCGGCCTGATCGCGCCGATCGGCGACTGGGTGATCGATGCGGCTGCGGCGGCGGTCGCCCGCTGGGCGGACGATGCTGCTGTCGGGCGGCTGGCGGTCAACGTCAGCCCGCGCGAGATCGCCCGGCCGGAATTCTTTTCCCATCTGCGCGCGGTGCTGGCGCGCCACGGCGCCCCCGCCAGTCGGCTGGAGATCGAGATCACCGAAACGCTGGCAATGGAATGCGGCGAAACCGTGCTGGCGGCGCTCGCCGCGCTGCGCGCTGAAGGGGTGACGATCGCGATCGACGATTTCGGCACCGGCTATTCCAACCTCGCCCGGCTGCGCGCCCTGCCGCTCGACAAGGTCAAGATCGACCGCAGCCTGATCGTCGACATCGCCGAATCGGAAGAGGCGCGCAACGTCGTCCACGCGGTGATCGGCCTGATTCACGGCGTCGGCTGCCTCGCGGTGGCCGAAGGCGTGGAGACGGCGGAACAGCGCGCGGTGCTGACGGTGATCGGCTGCGACATGATCCAGGGCTATGCCGTCGCCCGCCCGATGACCGAGGCCGCGTTCGGCGCCTGGCTCACCGAAAGCACGGCCACCCCGGTCGTCGCCTGAATTTCCGGTGCGGCTATCCGGCCGCGCTTGCCATGGTTCGCGCCGCCTAAACCGCGCCGCCCCCGGCCATGACCAGCGCCGCATCGCTCGCCAGCTTGTCGGCACGTTCGTTGTCCGGGTGGCCGGCATGGCCCTTCACCCATGCCCACTCCACCGTATGCGGCTGGGCGGCGGCGGTCAGCGCCTGCCACAGGTCGGCGTTCTTCACCGGCTTGCGGTCGGCGGTTTTCCAGCCGTTGCGCCGCCAGCCGTGGATCCACTTGGTCAGCCCGTCCATCACATAGCGGCTGTCGGTGGTCAGAATCACCCGACACGGCCGCTTCAGCGCCTCCAGCGCCATGATCGCGGCGGTCAGTTCCATGCGGTTGTTGGTGGTCAGCGCCTCGCCGCCGGACAGCGTCTTCTCGTGCGCGCCGGATCGGATGACGGCGCCCCAGCCGCCGGGGCCGGGGTTGCCCTTGCAGGCCCCGTCGGTGGCGATCTCGACCGTCGGCAGCGCGTCGTTCACAGCAGCTCGCCGCCGGCATAGGCGTCCAGCCGGCGGAGGAAGGCGAGGGGGTCCTTGCGCGTCACCAGCGCATCGGCCGGGGTGTTCAGCCAGTCCCAGGCGCGGGTCAGCAGGAACCGCAGGCTGGCGCCGCGCGCCAGCGCCGGCAGCGCCGCCCGCTCGGCGTCGGTCAGCGGCAGCGCCGCCTCGTAGCCGCCGACCAGCGCCGCCGACAGCGCCGGGTCGAACCGGGTTCCGCCGGCGTCGAAACACCAGGCGGCATGGGCGACGGCCAGATCCCATGCGCGTATCTCGGTGCAGGCAAAGTAGAAGTCGATGACGCCGGTCACCGTGTCGCCCAGCATCAGCACATTGTCGGGAAACAGGTCGGCGTGGATCACCGACTGCGGCAGCGCCGCCGGCCAGTGCGCGTCTAGCCAGGCCAGTTCGTCGGCCACCCGCCTGCCAAGCCCCGGCGCGATCCGGTCGAGCGCGTCGCCGCAATTGGCGGCCAGTTGGTGCCAGCCGGCGATGCCCAGGCTGTTCGGTCGGGCGCCAGTGAAATCGGCCAGCGCCAGGTGCATCCGCGCCAGCGCCGCGCCCGCCGCGCCGGCCTGCGCGGCGTTGGGCGTGGTCGGCGACACGCCGGGCAGGAATTCGATCAGGCAGGCCGGGCGGCCGGCGACGGTCTGGATCTGGGTGCCGTCACGGTCGGGGATGGCGCGCGGCACCGGGCAACCGGCGGCCGACAGATGGTCGAGCAGCGCCATGAAGAATGGCAGGTCCGCCGCCGCCACCCGCTTCTCGTACAGGGTGAGGATGAACCGCCCGGCGCTGGTCTCGACCAGATAGTTGCTGTTCTCCACCCCCTCGGCGATGCCCTTGGCGGAAACGAGGGTGCCGACCGCGTAGCGCGTCAGCAGCGCATCCAGCATCTCGGCCGGAACATGGGTGTAGACCGCCACGGATCAGGTCGACGCGCTGTCCAGGCCGTGCGGCAGCTTGAACACCATCCGCTCGGTCATGCTCGTCACTTCCTCCTCGTCGACGGTGAAGCGCTCGGCCAGCCGGTCGACCACTTCGCGGACCAGCAGCTCCGGCGCCGACGCCCCGGCGCTGATCCCCAGCGTCGCGGTGCCGTCCAGCCAGGCGAAATCGATGTCGGCGGCGCGCTGGATCAATCGGGTCGGCACGCCTTCGCGCTCGGCGACCTCGACCAGCCGCAGCGAATTGGAACTGTTCGGCGCGCCGATCACCAGCACCGCGTCGCAGGCGCGGGCGATCGCCTTGACCGCCGCCTGCCGGTTCGACGTCGCGTAGCAGATGTCCTCGCCGCGCGGCCCCTGAATGGCGGGGAAACGGGCGCGCAGCGCGGCGACGACGGCGGCGGTATCGTCGACCGACAGCGTCGTCTGGGTCAGGAAGCCCAGCTTCTCCGGGTCGGGCGGGTTCAGCGTCGCGACGTCCTCGACCGTCTCGACCAGCGTCATCCAGCCGTCCGGCACCTGGCCCAGCGTGCCGATCACTTCCGGGTGTCCGCGATGGCCGATGAAGATGATGTGGCGCCCGGCTTCGACCTGCCGCTCCGCCTGGCGGTGGACCTTGGAGACCAGCGGGCAGGTCGCGTCGACATAGGTCAGGCCGCGTTCCGCCGCCTTGTGCGGCACCGCCTTGGGCACGCCATGGGCGGAAAACACCACCGGCGCGTCGGTCGGCACTTCGTCCAGCTCCTCGACGAACACCGCGCCCTTCGCCTTCAGGCTGTCGACGACATATTTATTGTGGACGATTTCGTGGCGGACATAGACCGGCGCGCCGTATTTGACGATCGCCAGCTCGACGATGCGGATCGCGCGGTCGACGCCGGCGCAAAAGCCGCGCGGCGCCGCGATCAACAGCTTGAGGTGGGGTCTCGAAGGGTGCGTGGCCGTCATCTCGCGGACCCCCTACGCCATTGCTTGCTTGCGCGGAAGCGCCTTCCTATGCTTTTCGGGCCGCTCAATCCGGCCGTTCGCGTGCAAGGACACTCATGCCCCTACATTCCAAGCCGATCGCCTTCGCCCTTCTCCCGCTTGCCCTGGCCGCGTGCAGCCAGAAAGGCGAGTTCAACGCGACCGCGGCCGGGATCGGCGTCAACGTCGTCCGCTCGCCCTGCCCGGCGGTCGGGGTGCCGAACTACACGGGGGACATCACCCTGTTCAATCCGCCGGCGAGTCGCGCCGCGGCGGCGATCGACGTGACCGCGGCGATCACCAACGTCCGCACCACCTGCGTCGACGACAAGGTGTCGGCGGAACTGGTCAGCACCTCCACCTTCGACGTGCAGGCGCGGCGGGCCGACACGCGCGGCGCGCGGACGGTGCCGCTGACCTATTTCTCCACCGTCGTGCGCGGCGGCGACGTCGTCGTCTCCAAGCGGCTGGGGCAGGTAGTCATCCATTTTGCCGATGGCGAGGCGCGGGGGGCCGCCACCGGCAGTGCCAGCGCCGTCGTCAACCGGGCGGCGGCGTCGCTGCCCGAAAACATTCGCGAGCGGCTGACCCGCAAGCGCAAGGCGACCGACCAGGACGCGTCGATCGACCCGCTGGCCGAGCCGGAGGTGCGCAAGGCGGTGGCAACGGCGACGTTCGAGGTGCTGATCGGCTTCCAGCTCAATCCGGACCAGCTCCAGTACAACGTCACCCGCTGACCGGCCGGGGCATCTTCAAGGCTTATTGACTCAGCCCGGTGGCCCGGCCAAGGCTGCGCTTGTCTTCGGCGGGCGACCGCCGGGGCCACGCGGGAGAGCGTGGTGCCGGTTCGACCGGCGCCACCGCCGAAGGAGCAACCGCCCCGGAAACTCTCAGGCACCCGGACCGCGCCGGCCAGGACACTCTGAAAAGCGGGCGGCGCGAGCCGTCCCACCGAAGGGGTAAGCCGCCGATCGGGCGGTGAAAGCTCTCAGGTTCCATGACAGAGGGGGCAGTCGAGCGGGGGCCGTTTGCCGCCTGCGACGCTGTCACCAGATCAGGGAACCGATGATGACCGACGAATCAGCCGAAATCGGGGATCGCCTGCTGCCGCTGGACGGCTGGCACCGGGCGCGGGGCGCGCGCATGGTGTCGTTCGCCGGCTACCAGATGCCGATCCAGTATGAAGGGATCATGGCGGAACACCAGTGGACGCGCATGTCCGCCGGGCTGTTCGACGTCAGCCATATGGGCCAGCTTCTGTTCATCGGTGACGCCGCCGACGCCGCGCTCGAACTGGTCCTCCCCGGCGACATCAAGGGGCTGGCGGAAGGGCGGATGCGCTATTCGCTGCTGCTCGCCGACGATGGCGGCATCCTCGACGACCTGATGGTCACCCGCCGGGTCAACGACATCTACATGGTGGTCAACGGCGCGACCAAGGAAGACGACATTGCCGTGCTGCGCGACGCCCTGCCGGACGAGATCACGATCAACCATATGGAAGATCAGGCGCTGCTCGCGCTGCAGGGGCCGAAGGCGGCGGCGGCGCTGGCGCGGCTGGCGCCCGGCGCCGACGGGCTGTTCTTCATGGAAGCCGGCGCGTTCGCCATCGCCGGCGTGCCCGTTTGGGTCAGCCGGTCCGGCTACACCGGCGAGGACGGCTTCGAACTGTCGATTCCGGCCGAATCGGTCCAACAGATCGCCGCGTTGCTCGTCGAACAGCCGGAGGTGAAGCCTGTTGGACTTGGCGCCCGCGATTCCCTCCGGCTGGAGGCTGGGTTGCCGCTCTATGGCCATGATGTCGACCCGACAACCACGCCGGTAAGCGCCGACCTCGGCTTCGCCCTTGCCAAGCGCCGGCGCGAGGAACGCAATTTCCCCGGCGCCGAACGCATCCTGCTCGAACGCGAACAGGGCGCGATCCTGAAACGCGTCGGCCTGTTCGTCGACGGCCGCCAGCCGGTGCGTGAAGGCGCGCTGGTTCTCGACGGCGAGGGGAATGAGGTCGGCCGCGTTACCAGCGGCGGCCATTCGCCGACTCTCGAGCGCGCGATCGCCATGGCGTATGTCCCCGACGCGCTGGCCGTGCCGGGCACGCCCATCACCCTGTCCCAGCGCGGCAAGCTGCACAGCGCGACGGTTGCCGCCACGCCCTTCGTTCCTCACCGCTATCACCGAAAGGGAAGCCTGAAATGACGACCCATTATTCCACCGACCACGAATGGATCGCCGTTGCCGACGGCGTCGCCACGGTCGGCATCACCGACTATGCCCAGTCGCAGCTCGGCGACATCGTCTTCGTCGAGGTGCCGCAGGCGGGCACCACGCTCGGCAAGGGCAAGGAAGCCGCCGTCGTCGAATCGGTGAAGGCCGCGTCCGACGTCTACGCCCCGGTCACCGGCGAAGTGGTCGAAGGCAATGCCGCGTTGGAAGCGGACCCGTCGCTGGTCAACACCGCGCCGGAAAGCGACGGCTGGTTCTTCAAGCTGAAACTGGCCGACCCCGCCGAGCTGGACGGGCTGATGGACGAGGCCGCCTACAAGGCGTTCGTCGCCACCCTCTGACATGGCGCGCAACCCGGCCAGCCAGTGGAACCCGGTGGACTATGCCGCCAACGCCGGTTTCGTGCCGGCGCTGGGCGCGCCGGTCGTCGACCTGCTCGCGCCCCGGCCCGGCGAACGCATCCTCGACCTGGGCTGCGGCGACGGGGCGCTGACCGAAAAGCTGGTCGCCGCCGGCGCCGTCGTTCACGGCGTCGACGCATCGGCGGATATGGTAGCCGCCGCGAAGCGCCGGGGCCTCGACGTCGCTGTCGCCGACGGGCAGGCGCTGGCCTTCGATGCGGCATTCGACGCGGCGTTCAGTAATGCCGCGCTGCACTGGATGCTCAACCCCGCGGCGGTCGCGGCCGGGGTGTTCCGCGCGCTGAAACCAGGCGGCCGCTTCGTCGGCGAGATGGGTGGCGCCGGCAATGTCGCGACGCTACGCCAGGGCGTCCGCGACGAACTGGTCGCGCGCGGCTATCCGGTCCCGGCCGAGGACCCGCAATGGTATCCGACGGTGGAGGCGTTCACCGCCATCTACGCCGCCGCCGGCTTTGCCGATATCGAGGCGTGGCTGATCGAGCGCCCGACGCCGCTGCCGCACGGCGCCGCCGCCTGGTACACCACTTTCCGCGCCGGCTTTCTCGATAGTGCCAGTGTGCCGGATGCCGAGCAGGCGGCGGTCGCCGCCGCCGCCGAGGCGCGCGTCGCCCCGGCGCTGCGCCGGCCCGACGGGCGCTGGGTCGCCGACTATATCCGCCTGAGATTCACGATGAGGAAACCGCTCTGACATGCGCTACCTGCCGCTGACCGACGCCGACAGGCGCGCGATGCTCCACAGCATCGGCGTCGATTCGATCGACGCGCTGTTCGCCGACGTGCCGGAAGCCGTCCGGCTTGACGGGCCGTTGCCCGACCTGCCGTTGCACGCCTCCGAACTGGCGGTGGAGCGGCATATGACCGCGCTCGCCCGCCGCAATATGGTCGCCGGCGACGTCCCGTTCTTCCTGGGTTGCGGTGCCTATCGCCACCATGTGCCGGCCAGCGTCGACCATCTGATCCAGCGCGGCGAGTTCCTGACCGCCTATACGCCCTACCAGCCGGAAATCGCGCAGGGCACTCTGCAGATGCTGTTCGAGTTCCAGAGCCAGGTCGCCCGGCTGTTCGGCTGTGACGTCGCCAATGCGTCGATGTACGACGGCTCTTCCGCCTGCTGGGAAGCGATCGTGATGGCGCGGCGGGTGACCCGCCGCAACAAGGCGCTGCTGTCCGCCGGCCTGCACCCGCATTACGTGTCGGTCGCGCAGACCATGGCGCGCTTCACCGGCGACGATCTGCACAGCGCGCCGCCGACGCTATCGGCCGAGACCGACCTGCCGGCGCTGCTCGCCGCGATCGACGACGCCACCTCCTGCGTCGTCGTCCAGTACCCGGACATCCTCGGCCGGATCGGCGACCTGAGCGAAATCGCTGCGCGCGCGCACGAGAAGGGCGCGCTGCTCGTCGCCGTCGTCACCGAGCCGGTGGCGCTGGGCGCAATCCGCGCGCCCGGCGAGATGGGCGCCGATATCGTCGTCGGCGAAGGCCAGGCGATCGGCGTCGGCCTGCAGTTCGGCGGGCCCTATGTCGGCCTGTTCGCCTGCAAGGAGAAGTTCGTCCGCCAGATGCCGGGGCGGTTGTGCGGCGAAACCGTCGACGCGGAAGGCAAGCGCGGTTTCGTGCTGACGCTGTCGACCCGCGAGCAGCATATTCGGCGTGAGAAGGCGACGTCGAACATCTGCACCAACAGCGGCCTGTGCGCGCTCGCCTTCTCTATCCACATGACCCTGCTCGGGGAGAAGGGGCTGCGCGCGCTGGCGGCGGCCAACCATGCCGCCGCGTCCGCAGCCGCCGACCGGCTGGCGCGGGTGCCGGGGGTCGCGTTGGTCAACACAAGCTTCTTCAACGAATTCACCCTGCGGCTGAGCAAGGAGGCGCGGCCGGTGGTCCGCAGCCTTGCCGATCGCGGCATCCTGGCCGGCGTATCGCTCGGCCGGCTTTATCCGGGCGTCGACGCGCTCGCGGGCGGCCTGGTCGTCGCGGTGACGGAAACGACGACAGCGGAGGATGTCGAGGCCCTTGCCCAGGGGCTGCAGGAGGTGCTGGCATGACGATCAACCAGAGCGGCTGGCGCCCGGAGCGCCCCGAATCCGACGCGGCGAACGCCAGGGCGACCTTCACTGGCAATCGCGCGCTGATGCTGGAAGAGCCGCTGATCTTCGAGATCGGCGACAGCGGCACGACGGGCGTCGATTTCGATGCCGCCCCTGCCGGCGGGGCGGACCGGCTGGCCGGGCTGGGGCGCACGGCGGCGATCGGCCTGCCTGGCCTGTCGGAGCCGGAGGCGGTGCGCCATTATACCCGGCTCAGCCGGCAGAATTACGCGATTGACCTCGGCCTGTTCCCGCTCGGTTCCTGCACGATGAAGCACAACCCGCGGCTGAACGAGAAGCTGGCGCGGCTGCCCGGCTTTGCCGACATCCACCCGCTGCAGCCGGTCGATACCGTGCAGGGCGCGCTGGGCGTCATCAACGAGCTGGCGCATTGGCTGATCCGGCTGACCGGCATGTACGGTGTCGCGATGACGCCCAAGGCCGGCGCCCATGGCGAACTGTGCGGCATCCTGTGCATCAAGGCAGCGCTGGAGGCACGGGGCGAGGACCGCAAGGTCATCCTCGTCCCCGAAAGCGCGCACGGCACCAACCCGGCGACCGCCGCCTTCGCCGGTTTCGCGATCGAGAATATCCCGGCCAATGCCGACGGGCGGGTCGATCTGGACACGCTGAAGGCGCGGCTGGGGCCGGACGTCGCCGGGGTGATGATCACCAACCCCAACACCTGCGGCCTGTTCGAACGCGACATGAAGGCGATTTCGGACGCGGTCCACGCGGTCGGCGGCTACGTCTATTGCGACGGCGCCAATTTCAACGCGATCGTCGGGCGCGTCCGCCCCGGTGACCTGGGCATCGACGCGATGCACATCAACCTGCACAAGACCTTCTCGACCCCGCATGGCGGCGGCGGGCCGGGCGCCGGGCCGGTGGTGCTGTCCGAAGCGCTGGCGCCTTACGGCCCGCTGCCGTTTACCGCGCGCTACGCCGACGGGCATATTCGCCTGATCGAGGAGGAGACGGTGGGCGAGGATCATCCCGACACCTTCGGCCGGATGGCGGCGTTCAACGGGCAGATGGGCATGTTCACCCGCGCGCTTGCCTATATCCTGAGCCACGGCGCCGACGGGCTGCGGCAGGTGGCCGACGACGCGGTGCTGAACGCCAACTACGTGCTGCGCCAGTTGGAGGATGTGCTGGAGGCGCCGTTCGGCGCCAGCGGCCCGTGCATGCACGAGGCGCTGTTCTCCGACGCCGGCTTCGCGGAGGGGTTCACCACGCTGGACCTCGCCAAGGCGCTGATCGACGAGGGCTATCATCCGATGACGATGTATTTCCCGCTCGTCGTCCACGGCGCGATGCTGGTCGAGCCGACCGAGACGGAGAGCAAGGCGGCGATCGACGAGTTCATCGGTGCGCTGCGTTCGGTGGCGAAGCGGGCCAAGGCCGGCGACCCGGCGTTGAAAGCGGCGCCGCAATTCGCGCCGCGCCGCCGCCTCGACGAGACGCTGGCCGCGCGCAAGCCGGTGCTGGTGTGGAAGGCGCCGGATCTGCCGGCAGCAGCCGAATAGGACAGGGCGCGGACAGCGCAACTTTAGTACGCCAAACCTGTCCGCGCTGGACATCCGGCCAGCGGCGAGTATTGACGCGCTGCACCAAAGGAGCAGTCAGATGGGTTATCGGGTCGTTGTTGCGGGCGCCACCGGCAATGTCGGGCGCGAGATGCTGAACATTCTCGCCGAACGCGAATTCCCGATTGACGAGATTGCGGTGCTCGCCTCGTCGCGCTCGGCGGGGGATCAGGTCGAATTCGGCGAAACCGGCCGGATGCTGACGATCAAGAATATCGAGCATTTCGACTGGGCCGGCTGGGACATGGCGCTGTTCGCCATCGGGTCGGAAGCGACGGCGATCTATGCGCCGATCGCAGCCAAGGCCGGCTGCACGGTGATCGACAACAGCTCGCTCTACCGGATGGACCCGGACGTGCCGCTGATCGTGCCGGAAGTGAATGCCGATGCGATCGACGGCTATACGAAGAAGAACATCATCGCCAATCCCAACTGCTCGACGGCGCAGATGGTCGTCGCGCTGAAGCCGCTGCATGATGCGGCGACGGTCACCCGTGTCGTCGTTTCGACCTACCAGTCGGTATCCGGCGCCGGCAAGGCGGGGATGGACGAGCTGTTCGAGCAGAGCCGCAATATCTTCGTCGGCGACAGCGCCGAGCCGAAGAAGTTCACCAAGCAGATCGCGTTCAACGTCATCCCGCATATCGACAGCTTCCTCGACGATGGTTTCACCAAGGAAGAATGGAAGATGGTGGTCGAGACCAAGAAGATCCTCGACCCGCACATCAAGATCGTCGCCACCTGCGTGCGAGTGCCGGTGTTTGTCGGCCATTCCGAGGCGCTGACCATCGAGTTCGAGAAGGAAATTTCCGCCGAACAGGCGCAGGCGGTGCTGCGTGAGGCGCCCGGCGTCATGCTGGTCGACAAGCGCGAGAACGGCGGATACGCGACGCCGGTCGAATGCGTCGGCGATTTCGCTACCTATGTCAGCCGCGTGCGCGAGGACCCGACCACCGACAACGGCCTGGTGCTGTGGTGCGTGTCCGACAATCTTCGCAAGGGTGCCGCGCTGAACGCGGTGCAGATCGCCGAACTGCTCGGCCGGCGCCACCTGAAGAAAGCGGCCTGAGCCCGCCCGGAGTTTGTCCGCTTCGAGCGGAATCGGCACCGGCCCGCGCCCCCACCCGGCCTCCCAACGGCAGTATCATATGGGAGGCCGGGTGGGGGCGCGGGCCGGTGCCGCTTAAAACAGGACAAGCTCTATTCCATCGTGACGTGCTGCGGCGCGCCGGCTTCACGTGCCGGCCGCCGCAGAAGCACGACCAGCGGTATCGCCAGCACGGTGACGATCATCATCAGCTTGAAGTCGTCGAGATAGGCGATCATCAGCGCCTGCCGGTTGATCTCGGCATCGATCATCGCCAGCGCCGTCGTCCCGGCGTCACCCAGCATCTGGGCATTGCCCGGGTCGATCGACGGCAGGCTGAATGGCGTGACGTGGCCGCTCAGGTCGGCATGGCTGACCTGTGTGTTGCGGACCAGCATCATCATCACCAGCGAGATGCCGGCGGATGAGCCGACGCTGCGGAACAGGTTGAGCAGGCTGGCGCCCTCCGTGCGGTGGCGCGGGGCGAGGGTGGCGAAGGCGCTCATGTTGAGCGGAATGAACACCAGCCCCATGCCCAGCCCCTGAACGGTGCCGCTGACCACGATCATGTACCAGTCCATGTCGAGCGACCAGATCGTCATCTGCCACAGCGAGAAGGCGGCGATGGTCATGCCGCTGCCGATCAGGATGCGCGCGTCGACCTTGCCGCTCAACTGCCCGGCGATCCACATGCTGATCAGCACGCCGACGCCGCGCGGGGCGAGCAGGATACCGGTGTCGATCACCGAATAGCCCCAGAGCGTCTGCAGCATCGGCGGCAGCAGCGCCATCGTCGCGAACATCATCAGGCCGATGACCAGCATGAAGAACAGCGCGGTCAGCAGGTTGCGATTGAGCAGCAGTTCCCGCTCGAACATCGGCTGCTTCGCGGTGGCGAGGTGGATGGCGAAGATCCAGGCGGCGGCGATCGCCAGCCCGCATTCGAGGATGATCTCCGGCGAGGCGAACCAGTCCTCTTGCTGGCCGCGGTCGAGCATGATCTGGAACGCGGCGATCGCCAGCGCCAGCATCAGGAAGCCGAACAGGTCGAACCGCCGCCGGACCAGCGGCCGCGACGGCAGCAGCCAGGCCATCATGATCAGCGTGACGATGCCGACCGGTAGGTTGACGTAGAAGCACCAGCGCCAGCTGAAATTGTCGGTCAGCCAGCCGCCGAGCACTGGCCCCATGATCGGCCCGACCATGATGCCCATGCCCCAGACCGCCATCGCCTTCGCCTGCCGTTCCGGCGGGTTGATGTCGAGCATCACGGTTTGCGACAGCGGGTTGATGAACGCGGCGGCGACGCCCTGGAATGCGCGGAACACCACCATCTCGCCCAGGCTGGTGGCGATGCCGCACAGCATCGACGCGACGACGAAGGCGGCAAGCGCGCCGAGGAACAGATTGCGCGACCCGACCCGGTCGGACAGCCAGCCGGTGATCGGCATCGCGATCGCCGAGGCCACGATATAGCTGGTCAGCACCCAGGTGACGCTGTCGACCGTCGCGTTCAGCGACGCCTGCATGTGGGGCAGGGCGACGTTGGCGATGGTGGTGTCGAGGATCTGCATCACCGTTGCCATCATGACGGCAACGGTCAGAAGGCCGCGGTGCCGGACCGGCAGCGCGGCGCCCTGATCGGGATCAGCCGCCATCGGGCTTGGTGTCGACCTTCACATGTGCGCTCTGCCCCGCGATCAGCTGACGCGGCGGTGTGCCGTCGATCGCGATGCGGACCGGTATGCGCTGGGTCACCTTCACCCAGTTGCCGTTGGCGTTCTGCGCCGGCAGCACCGAGAATTCCGATCCGGTGCCGGCACCGATGCTCTCGACATGGCCTTTGAGCGTGATCCCCGGAAACGCGTCGAACTTGACCACCGCAGGCTGGCCGACGCGCATGTTGTCCAGTTCGGTTTCCTTGAAATTGGCCTCGACCCACGACTGGCCATTGATGACGATGCTGACGGCCGGCAGGCCGGATATCATCATCTGGCCGACCTGCAGGCGCGTCGACTGGCTGACCTGGCCGGGTACCGGTGCCCGCACCTCCGTCCGCTCCAGATCGAGCTTCGCCTTGTCGCGCACGGCCATGGCCGCGGCGATCTGCGGGTTGACCCCGGGCACCGCGCTACCGGTCGCCAGCTTGGCCTGCGCCTCGGCGGCGCTGTCGACGGCGTTGCGCAACTGGACGTTGGCCTGCTGCAGCGCGTGCTCGGCCTGCTGCATGCGGGCGAGGGTGGTGAAGCCGCGCTTCATCAGCGCCGCCTGCCGGTCGTAGTCCTCCTGCGCGAACTTGATCGCGTCGCGCGCGCCGATGATGTCGCCCTGCGTTGCGCGGTAGCTGGATTGCAGGCTGGTCACGCCGACCTGCGCGGTGGCGAGCGCGGCGTTGGCCTGTTCAAGCGCGATGCGGTACGGGTCGGGGTCGATGCGGAACAGCAGGTCCCCGGCCTTCACCGTCTGGTTCTCGCGCACCGCCACGGCGACGATGCGGCCGGCGACGTCGGCGCTGACCGACACCTTGTCCTGCTGGACATAGGCGTTGTCGGTGCCGACATAGCGGCCGGAGGTCAGCCACAGATAGGCGCCGCCGGCGAGCAGCAGTAGCGGCAGGGACAGCATCAGCGCAAGGCGCGGCACCCGGCGCCGGCGGGGCACTTGCTCGACCGGCGCTTCCACCTCTCCCGCGGCGATGATCGGGCGGTCGGCGTCAGCCATGGGCGATTGCCTTTTCGATTTCGGGGGCGACCAGATTCTGCCTGATCCGCGTCAGCATCTCGTTCAGCCGGGCGCGGTCGGCATCGGCGATGTCGTCCATACATTCCTCGAACAGCGAGTCGGCGAGCGCGCGCAGCTGGCCGAGGATCGGGTGCGCCTGTTCGGTCAGGTAGAGCTGCCAGGCGCGCCGGTCCGCCGGGTCGCGCCGGCGCTCGACCAGCCCGGCGTCCTGCAGCCGGTCAACCATCCGGCACAGGGTGATCGGCTCGACGTCGATCAGTTCGGCGAGCGTGCCCTGATTGGCGCCTTCGTTGCGGGACAATGTGAACAGCATCCGCCACTGCGGGCGAGTGACGCCGATCCGGCGCGCGCGCTCGTCGAAGCGCCGGCGCATCAGCCGGGAAATGTCGCCGATCAGAAAAGCGGTCGAGTCGCTCATGACACGTGAAATAATAAGCGGTGCATATTATTACAACGCTTAGTTGCGCCGCAACATCGCTGCCGCGTGTTCAGCTTTGCCGCCGTCGGCGGTAACAAGCGGACATGGGAGATTCGCGATGAGCGACGAAATGACCGGCGGCTGCCAGTGCGGCCGCATCCGCTATGCCGTGACGATCGACAATGACGACGCCTATCTGTGCCACTGCCGCATGTGTCAGCGGGCGACCGGCGGCGTGTCGATCGCGTTCCGCAACGTGCCGCGCGCCGCCGTGCGCTGGCTGACAGCGGAGCCGGACTATTATCGTTCCTCGCCGATCGCGCAGCGCGGCTTCTGCGCCGCCTGCGGCACGCCGCTGACCTTCCGCTTCGACGAGGGAGAGAATATCGACCTGACCGTCGGCAGTTTCGACGACCCGTCGCGCTTCGTTCCGCGCCACCATTTCGGCGCCGAGAGCCTGCACGCGGCATGGATCGACACCGGTAAGCTGGAGCGGTATCGCTGCGACCAGAATCCGGGGTTGGTCGATCGCTGGACCAAGGCGACCGGCGGGATGCCGGCATGACCGCAATCCAGCATTTCACTGCTCCCGACGGCACCCGGCTGGCGTGGCGGGAGGTCGGCGCCGGGCGGCCGCTGCTGCTGATCCATGGCTATTTCTCCAACGCGCAGACCAACTGGATCCGCTACGGCCATGCCGAGGCGATCGCCGCGCGCGGCTTTCGTGTCATCATGCCGGACCTGCGCGGCCACGGTGACAGCGACAAACCGCATGACCCGGCCCGCTACCCGCCCGACATACTGGCCGACGACGGTTTCGCGCTGCTCGCCCATCTCGGCCTGGCGGACGGGGAGTATGATCTGGCCGGCTATTCGCTGGGCGGGCGGACGGCGGTGCGGATGCTGGTGCAGGGTGTCCGCCCGCGCCGGGCGGCGCTGTGCGGCATGGGGTTGCAAGGCATATTGGATACGCGGGGGCGGGGCGGCTATTTCCGCCACGTCCTCACCAACCTCGGCAGCTTTCCGCGCGGCAGCGCGGAGTGGCTGACCGAAGGGTTCCTGAAGACCACCGGCGGCGATGCCGAGGCGCTGCTGCTGATCCTCGACACCTTCGTCGACACGCCGGAGGCGGCGCTGGCGACGATCGCCTGCCCGGTGCTGGTAGTCACCGGCAGCGAGGATGACGACAACGGCTCGGGCGAGGCGCTTGCCGCTGCGATCCCCGGCGCGCGGTTTCAGTCCGTTCCCGGCAACCACATGAGCGCGGTGACGAAGCCGGAGCTGGGGCGGGCGATCGCCGACTTTCTGGCGGCTTGACCGGCCCCGCCCGGCCGCTCACTCTGCCCCCATGCAAAGGGGGATTTGCCCATGAAAGCCGTAATTTCTACATTGGCGCTGGCCGCCGCCCTCGCCCTGCCGGGCGCGTCCGGCGGCGCCCAGCCCGCCACCACCAGCCAGCCGACCGCGGCGGAGGCCGACGCCTTCGTCGCGGCGGCGGAAAAGGAACTGGCCGATTTCTCGGTCGACGCGGGCCGCGTCGCCTGGATCAACAACACCTACATTACTGACGACACCGACGCGATCGCCGCCATCTATGCGGAGAAGGGCACCGACATCCAGGTCCGCCTGGCCAAGCGTGCGGCGCAATTCCTGGCGGTGCCCGGCCTGTCGTTCGACACGAAGCGCAAGCTGGATCTGCTGCGCGGCGGCATCGTCCTGCCGGCGCCGACGACGCCGGGCGCGGCGAAGGAGCTGGCGGAAATCACCACCCGCCTCAATTCCACCTACGGCAAGGGCCGGGGTACGCTGAAAGGCCAGCCGATCAGCGGCAGCGACATCGAGGCGGCGATGGGCACCAATCGCAATCCAGACGAGCTGAAGGAGATGTGGGCGAGCTGGCACGACAATGTCGGTCGGCCGATGCGCGCCGACTATGCGCGGATGGTGGAGATCGCCAACCGGGGCGCGGTCGAGCTCGGTTATGGCGATGTCGGCGCGATGTGGCGGTCGCAATACGACATGGCGCCCGACGCGTTCGCCGCGCTGGCCGACAAGCTGTGGGGAGAGGTGAAGCCGCTCTACGACCAGCTTCACTGCTACACCCGCGCCAAGCTGAACGAAAAATATGGCGACGCGGTGCAGCCGAAGGCCGGGCCGATCCGCGCCGACCTGCTCGGCAACATGTGGGCGCAGGAATGGGGCAATATCTACGACGTGGTCGCCCCGGCGGGTACGGGCGCCATCGGCTATGACATCGGCGCGCTGCTGAAGGCGCAGAATTACGACGCGCTGAAAATGGTCCGCACCGGCCAGGCCTTCTATTCGTCGCTCGGCTTCGCGCCGTTGCCCGACAGCTTCTGGACGCATTCGATGTTCGTGAAGCCGGCGGATCGAGAGGTGGTCTGCCACGCCTCCGCCTGGGACGTCGACAACAAGGACGACCTGCGCATCAAGATGTGCATCAAGGTCAATTCCGACGATTTCGTGACCATCCACCACGAACTGGGCCACAACTATTACCAGCGCGCCTATAACAAGCAGCCCTTCCTCTACCTGAACGGCGCCAATGACGGTTTCCACGAGGCGATCGGCGATTTCGTCGCGCTGTCGATCACCCCGGACTATCTGGTCAGGATCGGCCTGCTTGACGCCGCGCAGGTGCCGGGGCCGGACAAGGACATCGGCCTGCTGCTGCGCCAGGCGATGGACAAGGTGGCGTTCCTGCCGTTCGGCCTGCTGATCGACAAATGGCGCTGGGGCGTGTTCTCCGGCGCGATCGCCCCGGCGGACTACAACAAGGCGTGGACGGCGCTGCGCCTGCAATATCAGGGCATCACCCCGCCGGTTGCGCGCGACGACGCGGTGGCGTTCGACCCCGGCGCCAAATACCATGTGCCGGGCAACACGCCCTACACCCGCTATTTCCTCGCCCGCATCCTGCAGTTCCAATTCTATCAGGCCGCGTGTCGGCAGGCGGGCTGGACCGGGCCGCTCCATCGCTGCTCGTTCTACAACGACAAGAAGGTGGGGGAGCGGCTCAACGCGATGCTGGAAATGGGGATGTCGAAACCCTGGCCGGACGCGCTGGAGGCGTTCACCGGTAGCCGGGAGATGAGCGGCAAGGCGATGCTCGCCTATTTCCAGCCGCTGGCCGGCTGGCTGAAGGAGCAGAACAAGGGCAGGCGCTGCGGCTGGTAGGCCGGCATCCGACCGGGCCGGTCGCTCAGCGCGTCTGGGCGACCAGTTCGGACAATAGAGAGAGATAGGGGGCGAGGCCGATCATTTCCTCGAACCGGCAGCCGATGCGGCCGCCGAGCGCCCAGCGCACCTCCGCCGCGACCGCCCCGACGACCGGCAGGCGGATGGTGATCCGGTCGCCCTCGGCGAAATCGCCCTCGCTGCGCGCCATGAAGCCGGATGCGGAGATGTTGACGACCTGCGCCGGCTCGACTGAGCCGTCGGCGGTGGTGCAGCGCGTCCGGTAGAACACGTCCTCGCGCTCGGCGTCGCGTTGCTCGGCAGGCATCACATTTTGGGCGTAGGCCGCCATACGCGTATCCACAGTAACCGGGGGCAGGCCCCCACACTGGCCATGCCTAGGCGGCAAAACTTAAACCGGATGCAAGATATGGTCTTAAGGCCGGTTAACCATGCCCGCCGCCGGGCTGGTCAGCGCAGCAGCAGGCCGTGATTCTTCTTGCCGGCGGACAGGCGCACTGGCGCGTCGCCCAATGTGACGACTGCCGCTTCGTCGCTGATCCGCTCGCCGTCGATCCGGGCGCCACCGCCCTTGATCAGCCGCCGCGCCTCGCCCTTGGATGCGGCAAGGCCGAGGGCGACCAGCGCGTCGACGATGCCGATCCTGTCGGCACCGACATGATGGCGGGGCAGGGCATCGCCGGCGGCGCCTTCCTCGAAGGTGCGGCGGGCCGTCTCTGCCGCGTCCGCCGCCGCCGCCTCGCCATGGGCAAGGGCGGTCGCGGCGTCGGCTAGCTGCTTCTTGGCGGCGTTGATCTCGGCGCCGCCCAGCGCCTCCAGCCGGGCGATCTCGTCGAGCGGCAGATCGGTGAACAGGCGCAGGAACCGGCCGACGTCGCCGTCCTGGGTGTTCCGCCAGAACTGCCAGTAATCGTAGGGCGACAGTGATTCGGCGTTCAGCCACACCGCGCCGGATACCGTCTTGCCCATCTTGCCGCCGTCGGCGGTGGTGATCAGCGGCGTCGTCAGGCCGTAGACCTGGGTGCCGTCGATCCGCCGCGTCAGCTCGATGCCGTTGACGATGTTGCCCCACTGGTCGGAGCCGCCCATCTGCAACCGGCAGCCGACCCGCCGGGCGAGTTCGCGGAAATCATAGGCTTGCAGGATCATGTAGTTGAATTCGAGGAAGCTCAGCGATTGCTCGCGATCGAGCCGCAGCTTGACCGAATCGAAGCTGAGCATCCGGTTGATCGAGAAATGCTGGCCGATCTCGCGCAGGAACGGGATGTATTCCAGCTTGTCGAGCCAGTCGGCATTGTCGACCATGATCGCGTCGGTCGGCCCGTCGCCGAAGGTCAGAAACCGGTCGAACACCTTGCGGATTCCGGCGACGTTGGCGGCGATCGTCGCGTCGTCGATCAGCTTGCGTGCCTCGTCCTTGAAGCTCGGGTCGCCGATCTTCGACGTGCCGCCGCCCATCACCACGATCGGCTTGTGCCCGGCCTGCTGCAACCGGCGTAGCATCATGATCTGGACGAGGCTGCCGACGTGCAGCGACGGCGCGGTCGCGTCGAAACCGATATAGCCGGGGACGATCTGGCTCGCCGCCAGCCGGTCTAGCCCTTCGGCGTCGGTCAATTGATGGATGTAGCCGCGCTCGGCGAGCAGGCGTAGGAGGCTGGACGAATATTCGGTCATGACGCGGCGGCGCTTAACACGGAGGACAAGGGTTGAGTAGCGTGTTGGCGGAGCGCCGCCTGATTCCGCACCCTGATTTCCCGATGCCGGTGATCACGGCGCTCGTGGTCAGGCTATCGCGCGCCAAAGGCGAGGCGCTGCTGGTCGAATTCACGGTGAGCGGGGAAATCGCCGCCCTCCGCCTGCCGCCACTGGCCCCGCCCGAGCGGACGGACGAACTGTGGCGCCACACCTGTTTCGAGGCGTTCGGCGCCGATCCGGCCGGGCCGGGTTATCTGGAATACAACCTCGCGCCATCCAGTGCCTGGGCGGCCTATCGGTTCGACGGCTACCGCACCGGGATGCGCGCCGCCGATGTGCCGCCGCCGTCGATCGTCGCCACCGCCGACCCGGCGCGGCTGACTCTCGCCGTGCGGCTGGCGCTGCCGGTGGGCGGGGCAGGGCGGCTCGGCCTGTCGGCGGTGATCGAGGATCGCGGCGGCCGCCTGTCTTACTGGGCGCTCGCCCACCCGCCCGGCGCCCCCGATTTTCATCACGGGGATTGCTTTGCGCTCCAACTCCCGGCAGCGGACGGGGCATGAAATTCGGCATCGACCGGCTGCTCGCCGTACCGGCCCTGCGCGCCCCGCTCGAAGGGCGTCGCGTCGCGCTGCTCGCCCACCCAGCCTCCGTCCTCCCCGACCTGACCCACGCGCTGGACGCGCTGGCGGCCTGCCCGGACATCCGCCTGACCGCCGCTTTCGGCCCGCAGCACGGGCTGCGCGGCGACAAGCAGGACAATATGGTCGAGAGCGCCGACTATCTCGATCCGGTGCTCGGCGTCCCGGTGTTCAGCCTGTATGGTGAGGTGCGCCGCCCGACCGATGCGATGATGGACAGTTTCGACGTGCTGCTCGTCGACCTGCAGGACCTAGGGTGCCGCATCTATACGTTCATTACCACGCTGCGCTACGTGCTGGAGGCGGCGGCGCGGCACGGCAAGGCGGTGTGGGTGCTCGATCGCCCCAATCCCGCCGGTCGCCCCGTCGAGGGACTGACGCTCCGCCCCGGCTGGGAAAGTTTCGTTGGCGCCGGGCCGATGCCGATGCGCCACGGCCTGACGCTGGGCGAGCTTGGCCTGTGGTTCGCCGACCGGCTGAAGCTGGATGTCGACTATCGGATGATTGCGATGGAGGGCTGGCAACCGGAGGAGGCGCCCGGTTTCGGCTGGCCGCTCGGCACGCGCAGTTGGGTCAACTCCAGCCCCAATGCCCCCAGTCTGGCGATGGCGCGCGCCTATGCCGGCACGGTTATGGTCGAGGGGACGACCCTGTCGGAAGGGCGGGGCACCACACGGCCGCTGGAACTGTTCGGCGCGCCGGATATCGATGCGCGGGCGGTGATCGCGGAGATGCGGGCGCTGGCGCCCGGCTGGCTGGGCGGCTGCATCCTGCGCGACTGCTGGTTTGAACCGACCTTTCACAAGCACGCGGGCAAACTGTGCGGCGGTGTCCAGATCCATGTCGACGGCCCGTTCTACGACCACGCCACCTTCCGGCCATGGCGGGTGCAGGCGCTGGGGTTCAAGGCGATCCGCCGGCTCTACCCGGATTATCCGCTGTGGCGCGATTTTCCTTACGAATATGAACTGGACCGGCTGGCGATCGACGTGATCAACGGCGGGCCGGCCCTGCGCGAATGGGTCGACGATGCGGTCGCCGCGCCAGCCGACCTCGACGCGCTGGCGCTGCAGGACGAACAGGACTGGGGCGAGGAGCGCCGGGCTTTCCTGCGCTATTGAGCGGCGGCGCGCAGTCTTTCCCTCCGCCAATTCTCAGCGTTTCCGGCTCAATTCGCGCATCGCCTCGTCGAGGCCGGCCAGGGTCAGTGGGTACATGCGCCCGCCCATCAGTTCGCGCAGCATGCCAACCGACGGCGAATAGCCCCAATGCGCCTCCGCCACCGGGTTCAGCCAGGCGGCGGCGGGGTAGGTATTGACTATCCGCTGCATCCAGACGGCGCCGGCCTCCTCGTTGAAATGTTCGACCGACCCGCCGGGGTGGCTGATTTCATAAGGGCTCATCGCAGCGTCACCGACGAACAGCAGCTTGTAGTCATGGCCGAATTTGTGGAGCACGTCCCAAGTCGGCGTCCGTTCGGTGAAGCGGCGGCGATTGTCCTTCCACACCCCTTCGTACAGGCAGTTGTGGAAATAGAAGAATTCGAGGTTCTTGAACTCGCTGGTCGCGGCGGAGAACAGTTCCTCGCACAGCGTGATATGTGGGTCCATCGATCCGCCGACGTCGAGGAACAGCAGCAGTTTCACCGCATTATGCCGTTCCGGCCGCATGACGACGTCCAGCCAGCCCTGCCGCGCGGTGCCGTCGATCGTCGCGGCGATGTCCAGTTCCTCCGCCGCGCCCTCGCGGGCGAAGCGGCGCAGGCGGCGCAGCGCGACCTTGATGTTGCGGGTGCCGAGTTCGCGGTCGGCGTCGAGGTTGCGGAACGCGCGCTGTTCCCAGACCTTGATCGCCCGGCCGTGCCGCCCTTCGCCGCCGATCCGCACGCCTTCCGGGTTGTAGCCGCCATGGCCGAATGGAGAGGTGCCGCCGGTGCCGATCCATTTGCTGCCGCCTTCGTGCCGCTCCTTCTGCTCCGCCAGCCGCTGCTTCAGCGTCTCCATGATCTCGTCCCAGGAGCCGAGCTTCTTGATCTCGGCCATCTGCGCTTCGGTCAGGTAAAGTTCGGCGAGCTGGCGCAGCCATTCCTCCGGAATGGTGGCATTCTCGGTATCGCCGCCGCCCTCGATCCCCTTGAACACCTTGGCGAAGACCTGGTCGAACCGATCGAGCAGCCCCTCGTCCTTCACGTAGGTAGCGCGCGCCAGATAATAGAAATCCTCCGGCCGCCGGGCGATCACCTCGCGGTCCAGCGCCTCCAGCAGCAGCAGATGCTCTTTCAGCGAGGCGGGGATGCCGGCTGCGCGCAGCGCATCGAGGAAATCGAGGAACATCGCGCCATTCTAGATCGGCGCCGGCGGCGGTCCAGTAGTTAACCGGCAGGCAAGCAATTTCCTCTAAATCGGACAGAAATCGGGGAACGCCATGATACAGGACAAGATTGTCGCAGCCGATCCGGCCGCGATCGAGGGGATGGCCAAGCTGTGCGGCGACCTGGCGGTCGGCTGTACCGACACCGCCGGCCACATCACCGAGGTCGCCGACAGCGTCAGCCGCCAGATCGCGACGATCGCCACCCTCGAACAGATCATCGCCGGACTGGAGGCGGACCAGAGCCGTGTCGCCGATTCCACCGACGAAGCGCGCCTGCTGTCGGAAAAGGCGCGGATCAAGCTGGACGCCGGCGCCCGCGTCATCGCCGAATCGCTGGGCGAATTCATCGCGGTGACCAATCTGGTCGTGAAGCTGGGCGAGCAGGTGACGGAGGTCACCGCCGCGCTCGCCCAGGTCAAGCGCGTGACCCAGAGCATCGACACCATCGCCCGGACCACCAACATGCTGGCGCTGAACGCCGCGATCGAGGCGGAGCGGGCCGGCGATGCCGGGCGGACCTTCGCCGTCGTCGCCGCCGAGGTGAAGAAGCTGGCGCAGAGCACCCGCGCCGCGACCGAGGAGATCGACACGACGATGACCTGGGTCAGCCGCGAGACCGAGGCCTTCGTCGCCGAAGTCCGGACCAGCGTCGACAAGAGCCGGGCGGCCCAGACCAGTCTCGCGACGGTCAACGATTCGGTGGCGGAGGTTGCCCAGATCGTCGAACTGGTCGACCAGCAGAGCGACGGCATCGCCCGCTCGACCAGCCTCATTCATGACAATGTCCTGCGCCTGCGCGACGAGGTCACCGGCTTTGCCGGCGAGGCGCGATCAAGCGAGCGCCGGCTGATCGAAGCGCGGGACAAGACGGTCGAAGTGGAGTTGCTGTCCAACCGGATGTTCGATCAGCTTGTTCACAGCGGCTTCGCCACCGCCGACCGCTGCCTGGTCGACAAGGCGCTGGAAGCGGCTGATCGCGTCCGCGCGCTGGTCGAGGGGGCGATGGCCCGCGGCGAGATCGGCATGGCCGACGTGTTCGACACCGATTACCGGCTGATTCCGGGATCGGAGCCGGAGCGGTTCGACAACCGGTTCAACGATTTCGCCGACCGCTATCTGCGCCCGATCATCGACGAGATCAGCGACTCCTCGGCGGAAATCGAAGGCGCGGTTTGCTCCGATATCAACGGCTATCTGCCGACCCACCAGAGCAGCCGCTCGCAGCCGCCGCGCCCGGGCGACATCGAGTGGAACACCGCCAAATGCCGCAACCGCCGCATCCTCCTGGACGATGCGACCGCCCGCGCGATCAAGAGCGACGCGCCGTTCATGATGGCCGTCTACCGCTTCGAGAAGGGCGACGATTACAGCCTGCTCAAGAACGTCTTCGTGCCGCTCCATTTCAACGGCCGCCGCTGGGGCAATTTCGAGATCGCCTACGTCTCGCGCGATTGAGCGGCGCGGCGGCTGGCCGCGCCAACGCGCGATTTATCGGTTGCCCTGCCGGCGCGCCATGAACGCCAGGCGCTCGAACAGCATCACGTCCTGTTCGTTCTTCAGCAGGGCGCCGTGCAGCGGCGGGATCGCCTTGGTCGGGTCGCGCGTCTGCAGCACCTCCAGCGGCATGTCCTCCGCCAACAGCAGCTTCAGCCAGTCGAGCAGTTCGGATGTCGACGGCTTCTTCTTCAGGCCCGGCACCTCGCGAATCTCATAGAAGATGTCCATCGCCCGGCTGACCAGCGTTTTCTGGATGCCGGGGAAATGGACGTCGACGATCGCCTGCATCGTCTCGCGGTCGGGGAAGCGGATGTAGTGGAAGAAGCAGCGGCGCAGGAAGGCGTCCGGCAGCTCCTTCTCGTTGTTGGAGGTGATGACGACGATCGGTCGTTCGACCGCCTTCACCGTCTCGCCGGTCTCGTAGACGTGGAACTCCATCCGATCGAGTTCCTGCAACAGGTCGTTGGGAAACTCGATGTCGGCCTTGTCGATCTCGTCGATCAGCAGCACCGGCAGGGCAGGAGCGGTGAACGCCTCCCACAGCTTGCCCTTGCGGATGTAGTTGGCGATGTCGTGGACCCGCTGGTCGCCGAGCTGGCCGTCGCGCAACCGGGCGACAGCGTCATATTCGTACAGCCCCTGCTGCGCCTTGGTCGTCGACTTGATCGTCCATTCGATCAGCGGCGCGCCGACCGCCTTGGCGATCTCCGTCGCCAGCACCGTCTTCCCGGTGCCCGGTTCGCCCTTGACCAGCAACGGCCGGCGCAGCGTCACCGCCGCGTTGACCGCCACCTTCAGGTCGTCGGTCGCGACATACTCGCTGGTTCCATCGAAACGCATCGTCATCCTTCCGGCAGCCACCGGCTACCGGATAGGGGTGGGCGCCGGGTGGTGCAACCGGCTCAGGCGCCGCGGGCGGCGCGCCGCGCGTCGAGCAGATCCCACAATCCGCGGTGCTGGGCGAGCATCTGCCGCGCGCCAAAGCCGATCGCGCGCTCGATCCGGCTGGTATCAGCGACGGCCAATGTCACCGCGCGGGTTTCCCGCTCGTCGGGCAGGGCGCAGGCGGGCAGGTGCATGCCGAGCCGGGCGGAGGCGGCGTCGAGCACCGATCGGATCGCCTTCCAGTCCAGCGCCAGCGCCAGCGCGGCGCCGAGCGCGGTGCCGTGCCGGTCGGACTGGGCGAGCATGTCGAGGGCATGGGCCTGCTGAAGCACCGCCGCCTCGCTTTCCGCCTGCCCGGGGGTGCTGGGCAGCGGGCCGGCGGCGACGACCATCTGCGTCAGCGCGGCGCGTTCCTGCGCGAAGCCGATCGCCGCTTCCTGCAACCAGCCCTGCGCGGCGGGATGGCGTTCGCGCTCGGTGGCATAGTCGATGACGCCGGGATGGCGGCCGTGCAGTTCGGTCAGGTAGTGGACGGCATCCGCGAAGTTGCGCGCCGCCGCCGGACCGTCGAGCAACATGCGCGACAGCAGCAGCGGGTGCGCCGCGCTGCCCTCGTTCCTGACCAGCGTAGTCAGAAGGTCGGCGCTGCTGCGTGGCTCGGCAGTGTCGGTCCTCGGTAAAGTCATGTCGGCGCGCACCCTTTTCCCTTATCTCGCCGCCTTTGCGGCGGACGCGGGACTATCGGACACGGCTTATAACCGAAGCGCGTAAAGAGCTGGTTTATGCGATTTTAGCCACGGCTTTCCGCCGCTTGCACGCCACGCTTCGCCTCACTGGTCGAGGAAACTGCGCATTTTGCGTGAACGGCTGGGGTGCTTCAGCTTGCGCAGCGCCTTCGCCTCGATCTGGCGGATGCGTTCGCGGGTGACGCTGAATTGCTGGCCGACCTCTTCCAGCGTGTGGTCGGTGTTCATGCCGATGCCGAAGCGCATGCGCAGCACGCGCTCCTCGCGGGGTGTCAGGCTGGCGAGCACGCGGGTGACGGTTTCCTTCAGGTTGGACTGGATCGCCGCGTCCACCGGGATGACGGCGTTCTTGTCCTCGATGAAATCGCCCAGGTGCGAATCCTCCTCGTCGCCGATCGGCGTTTCGAGGGAGATCGGCTCCTTGGCGATCTTCATCACCTTGCGGACCTTCTCCAGCGGCATGGAGAGGCGCTCGGCCATCTCCTCCGGCGTCGGCTCGCGGCCCTGCTCGTGCAGGAACTGGCGGCTGGTGCGGACCAGCTTGTTGATCGTCTCGATCATGTGGACCGGGATGCGGATCGTCCGCGCCTGGTCGGCGATCGAACGGGTGATCGCCTGGCGGATCCACCACGTCGCGTAGGTGCTGAACTTGTAGCCGCGGCGATACTCGAACTTGTCGACCGCCTTCATCAGGCCGATATTGCCTTCCTGAATGAGATCGAGGAATTGCAGGCCGCGGTTGGTGTATTTCTTGGCGATCGAGATGACCAGGCGCAGGTTCGCCTCGACCATCTCCTTCTTCGCGATACGTGCCTCGCGCTCGCCCTTCTGCACCATGTTGACGATGCGGCGGAACTCGGTCAGCGACATGCCGGTCGCCTGCGCGATTTCACCGATCTCGCTGCGGATGCGATCGACCGCATCGGCCTCGGCGGCAGCGAAGGCGGCCCATTTCTTGTCGATCTTGCCGACGCCGTCGAGCCAGGTCTCGTCCAGCTCATGGTTGACATAGGTGTCGAGGAACGCCTTGCGCGACACCTTGTGGCGCTCGGCAAGGCGCAGCATCTGGCCGCCGAGCGCGGTCAGCCGCCGGTTATAGGCGTAAAGCTGGTCGACCAGATACTCGATCTTGGTCTGGTGGAACTGCACGCTCTCGACCTCGGCGGTCAGGTCCTCGCGCAGCTTGTGGTATTTCTTCTCTTCGGCGGGCGGGAAAGTCTCGCCGGCGCCCAGCGCCTGCAGCCGCGCGACCTGCAGCTTGGAGAATTTGCGGAACACCGTGGTGATCGTCGCGAATTTCTCAAGCGCGGCGGGCTTCAGCAACTCCTCCATTGCCGCCAGCGACAGGGTGTTGTCCTCGTCGTCGTCCTCGACCGGGCGCTTGGCGCGCCGCTCGGTCATCGCGCCTTCCTCGTCGTCGTCGGACGATACTTCCTCGATGTCCTCCTCTTCCTTGTAGGACGGGCCGGCATTCTTCTCGGAAATCTCGCCGTCGCCGCTGTCCTCGTCCTCCAGGCTGTCGGGGGACGGGTCCTTGGTCAGCATCGCGTCGAGGTCGAGGATCTCGCGCAGCTGCATCTGGCCTTCGTTCAGCGCCTGTGACCAGCCGATGATCGCGTTGAAGGTGATCGGGCTTTCGCACAGGCCCAGGATCATCGTGTCGCGGCCGGCCTCGATCCGCTTGGCGATGGCGATCTCGCCCTCGCGGCTGAGCAGCTCGACGGCGCCCATTTCGCGCAGGTACATGCGTACCGGGTCGTCGGTGCGGTCGACGGTCGTCGTCTTCTTCTCGCTGACGGACGGGGCGGGGCCGTCGTGGGTGTCGATCGCCTCCTCTTCCTCGTCCTGATGCGCCTGCTCCTCGGCGTCCTCGCCGGCGTCCTCGTTCTCGACGATGTTGACGCCCATGTCGTTCAGCGCCGACATGATGTCCTCGATCTGCTCGGACGACATCTGGTCCTGCGGCAGAGCCTCGTTCAACTCGTCGTAGGTCAGGTAGCCGCGCTTCTTGCCGCGGGCGATCAGCTTCTTGATCGACGCCTCGTTCAGGTCGATCAGCGGCGCGTCGCCGGTTTCGGTCTTGTCAGCGGCCTCGGCCGTAATCGTCTTCGCCATCTATTCGCCTTCGAACTCCCGGCCGTCCTCGCCGCCCTGCATCAGGTTGGCGAGGCGCCGCTCTACATCGCCCCTCAGACCAAGCAAACGCTGTTGCTCGGCAAAGGTCTCATCATCAAACCGCGCCTGAAGCCGCCCCGTCGCCGCATGCAGCGCCGCGTCGACCTCGGGCCGTGAAACCATCACCTGGATCGCTTCGTCCAGGTCGGCCCGCGCTTTCTCCGGCTCCGCGTCCCTGCGGGTGAAGGAGAAGGGCAGACTGTCAGCCCGCAGCAGCTCATGTGCGACATTATTATACTCGGATGTCGCCAATATGGTCGACAGGCGTCCGTTATCAAGCGTCTGATCGGTGATCGCCACTTCGACCAGCGCCGTCATCAGCCGGGCGATCGCCGGATCGTGGAACTCAAGGCCGGCCAGCGCCTCCATATGGCGGGCGATTTCAGCGGGAAAGCGCAGCAATCCGGCCGCGACGCTCTTCGCCAGAACGCGATCGATGCCGGTTGCGCCGATTCCGCGCGCAGCGGTTGAGGCGGGGCGGGCGAAGCCGCGGATGAACGGCCGTCCGCCGCCGCCGGTCCCGGTGCGCGGCCCGCTGTCGCGGCGGCGGGTCAGGAAGCGCGCTTCGAACCGCTCGCGGAACTCCGCCTGATATTGCTGGCGCACATCGGCGTCGCCGATCGCGGCCGCCATGTCGGCCAGCCGCCGGCGC
Organism: Sphingomonas flavalba; assembly: GCF_004796535.1. Lineage (GTDB taxonomy): Bacteria > Pseudomonadota > Alphaproteobacteria > Sphingomonadales > Sphingomonadaceae > Sphingomonas_L > Sphingomonas_L flavalba. Next base: position 8,011 of record NZ_SPHY01000017.1, on the reverse strand, counting down.
AGCCCGGCGCGCTGTTCCGGCGTCGCCAGTTCGCCCTCTTCCAGCGCATGGCGCCACAGCCGGTCGACCAGCGGCTCCGGCCGGTCGAGCAGCGCCTCGACCGTCACCACACCGCCGGCGCGGATCAAGTCGTCCGGGTCCTGGCCCGCCGGCAAGGTGACGAAGGCCAGCGATCGGCCGGGGGCGAGCAGGGGCAGGGCGCGCTGCCCGGCGCGGATCGCCGCCTTCTGCCCGGCGGAGTCCCCGTCGAAACACAGGATCGGCACGTCGTTCATCCGCCACAGCCGCTCCAGTTGCGCCTCGGTCAGCGCGGTGCCGAGCGGCGCGACCGCTTCGCCGATGCCGACCTGGGCCAGCGCGATCACGTCCAGATACCCTTCGACGACGATGATCCGCCCGGCCTTGCGCGCCGCCGGCGCCGCCTTGTCGAGGTTGTAGAGGGTGCGGCCTTTGTCGAACAGCGGCGTGTCCGGCGAATTCAGGTATTTCGGCTCGCCCTGGCCGATGATCCGGCCGCCGAAGGCGATCACCCGGCCGCGCGGGTCGCGGATCGGGATCATCAGCCGGTCGCGGAAGCGGTCGTACGGCTCCTTGCCCTCGACCGAAATCAGCAGCCCGGCCTCGACCAGCATCGGGTCGCCGGCTGTCTTCAGCGCGCCGCGCAACTGGCTGCGCGAATCGGGCGCGAAGCCCAGCCCGAACGCGCGGCGGGTCGACTCGCTCACGCCGCGCCGGTCGAGATAAGCGCGCGCGCCGGCGCCGGAAATGCCGTCGAGCTGCTCGGAGAACCAGCGCTGGGCCTCTCCCATCACCCCGTGCAGGGTATCGGCGCGCTCGGCCTCCTCGGCAGCGCGCGGATCGGGTGCCGGCATCTCCATCCCGGCGGCGGCGGCCAGTTCCTTGACCGCGTCGATGAACGGCAGGCCGCGCTGGTCGGTCATCCAGCGGATCGCGTCGCCATGCGCGGAGCAGCCGAAGCAGTGATAAAAACCCTTCTCGTCATTGACGTAGAAGCTGGGCGTCTTCTCGTTGTGAAACGGACAGCAGGCGCGGAACTCCCGCCCCGCCCGCTGCAATTTCACCGTCTTGCCGATCAGCGCCGACAACAGCGTGCGTGCGCGTAGTTCGTCGAGGAAGGCAGCCGAAAGGCTCACCCGGCCCTCAGCCGGCCAGCGCCGCCTTCACCAGCGCGCTGGCCCGGCTCATGTCCAGCGTGCCGGCGTGGCGGGTCTTCAATTCGGCCATCACCTTGCCCATGTCCTTTATGCCGGTCGCGCCGATCTCCGCCTTGATCGCGTCGATCGCGGCGCGCGTCTCGTCGTCGGACAGCATCTTGGGCAGGAAGCGCTCGATCACCGCCACCTCGGCCTTTTCCGCTTCGGCGAGGTCGGTGCGGCCGCCCTGCTCGTAGAGGATGATCGATTCGCGCCGCTGCTTGACCATCTTCTGCAGCACTTCGCTGACCAGTACGTCGTCGTCCGGCGTCATGCTGCTCGTCCGCAGCTCGATGTCGCGGTTCTTGATCGCGGCCTGCACCATGCGGATCGTGCCGGTCGCGGCCTTGTCGCCGGCCTTCATCGCGGCGATCAGCGCGCTCTTTATGTCGTCGCGAATCATCCCGCGCGCTCCATTCGTTTCCGGAAACGTTCTGGATAGCGCGGCCGGGCGATTTTTAATAGATTGACCCGCCTGTGCGTGGCACTTATCGACCGCGCCGTTTACCCAAGCAGGAGCACCCCAGACGATGGCCGAGGCCAGCCCCCCCCGCGCGCGCCAAAAAGCTACCGGGGTGTTGGTATTGGCGTCTGGCGAAGTCGTGTGGGGCAGGGGGTTCGGCGCCCCCGGCCATGCGGTCGGCGAGCTGTGCTTCCACACCGCGATGACCGGCTATCAGGAGATCATGACCGATCCCAGCTTTGCCGGTCAGATCATCACCTTCACTTTCCCCCATATCGGCAATGTCGGCACCAATGCCGAAGATGTCGAGGCGTCCGCCCCCCACGCCCTTGGCTGCGTGGTGCGCGAGGACGTGACCGCGCCCAGCAATTTCCGCAATGTCCAGCCGTTCGACCAGTGGCTGCGCGCCAACGGCCGCATCGGCTTGGCCGGCGTCGATACTCGCGCGCTGACCCGCCGGATGCGGACGCTTGGAGCGCCCAACGCCGTGATCGCCCACGATCCCGACGGCAATTTCGACCTGGACGCGCTGCGCGCGCTGGCCCGCGACTGGCCGGGGCTGGAGGGCATGGACCTCGCCAAGGACGTCACCAACGGCCAGCGCGACTGGACCGGCGGCCCCTGGCATCTGAGCACGGGCTACGAGACGGCGACGGGCGGCGATCGCCCCCACGTTGTCGCGATCGATTACGGCGCCAAGGACAATATCTTCCGCAATTTGGTGAAGGCGGGCGCCCGAGTGACGGTGCTGCCCGCCACCGCCGGCTATGACGAGATCGCGGCGCTGAAGCCGGCCGGCGTGTTCCTGTCCAACGGCCCCGGCGACCCGGCGGCGACGGCTGACTATGCGGTGCCAACGATCCGCAAGCTGCTCGATGCCGACATGCCGATCTTCGGCATCTGCCTCGGCCATCAGCTCCTCGGCCTTGCCGCCGGCGCGCGGACCAGGAAGATGCGCCAGGGCCATCGCGGCGCCAACCATCCGGTCAAGCGGTTGGAGGACGGCGTCGTCGAGATCACCAGCATGAACCACGGCTTCGCGATCGAGAAGGAGACTCTTCCGGCGAACGTCGTCGAAACGCATGTCAGCCTGTTCGACGGCTCCAACTGCGGCATCGCCTTCACCGACAAGCCGGTCTTCGCCGTGCAGTATCATCCGGAGGCCAGCCCCGGCCCGCAGGACAGCTTCTATCTGTTCAAGCGGTTCGTGGAGGGGCTCGCATGAGTCCGTTCCGGCAACAGCGTAAAGCCCCGCCGTCTTCCAATTCCCTCGCCCCTTCCCCCCTGACGGGTGAGGGCGCTTCCAGCATGCACCAAGGCCACTAATGCCCAAAAGAACCGACATCTCCTCGATCCTCGTCATCGGCGCGGGGCCGATCATTATCGGCCAGGCGTGCGAGTTCGACTATTCGGGCACCCAGGCGGTCAAGGCGCTGAAGGAGGAGGGCTACCGGATCATCCTGGTCAACTCCAACCCGGCAACGATCATGACCGATCCGGAGCTGGCCGACGCGACCTATGTTGAGCCGATCACGCCGGAAATCGTCGCCAAGATCATCGAGAAGGAACGCCCCGACGCGGTGCTGCCGACGATGGGTGGGCAGACGGCGCTCAACACCGCGCTCGCCCTCTATAATGACGGCACGCTGGAGAAGTTCGGCGTCCAGATGATCGGCGCAGATGCCGAGGCGATCGACAAGGCCGAGGACCGGCTGAAATTCCGCGACGCGATGGACCGGATCGGGCTGGAAAGCGCCCGTTCGCGCATTGCCCATACGCTGGAAGAAGCGGTGGCGGCGCTCGATCATGTCGGCCTGCCGGCGATCATCCGGCCCAGCTTCACGCTTGGCGGCACCGGTGGCGGCGTCGCCTACAATCGCGACGAATTCGTCAGCGTCGTCACCGGCGGGCTGGATGCGTCGCCGACCACCGAGGTGCTGATCGAGGAATCGCTGCTCGGCTGGAAAGAATATGAGATGGAAGTCGTGCGGGACCGCAACGACAACTGCATCATCATCTGCTCTATCGAGAATGTCGATCCGATGGGCGTCCACACCGGCGATTCCATCACCGTCGCGCCGGCGCTGACGCTGACCGACAAGGAATACCAGATCATGCGCAACGCCAGCATCGCGGTGCTGCGCGAGATCGGGGTGGAAACCGGCGGTTCCAACGTGCAGTTCGCGGTCAATCCCGCCGACGGGCGGCTGGTGGTGATCGAAATGAACCCGCGGGTCAGCCGCTCCTCGGCGCTGGCGTCGAAGGCCACCGGCTTCCCGATCGCCAAGGTCGCGGCGAAGCTGGCGGTCGGCTATTCGCTGGACGAGATCACCAACGACATTACCGGCGTCACCCCGGCCAGTTTCGAGCCGACGATCGACTATGTCGTCACCAAGATTCCGCGTTTCGCCTTTGAAAAGTTCAAGGGGGCGGAGCCGCTGCTGTCAACGTCGATGAAGAGTGTCGGCGAAGTCATGGCAATCGGCCGGAATTTTCACGAAAGCCTGCAAAAGGCACTGCGCGGGCTGGAAACCGGCCTGTCGGGCCTGAACACTGTCGACGCGCTGGCCGGCGCGTCGCGCGACGACATCCTCGCCGCACTGTCGCGCCCGACGCCGGACCGGCTGCTGGTTGCCGCACAGGCGCTGCGCGAGGGGCTGAGCGTTGCCGAGGTCCATCAGGTATCGAAATTCGATCCATGGTTCCTCGACCGCCTGGCGGAGATCGTCGCGGCGGAGCGCGAGGTGGTCGATGGCGGCCTGCCGCAGGATGCCGATGGCCTGCGCCGGCTGAAGGCCCTTGGCTTTTCCGACAAGCGGCTCGCCTGGCTGGCGCTGCAATCCGCCAATCTGCGCCAGGGCATGGACCGGGCGATCGCGCGCGGCTCCGGGCTGGTGCGCGACGCGGTGGTGGCGATGACCGGTGGCGTGACCGAGGACGAGGTGCGCGCGCTGCGCCACAAGCTGGGCGTCCGCCCGGTGTTCAAGCGCATCGACACCTGCGCCGCCGAATTCGACGCGCGCACGCCCTACATGTATTCGACCTACGAGGCGCCGTTCTTCGACGCGCCGGAATGTGAGGCGCAGCCGTCCGACCGCAGGAAAATCGTCATTCTGGGCGGCGGCCCGAACCGGATCGGCCAGGGCATCGAATTCGATTATTGCTGCTGTCACGCCTGCTTCGCGCTGGCCGACGCCGGCTATGAAACGATCATGGTCAACTGCAACCCGGAAACGGTCAGCACCGACTATGACACCTCCGACCGCCTGTATTTCGAGCCGCTGACCGCCGAGGACGTGCTGGAAATCCTGCATGTCGAACAGTCGAAGGGCGAGCTGGTCGGCGTGATCGTCCAGTTCGGCGGCCAGACACCGTTGAAACTGGCGCAGGCGCTTGAGGACGCCGGTATCCCCATTCTCGGCACCAGCCCCGACGCGATCGACCTTGCGGAGGACCGCGAGCGTTTCGCCCGGCTGGTCAACCAGCTGAAGCTGCGCCAGCCCGACAACGGCATCGCCCGCAGCCGGGACGAGGCGGTCGCGGTCGCCGAACGCATCGGCTATCCGGTGCTGATGCGCCCGTCCTACGTGCTTGGCGGCCGAGCGATGGAGGTGGTCGACGGCCAGGCCCAGCTCGATTCCTACATCCAGACGGCGGTGCGCGTGTCGGGGGACAGCCCGGTGCTGATCGATCGCTACCTGCGCGACGCGATCGAGGTCGACGTCGACGCGATCGCCGACGGCACGGACGTCGTCGTCACCGGCGTGATGCAGCATATCGAGGAGGCGGGCGTCCATTCCGGCGACAGCGCCTGTTCGCTGCCGCCTTATAGCCTGAGCGACGCGATCGTCGCCGAGATCGACCGGCAGACCGTGGCGCTCGCCACCGCGCTGAAGGTCAAGGGGCTGATGAACGTGCAGTTCGCGGTCAAGGACGGCGACGTCTATTTGATCGAGGTGAATCCGCGCGCCAGCCGCACCGTGCCGTTCGTCGCCAAGGCGATCGGCACCCCGATCGCCAAGATCGCCGCCCGCGTGATGGCGGGGGAAAAGCTGGCCGATCTGCCGCGGATCGACCGCAAGATCGATCATATCGTGGTAAAGGAGGCGGTGTTCCCGTTCGGCCGCTTCCCCGGTGTCGATCCGGTGTTGTCACCGGAGATGAAATCTACCGGCGAAGTCATGGGAATCGATCTGGATTTCGCCACCGCCTTTGCCAAGGCGCAGATGGGCGCCGGCGCCAGCCTGCCGACCGGCGGCACGGTGTTCGTGTCCGTCAAGGACAGCGACAAGCCGGTCGTCCTGCCGGCGGTGAAGGCGCTGTCCGGGCTTGGTTTCACGATCATCGCTACCGCGGGTACCGCCGGCTACCTGCGGGAAAACGGCGTGGCGGTCGAAACGGTGAACAAGGTCGCGCAGGGGCGCCCGCATATCGTCGACCGGATCAAGGACGGCGATGTCGACCTGATCTTCAACACCACCGAAGGCTGGCAGTCGTTGAAGGATTCGCAATCGATCCGCGCGTCGGCGATTTCCGGCAAGCTGTCCTATTTTACCACCGCCGCCGCCAGTGTCGCGGCGGCCAGGGCGATAGAGGCTTTGCGCGCCCATCCTCTTGAAGTGCGCCCCCTCCAGTCATACTATGAGGGTTTACACGCCTGATCCCGAAATTTTGTTTCGCGGGACGGCGGCCTGGATGACGGGTCGCCGGCCGAGTTTCTTTTGACAAGGGTGGAACGAATGGCAACCGTTGAGAAGCTGCCGATGCTGGCCGAAGGGCACAAGACGCTCTCCGAGGAGCTGCACCGCCTGAAAACCGTCGACCGGCCGGAGGTGATCGCCGCGATCGAGGAAGCGCGCGCCCATGGCGACCTGTCCGAGAACGCCGAATATCACGCGGCCAAGGAGCGGCAGGGCCAGATCGAGGCATCGATCAGCGACATAGAGGATCGGCTGAGCCGCGCCCAGGTGATCGATCCGACGACGCTGTCTGGCGACAAGATCGTGTTCGGCGCAACCGTGACTCTGCTTGACGAGAACGACAAGCCGGTGACCTATCAGATCGTCGGCCAGACCGAGGCCGACGCCAAGCGCGGCCGTATCTCGTACAATTCCCCGCTCGGCCGCGCGCTGATCGGCCGCCGCATCGAGGACGAGATCGAGGTGACGGTGCCGTCCGGCGATCGCTGGTACGTGGTGTCGAAGATCGAATTCATCTAAAGCGCCACGGCGCGGGCCTCGCTGCCGCGCGCCCGAAGGACCAGCCCCGATGCCCATCACGCTTCCGCAAGGCCGGCTGACCCAGGCGCTGCTCTGGGTCACGGCGCTGGTCTATGTCGCGCTGTGGGCGCTGGGCAAGGCCGACGCGGCGACTTATCTCGGCGGCTTCATTCCCGGCCGGATCAGCGGTTTCGTCAACCTGACCGGCGCCGTGCCGGTGTGGCTCACTCCGCTCAGCGCGACGCTGTTGCACGGCGGCGTCGCCCATCTCGGCTTCAATCTGCTGATGCTGGCCTTTTGCGGGCGTTTCGTCGAAAGCGTGGTCGGCGCCGGGCCGTTTGCCGTGCTCTATGGCGTCGGCGCCTATGCATCGGCCGCCGCCCAGTATTTCGCCGGGCCGTTCGCGCCGGAACCGATGATCGGGGCAAGCGGCGCGATCTCTGCGGTGCTTGGCGCCTATGCGGTGCTGTTCAGCCGCCAGCAGGTCCGCGCGATCGGCCCCTTGTCCTCCGCCACCGTCCGGGTGCTGTGGCTGGCGGCGGCGTGGATATTGATCCAGGCGTTGTTCGCGCTGGCCACCGCCGGTTCGCAGATGCACATCGCCGTCGCCGCGCATATCGGCGGCTTTATCGCCGGGCTGCTGCTCGCCCGCCCGTTGCTGCTCTGGCGCTATCGCTCAGCCTGATTCCGGGCTCCTGCCTTCGCAGGAGCGATTTCACCAGTGTCAGCGCACCCGTGGGCCGCCGAACGGCAGCGGCGGCGGCGCGCGCCGGTCGCGGCGCGGCAACTGGGCCTGATAGGCCTGGCCGCAATGTTCGACGCAATAGGGAAAGCCGGGATTGACCGGTTCGCCGCAGAAATGGAAATCCGGCTCGCCGGGGTGGCCGAGCGGCCATTTGCAGATCTTGTCGCTCAGGTCGAGCAACGTCGTCTTGCCCGCCATTTCCGGGCTGGGCTTGGCCGGGACCAGCCGCCGCGGCGGCGCCGGGGCGATCGGCGCCTGCTGGTCGCCCGGCCCCTGGCGCAGGAAGCCGCCCGGGCCGATCGAGCGCAGCTGGACGGCGCCATGGTCGCTCGCCGGTTCCGGCGCGGGCGCGGCGGGCGGCGGTGCTGCC
>NZ_SPHY01000016.1 GCF_004796535.1 Sphingomonas flavalba | reverse complement strand
GGCCGACGAGGCGGCGGCACTCGACGCGCGGCTGCCGCTGGCCGCTGCGCTTGGCTTCTGGGCGCGACTGGACGGTGGCGGCGCGCGGCTGGCGGCGGCGCTGGATGCGCTGGACCTGACCGCGCTGGCGCGGGTGCCGGTGCGCATGCTGTCGACCGGCCAGCGCAAGCGCGCGACGCTGGCGCGGGTGGTGGCGAGCGGCGCCGGGCTGTGGCTGCTCGACGAGCCGGGCAATGGCCTTGACGGCGACGGGCTGGCGCGGCTGGAGCGGATCATCGCCGCGCACCGGGCTGGCGGCGGCATCGTCGTCGCCGCGTCGCACCAGCCGCTGGGCATCGCCGCGCCGCAGGCGATCACCCTTGGCGGGGCGGCGCGATGATCGGCGCGATCATCCGGCGCGACCTGGCCAACGCGTGGCGCGGCGGCGGGCTGCTGCTGCCGCTGCTGTTCTTCCTGCTGGTCGCGACGCTGTTTCCGTTCGCCATCGGGCCGGACGCGCCGCTGCTGGCGCGGATCGGCGGCGGCACGTTGTGGGTGGCGGCGCTGCTCGCCGCGCTGCTGCCGGTCGACCGGCTGATCGAGCCGGACCGGGCGGCGGGCGTGCTCGACCAATATGCGCTGCGCGGCATTCCCGACGAGACGGTCGCGCTGGCCAAGGCGGCGGCCCACTGGATCGGATTCGGCCCGCCGCTGATGCTGGCGGCGCTGCCGGCAAGCGTGTTGTTCGGCATGGACGGCGATGCGTTGTGGCGGGTGGAGCTGGGCCTGCTCGCCGGCACCCCGGCGCTGGCGGCGCTGGCGGTGGCGGTGGCGGCGCTGACCGCCGGGCTGCGCAGCGCCGGGGCGCTCGCCGGGCTGCTGATGCTGCCGCTGGTCGTGCCGGTGCTGATCTTCGGCGCCGGGATGCTCGACCCGATGGGCGCCGGCGCGCTGAAGCTGCTGGCGGCGACCGCGCTGCTGATCGTCGCCGCTGCCCCGTTCGTGGCCGGCGCGGCGCTGCGCGCGGCGCGGGACTGAGCCTGGCTCAGCGGGGGCGCGGCCCCCACAGGATCAGCGCCGCGCCGAGCAGGCAGAGCAGCGCGCCGGCGACGTCCCACCGGTCCGGCCGGGTGCCTTCGACCAGCCACAGCCAGCCGAGCGCGCTGACGATATAGATGCCGCCGTAGGCGGCGAAGGCGCGGCCGGCATGATCGGCGTCGACCAGGGTCAGCAGCCAGGCGAACAGGCAGAGCGCGGCGATGCCGGGCGCCAGCCACAGGACGGAACGGCCAAGCTTCAGCCAGGCCCAGAAGGCGAAGCAGCCGCCGATTTCGGCCAGCGCCGCGGCGAGGTAGATCAGGAAGGTCGGTGCGGTCATTTACGACCGAACAGCTTCTCGATGTCGGCATGTTGCAGCTTCACCCAGGTCGGGCGGCCGTGGTTGCACTGGCCGCTATGCGGCGTCACCTCCATTTCGCGGAGCAGCGCGTTCATTTCCGCGACCGACAGCAGCCGCCCGGCGCGGACCGAGCCGTGGCAGGCCATGGTCGCGGCGACCAGATCGAGCCGTTCCTTCAGCGACAGCGCCTGATCGAAGGCGGCGAGTTCGTCGGCGAGGTCGGCGACCAGCCCCTTTGCGTCGCCGGTGCCGAGCAGCGCCGGCATCGCCCGCACCAGCATCGCCGCCGGGCCGAAGCGTTCCAATTCGAGCCCCAGTTCGGTCAGCTCGGCGGCGCGCGCCTCCAGCCGGTCGCAGGCCGGTTCGTCCAGTTCGACGACTTCGGGCAGCAGCAGCGTCTGCCGGGCGACCGCGCCGTCCGCCGTCGCCCCGCGCATCCGTTCGAGCACCAGCCGTTCATGCGCGGCATGCTGGTCGACGATAACCAGTCCGTCTTCCGCCTCGGCGACGATATAGGTTTTCGCCACCTGCCCGCGCGCGACGCCGAGCGGGTGGGCGACAGTTTCGGGCGGCGGCGCATAGGCCGGCTCCGCCCGCGCCATCGGCGGGGCGGCAAAACGTGCCGGGCGATCCCACACCGCATGCTGGGCGGGGGTGACTGGCAATGGCGCGGCGGCGGGCGCGGCCGGCACCTCTGCCTGCCAGGCGCCGAGGGCGGCGGCCGACGGGCGCTGGACACTGCGGAAACCGGCGGCGTCCAGCGCGTGGCGCAGGCCGCTGACGATCAGCCCGCGCACCAGCCCGGGATCGCGGAAGCGCACTTCCGTCTTGGCCGGATGGACATTGACGTCGACGGCGTCGGCCGGAACGTCGAGGAACAGCGCGACGACGGGATGGCGATCGCGCGCCAGCACGTCGGCATAGGCGCCGCGCACCGCGCCGACCAGCAGTCGGTCGCGCACCGGCCGGCCGTTGACGAACAGATATTGGTGGTCGGCGACGCCGCGATTGAAGGTCGGCAGCCCGGCGACGCCGCCGAGCCGCAGCCCTTCGCGTTCGAGGTCGACGGCGACGCTGTTGGCGGCGAGCGCGCGGTCGGTCAGCGCAGCGACGCGCGCCGGCTGCTCCTCCCCCGGCGGGACGGTCAGCACCACGCGCCCGTCATGTTCGACCGAGAAGCCGATGTCGGGCCGCGCCATCGCCAGCCGGCGGACGGTGTCGAGGCAGGCGGCGTATTCCGACCGGGGCGAGCGCAGGAACTTGCGCCGCGCCGGCACCCTGGCGAACAGCGATTCGACGCGGACGCGGGTGCCCGGCGGCAGGGCGGCCGGGCCGTCCGCCACCCGGTCGCCATTGTCGACGGTCAGACTCCAGCCGTCCGACCCGCGCGGGCGGCTCTCGATCGTCAGCCGGGCGACGCTGGCGATCGACGGCAGCGCCTCGCCGCGAAAGCCGAGGGTCGCCACCGCTTCGATCCGGTCGTCGGGCAGCTTGGAGGTGGCGTGGCGCTCCAGTGCCAGCGCCATGTCGGCCGGGGTCATGCCGCAGCCGTCGTCGGTCACCTCGACCAGATCGGTGCCGCCGGCGGCGAGGCGGACGGCGATGCGCGTGGCACCGGCATCGACCGCGTTCTCGACCAGTTCCTTCAACGCGCTGGCGGGCCTTTCCACCACTTCACCGGCAGCGATACGGTTGACAAGATGCGGCGGCAGGCGGCGTATTGACATGCGACAGGCTCTAGCCCAAGCGACCTCACTTCGCACCCCGGCGTTTACCGAATTTTTGTGTCGCGGCACCCGCAACGGGCGACGGATCGGGAAGGCGCGGGGGCATCGCCGGCACGCAGTACGGACAGGATACCGATGGCATTCACCCGCTTCTTCAAATTCATGTCCCACGATATGGCGATCGACCTCGGCACGGCGAACACCGTCGTCTACCTGCGCGGGCGCGGCATTGTCCTGAACGAGCCGTCGGTGGTGGCGATCGAGACGGTTGACGGCATCAAGCGGGTCAAGGCGGTTGGCGACGACGCCAAGCTGATGATGGGCAAGACCCCCGGCACGATCGAGGCGATCCGGCCGCTGCGCGACGGCGTCATCGCCGACATCGACGTCGCCGAGCAGATGATCAAGCACTTCATCCACAAGGTGCACGGCGGCAAGTCGCGGCCCTGGCGCTTTCCGGAAATCGTCATCTGCGTGCCGTCGGGGTCGACCAAGGTGGAGCGCCGGGCGATTCGCGATGCCGCGTCCAACGCCGGCGCCAGCCAGGTGTGGCTGATCGAGGAGCCGATGGCGGCGGCGATCGGCGCCGACATGCCGGTGACCGAGCCGATCGGATCGATGGTCGTCGACATCGGCGGCGGCACGACCGAGGTGGCGGTGCTGTCGCTGCGCGGCCTGGCCTACACCACGTCCGTCCGCGTTGGCGGCGACAAGATGGACGAGGCGATCGTCAGCTATGTCCGCCGCAACCACAACCTGCTGATCGGCGAGGCGACGGCGGAGCGGATCAAGAAGGAAGTCGGCATCGCCAAGCCGCCGGCGGACGGGGTCGGCCAGACCATCCAGATCAAGGGCCGCGACCTGGTCAACGGCGTGCCCAAGGAGATCGAGATCAACCAGGGCCAGATCGCCGAGGCGTTGAGCGAGCCGGTCGGCACGATCATCGAGGGTGTGCGCATCGCGCTGGAGAACACCGCGCCGGAACTGGCCGCCGACATCGTCGACCAGGGCATCGTCATCACCGGCGGTGGTGCGCTGCTCGAGGGCATCGACGAGGTGCTGCGCGACGAGACCGGCCTGCCGGTGACCGTCGCCGACGATCCGCTGACCTGCGTTGCGCTCGGCACCGGCCGTGCGCTTGAGGACCCGATCTATCGCGGCGTCCTGCTGAGCGCGTGAGGCGCATGGCGGCCGCATATCCCCCTTCATTCCCGCGCCGTCGGACCTTCGGAGACGCTGCCGGCATACGCCGCGTGGCCGGCGGCTCCCGGCTTTCCGCCTCCGCGAGGCTGACGCGCGCCTAGGCCGGCGGCGATGATCCCGCCGAAGAACCGCCGTCCCGGTTATTCCCGCCGGGCGCAGTATGGCCTGTTCCTCAGCTATGTCGTCGCGATCGGCGGAGCGCTGTTCGCGCTGCTGATGCTGGTCGTCGCCGCGATCGATCCGACCGGCTTCGGCGCGATCCGCACTGTGGTCAGCGACGCGACGGCGCCGATCTCGTCCGCCGGGCGCGGCATTGCGCGGGGTAGCGGCATGATCGTGTCGCAGCTGTCCGACTATGTGTTCGCCGCGTCCAAGAACCAGGCGATGCGCGCTGAGCTGGAAAGCCAGCGCGCTGAAGTCGCCCGCGCCCACGGGATCGAGATCGAGAACCGCAAGCTGAAGGCGCTGCTCGGCATCGTCGAGCAGGCGCCGGCGCGGGTCGCGGTGGCCCGACTGGTCAGTTCGTCGGTGACCAGCAGCCGCCGCTTCGCCGTGCTCGGCGCCGGGCGCGGCGCCGGCATCCGCGCCGGCATGCCGGTGCGCGCCGCCACCGGGCTGATCGGCCGCGTCGTCGCCGTCGGCGGATCGAGCGCGCAGGTCGCGCTGCTGACCGACGGTGGGACGATGGTGCCGGTCCGCCGCTCGCGCGACGGCTTGCCGGCGATCGCCACCGGCACGGGCAGCGGCGCGGTCGACGTCCGCGCGCTCGGCGCTGGAGACAATCCGTTCCGGGTCGGTGACGTGCTCGTCACCTCCGGGGTCGGCGGCATCTACGCCCCCGACATCCCGGTCGCCATCGTCGTCCGCGTCGCCGGGGACGAGGCGATGGCGCGGCCGCTGGCCGACCCGTCGCGGATCGACTTCGCGCTGGTCGAGGCGCCGTACCAGCCGACCGTCCAGAATCCGCTGGCGCCACCGCCGCCGGCCCCGGTGCGCTGATGGCGCGGATCATCGGCATGGAGACCAGCCCGCTGACGCTGAGCGTCCGGGCGCGGGCGGTACCGATCCTGTCGACGATGGCCGGCTCTCTGGTCAGCCTGCTGCCGGTCGTCGCGCAGGCGCCGCTGGTGCCGCCGGCCGGTTTCCTGATGCTGATCGCCTGGCGGCTGTTGCGCCCCGAATTCTGGCGGATCTGGGCGGCCTTGCCGCTCGGTGCGTGGGACGACCTGTTCAGCGGCCAGCCGCCGGGCAGCGCGATGCTGACCTGGACACTGGCCTTTCTGCTGTTCGATGCGGTCGACAAATGGCTGCTGTGGCGCGATTACTGGCAGGACTGGTTCGTCGCCGCCGCGGTGATCACACTGGTGATCGTCGGCGGCTTCGCGCTCGCGCTCGCTACCGGAGGCGGAGGCTTGGTCCTGGTCGTCGTGCCGCAGATTGTCGCATCGATCCTGGTCTTTCCGCTCGCCGTCCGGCTGTGCGCGCTGCTCGACCGCTGGCGGCTGCTGGGATGAAGCTGTTCGGCAAGCGCGTCATCACCGATGCAACCCAGGGTTTCGTGTTCACGCGGCGGGCGCTGGTGCTGGGCGCCGCGCAGGGTGGCGTCGGCCTGCTGCTTGCCGGGAGGATGGCCTGGTTGTCGGTCGTCGAGAACGAACGCTACAGCTTGCTGTCGGAGAGCAACCGCGTCAACCTGACGCTGGTGCCGCCAAGGCGCGGCTGGATCGTCGACCGCACCGGCAAGCCGATCGCGATCAACCGCACCGATTTCCGCGTCGACCTGATCCCGGAACGGCTGACTGACCGCGACAAGACGCTGGCGGCGGTACAGCGGCTGCTGGCGCTGTCCGACGACGAGATGCAGCGTATCCGCGAGGAGCTGGACGGCGCGGCGGGGTTCCAGCCGGTGCAGATCGCCGAGAATCTCGACTGGAACCGCTATGCCGCGGTCAGCGTGCGGCTGAACGACCTGCCCGGCATCATGCCGGGGCGCGGTTTTTCCCGTTTCTACCCCGATGGTGCCGCCGTCGGCCATCTGGTCGGCTATGTCGGCCCGGCATCCGCCGCCGAATACGAGAAGGCGAAAGACCCGCTGCTGATCACCCCGGGGTTCAAGGTCGGCAAGGAGGGGCTGGAAAAGACGCTGGAGCCGGCGCTGCGCGGCAAGCCCGGCGCTAAGCGGGTGGAGGTGACCGCCCACGGCAAGATCGTGCGCGAGCTGACCACTCGCCCCGACATCAGCGGCGGCACCGTGCGCCTGACCATCGACGCCGGCTTGCAGGCCTATGCCGCGCGCCGGCTGGGCACGGCATCCGGCTCCGTCGTCGTCATCGATTGCGCCAATGGCGACATACTGGCGATGGCGTCGATGCCCGCCTACGACCCGAACAGCTTTTCCGACGGCATCAGCCATGACGAATGGGACATGCTGTCGCAGGACGATCATCTGCCGCTGCTGAACAAGGTGCTGCAGGGGCTGTATCCGCCGGGGTCGACGGTCAAGCCGATGAATGCGTTGGCGCTGCTGGAAGCCGGTGTCGGGCCGCAGGAGACGGTGTTGTGCACCGGCGCCTATCGCGTCGGCAGCGGCCTGTTCCACTGCCACAAGCGCGGCGGCCATGGCATGGTCGACATGCGCCGCGCCGTCGCGCAGAGTTGCGACGTCTATTTCTATCACATGGCCCGGCGCCTTGGTTACGACCCGATCGCCCGCATGGCCCGGCTGGTCGGACTGGGCGAGCGCTACGACCTGCCGGTCGCGTCGCAGCGTTACGGCACCGTGCCGGACAGCGCGTGGAAGAAGGCGAAATACAATCGCGACTGGACGGCGGCGGATACGGTCAACGCGTCGATCGGCCAGGGATACATGCTGACCAACCCGCTGCAACTGGCGGTGATGGCGGCGCGGATCGGGTCCGGCCGGATGTTCGCGCCGCGCTTGCTGGCAACCAGCGCGCCGCCGGCGGCCGCCACGCTGCCGGTGCCAGCGGAGCATCTGGCGATCGTCCACGATGCGATGGACGCGGTGGTCAATGGTGGCGGGACCGGCGGCCGTGCCCGGTTGCAGGTGCCCGGCGTGCTGATGGCAGGTAAGACCGGCACCGCGCAGGTTCGCCGGATCACCCTGGCCGAACGCCGTACCGGCGTGCTGGGCGACGCGGCGCTGCCGTTCCGCCTGCGCGACCATTCGCTGTTCATCGGCTTCGCCCCGGCCGACGTGCCGCGCTATGCGGTGTCGTGCATTCTGGAACATAGCGGCCATATCGTCACCGCCGCGCCGATCGCCAGCGACGTGGTCAGCTATCTGTTCGACAAGGACAAGGCACTGGCCCGGCTGGAACGGCTGGAGGCGGAGTGGGGCGGCACCATCGCCCAGCGGATGGCGGCACAGGCGCGGGCGTTCCGTGCCGCCCGCCATCCGGCGGCCGCCGTCCCCGACCCTGCCGAGGAGGATGCACGATGAGCGGCCCCGGCATCGTCCCGGCGCCGCTGAAGCAACTGCCGTGGAAGCTGCTGCTGCTGGTCGTCGCGATCACCGGTTTCGGGCTGGCGGTGCTCTACTCGGCGGCCGGCGGACACATGAAGCCGTGGGCGATCTCCCAGGGCGTGCGCTTCCTGCTGTTCCTGATCGTCGCCATCGCGCTGTCGCGGCTGCGCGAGGAGTTTTGGAAGCAGACCGCCTTTCCGACCTATGTCGTCGTCGTCGTGCTGCTGGCGGTGGTCGAGCTGATCGGCAAGGTCAGCGGCGGCAGCCAGCGGTGGATGGAGCTGGGCATCGTCCGTCTGCAGCCGTCCGAATTCATGAAGCCGGCGATCGTGCTGGCGCTAGCCCGCTTCTACACGCTGCTGCCGGCGACCGAGTTGCGCTCCATGCACGCGATCTGGCCGGCGGCGGCGATGATCGCGGTGCCCGCCGGGCTGGTGCTGCTCCAGCCCGACCTCGGCACCGCGACGATGATCGTCGTCGGCGGCATCACCGTCATGTTCCTCGCCGGCCTGCCGCTGCGGCTGTTCGTCGCCGGCGCGGCGACGCTGGCGGCGTCGCTGCCGATCGCCTTTTCGATGATGCACGATTACCAGCGCAATCGCGTGCTGATCTTCCTCAACCCGGAATCGGACCCGCTCGGCACCGGCTATCACATCAGCCAGTCGAAGATCGCGATCGGATCGGGCGGGCTGTTCGGCAAGGGTTTCCTGAACGGCACCCAGAGCCACCTCGACTACCTGCCCGAAGGCCATACTGATTTCGTGTTCGCGACGATGGCGGAGGAATGGGGGCTTCTTGGTGGGCTGTTCCTGATCGGCGCGTTCATGCTGCTGGTGAACTGGGGCGTGCGCGTCGGCCTGCGCGCCGAAAGCCGTTTCGCCCGGTTGGCCGCCGCCGGGCTGGCGACGACGATCTTCTTCTACGTGGCGATCAACCTGATGATGGTGATGGGGCTGGCGCCGGTCGTCGGCATTCCGTTGCCGCTGGTGTCGTTCGGCGGATCAGCGATGATGACGGTGATGATCTGCGTCGGCATCCTGATGTCGCTCGACCGCCAGCCGCGCCGCGGCCGGATCGGCTGATGCGATAAAATTTGCCCATACGGCTTGACTGAGCGCGCCCAATCCACCATTCCGCCGGCCTCCCGAGTGGACGCATAGCTCAGTTGGTAGAGCAGCTGACTCTTAATCAGCGGGTCCTAGGTTCGAGCCCTAGTGCGTCCACCATTTTTCACCAGTAAATACAGCAGTTTACTGCACCCGGCACGGGTCTTACACGCCACCCGTGGAGGTCATGTAAGAGCAGTGTAAGAGTGCGCTGCGCGCAGCCTATCCTGCACCTATGCGCTGACGACTAGGGTCGCCGTCTCCAAGAAGCTGGAATATCCCGCTCTGGCCGACGCACACATTCCAAGGCAGCCGTGGCAGTGGTCTGCCGGGTCCAAAGCACTCGCTGAGGCGAAGAAGGCCCTAACCGCGACGATAGACGGACCTTTCTGCGAGCACTTGAACAGTTGAGGGCGTATAATTGACGTAGCGTGGAAGCGCATCGATCGCGATTATACGCCCCGGCTGTTCAACTGTTCACCTTCAGCCGTAGCCCGATGAAACAGCGGGTGCGCACCCCACCCTTGTGGGCCTTTGTGAGTTGGCGCTGATAGCCTTTCGCGCTCAGTTGTCGCCCGAAATAGCTCGCGTCCACCTCCGGCATGTTCCACGACCTCAGAAAGCGATTGTAGCTGTCGCACAGGGCCGACGACGGGGTGACCGCTCCCTCTGACCACCGTGTCTTCTCGCGAAGCCAGACGCCCATGACGTCCTGCTCCTCGAAATACTCGTCGGTTGCCCGCATGACCGATGTGGGCGGATTGAGACCCTGCTTCCGCCACTCTCGCGCGCCTTCCAGCATCCATGCGAGGATCGCCTCATGCTCATCGCGCAGGTGGGCCTCTAGATCGGAGTCCGGCCGTTCCGGCACAAAGTCCAGTTCGAGGAGATGGATGCGCCGCCGCATAGCTGGACCGACCGATTTGAGCTTAGGCAGGTGATTGGTCGCGATCCAGATTTTGTAGGTCGGGCGGTAGGTGAATGGATTCTTATACAGGAATCGCGCCGTTACGGAGTCGCCCGCCACTGCGCGTTTCATCGTCGCCTCGTTCCAGCTTCCGCCCTGATCGGTTTCGCTGGAGGTTACCATTCGAGCGCCCGCGATAAACGCCATTGCGGTTTCATGGGTTCGGCTTTTACCCTCAACGAAGGTGTCCGGGGTTGCTTCCCGATGGTAGCTGCCCATGATCGTCGCCAGCGTGTTGATCAGCACGCTCTTCCCGTTTCCGCCCGGCCCATAGATCATGAGTAGGGCGTGTTCCGCCACGCTGCCGCTAAGACTGTAGCCGGCCCAGCGCTGGAGGAAGTGGACAAGTTCCATGTCTCCTTGGCAGATTTGCTTGAGGAATTTTATCCATCGTTTCGGGACAGTACCAATGTCGGGGTCAACCGAAGTCCGATTGACGACGTAGTGTCGCGACCTCGGCTTTATCGGCCTGTGTGACCGGAGGGAGTGAACACCGGTCTTCGTGCCGACCAATAGCGGATCGGCGTCGATCTCGCTTGCCGACAGGTGCAAAGCTGGGTCTCGCTTGGCAAACCCCTTGACGTTGCGCACGACGTTGAGAGAGCCTTTCCATTCGGATTCGATGTCTTCCCGGCTATCCAGCAGACCACGGATCAGATCATCGACGCGAAGCGCAGTGTCGAACCCCCATATCTTTCGATCTCTGATGATCCACTCGTCGCGCTCAGGAACGTAGCGGACAAACTTGCGGCATTCCTCTCTGAACAGGTGCGCTGCCTCGCTTTCAGATTTGATTGGTTCGCTCATCGGCCGTCCCCCCGCGACGCCGCTAGGTCGGCAATGTAGGCGTCAATTTCGGCGGCCATCCACGCTACCGAGTTTGTGGAAACGCGGACACGTCGCGGAAACGCTCCCTTTTTTCGAGGCGGGCAATCGTCGAATCTGAAATCTTGATCCCGCGCCGACGCAAATCGGCACGGCAAAGCAGCAGGCGATCGAGCGCCCGCGCATTCTCGGTTTCTGGCATGTTGGTTTCCTTCATCTTGTGGATGAAGGTGCGCACCTTCCTGACTGAAAATGACGCGGATCGAGCCGTTATGCCAAAATTGTTCGTCTCACATTCGTCTCAGATTACGCGTTGAGAAAATGCGCTTGGACGCGCTTTCTCGCTTCATCGATCAGTCGATAGGCAGTCGCGCGTGAGGGCATAAATTCCTCTGGCAATATCTTGCCCAAATCGCGGAACACCTCGCACCCGCGTGTATCCAATGGGCGATCGTTGAAGTAACGGTCCAACTCCTCCTCGAATCTGAGAAAGTTCCGGTGCGGCCCGGTCCGATTAGCGGAAGGATTGGGGAATTTCCGGCGCAGAACGTCAGAGAGGTCGGAAGCATCGACCATGCAAGGGTGGATATCACCGCCATCCAGCTCGATCTGCCCTTCTAAATCGTCCGTGGGCTGCGGATATAGCGCGTGAAGCGTCGGCCCGTCTGAAGCATCGAAATACCGCACGCGCCTGCTACCTACGAAATAGACAAGCGGCAGCCACCCGTTCTCGACACACTGCCTGAGCGCCTTGAGCGCCCAATTCCCTCGCGCGCGCTTCTCCCGATCCCGGCTTCGCTGCCCCAACCTCACCGCCCTCGCCATATCCTTGGTCCAGCGTTGACCGAAGCGGTGTCGACCGATCAGGTCGAAGGCATTGCCGAGAGGAACAAGGTCATCGGCGGGGAGACTGAATTCTGTTATCGACGGCATTGGCGCGGTCCTTTCTAACGTCCGTTCACAGAGAGGATGCGCGCCAAAGGTTAACCGAAACTAACATGATTAAAAATTTCTTAAGGCTGACGTTATGTCCGCCTGAACCGCGCGGCCTATTGTGGTCGGTTGACTTCGATCGAACACCCGAGCGTCGCAAGGACGGTGAGCGCTCGCCCAAGTTGAGCCGTCGGCTTACCTCGCTCGAGTTCGACGAGAAAGCGCACGCCCACGCCGCTCGCGGCGGCAAGCTCGGCCTGGCGCAAGCCTTGGGCTTTGCGCTCCTCCCGGATGATCTGCCCTACCGCTGCGCTATCGAGCTTCATCGAATTTTCCCGACCGGGAATATTTTGGCCCAAATTCCGTTAAATCCACTGATTGTTCCCGATCGGGAAAATATTGCGGCTAGGGCCGTCAGTGAAACGGCTCTGCTCACAAGGCCGCCGCCAGATCGCCGAGCGGGATCATCAAGGCCAAGTCGTTCGTGGGCGACGGTAACATGCCAAGATTGAGATAGAAGGCCTTGGCATCCTCGGAAATGGCGTGGACCACAAGCCCCCGAATGCCAATCTCCCCGGCAGCCGCAAGGACGCGCATTGCCGCATCGCGCATCAGCCCCCGTCCGATTTTCCTGCCTTGATAAGCTTCATCCACGGCCAAACGCGCCAGCACGACGACCGGAATGGGATCAGGCATGTTGCGCCGCATTCGGCCAGTTGCATCGCCGCACGCAATCGCGCTCGATGCCAGCGCATAATATCCCACGACCCTATCGCCGTCGCAGGTGACGAAAACGCGACTTGCGCCAGCGATTTGATTGGGTCGGGCGCGACGAAGCAACCAGTCGTCGAGCGTGGGGACGCCTGACCGAAATTCATCCAGAATATGGCAATCGGCGAGCAACGCCGGAGCGGTCAGACCTGTCACTGATCCCAAGGCGCTTTCGTGCGCATGAGTTTGACCAACTCTTCGCTCACTTCCGGCGGACGCTCCAAGATCGCCAGAAAGTGATCATAACTCTCCTGGCTGACCATGATGACCCGTTGGTCGAGGATCGCGTCTTCAGCGGCGCGGCGCGCTGCCTCGATCATGAAGTCCGTCCGCGAACGACCTTGAATGCTGGCCGCCTTGTCGATCAGCGCGCGCGTGTCCTCACGGACGCGCAAATTCACAGCCTTCAGCTCGTGGGCGCGGTTCGCTCGATCGGGGGACATATCCATCGCGATTTCCTTTCACGGCGATCATATCACAAATGATACACGCTGTGTATCTAATTCTGATCTGCCAATGCGGACAGCGTTTCGCCCCACTTCTCCAATGCCGCGCATCGTTCGGCGTCGTAGGCGTAGCGGTTGTAGACCGCCGCCACCCCGCTCACATGGTTCAGCACCTTCTCGACAACGTAGGGTGCAACTCCCGCCCTCGCCATCCCCGACGCCGCCGTGCGCCGAAGATCATGCATGTGCCAGTCGGATGTCTCCGAGTGCTCGTGCAGCCACCGCAATGCCTTACTGAACCCACTCACGGGTGACCGGCGCGTGGTCGTAAACACATAATCGCAGTCGACGAATTGCGGCACCTCGTCCAGCAGCGCCAATGCGAAGTCGCTCAGGTAGACGATATGCGGTTTGCCGTTCTTGGCGCGCTCGGCAGGGATCACCCAAGTCCGCGCCTCAAGGTCCAACTCACTCCAACGCATATTCGCCAGTTCACCGCGCCGCTGAGCGGTTGCGAGCAACAGCGGGACGAATTGCCGAAAGGGATAGGCATCCAACCGCGCCGCATTCAGCACGCGGCGGATTTCACCATCGTCAAGAACCCGATCCCGCGACAACTCCCTTGTGGGCGCTTTGAGGCCCGCGATCGGCGTTGCCTCGACGATCCCGCGTTCGAGGCACCAATTGAATAGCTTGCGGATCGTCGCAAGGATGCGGTTGGCCTGATAACTGGCCCCTCGCTCAAGCGCCGCATCCATGATTTCCAAGACATCGTGCCGCTTGATTTGGCGGATGTTCCGTTGTCCGTGGACCGTGACGAACTCGCGATTGAGGATACGCTCAGTCTCGCGCCAGTTGCGGTTGCGCGGTTTCGCATATTGCCGGATGAACGCCGCGCAAATTGCTTCAACCTGCATATCGGGCTGGCGACGGCGGCGCGAAGGATCGATTCCTTCCTCCACTTGCCGCAACGCCTCGATCGCTTTTTCACGGGCTTTGACAAGGCTAACGACCGGATAGCGGCCAAGGCCGTAGCGACGCTGCTTTGTGCCGTAGCGATATCGAAGTGCGAACGACCTCAGTCCACTTTCAAAGACGCGAACGGTCAGGCCCGGACAATGCATGTCATGAACGTCATAGACCCCCTTGCGAGGTTTCAGGGCTTGAATCGTCTTATCGGTTAGCGCCTTACGCACACTGTCATCCTTTCGATGACAGCTCAAAAATCACAGTATTCCGCTAATCTCAAAGGATTTTCCGGTTTTGACGAGGCTTGCATGGGAAAGGTGCAGCCTGCTTCGAATTGGCGAATTGATTGTCGCGTGATCTGGCGGGAATATTCCTGACACGCCCGATCCAATGCGATATGCACGATATGACCGGGGGGTGGTTTAGACCAAACTCCTCGCCGATACGCCGCACCAGATGCCGCGCGACATTCTCCAGAAAATCGATCTCAATAAACTGCGTGTCTTCCACGCAGGACGCATATGGGTACCAGACGCCTGAATTTGGGTGCCGAAGAGTGAAGATGAGTGAAGCGATCCGCCGGACGCGAGACCCGCTGATTTTAATGACTTGTGGCCCGCTTTGACGGGTTTTGACAAGCTATAATAGGATCTTAAGCCACGCTCTTAATCAGCGGGTCCTAGGTTCGAGCCCTAGGTGGTGTGGACTCTTAGGATTCCCCTGGTTGCGAAAGTCTGATTCAAGGCTGTCTTTTTGGAGGCGGCGTTGGGTGTGATGGATTGATTGGTGTTGAGCGATGCGGCTTGGGACCGGATGGCGCCGTTGATAATCGGTCGCCCTGATCAGAAGGGTTCGACAGGCCGGGACAACAGGATGTTCGTTGAAGCGGTGCTTTGGATCGTGCGGACGGGTTCTCCCTGGCGCGATCTTCCCGAGGTGTTTGGGGACTGGAACAGCGTGTTCCGGCGCTTCAGCCGATGGAGCGCGAAGGGGGTATGGTGGCGGATATTCGAAGCGATGTCCGATGATCCGGACTTCGAGTATCTGATCGTCGATTCCACCGTGGTTCGCGCGCATCAGCATGCGGCGGGGGCCAAAAAGGGGGGGTCTGAAGATCAAGCCATTGGCCGTTCCCGCGGCGGTCTGAGCACCAAGATCCATCTCGCGGTTCGCGGCCTTGGTTGCCCAGTCCGGTTCGCATTGACTGCCGGTCATCGCGGCGATGTGCCGCAAGCCGCACCGCTGATCGATGGTCTGCCCGCCAAGGTCGTCATGGCCGATACCGCCTATGACGCCGATCACTTCCGACAAGCCATAGCTGCAAAGGGCGCTGTCGCCGTCATCCCCAGCAACCCGTCGCGCGCCCGCAAGCATACGCTCGACAAGCATCTCTACGCCCAGCGCCATCTCGTCGAATGCTGCTTCAGCAAGCTCAAGCAGTTCCGACGCGTCGCAACCCGATTCGAGAAAACCGCTCGAAACTACCTCGCCGTCATCACTCTCGCCGCTACCGTACTATGGCTTAGATAAGTGTCCACACCACCTAGTGCGTTCACCACTTTTCGTCCTAAAAACAGTTGCGTACGCCCTTCGGGGCCGCTCTTGCACATGGCCGTCAGGGGTTGTGTAAGAGCAGTGTAAAATGCGCGGCGGATCGGCGCACGAGGTGGCAGCGGTCATTCCACAAGCCCCGCGCAACCCTATGCTGCTACCGGCGAGCATATGCCTGCCGCCATGTAACGTCCGATTCCCATGCTCGGAGGGCAACGACGACCCGCCGGTCCAGCGCCCCGCTTTCAATGCTCGGCAGCACTTCACGCTCAACCCGTGCGCCAAACAATCAAACAGGAGCGTGAACGAGGGCGGTCGCGGCTTCCCGGCATCTTCCAGCTTCACGAACCGCTTCTGAAGCGTCCGGGTGTCCGCCATTGTGGTTATTACAGCCCGTATGGCGGCGGAAGTCGAAGAGCAGGCCCGGCGTGTCGCGGCCGATTGCAGGTGGCGCGGGAACGGATGCGCGACCGGCTCAGGTTCGGGGATGGCCACAGGTGCCGCGACAAACAGCGGGAGCGTGCCGGATCGACTAGAAGGCGCGTTTGACCTCGACCAGCGTGCATTGGCCGCGATCGACTACGCCGAAAGTGGAGCGCTGGAACGCCAGGTTGGTGCGATCGACCGAGAAGCCGTTGAACGTCACCTGTTCGGCGGTGAAGATGCCGCGGACCGTGTAGGCGCGCGCCGCGGTAGGAAAGGCGTAGGTAACCGTCCCGGCGTCTTCGTTGAGAGTTATGTCCATCGGCGCGCTGGCGGCCAGATCTTGCCCGCCGGCGCCGCCTTTCGTGCCCGGGGCCAGCTGGCATTTGAGATAGACCGGTGCGGCCAGGGCCGGGCAGGGGACAAGCGCCAGGACAAGCGCGGCGGCATGTTTCATAAAAGCCTCCATCGTCGGACGGCCGCTACACGCCAAGGTTTTAACAGAATGGGGCATGACCACTCGCTTCGCGAGCTGGCGGAGAATCCGGCGTTGCGGGCATGGATTGGCGGCGCGGTGGCCGCGCCCCGCTCCGGCCGCCGGGCGGGGTCAGTCCTCGATGACGCGTTCGGCGAGGACGGTCAGGCCGTTCTCGCCGACTTCGGCGAAGCCGCCGACGACATGAATCTCGCGCGGGGCGGCGCCGTTGCTGTCATAGACATGCAGCGCGCCGTCGCGGATCGTCGACATGAACGGCGCATGGCCCTGCAGCACACCGAAGTCGCCCTCGGTGCCGGGCACGGTGACCATGTAGACATCCTGCGAGAGGACAAGCCGTTCCGGGGTCACGAGTTCGAAGTGCAGGGCCATGATGCTTCCTTACGCCTCGGCGGCGAGCTTCTGGGCCTTGGCGACCGCTTCCTCGATGCCGCCGACCATGTAGAAGGCGGCTTCGGGCAGATGGTCATATTCGCCGTCGACGACCGCCTTGAACGACTTGATCGTGTCCTCGATCGCGACGAACTTGCCGGGGATGCCGGTGAACACCTCGGCGACGTGGAACGGCTGCGACAGGAAGCGCTGGATCTTGCGCGCGCGCTGGACGGTCAGCTTATCTTCTTCCGACAGTTCGTCCATGCCGAGAATGGCGATGATGTCCTGCAGCGACTTGTACTTCTGCAGCGTCACCTGCACGGCGCGGGCGGTGTCGTAATGTTCCTGCCCGACGACGCGCGGTTCGAGCACGCGGCTG
Organism: Sphingomonas flavalba; assembly: GCF_004796535.1. Classification (GTDB taxonomy): domain Bacteria; phylum Pseudomonadota; class Alphaproteobacteria; order Sphingomonadales; family Sphingomonadaceae; genus Sphingomonas_L; species Sphingomonas_L flavalba. Next base: position 32,384 of record NZ_SPHY01000016.1, on the reverse strand, counting down.
GTCGAATCGAGCGGGTCCACCGCCGGATAGATGCCGAGTTCCGAAATGGCGCGGCTGAGCACGGTCGTCGCGTCCAGGTGCGCGAACGAGGTGGCCGGCGCCGGGTCGGTCAGGTCGTCCGCCGGCACGTAGATCGCCTGCACCGAGGTGATCGAGCCCTTGTTGGTCGAGGTGATCCGTTCCTGCAGCGCGCCCATGTCGGTGGCGAGCGTCGGCTGATAGCCGACCGCCGACGGGATGCGGCCGAGCAGCGCCGACACTTCCGAGCCGGCCTGGGTGAAACGGAAGATGTTGTCGACGAAGAACAGCACGTCCTGCCCTTCCTGGTCGCGGAAATACTCCGCGATAGTCAGGCCGGACAGCGCGACGCGAGCACGGGCGCCCGGCGGCTCGTTCATCTGGCCGTAGACCAGCGCCACCTTGGACCCCTCGGAAACCGGGTTGCCGTCGGCATCCTTGGCGATGACGCCCGCGTCGAGGAATTCGTGATAGAGGTCGTTGCCCTCGCGCGTGCGCTCGCCGACGCCGGCGAACACCGACGTGCCGCCATGGCCCTTGGCGATGTTGTTGATCAGTTCCTGGATCAGCACGGTCTTGCCGACGCCGGCGCCGCCGAACAGGCCGATCTTGCCGCCCTTCGCGTAGGGGGCGAGCAGGTCGATGACCTTGATGCCGGTGACGAGGATGCTCGCCTCGGTCGACTGGTCGACGAATTCCGGCGCCTTGGCATGGATCGGCGCCCGCAGATCGGTGCCGACCGGGCCGCGCTCGTCGATCGGCTCGCCGACCACGTTCAGGATGCGGCCGAGCGTCTTCGGGCCGACCGGTACGCGAATCTGGTCGCCGGTGTCGGAAACCGGCTGGCCGCGGGTCAGGCCCTCGGTCGAGTCCATCGCGATGGTGCGCACGGTGTTTTCACCCAGATGCTGCGCCACCTCGAGCACCAGGCGGTTGCCGTTGTTGTCGGTTTCGAGCGCCGACAGGATCGCCGGCAGCCGGCCCTCGAAGGTCACGTCGACGACGGCGCCGATGACCTGCGAGATGCGGCCGGCACTGCCGTCGGCGGCGGGCCTGGCGGTCGCGGCCGTGCCGGCAGCCTTCGGCTGGGTGGCCTTGGTCGCGCGGGGCTTGCGCGCGGGCTTCTCGGTGGTCGGGGCGGTTGCCATGCTGCTTTCCTTGCCTTCGTGTCCTTAGAGCGCTTCCGCGCCCGAGATGATCTCGACGAGTTCGGTGGTGATCGCCGCCTGGCGGCTGCGGTTATATTCGATGGTCAGGCGATTGATCAGGTCGCCGGCGTTGCGCGTCGCATTGTCCATCGCGGTCATCGAGGCGCCCTGCTCGCTGGCCTGGTTTTCCAGCAGCGCCTTGAAGATCTGGATCGCGATGTTGCGCGGCAGCAGATCGGCGAGGATCGCCTCCTCATCCGGCTCATATTCCACCGCCGCGCCGGTGCCGGCCGGCGCATCGGCCGGGATCGCCGCCGGGATAAGCTGCTGCTCGGTCGGAATCTGGGCCAGCGCGGAACGGAAGGTCGAGAAGAACAGGTGCGCGACGTCGAATTCGCCGGCGAAATACCGGTCCGACACGTCCTGCGCGATCGCCCGCGCCTCGGTGAAACCGGGCTGGCGGACGGCGGCGGTATCGAACTGACCGACGATCATGCCGGGGAAGCTGCGGCTGATCACCGCGCGGCCCTTGCGACCGACGAGATAGAACTTCACCGTCTTGCCCTGCGCGATCAGCGCGCGGGCATGGGCGATCGCCGCCTTGACGATATTGGCGTTGAACGCGCCCGACAGCCCCTTGTCGCCGTTGGCGACCAGCAGCAGATGGGTGTCGTCGCGACCGGTGCCGGCGAGCAGGCGCGGCGCGCTGTCGCTCTTGCCGACCTTGGATGCCAGGCTGGCGACCACGCCTTCAAGGCGCTGGGCATAGGGGCGCGCGGCCTCTGCGGCGGCCTGCGCCTTGCGCAGCTTCGCCGCCGCGACCATCTGCTTCGCCTTGGTGATCTTCTGGGTCGATTTGACCGAGGCGATCCGAAGCTTGAGTTCCTTGAGGCTGGCCATTCGCCCGGCGTCCCTTAGGCGAAGCTTTTGCCGAAGGCGTCGAGCACGTCCTTCACCTTCGCCTTCACGCCGTCGCCGAAATCGCGGCTGTCGCGAATCTCGGCAAGCAGATCGGCATGATTGGCGCGGAAGTGGGCGAGCATCGCCGCTTCGTACCGGACGACATCGGCCGCCGACAGGTCGTCGAGATAGCCGGCGGTACCGGCGAAGATCGACACCGTCTGCTCCTCGAACGGCAGCGGGCTGAACTGCGCCTGCTTGAGCAGTTCGGTCAGCCGCGCACCGCGGTTGAGCAATTTCTGCGTCGAGGCATCGAGGTCCGAGCCGAACTGGGCGAAGGCCGCCATTTCGCGATACTGGGCCAGTTCCAGCTTGATCGAGCCGGACACCTTCTTCATCGCCTTGGTCTGCGCCGAGGAGCCGACGCGCGACACCGACAGACCGACGTTGATCGCGGGGCGGATGCCCGCGTTGAACAGGTTGGTTTCGAGGAAGATCTGGCCGTCGGTGATCGAGATCACGTTGGTCGGGATATAGGCCGACACGTCACCGGCCTGCGTCTCGATGATCGGCAGCGCGGTCAGCGATCCGTTGCCGTTGGCGTCGTTCATCTTGGCCGCACGCTCAAGCAGGCGGCTGTGCAGGTAGAACACGTCGCCCGGATAGGCTTCGCGGCCCGGCGGGCGCCGCAGCAGCAGCGACATCTGGCGATAGGCGACCGCCTGCTTCGACAGATCGTCATAGACGATGACCGCATGCATGCCGTTGTCGCGGAAATATTCGCCCATCGTGCAGCCGGTATAGGGGGCGAGGAACTGCAGCGGTGCCGGTTCCGACGCGGTGGCGGCGACGACGATGGAATACTCCATCGCGCCGTTTTCCTCCAGCTGGCGGACGATCTGCGCGACGGTCGAACGCTTCTGACCGACGGCGACATAGATGCAGTAGAGCTTCTTGCCTTCGTCGTCGCCGGCGTTGATCGCCTTCTGGTTGATGAAGGTGTCGATCGCGACGGCGGTCTTGCCGGTCTGGCGGTCACCGATGATCAGCTCGCGCTGGCCACGGCCGATCGGCACCAGACAGTCGATCGCCTTCAGGCCGGTCTGCACCGGCTCGTGCACCGACTTGCGCGGAATGATGCCGGGCGCCTTCACCTCGACGCGCTTGCGCTCGGTATAGTCGATCGGCCCCTTGCCATCGATCGGGTTGCCGAGGCCGTCGACGACGCGGCCGAGCAGCCCCTTGCCGACGGGCACGTCGACGATGGTGCCGGTGCGGCGAACGGTGTCGCCCTCGCGGATGCCGGCATCGCTGCCGAAGATGACGACGCCGACATTGTCGGCCTCGAGGTTCAGCGCCATGCCCTGGACGCCGCCGCCGAACTCGACCATCTCGCCGGCCTGGACGTTGTCGAGGCCGTGTACGCGCGCGATGCCGTCGCCGACCGACAGCACCTGCCCGATTTCAGACACTTCCGCCTCGGTGCCGAAATTGGCGATCTGGTCCTTGATGACCTTCGAGATTTCTGCGGCGCGGATATCCATGTTCAGCCTTTCCCAACGGCGTTGACGCCGTCAGCCTTTCATTGCGTGCGCGAGGGAGTTCAAACGGGTGCGGATCGACGAATCGATCATCTGCGAACCGATTCGGACGACGAGGCCGCCGAGGATGGCGGGGTCTACCGACAGGTCGAGGGTGACGTCGCGGCCGAGTCGGGTCTTCAGCTGGGCCTTGAGCGCCTTGACCTGATCGGCGGTAAGCGGATGAGCGGAGGTGACCGCCGCCGTCGTCTCGCCGCGCTGGCCGGCGGCGAGGGTGCGGAACAGCGCGGCGATCGCGGCGAGTTGATCGAGCCGGCGATTCGCGGCGAGGACGCCGACGAATTTCGTGGTGAGCGGATCGGTCTTCAGCGCTTTGGCGGCGGCCGCGATGCCGGCGCCGGTTTCGGCGCGGGACAGCACCGGGCTGGTGACCAGGCGGTGCAGGTCGGCGACTTCGGCAATGGCGGCGCTCAGCGTCGCCAGGCTCTTCTCCACCGCGTCGAGGGCCTTAGCCTCGCGCGCCAGGTCGAACAGCGCCGTTGCGTAGCGCCCCGCTAGGCTAGCCTGAATGCCGCCGGAATTCTCCACGCGCCTTGTGCCCTTCCCGAAGGATGTTTGCCCCATAACAAAAGGGGGCGGCAAAGCGCCCCGCCATGGGTTGGCGGGCTGCTAGCATCCGCGGCGGGGGGATGCAAGCCGGGCGGGATGCCGGCCCGTGGACCCGGGGCCGCGCATAGGAAAAGGGGGCCGGCCACCGGGCCGACCCCCTTTTTCGGATCAGACGTTTCCAGTCGAATCAGGCGTAGGAAACGGTGGTGCGCCGCCGGCGGGTGGCCGCGCCGACCAGACCGAAACCGGCGATCAGCATCGCCCAGGTTGCCGGCTCCGGTACCGCCGCCGACAGGAAGACCTGGCTCTGGTTGGTCTTGCTGTAGAGCAGCTCGAGCTGCTGGCCGGCGACCGGCGTCCATTCGTTGCTGACCACCTTGCCCAGATATTCGTCGGCAAGAGCGCGCGCTGCGGCGGCGGTGGTGCCGCCGCTGACCTTCAGGTCGCCGCCGGTCAGCGAGTAGGTGCCCGAACCCTCGAACGCGATCTCCCATACCGCCAACTGGGTGGCGGCGGAGATCTTCTGGCGTTCCGCCAGCGACAGCGCCGAGTTGAGCAGCGGATCGGTGTTGGAGATGAGGGCGAGCAGCTGCTGCTGGCGCAGCGAATCGGTGACCAGCGTCGACAGCGGCTGAATTTCGAACAGGCCGCTGTGCACCGTGTGGAAGATGTCGATGCAATAGGTCAGGTAGGAAACCGGGTCGCCGCCGGGAACCGTCGTCCCGTTCATCTGGAAACGGCCGATGCTCAGTCCGTTCAGCACGATCGAACCGGGCGTGTAGCTGAGGTTGCCGGTCAGATAGCCGGGGTCGCCGGCGATGCTGGAGATATTCACCGACGCGTTGGCGGTGCCGGTAAGGGCGGTGGCGGCCAGCAGGGCCGTCGCGATCATCAGTTTCCGCATGTTGAGCAAGCTCCCCGAAAAACAGAGCCTGCGTCTTATGCAGGGCTGCAGGGGTTAGGGAGGTTAAAACAGCGTTAACACTGACCGGAAATGGGACTGTCCCGGCTTGGGACGGTTTAGTAACGATACTGGTTACCCGCGGCGCGGCGACGGCGATCAGAACGGGACGTCGTCGTCCAGGTCGGCGTCGAAGCTGGACGGCCCGCGCGCAGGATCGGAGTCGCGCGGCGCGCGCTGACCGTAGCCGCCGGAGGAGGACTGGCCGCCGGAAAAGCCGCCGCTGCGTCCCTCGTCCCCCCAACTGCCGCCGCTACCCCCACCAGCACCGCCTTCGCGGCCGCCGAGCAGGACCAGCTCGCCGCGGAAGCGTTGCAGGACGATTTCGGTCGAATAGCGGTCCTTGCCCTCGTTGTCCTGCCACTTGCGGGTCTGGAGTTGGCCTTCGAGGTAGACCGACGAGCCCTTGCGCAGATACTGTTTGGCAACCTTGCCGAGATTTTCGTTGAAGATCACCACCCGGTGCCATTCGGTGCGCTCCTGGCGCTGGCCGTCGCGATCGTTCCAGCGCTCGCTCGTCGCGACGGACAGGTTGACCACTTCCCCGCCGTTGTTGAGCGATCGCGCATCGGGGTCGGCGCCGAGATTGCCGACCAGTATGACCTTGTTGACGCTGCCAGCCACGCTTCGTGCTCCTTTGCGGGAAAGAGGACGTGGCTAGCGCCTTGGCCGCGGCCCTTCAAGCCGCTCCGTCGCTGGAGGGCGCAATTGGCGGCGTGGCGGTGCGGCGCAGCAGGAACACCGCATGTTCCGCGCGGAAATTGGCGGCGGCGGCGCTGGTCGGCCGGCCCCGGTTCAGGAACCAGGCGCCCTCGACGCTCAGCCCGCGCTCGGCGACATAGGCGCGGAAGTCGTCGACGGTGACATGGTGGATGTTGGGCGTTTCGTACCACGCCATCGGCAACAGCCGGGTCACCGGCATCCGCCCACCCCAGAGCAGCGACAGCCTGACCCGCCAATGGGCGAAGTTGGGGAAGGAGACGAAGGCGCGCCGGCCGATACGCAGCAGTTGGTCGAGCACGCGGTCCGGGCGCTGCGTCGTCTGCAGCGTCTGGCTGAGAATCGCATAATCGAAGCTGTCGTCAGGGTAGCCGGCAAGGTCGATGTCGGCGTCGCCCTGGATCACCGACAGGCCGCGCGCCACCGCCGCCGCGACGTCCGTCGCGTCAAGCTCCAGCCCGCGCGCGTCGACCTGTCGGGTGTCGCGCAGCGCCGCCATCAGCGCGCCGTCGCCGCAGCCGACGTCCAGCACGCGCGCGCCCGCCGCGACATGGGCGGCGATGACCGCCAGGTCCGGCCGCAACGCGCCGAGGCCGGGTTCCTTCCACGGATGGCCCCCGCCCGTCATTCGCCCGCTCGCAGGAAGCCGTCGATTACGCGGTTCATCTCCGGCACGTCGAGCAGGAAGCTGTCATGGCCGAACGGCGAGGCGAGTTCGACGAAGCTGACCGGCGCGCCGGCGGCGTTCAGCGCCTGGACGATCGCCCGCGATTCGCGGGTCGGATAAAGCCAGTCGGTGTCGAAGCTGACCAGGCAGAAGCGGGTGGCGCTGCGCCGGAACGCATCGGCCAGCCGGCCACCATGTTCCTCGGCCAGATCGAAATAGTCCATCGCCCGGGTGATATAGAGGTAGGAATTGGCGTCGAAGCGGTCGACGAAGGTAATGCCCTGGTGGCGCAGATAGCTCTCCACCTGGAAATCGGCGTCGAAGCCGAAGCTTTTCGCCTCGCGCGCCTGCAGCCGGCGGCCGAATTTATGGGTCAGCCCGGCTTCGGACAAATAGGTGATGTGCGCTGCCATCCGCGCGACGGCGAGGCCGGCGGTCGGCGCGTCGCCGTCGTAATAATCACCGCCGGCCCAGCGCGGATCGGCCATCACCGCCTGCCGCCCGACTTCGTGGAAGGCGATGTTCTGGGCCGAATGGCGCGCGGTCGACGCGATCACCACCGCCGCCGCGACCCGTTCCGGAAAGGTCGCCGCCCAGCTGAGCGCCTGCATCCCGCCCATCGACCCGCCGATCACCGCGCGCAACCGGGGGATGCCGAGATGGTCGAGCAGCAGCGCCTGCGCCCGTACCATGTCGCGAACGGTGATGACCGGGAAGCGCATCGCATAGGCGGCACCGGTGGCGGGATCGATCGACGCCGGGCCGGTCGACCCCATGCAACTGCCGAGCACGTTGATGCAGATCACGCAGTGGCGCGCCGGGTCGACCGGCTTGCCGGGGCCGATCATCCGCTGCCACCAGCCGGGCTTGCCGGTGCGCGGGTGATTCGACGCGGCGTGCTGGTCGCCGGTCAGCGCGTGGCAGACGAGGATCGCGTTGGACCGATCGGCATTCAGCGTGCCGTAGGTTTCGTAGCCGACATCGATGGCGGCGAGACTGGCGCCGCCGTCAAGGGCGAGCGGGCCGGGCAGCCGGACATGGCGGGCAAGGCCGAAGCGGGTATCGTCGGGCACAGGCCCGCTATGCGGCGGTAGCGCGCCTTGTCAATCGGCCCGCGCCGGCGCTAGGGACCGCGGCCATGACAGACGCCGCGAACGCCCCCCGCCCCAAGGACTGGATCATGGCGATCGCGCCTTATGTGCCGGGGCGGTCGAGCACCGGCGACGGGCGCAAGGTCGTCAAGCTGTCGTCCAACGAGAATCCGCTCGGCACCGGCGCCGCCGCCCGCGCGGCCTTTGCCGCCCATGCCAACGGCCTCAGCCGCTATCCCGACGCCAGCGCCGCCCTGCTGCGCGAGGCGATCGCCGCCAAATATGGGCTGGACCCGGCGCGAGTGATCTACGGCACCGGATCGGACGAGGTGTTGCACCTCGTCGCCGGCGCCTATGCCGGGCCGGGTGACGAGATCGTCTATGTCCGCTACGGCTTTGCCGTCTACGAGATCGCAGCGCGGCGGGTAGGCGCAGAGCCGGTGGTCGCGCCGGACCGCGACTATGCGACCGACGTCGACGCGATTCTGGCGGCGGTGACGCGCAAGACGCGGGTGGTGTTCGTCGCCAACCCCAACAACCCGACCGGCACCTTTTCGCCGCGCGCGGAGATCGCCCGGCTGCACGCCGGCCTGCCCGCTGACGTGATGCTGGTCATCGATCAGGCCTATGCCGAATATCTGGACGCCGACGAGGATGACGGCGCGCTAGCGCTGGCGACGACCGCGCCGAACGTCATCGTCACCCGCACCTTTTCTAAGATCCACGGGCTGGCGGCGGAGCGGATCGGCTGGGGCTACGGCCCGGCGGAAGCGGTGCAGGCGATGCACCGGATTCGCGCGCCGTTCGACATCACCAGCGCCGGGCAGGCGGCGGCGATCGCGGCGACAGGCGACGACGGCTTTGTCGCCGAAAGCCGGGCGCATAATGCCCGCTGGCGCCAGTGGCTGGCCGAGGAGATCGGCGCGCTCGGCAACCACGGCATCCGCGTCGTGCCGTCCAAGGCGAATTTCCTGCTGGTGCTGTTCGCCGGCGCGCTCAGCGCCGAACATGCCTATAAGGGGCTGATGGACGCCGGCTACATCACCCGCTGGCTGCCGGGGCAGCAGCTCGGCCACGGGCTGCGGATCACCGTCGGGACCGAGGAGGAGACGCGCGGCGTCGCCGCCGCGCTCCGCGCGCTGGCTGAAGCTCAAGGCTGATGCTGCCCTTTGCGCGCATCGCGATCCTCGGCCTTGGCCTGATCGGTTCGTCTCTGGCGCGGGCGGTGGGCGAGGCGATGCCGACCGCGCGTGTCACCGGTTATGACCATGACCCGGCGGTGCGCGATACGGCGCGGCGGCTTGGCCTGTGCGACGACGTCACCGACACGCCGGGCGCGGCGGTGACCGATGCCGACTGCGTCATCCTGTGCGTGCCGGTGGGCGCGATGGCGGAACTGGCCGCCGCGATCGCCGACGACCTGGCCGACGGTGTCATCATCAGCGACGTCGGTTCGTCCAAGGCCGGGGTGGCGGCGGCGCTGCGCGCGGCATTGCCGGCCCGGACGATCGTGCCCGCCCACCCGGTGGCGGGCACCGAGCGCAGCGGGCCTGAAGCCGGCTTCGCCAGCCTGTTCCGGGGCCGCTGGTGCATCCTGACCCCCGCCGACGACGCCGACCCGGCCGCCGTTGCCCGGGTCGAGGCGTTCTGGCGCGCGCTGGGCGCCGAGGTCGAGACGATGGCCGCCGACCATCATGACCTGGTGCTGGCGATCACCAGCCATCTGCCGCACCTGATCGCCTACAGCATCGTCGGCACCGCGTCTGACCTGGAGGCGGTGACCCGGTCCGAGGTGATCAAATATTCGGCCGGCGGCTTCCGCGACTTCACCCGCATCGCCGCATCCGACCCGACGATGTGGCGCGACGTGTTCCTGGCCAACAAGGACGCGGTGCTGGAAATGCTCCAGCGTTTCACCGAGGACCTGACCGCGTTGCAGCGGGCGATCCGTTGGGACGACGGCGAGGCGCTGTTCGACCTGTTCACCCGCACCCGCGCGATCCGGCGCAGCATCATCGAGCAGGGGCAGGATGACGAGCGCCCCGATTTTGGCCGCAGCCACGCCTGAGTGACGCCGGGGTTCAGGCCCCGCCGTCCGGCCTGGCGCGGCTGGTGCGGACGATCAGCGGTTCCGGGAAGTCGAGGGTGAAGGCGGCGCCGCCCTCCGGGCGGCTACTGGCAGTCGCGGCGATCTCCATCGCGTCGGCGAAGCCCTTGACGATGGCGAGGGCAAGGCCGCTGCTGCCCTGACGCGCGGCATCCTGCCCGAACGGGCCGAACACCGCGTTGCCGTCACCGGCCGGGAGGGTCGGGCCGTCGTCGAGCACGGTCAGGCTCAATCCGCCCTGCCGGCGCGCACCCTCCACCCGGATACGGCCGGCGCCGTGCTGCGCCGCCTCCGCGAGCAGGTTGACGAGAATGTGGTGGAGCAGCCGCGGATCGGCCATCACCGGCGGCAGCGATGGCGGTACCGCCAGCTCCACCCGCCCGTCGGCTAGGCTGCCGCGCAGCGCCTGCACCGCGCCCGCCACCGCTTCGCCCAGGTCGACCGGTTCCGGCGTGACGGTCAACGCGCCGCCATCGAGCCGGGCCATATCGAACAGGTCGTCGAGAAAGCGGCCGAGCCGGCCGATCACCCGGACCAGCGTCGCCACTCCCGGTGATTCGGGATGGGCGCCGTTCAGTTCGGTGACCGCCTTGCGCGCGACATCGAGCGGCGCGCGCAAGTCTTGCCCTATCGAGGACAGCAGGGCGGTCCGCAGCCGGTCGCGCGCCTTCAGCAGGCCGAGCTGGCGCATCTCGTCCTCCAGCGCGATGCGTTCATGGGCCAGCGCCGCCTGCCCGACCAGCGTCGACAGCAGCACGGTGCGATCGGACGGTACAGGATCGCCCCCGTCGTCACGGGCGATGCCCAGCACCGCCAGCACGCCGAGCGATGTCTTCAACGGGTGGAATTGCCAGTCGGCGGCGGTCAGCGTCGCGGTCCCCCGCCCCGCCGGCTCGCCCCGCGCGAAAGCCCAATCGGCGGCGGCGACATCGACCGGCCCGATCCGTTCGATCGGCGGGTTAGACCGCAGGATGCGGACGCCGCCTTCGTCGCGGACGAGGACCAGCGCGTTGACGCCGAGCAGGTGTGACACCTCCGCGCAGATTGCCGCCGCGGTCGAGCCGGCGTCCGACACCCGCGCCAGCGTCTGGGCGAAGCCGGCGATCGCGGCATTCTCGCGGGCGCTGCGCACGCCAAGCGCGGCGCGGGAGCGCAACTGCCCGGTCAGCTTGCTGGCGAAGGTGGCGACGGCCAGCAGGATGACGACGGTAAACAGGCTTTCCGGGTCGCCGACGTTGAAGGTGTAGTGCGGCGACAGGAAGAAGAAATTATAGGCGAGCGCGCAGGCGACGCTGGTGATCAGGCCGACGCGCAGTCCGTACAGGGCGGCGACCCCGATCGTCGGCACCAGATAGACGAGGTCGATGCCGCCGGCGCCGATCAGCGGCTCCGCCAGCGCGGCGACGCCGGTGGCGACGGCAACCAGCAGCAGGATCAGCGCATAGGTCGCGGGCGAACCGTGGCGCTGGCGCGTGCGTTGGCCGCGCGCGCGGGCCGCGGCCTCGCCGGTCCGGGCGGCGGGGATGACGTGGATCGCCAGCCCCTCGCTATGGCGCAGCAGCCGATCGACGACCGAGCCGTGGCGCAGTTCGAACAACCAGCTACGCTGCGACTTGCCGATGACCAGCTGGGTCGCGCGCATGCCCTGGATCTGGGCGACCAGTCCGGCGACGACATTTTCCGCCGGCACGGTGACCAGCGTCGCGCCGAGCGTGCCGGCGAGGCGGAAGGCGGTGGCCAGCCGCTTGCGTTCGTCGGCGGTGAAGCCCTCGGCGCGCGGGGTTTCGACGAAGACGGCGGTCCACGGCGCGCGCAGCGCATCGGCCAGCCGCTTGGCGGTGCGGACCAGCGTGTCGGCGCCGGGCAGTTCGCTGATCGCGACCAGCACGCGCTCGCCGCCGGCGAAGGGCGCCGCCGGCGCGCCGCCGTCCAGGTCCTCCAGCATCTGGTTGTCGACCCGCATCGCGGCGCGGCGCAGTGCCAGTTCGCGCAGCGCCGACAGGTTCGGCCTGGAGAAATAATGGGGTGCGCGCGTCGCGTCGTCGGGGACCGCGACCTTGCCTTCCTTCAGCCGCTCGATCAGCTCGTCGGGCGGCAGGTCGACGACCTCGATCTCGGCGGCGTCGAGGATGTTGTCCGGCACCGTGTCGTGGACTGGCAGGTGGGTGAAGCCGGCGACGACGTCGCTCAGGCTTTCGATGTGCTGGATGTTGAGGGTGGTGTAGACGTCGATCCCGGCGTCGCGCAGTTCCTCTACGTCTTGCCAGCGGCGCGGGTGGCGGCAAGCGTCGGGATTGGCGTGGGCGTAGTCGTCGATCAGCACCAGCGTCGGGGCGCGGGCCAGGATCGCGTCCAGGTCCATTTCCTCGAGCGTGCCGGCGGCATGGGCGACGGCGATGCGCGGGATGCGCTCGAATCGGGCGGCCATCGCCTCGGTTTCCGGCTGGCCGTGGGTGTCGACGACGCCGATGACGACGTCGACACCGGCCGCCAGACGCTGCGCGGCGCTGCTCAGCATCTCGTAGGTCTTGCCGACGCCCGGCGCGGCGCCGAGGAAGATCTTCAGCTTGCCGCGCGGTGCCGGCGCCGGTTCGGTGGCAGGAGCGGCGGGCTGCTCCGCGGAATGTGTCGCGTCGGTCACCGCGCGGCATTAGCGCAACCCGGGGGAGGGAGTCGATTTGTCATGGCGGCGGCCGGACACACCGATATTCGGCCCACGTCGCCGCCCGGCGGCTTGACGCTGGCGACCGCCGGCCGCAATGGCCCGGACATGCGGTATTTTTCGGACAACGCGGCGCCGGTCTGCCCGGCTGTGCTCGATGCGATCGGTGGGGCGAACCGGCTCGACACCGGCTATGACGGCGATGCGCTCAGCCGATCGCTCGACGCGGCTTTTTCCGAACTGTTCGAAACCCCGGTCAGCGCGCTCTGGGTGTCAACCGGCACCGCCGCCAACGCGCTGGCGCTGGCGGCGCTTTGCCCGCCGCACGGCGGCATCGTCTGCCACCGCGACTCGCATATCCAGAACGACGAGTGCGGCGCGCCGGAATTCTACACCCATGGCGCCAAGCTGCTGCCAGCCGAGGGCGATGGCGCCAAGCTGACGCCGGAAGGGGTGCGCGCTGTCGCCGACGCGATCGTCGACGATGTCCACCGTGTCCAGCCGCGCGCCCTGTCGATCACCAACGCCACCGAATACGGCCTTGCCTACCGGCCCGACGAGGTCGGCGTGCTGGGCGAACTGGCGCGGGAGAGGGGCTGGGGCTTCCACATGGACGGCGCCCGCTTTGCCAATGCCGTCGTCCACAGCGGCGCCAGCCCGGCGGCGCTGACCTGGCGGGCGGGGGTCGACATACTGAGCTTCGGCTTCGTCAAGAACGGCGCCCTGTCGGCGGAAGCACTGGTCTGCTTCCGGCCGGAGCTTGCCGGGCTGATCGCCGTCCGGCGCAAGCGCGCCGGTCATCTGCTGTCGAAGGGACGTTATCTAGCCGCGCAGATCCTGGCGATGCTGAAGGACGATCTGTGGCTGGCCAACGCCCGTGCCGCCAATGCCAGCGCGGTGGCGATCGCGGCGGCGGCGGGCGGGCGGCTGGTCCATCCGGTCGAAGCCAACGAGATCTTCCTGCGCGCGACGGCGGAGGAAGCGACGGCGCTGCGTGCGCAGGGTTTCGATTTCTACGATTGGGAGCCGGGCGTGGTGCGGCTGGTGACGAGCTGGGATCAGGACGCGGCGACGGTGGCGCCGCTCGCTCGCGCGATTGCCGCGCTGTGACCGCGGCAGCCGGCGTGGTGCGCCCTGCGCGGTGGCGCCCCAGGGTGGTGGTGCCGTTCGTGCTGGTGACGCTGCTGTGGGGATCGACCTGGCTGGTCATCCGCGACCAGCTGGGCGTGGTGCCGACGAGCTGGTCGGTGACCTACCGTTTCGCCATCGCCGGGACGACGATGCTGGGCGTCGCGCTGTGGCGCAAGGAGAGCCTGCGGCTGGCGCCGCGCGACATTGGCTTCGTCGCTTTCCTTGGCGTCGGGCAGTTCGCGCTCAATTACAACCTCGTCTACCGGGCCGAGTTGTATGTGACATCGGGGTTGGTGGCGGTGGTGTTCGCCCTGCTGCTGGTACCCAATGCTGTGCTCGCCTGGCTGTTCCTGGGGCGGCGCATGTCGCGAACCTTCATCGTCGGGTCGGCGGTGGCGATCGCCGGTATCGTCATGCTGTTCGCGCACGAGGCGCGGATGGCGAGCGTCGGCAGTGGCGCGGTGATGGAGGGGGTGGCGCTGACGCTGGGTGCGGTGCTGTTCGCGTCCGTCGCCAACGTCATGCAGGCGACGGAGCGGGGGCGGGCGATACCGATGACGGTGCTGCTCGGCTGGGCGATGCTGGGCGGAGCGGCGGTGGATTCGGTGGTGGCCTACGCGACCAGCGGACCGCCGGTGATCGAGATGCGGATCGGCTATGTCGCCGGGCTGCTCTATCTGGGGGTGCTGGCATCGGCGCTGGCCTTCGCCCTTTACTACCAGCTGATCCGCGACATCGGCCCGGCGGCGGCAGCCTATACCGGCGTGCTGATCCCGGTGATCGCGATGGGGCTGTCGACCGTGTTCGAGGGCTATCGCTGGTCGGGGCCGGCGGTGGCGGGCGGGCTGCTGACGCTGGTCGGGCTGATCATCGCGCTCAGCGCGCGCAGCCCGGAGCGGAAGTCCGGGTAGAGCGGGCGCCAGCCGAGCAGGCGCTTCGCCCGGCCGTTGGCGACGCGGCGGCTGGCGGCGTAGAAGGCGCGGGCGGCGGGGGGCAGCGCGGCGGGCGGGACCAGCGGCGGCGGGGCGACGCCGAGCAAGGTTGCCGCATAGGTTGTCACGGTAAACTGGGGTGCCGGATTGTCGTCGGCGAGGTTGTAGGATCCGGCCGGGCCGCCTTCCAACCCCAGCAAAACCGCGGTTACGATGTCGTCGACATGGACACGGCTGAAAACATGACCGGAAAGTTCGACGCGGTAGGCGGTGCCCGCCGCGACCCGGTCGAGCGCCGAGCGGCCGGGGCCGTAGATGCCGGGCAGGCGGAAGACGAAGCTGTCGGGTGACAGCGCCGCCCAGGCGCGATCGGCGGTGGCGCGGCCGGGGCGACGGCCGGGGACGAGCGGCGCGCTTTCGTCGATCCAGCCGCCGCCGCTGTCGCCGTAGACGCCGGTCGACGACAGATAGGCGATGATCCGCCCGCTGGCGGCGAGCGCCGGGCCGTGGTGGGCGAGCACCGGATCGGCGCCGTCGTCGCCGGGCGGCACCGACGACAGGATGTGGGTCGACCAGGCGATCGCGTCGGCGACACCGCCTGCGTCGGCGAGCGCCGCCCGGTCGATCGCGCGTGCCGCCCAGCCGCGCGCCCCGGCCGCCGCCATGATCCGCGTCGCGGTGTAGCCGGGGCCGAAGACGAGCAGCCGGCTCATGCCGCGCGCCTGCCGATGTTCGTCGCCATCTTCTTTCCTCCCGCACGCCAACCGGCTAGGCAGGCCCGATGTCTACCACCTTCACCATCGACACCGCCACCAGCCGCGCCACGCCGACCCCGGCGCCGATGAAGCGGCTGACCATCCCCGCCGTCCGCGCCCGCAAGGGCGGCGAACCGCTGGTCATGCTGACCGCCTATACGGTGCGGATGGCGCAGTTGCTGGACCCGCACTGCGACCTGCTGCTGGTCGGCGACAGCCTGGGCCAGGTGATCTACGGCCTGCCGTCGACCGTCCCGGTCAGCCTGGAGATGATGTGCGCCCATGGCGCGGCGGTGGTGCGCGGCAGCTACCACGCTGCCGTCGTCGTCGACATGCCGTTCGGCAGCTACGAGGGGTCGAAGGAGCAGGCCTTCGCCAGCGCAGCGCGGATCATGAAGGAAACCGGCGCCGCCGCCGTCAAGCTGGAGGGCGGCGAGGCGATGGCCGAGACGATTGCCTTCCTGTCCGCCCGCGGCATTCCGGTGATGGCCCATGTCGGCCTGACCCCGCAGGCGGTGAACGTGCTCGGCGGCTACGGCGCGCGCGGGCGCAGCGAGGCGGAGGAGAAGAAGCTGATCGGCGACGCGAAGGCGGTCGCCGACGCCGGCAGCTTCGCGATCGTCGTCGAAGGGGTGATCGAGTCGATCGCCGACGCGATCACCGACGCGGTCGCCTGCCCGACGATCGGCATCGGCGCGTCGGCCCGCTGCGACGGGCAGGTGCTGGTCACCGAGGATATGCTGGGGCTGTTCGAGCGGACGCCGCGCTTTGTGAAGCGTTACGCGGCGATGGCCGATCTGGTCAGCGATGCCGCCGTCGCCTATGCCGGCGAGGTCAGGGCGCGCAGCTTCCCGACCGCCGACCAGACCTATCGCCGTGCCGCCGCCGGGCCGACGGCGAAAACCGGCTGACCGGCCGCACCCCCCAACCGCGATTTGGCGGCTTTTCTCAACATGCGGGCATCGCTAAGGTCCGCGCAGCTTAGCGCCGACGGAGACAGAATTTGGCTTTGACGCCATCCGACAATCAAGCCTTCATCCGCGAGGTCGACGAGGAACTGCGCCGCGACCAGTTGGCCCGGTTCGGCAAGACCTACGGCATTGCGCTGGGCGCCGCGATCCTGATCGGCCTGCTGCTGTTCGGCGGCTATCTCTGGTACCGCAACTACGACGCCGGACGCGCCGGGCTGCAGGGCGACGAGCTGGCGACGGCGCTCGCCACGCTCGGCGCCAACAAGGTCGACGAGGCGAAGCCGAAGCTGGAGGCGCTCGCCAAGTCCGACCGGCCCGGCTACAGCGCCGCCGCCCGGCTGGCGCTGGCCGACATCGCCTTGCAGAAGGACGATACCAAAGGGGCTGCCGCGCAATACAAGGCGATCGCGGAGGATAGCGGCATCGGCCAGCCGTTCCGCGACCTGGCGCTGGTCCGCCAGACCGCCGCCGAATACGACGTGTTGCCGCCCGAAACGGTGATCAGCCGGCTGAAAGGGCTGGCGGTGCCCGGCAATCCGTGGTTCGGCAGCGCCGGCGAGATGGTCGCCGCCGCCTATGTCCGCGCCAACAAGCCGAAGGAAGCCGGCGCGCTGTTCGGCAAGATCGCCGCCGATGCCGGCGTGCCCGCGAGCATCCGTTCACGCGCGGTGCAGATGGCCGGGGTATTGGGGGTCGATGCCGTCGATGCGGCGAAGGAAAGCGTAGCCAAATGAAGCGTGTCATCGCAACGGCCGTAGCCGTCGCCGCCCTGGCCAGCCTGAGCGGCTGCGGCGTGTTCAAGGGCAGCAACAAGCCCAAGACGCCGGTGCTGGGCAACCGCATACCGGTGCTGGTGTCCGAAGCCAGCGTCGACGTCGACCCGTCGATCGCCGATGTCGAGGTCCAGCTCCCCCCGCCGGTGGAGAATGCCGAATGGGCGCAGCCCGGCGGCAACGCCGCCAAGGCGATGGGCCATCTGGCGCTGGCCGCTTCGCCGCAGCGTGCCTGGTCGGTCAAGATCGACGCCGGGTCGAACCGCGCGCGGCTGGCTTCCGCCCCGGTGATCAGCGGCGGCCGCGTCTATATCGTCGACACCCGCGCCCGACTGCGCGCGTTCGACAGCCGGACCGGCAACCTGGCCTGGCAGGCCGACGTCGGCGCGGCGCAGGATGTCGAGGGCGGGCCGAGCTTCTGGTCCGGCGAGATGAAGGGGACGAGCGGCGTCGTCTTTGGCGGCGGCGTCAGCGTTGATGGCGAGCATCTCTACGCGACCAACGGGCTGGGCGACGTGGTCGCGTTCAACGCCGCCGACGGCAAGGTACTGTGGAAGAAGCGGCCGGGCAGCCCGCTGCGCGGCGCGCCGACGATCGCGCTCGGCAATGTCTATGTGATGTCGCAGGACAACCAGCTCTATGCGCTGCGCGCCAGCGACGGCAACCTGGAGTGGACGACCAGCGGCACGATCGAGACCGCGGGCATTTTCGGCGTCGCCGCCCCGGCGGTGGCGCAGGGCACGGTGGTTGCCGGTTTCTCGTCCGGCGAGCTGAACGCCTATCGCTACGAGAACGGCCGCCCGGTGTGGCAGGACGCGCTGTCCAAGACCAGCATTTCGACCCAGGTCGGCATCATCAACGATGTCGACGCCGATCCGGTGATCGACCAGGGCCGCGTCTTCGCGATCGGCCAGGGCGGGCGGATGGTCTCGCTGGAGCTGGTGACCGGCCAGCGTCTGTGGGAAATCAATGTCGCCGGCCTGTCGACGCCGTGGATCGCCGGCGAATGGCTGTATGTCGTCGCCGACGACGGGCGGGTACTGTGCGTCGCGCGCGCGACCGGCAAGGTGCGCTGGGTCACCCAGCTGCCGCGCTGGGAAAAGGAAAAGAAGAAGAAGGGGCAGATCGCCTGGTCCGGCCCGGTGCTTGCCGGCGGGCAGCTGGTGCTGGCCAGCACCCGCGGCCAGATTGCCTATGTTTCCGCGACGACCGGCAAGGTGAACAGCACGGTCAAGTACAAGACCCCGATCTTCCTGCCGCCGGTGGTGGCGGACAAGACGCTCTATACCGTAGACGAGAAAGGCAGGCTGACCGCCTGGCGGTGAAGCGGCGGCTGGCCAAGCGACGGCGCCGGGGTTGCCGGCCTGCGCCGGCATGACGGGCGGGGTGTTTGCCGTTCGCGTTCGACAACCGGCACCGATAGCGGCTAGGGCGCGGGGGCCATGCCCCGCACCCCGCACCATGCCCTGCCCGTCATCGCCATTATCGGCCGGCCCAATGTCGGCAAGTCGACGCTGTTCAACCGGCTGGTCGGCAAGAAGCTGGCGCTGGTCGACGACCGGCCGGGGGTGACGCGCGACCGGCGCGAGGGCGATGCCGACCTGCTCGGCTGCCCGTTCCGGATCATCGACACCGCAGGGTTCGAGGAGGACGACCCGCAGAGCCTGCCGGGGCGGATGCGGGCGCAGACCACCGCCGCGCTGGCCGAGGCCGACGCGGCGCTGCTGATGATCGACGCGCGCGCCGGGGTGCTGCCGCTCGACGCCGAGATTGCCCGCTGGCTGCGCGCCGGCGACACGCCGGTGGTGCTTGTCGCCAACAAGGCGGAAGGGCGCGCCGGCGAGCAGGGGGTGCTGGAGGCGCTGGCGCTCGGCTTCGGCGACCCGGTGCAGATGTCCGCCGAGCATGGCGAGGGGCTGGCCGACCTGTTCGAGGGATTGCGGCCGTTCATCGAGCGCGACGCGGAAGACAGCGAAAGCGAGGACGGCGGCGGCGATGAGGACGAGGAGGGCGATGCCGACGGCGTGGCGACCGGGCCGCTCAAACTGGCGATCGTCGGCCGGCCCAATGCCGGCAAGTCGACGCTGATCAACCAGATGCTGGGCGAGGAACGGATGATCACCGGGCCGGAGGCCGGGATCACCCGCGATTCGATCGCGATCGACTGGGCCTGGCGCGACCGGCCGGTGCGGCTGATCGACACCGCCGGCATGCGCAAGCGCGCGCTGGTCAAGGACAAGCTGGAGAAGCTGTCGGTCGCCGATGCGCTCCACGCCGTCGATTTCGCCGAGGTCGTCGTGTTGCTGCTCGATGCGACGCGCGGGCTGGAGGCGCAGGACCTGCGGATCGCCGACGCGGTGTTGCAGGAAGGCCGGGCGTTGATCGTCGCGCTCAACAAATGGGACGTAGCGGACGAGCCTAGCGCGCTGTTCAACGGGGTGCGCGCCGCGCTCGACGACGGGCTGGCGCAGGTCAGGGGCCTGCCGCTTCTGACCGTCTCGGCGGTGACCGGCAAGGGCATCGACCAGTTGCTGGAGGCGGCGTTCGCGGCACGCGACGCCTGGTCGAAGCGGGTGCCGACCGGGCAGCTCAACCGCTGGTTCGAACGCGCGATCGAGCAGAACCCGCCGCCGGCGCCGGGCGGCAAGCGGATCAAGCTGCGCTACCTGACCCAGGCGAAGACGCGGCCGCCGGGCTTCGTGCTGTTCGGCACCCGCGTCGACCAGTTGCCGGAAAGCTACCGGCGCTACCTGATGAACGGCATCCGCCGCGACCTGGGCTTTGGCGCGGTGCCGGTGCGGCTGACCCTGCGCGCGCCGAAGAACCCGTTCGGCGGCAAATGATCGACGCGCGCGGCATGCACTGCCCGTGGCCGGCGCTGATGCTGGCCAAGGCGCTGCGCGACGCGGCGGAGGCGGTGATCGTCGCCGACGACCCCGCCGCCCCGCGCGAGATTGCCGCGTTGGCCGCCGAACGCGGCTGGACGGTGACGGCGGAGGAGACGCCGATCGGCGCCGGCGCGCGGGTGCGCCGCGCCGGCGCCTGAATTTTGCCGGGCGCGGCCCGGACATCAACCGGCCTTTTACGATTCCGGTCTATTGCGGGAAAACGGGGCCGCGAAGGAAGGATGCGGGCGACAGTGTCCGGACAGGAAAGCAGTTTGATCGATTGGGCGATGTTCCAGCAGGTGCGAGCCGAGCTGGGCGCCGATTTCGTGCGGATTCTCGGCTATTTCCGGGAGGACGGCGCCAAGGCGCTCACCCGGATCGAGGAGGCGCTGCGCGCCGGCGACGCGGCGGCGCTGGTCGTCCCCGCCCATACGCTGAAAGGCGAGGCGCGCCAGTTCGGCGCCGGGCTGGTCGCCGACAGCGCCGAGACGATCGAGATGGTCGCCCGGCGCTGCGTCGAGATGCACCAGGCGCCGGACGAGCTGATCGCGGAAGCGGTGCGGCTGAAGCCGCTGTTCGCCGAAACGCTGGCCCAGTTCGACCGCGAGACCAACCCGCTGGTCGAACGGCGCCCCGCCTTCGGGCGCAAGGCGCAGGCGCTGGCCGAAGGGATGGGGGCCGAGGGGATGGGGCGGGGCTGAAACCCCGCCGCCGTCAGTCCTCCTCTGGCTTCGACTGGAGCTGGATGTAGTTCTGCAGGCCCATCTGGCGGATCATGTCGAACTGGCGTTCCAGCGTGTCGACATGCTCTTCCTCGCTGGCGAGAATATCTTCCAGCAATTCGCGGGTGACATAGTCGCGCACGCTTTCGCAATGGGCGATGCCGTCGCGCAGCAGCGGGATCGCCTCATTCTCCAGCGCGAGGTCGGCCTTAAGGATCTCCTCGACCGATTCGCCGATCCGCAGCCGGCCGAGCATCTGGAAATTGGGCAGCCCGTCGAGGAACAGGATGCGCTCCGCCAGCTTGTCGGCGTGCTTCATCTCGTCGATCGATTCGCCATATTCGAACTTGGCGAGGCGCTTAACGCCCCAATGGTCGAGCAGGCGGTAGTGCAGGAAATACTGGTTGATCGCCGTCAGCTCATTCTTGAGCGCGTCGTTCAGATACTCGATGACCTTCGCGTCACCCTGCATGACATTCTCCTTCCGCAGGCCGCTATCATAGCGGTGCCGGCTGGAAGAATCACCCGAAAAAACCGCAGAAATCCGCGGTTTATCCAGTTGCAAGCGTTATGCAGTAGCCCGTTCTTCAGTGATAATCTCTCGCGCGAACGGCACGCACTGGCCGCAGCGGGGACGGCGGCCGAGGCTGGCATAGGCCGAAAGCGGGTCGCCGCAGCCCTGACGCGCGGCCTCGCGCACGTCCTTTTCCCGTATTGCGTTGCAGACGCAGACGACCATCGGTTCCGCCCTCTCTCTCGCAACCCAAATATAGCTATTGAGAATGGATTGCAAGTGATCAGTTGCGGCGAAAGCGTTGCGGCCGGCCGCGCGCCAGCGAGCGCCACAGCCATTCGAGCGGCCCATAGGCGAATCGGTCGAGCCAGGGTTTCGACCACAGCAGGATCAGCGCCCACACCCCGGCGACGACGCCGTAGCATTGCCAGCGTTCCAGCCAGCCGTACCAGCCAAGGCCGTAGCCGTAGAACAGCAGGGTGCAGACCAGGCTGGTGCCGACATAATTGGAAAAGGCCATCCGCCCGGCGGCGGCCAGCCGTTCCGCCAGCCAGCGGGCGTGGCCGGACTGCACGAACAGGATGACCAGCGCCGCGTCGGCGACGGCCAGCAGCGGGCGCAGCAGGGTCAGGTGCAGCGCCTCCGTCATCAGCAGGGTGACAGGGGAAAAGCGGATGGCGTCGATCCACGCGACCAGCGGCAGATAGAGCGGCACGCAGACCAGATAGCCGGCGAGCGCGACCTGCCGGTAGCGCCGCCGGCTCCACCCGCCGCTGAAGAAGCCGGTGCGGAACAGCGCCATGCCGAGCGCGATCAGCGCCAGAGTGTCCGGGATGACCAGCGGCAGGATGCGCTGCTGGTAGCGCAGGGCGGTTTCGGCACGCGCGGCCTGCACGCTGGCCCAGCCGCCGCGATAGGCGGTGAGGTCCGTAGCGGCGGTGGCCGGCGGCGGCGCCATCGAGTCGCGATAGGCCTGCCAGCCCGCGCGCAGCGCCGGGTCGGACGCCGGGTCGGTCGCCGCCGCCTCGTACCGCGCGGCGGCGTCGTACTGGACGGCGCCGACCGCCAGCTTCGCGGCGAGCAGTGCGGCGGCAAACACGAAAAGCGTGCGCGCCGGCAGTCGCCAGGCGAGGAAGGCAGCCGCGCCGCACAGCGCGTAGAGGACGAGGATGTCGCCGGCCCAGACCAGATAGGCGTGGAGCATGCCGATGACGCACAGCCAGAGCATCCGCGCATAATGGACGCGGGCCGGGCGCGCGCCGGACGCCAGCGCCCGATCCGCGATCAGCAGCATGCTGGCGCCGAACAGCATGGTGAACAGCCCGCGCATCTTGCCGTCGGCGAGGACGTAGGCGAGCGCCCAGGCGACGAAATTCGCGCCGTCCGCCCCGCCGTAATAATGCGGGTCGACATAGGCATAGCCGGGCATCGCGAAGGCGATGATGTTGAGCAGCAATATGCCCATCACCGCGACGCCGCGCACGGCGTCGACGGTAGCGAGGCGGGGCGGCGTGCCCGCCGGGGCGGCGGTGGCGGTCAGGCGCGCCCCGATCGGAGCGCGCGCGCCGCGACCAGCGCGATCGGTATCCCGACCAGGATCAGGTGGCACAACCACTGGCCGGCGATCGCCTGCGGATCGGTCGGGATGCCGATCGCCGGCCAGCGCAGCGGCCGGACGATCCAATACATGATGAACCACAGCAGCAGGCCGTAGGCGACGCCGGCGACCAGCGGCCGGGCGACCAGCACCGGCATCCGCCGGGCGGCGGCGATGAAGGTCGCCGCCATCGCCGCCATGATCGCGTAATGGACGGCGACGCCGACAGCCATCCAGCCGCCGGAGCCGGTGAGAGCAGCGTCGCCGAACGGCCCGCTGGCGACGAAGCGCAGCACCGCTGCCGGCGCCATGCCTGCCGCACCGGCAAAGACGAAGGCGGCGATCAGATCGAGCGTGCCGGCGATCGCGGTGGCGACGAGGACGGGTTTCAGCATGGCGGCCCTCCTTTCGGGCGGCGGAGTTCACTTGGCCGGGGCGGGCGAGTCAAGCCGGGCTTTGGGCGGCGTTGCCCCTGGGTGTGACGACGCATGGAGCGCGGCGATTGCCCGGAGGGTGGTGGCGGGTTGATCGCCACGCTCCCTGCAGGGATTCGCGATGGCGGGGTGGGGGCGGGGTGGGGGATGACTCCTCTGCTCCTGCTTGCGCGGACGTGCAGCGCTGGGGGGGGCGGTCAGCTGGTGGACAGGGCGTTTTGCAGGTCGAGGCCGCTGGGTTCCTGAAACAGACGCAGGCCGAATTCGGGTAGAATCGCCAGCAGATGGTCGAAGATGTCGGCCTGGATCGATTCATAGGCGGCCCAGGCGGTGGTGCTGGTGAAGCAGTAGATTTCGAGCGGCAGGCCCTGCGACGTCGGCTGGAGCTGGCGAACCAGCTGGGTCATGTCCTGCGCGATGCGGCCATGGGCCTGGAGATAGGCGATCACATAGGCGCGGAAGGTGCCGATATTGGTGATCCGCCGGCTGTTGACCGGGTCGCGGCCCTGTTCGGCAAGGCCGGCGTTCCACGCGTCCAGTTCGCCCTGCTTGCGGTCGAGATAGCCGTCGAGCAGCGCGAAACGGCGCAGCGCCGCCTGCTCGGCGGCGCCCAGGAAGCGGACGCTGTTCTGGTCGAGCAGCAGCGCGCGCTTGATCCGCCGCCCGCCCGATTCCGACATGCCGCGCCAGTTCTTGTAGCTTTCGGTGATCAACCGGTGGGTCGGGATCGAGGTGATCGTCTTGTCCCAGTTCTGCACCTTCACCGTGTGCAGCGCGATGTCGATGACGTCGCCGTCGGCGTTGAGCTGCGGCATTTCGATCCAGTCGCCGACACGCAGCATGTCGTTGGAGGTAAGCTGGACCGAGGCGACCAGCGACAGGATCGTGTCCTTGAACACCAGCATCAGCACCGCCGCCATCGCGCCAAGGCCGGAGAGCAGCAGCAGCGGCGACTGATCCATCAGCGTCGCGACGACGAGGATCGCGGCGGCGACGAACAGTAGGATCTTGACGACCTGGACATAGCCCTTGATCGGCCGGCTCGCCGCGTCCGGCCGGCGCTGGTAGAGCAGGTTGACCAGATCGAGCGCGGCGCTGATCGCCAGCACGATGGTCAGGATGACGAACACGCTGACGCCGTTGCGGACGAGGTTGGCGACGCCGGCATGGAGGTGCGGCACCGCGTCTATGCCGCGCGCGACGATCACCGCCGGGACGATATTGGCCAGCCGCGCGACGATCGGCGCCGGGGTCGGCCCGTCGGCCGGCAGGAAGCGCAGCGCCAGGCGCAGGATCAGCTTCTTGACGACCAGATTGGCGAGGAAGGCGACCGTGGCAAGGATGGCGAGGCCGGTCAGCGTTTCCGCCCAGGGCGGCGAACTGGCGAGGAAGGGCAGGGCGGAGGCGGTGGGTGCAAGGCCGGTCATGACAGCTTTCATCGACGCCGCCCGTGTGAACGGGCACGTCCTTTATTCCTCCTGGCTGTGATTGCGGTCGGGCGACAGTGCCGTCGGGCGGCGGGCCTGTCAAACGCTGTCGCCCGGCAAGCCGGGTGCCGCTTTTGCTTGGTACGGTGATCGGTTTCGGAATAAGACGGATCATAATATGGCGAACAGGAGAGAGCGATGGCGCGCGCATGGCATCTGGCGTCCCGGCCTGACGGTATGCCGACGATCGACAATTTCGCGCTGAAGCCGCTGCCCGATATGCCGCTCGCCGAGGGGCAGGCGCGCGTCCGTAACCTGTGGCTGTCGGTCGACCCCTATATGCGCGGGCGGATGAACGACGTGAAAAGCTATGTGCCGCCGTTCAAGCTCGGCGCGCCGATGGAAGGCGGCGCGGTCGGCGAGGTGATCGAGAGCCGCAATCCCGCCTTCGCGCCCGGCGACAAGCTGCTGCACATGGCCGGCTGGCGCGACGAGGCGGTGATCGGCGCCGAGACGATGGCGCAGAAGCTGCCGGCGCTGGGCGTGCCGGACGAGACCTGGCTGCACAATCTGGGGCTGACCGGCGGCACCGCCTATTTCGGGCTGCTGCGCGTGGCGGAAGCCAAGGCGGGCGACACGGTGTTCGTGTCGGCGGCGGCCGGGGCGGTCGGCTCCGCCGTCGTCCAGATCGCCAAGCTGAAAGGCATGACGGTGATCGGATCGGCCGGCGGCGCGGCCAAATGCGCCTGGGTGCGCGAACTGGGCGCCGATGCGTGCATCGACTACAAGGCGGGCGACGTGCTGCCGCAACTGGCCGTCGCGGCGCCCGAGGGCATCGACGTCTATTTCGACAATGTCGGCGGCGAGCATCTCGACGCCGCCTTCGCGCTGGCGCGGCAGAATGCGCGCTTCGCGATCTGCGGGATGATCGACCGCTACAACGACGGCGGCGCGCTGACCCTGAAATACCTGATCCGTACCATCCCGGCGCGGATCCGCATGCAGGGCTTCATCTATACCGATTTCCTGGCCGAGCTGCCCGCCTTCGTGCAGGAGATGGCCGGATGGGTGCTGGCCGGCAAGGTGACGGCGCGGACCACCGTGCATGAAGGGCTGGACAGCATGGTCGACGCGTTCCTCGGCCTGTTCTCCGGCGCCAATACCGGGAAAATGCTGGTTAGAATCTAGGGGTTGGCGGCGAGGCGAAGCGGGGCTTTGCCGCGCGGTAGATTTTTCGCTATTTCTCTACTTAAAAGAGTGAGATTATATTTCTTCCCTCATAAGGGAGGACGACATGCATAGATACCTGCTGATGGCCGGCGTCGGTTACGCCGCGATCCTGGCGCCGCCGCAGGCCGCCCGCGCGGAGAGCGCCGCCGCCGGGGCGGTCGAGGCGGCCGACCCGGCGAGCGGCGACATCGTCGTCACCGCGCGGCGGCGCGAGGAGAAGATCCAGAAGGTGCCGCTGGCGGTTTCGGTGGTCAACGACACCGCGCTGGAGGCGACCGGCAGCTTCAATGTCGGCAAGCTGCAGCAATTGCAGCCGACGGTGCAGTTCTTTTCGAGCAACCCGCGCAATAGCGCCGCCAACATCCGCGGGCTCGGCGCGCCGTTCGGGCTGACCAACGACGGCATCGAGCAGGGCGTCGGCCTGTATGTCGACCAGGTATTCTACGCGCGCAGCGCCGCGACGACCTTCGACTTCCTCGACGTCCAGCAGATCGAGATCCTGCGCGGGCCGCAGGGCACGCTCTATGGCAAGAACACCACCGCCGGGGCGATCAACATCACCAGCCGGCCGCCGAGCTTCTCGCCGGAAGGGCGGATCGAGGTCAGCTACGGCAACCTCGGTTTCGTGCAGGCCAAGGCGGCGGTGTCCGGCCCGCTGATCGCCGACCGGCTGGCGATCCGCATCGCCGCCGCCGGCACCCACCGGCGCGGCACGTTGTACAACATCACCACCGGCAACCGGATCAACGAGCAGGACAATCTGGGCGTGAAGGCGCAGTTGCTGCTGCGCGCGACCGACACGCTGAACCTGACGCTGGCCGGCGATTACAACCGGCAGAACCCGGTATGCTGCGGCCAGGTGTATGTGCGCACCGGCGCGACGCAGCGACCGCTCAACCGGCAATATGCGGCGCTGGCGGCGGCGTTCAATTATGCGCCGCCCAGCCTGAACCCGTTCGACCGGGTGACCGACCTCGACGGCGATCTGAAGGCGAAGCAGTCGCTGGGCGGGGTGTCGCTGCGTGCCGAATGGGAACTGGGGCCGGGGACGCTGACCTCGGTATCCGCCTGGCGCTTCTGGAACTGGGATCCGTCGAACGACCGCGATTTCATCGGCCTGCCGATCACCGCCGTGTCGGCCAACCCGTCGAAGCAGCGGCAATGGACGCAGGAGATCCGCTATGCCGGGGCGGGCGGGGCGGTCGATTACGTGTTCGGCCTGTTCGGTTTCCACCAGACGGTCCACACATCCGGCGCGCAGGTGCAGGGGCCGGCGGCGAGCCGCTGGCTGCTCAACCCGTCTGGGGTCAACGCCAACGACCCGTCGGTGCTGGACGGTCTGCGGTCGGACAACGCCATCGATTTCAGCAACACCAGCCTCGCCGCCTTCGGCCAGTTCACCTGGAAGCTGACCGACCGGCTGCGCGTCCAGCCGGGCATCCGCGTCAACTACGACAAGAAAAGCGGCTCCTACGTCGCGACGGTGGTGACGGGGAGCGGCAGCACCACGCTCAATTCCGACCAGCGCGGGGTGCTGGCGCCGCAAAGCTACCAGCCCAAGTTCAGCGACTGGAACCTGTCCTACGACTTCACCCTGTCCTACGACGTCGCGGCCGACGTGATGGGCTATGCGACCTACGCCAAGAGCTTCAAGTCGGGCGGGATCAACCTGTCCGGCCTGCCGCTGGACGCCGCCAACAACCCGATCCTCGCGGTGCAGACGGTGAAGCCGGAGAGCGTCGACCATTTCGAGGTCGGGCTGAAAACCCAGTTCCTCGACCGGCGGGCGACGCTGAACATCGCCGGCTTCTGGACCGATGTGAAGAATTTCCAGGCGACCGTCACCAACGGGCAGCTTGGCGTGATCCGCGGCTATCTCGCCAATGCCGCCAAGGTCAGGGTGCGGGGCATCGAGGCGGATTTCGCGCTGCGGCCGAGCGACCGGCTCAGCCTGTACGCCAATGGCGCGTTCACCGACGCCAAATATGCGAAGTTCGTCGATGCGCCCTGCCCACCAGAACTGGCCGGCGGCACCGCTGTCGCCGCCGGCCAGACACCGGGGGCGCCCGGCACGCCCGGCGGCCCGAGCCCGGCCTTCTGCGACATTTCCGGCCAGATCCTGCCCGGCGTGTCGAAATGGGCGCTGTCCTATGGCGCGGAATATAATGTCCCCGCGCAGGTGCTGGGGCAGGAGGGCAATGTCTATCTGGGTTTCGACGGCAGCTATCGATCGATATTCTCGTCCAACCCGTCGCGTTCGGCTTACACCGATATCGAGGGCTATGCGCTGTCCAACCTGCGGCTGGGCTTCCGCAGCGCCAGCGGCTGGGACGCCTATGGCTGGGTCCGCAACGCGTTCAACGTCAAATATTTCGATTTCCTGTCGGTCCAGTCCGGAAATACCGGGCTGATCATCGGCCAGCCGGGCGACCAGCGCACCTACGGCCTGACCGTGAAGGCGGCGTTTTAGAGTTGGTCCGCTTCAGGCGGAATCGGCGCCCGGTGCAGCTCGAACAGGACAAACTCTGGGACGCCCGCCCGCGCCGGCATGCCGGGGTCAGCGCGGCGGGGCGTCGCCGCAGCGGACGGTGCCGGAGCCCTGGTGCTGGACGGTGCAGGCGGGAGCGCCGAGGATGGTGACGTCGCCGGTGCCGTTGGCGGCGACGGTGGCGGCGTGGCCGGCGCGGGCGGTGACCTGGCCGCCGCCCTGGCTGTTGACGGTTATGTCGTTGGCGGCGAGCCGGCCGGCGTCGAGCAAGCCGTTGCCGCGGACCACCGCGTTCGCCGCCTTGACGGTGCCGGCGGCGGTCAGGCTGCCCGAACCGGCGAGCGCCAGATCGGCGCGATCGGCGTCGATCCGGGCGACGGCGAGGGTGCCGGCGCCTTCGACGCCGAGGCTGACGCGGGCGCCGCGCATCGCGTCGACGGTAAGCGCGCCGCTGCCGAGCACCCGCGCGACGGTGAGCGCCGGGGTGGTCAGCGCCAGCCGCACCGGGCCGGCCGCCTCGCCCGGATAGCCGCCCCAGGCGCCGCCGCTGGTCCGGACGCGCAGCGTCGTGCCGTCGACGCTGAGCGACAGGCCGTCCAGCCCGCGCAGCGCGCCAGTCGCCCGCGCCGAGACCGCCCGGCCGGTGACGACGCTGACCGCGTAAGGCCCCTCTACCAGAATGCGGTCGAAGCTGGTGATGCCGATCGTCCGTTCGGCGGCGGCGGCGGGCGCCGCGGCGGAGAGGGCGGCGATCAGGAGGGCGCAGCGCGACGGCATCCGCAGATCATGCCCCGCGTCGCGCGCCGCCGCAACGGCGCTGTCCGCTTGAAGCGGAGCGGGCGGAAGCGCCCAAGGTTCCGGCGATGCATGGCATCGTTGGAAAGGTGCTGGAGGGCGGTGCCGCCTAAAGCGGACAGGCCCTAACCTTGACCGGGGCAGTGCACCGAGCCGGAGCCCATGCGCGACACCCGGCAGCTTGCCTTGCCGGTGATCGCGACGTCGCCCGAGCCCATGATCGACACCACCGCTTCGCCGTCGACCCCGGCCTTGACCCCGCCTGAGCCGGCGACCGAGATCTTCGCCTGATCGCTTTTCAGCGCGGCGGCGTCGACATTGCCCGATCCGGCGATCGAAACGGCGATCGCGCCGGCGGTGCCGGCGGCGACGAGGTCGCCCGAGCCGGCGATGTCGAACGATGCGCTCCGCGCGTCGAGCGCGGCGACGCGCAGGTTGCCGGACCCGGCGATGCCGGCGTCGAACCGCTCGCCCGACGCGCGGTCGACGTCCATATCGCCCGATCCGGCGATCGTCGCCTCGGCCAGCTTCGGCAGGGTGACGGTGACCGTGGCGTGGCCGCGCGAGCCGTCGGAGAACAGCACCCAGCCGCTGTTGCGTTTGCGGCCGATGCGGAGACGGCCGTTGCGCACCTCTATCTCCAGCCGGTCGAGCACGGCGGTGTCGCCGGTGGCGGTCACCGATTCGCGCCCGCCGACCTTGACGATCACCCGGTCCGACCCGGCGAGCTGGATGCGATCGAAGCCGCTGGCGGGGAAGCTGCGGCTGGCGGTCTGGCCGCTCGCCCGGCTGCTGTTGGCATTGCCCGGCGTGCAGGCGGCCAGCGCGGTGGCGAGCAGCGCGGCGGCAAAGATGCGCATGGCGGTATCTCCTTACTGTATTGCTATAATAATACAGCAAGGACTGGGTGCCGGTCCACAAAAAAAGGGCGGCCCCGCCGGGACCGCCCCTTTACTTGCCTGCGACGCGACGCGGATCAGGCGTCGACCGCCGCTTCCTTCGCCTTGTTGTGGATGGCGGCGGCCTTGTCGAGGATCTCGTGGATCTTGGTCTGCGCCTTCGGCTCGTCGATCTGCTCCATCGCGGCCAGCTCACGGGCGAGCCGGCTGGCGGCGGCCTCGAAGATCTGGCGCTCGGAGTAGCTCTGCTCGGGCTGGTCGTCGGCGCGGAACAGGTCGCGGACCACCTCGGCGATCGACACCAGGTCGCCCGAATTGATCTTCGCCTCATATTCCTGGGCGCGGCGCGACCACATGGTGCGCTTGACCCGCGGCTTGCCGGTCAGCGTCTGCAGCGCCTCCTGCAGCGTCTTGTCCGACGACAGCTTGCGCATGCCGACGCTTTCGGCCTTGTTGGTCGGCACGCGCAGCGTCATCCGCTCCTTTTCGAAGCGCAGGACGTACAGCTCTAGGTTGATCCCGGCTATTTCCTGTCGCTGGAGTTCGACGACCCGACCGACACCGTGCTTGGGGTATACAACATAATCACCGACATCGAAGCTCAGCGCCTTTGCAGCCATTTGCCTAGCGACCTTTCTTGGATTGTGATGCGCATCCGCACGAGAGCGTTCGCCTGAAGGGCGTGAGGCACTCGCGAGGGCGGGATAGAACAGCCTTTCTTGCGGACGCGATGGGGGACATGCGTTGCGATCGGCGACTGATTTAACAGATTCGCAGCAAAAATGCCAGCCCACCGTCAAAACGGCGGAATTACGAGGCTTTCATCGGGTGCGGTGCTGGCGGGCGACTCAGTCGCCCTGGCCCGGCTCCGGCGAGAAATACTTGTCGTACTTGCCTTCCTCGCCCTTGTGCGCGTCGGCGTCGTCCGGCTGCTCGCGCTTGCGGGTGATGTTCGGCCACTGGGTCGAGAAGGTGGCGTTCAGCTCCAGCCACTGCTCCTGTCCGCTTTCGGTATCGGGCAGGATGGCCTCGGCCGGGCATTCCGGCTCGCAGACGCCGCAGTCGATGCATTCGCTGGGGTTGATGACCAGCATGTTCTCGCCTTCGTAGAAGCAGTCGACCGGACAGACTTCGACGCAATCCATATACTTGCAGCGGATGCAGGCATCGGTGACGACGTAGGTCATGGCAACATGGCTCCCAGGGGCATTCGCCCCCCGCTATTGCGCCGGACTCCGCCCGTCAATGTTTAGCGGCCTGTTGCAAGTCGTTATCACTCCGGCGCCAGATCGGTATAGCAGGCGCGCGCCTCCGCCGCCGGGCCGCGCCGCGCCGGCAGCGCCTCGATGCGGATCACCCGCACCCGCGCGCCGGCCGGGTAGCTGAGCACGTCGCCGACCTTGACCAAGGCATGGGCGCGGGCGACGACCCGGCCGCTGATCCGCATATGGCCGGCCTCGGCGATCGCCTGCGCCGCCGCGCGGCTGCGCGCCAGCCGGGCGAACCACAGATATTTGTCGAGGCGCAACGCCTCACCCGTCATGGCGGCGGAGCGCGGCAAGCGCGGCGAAGGCATTGCCCGGCCGGGCAACGGCGGCGGCCGGGCGCGGCCGGCGGCGCGGCGCCCAGGCCCAGCCCGCCGCCTGCTCCGCTTCGGCCGGCTCGGCGCGGAAGCCAAGGCTTTCCATCAGCCGGGCGAGGGAGGCGGCGCTCAGCCCCATCGACGTCGCCAGCGAGGGATCGGGGGCGAAGCGGCGGCGGCCGTCGCGCGCCTGATGCGCGGCACGGGCGATGCGTTCGACCAGATCGACGCGCAGCATCTGCTCGCCGAGCGGGCGGTAGCCGGCGGCGGCATGGGCCGGATCGCGCGGCAGCAGCGCCGCGCCCGGCGGCGGCACCGGCGGCATGCCCGCATCCGCCTGCGCTGCGGCAAGCGCCAGCCGCCAGCGCATCGCTTCCGGCTTCAGCAGCGGCGCGGCGAACACGTCGAGCGCGCCGATGGTGATACCGAGCCGCCGCGCCTGATAGCGTGTCGCCTTGTCCATGCCGGCCAGTGCCGGCTCGACCGCCTGTCGCGCGATCAGCCCGCCCGCCTCGCCGAGCGGGGCGAGCAGCGCGCGCAGCGGCGGCGGCGTCGCCGGATCGCGCCCGGCGGTGGCGATCCGCGCCAGCGGCTGGAGCAGCCGCGCGACCTGCGTGTCGACCCATGTCGCCAGCCGGGCGGCGATTGCGGCGCGCTGCGCCTCCGACAAGGCGGCGATCGCCCGGTCGAGCCGCAGCGCCGGGCGCAGCAGCCCCTTGCCGCGGGTGAGCGCCGCCACCGGCAGGCCGCGCCACGCGAGGGTAGGCGGCGCGCCGGGGGTGTCGGTCAGCAGCGCGAAGCCGTCGTCGCCGTCGGCGGCGA
>NZ_SPHY01000015.1 GCF_004796535.1 Sphingomonas flavalba | reverse complement strand
TCTTGGGGAAATAGGGCCGCAGACGATCCATCTGCTCGTCACTCAGCCAGTACAGGTCGCTCATGCTCAGTCTCCTTACGGAGCCTGAATCAGATCGAGCCTCTCACATCAATGGGTCCTGAGCCTAACGAGCGTAGGAAGGGCGTTCACAAAGTATTCTGAAATTGTCGGCGCTACGAAAGATACGCTGCGACAAACATTGCGATCCGACGCGCAAATCAATGCTGTCGCACATTCGGCTTTGAAGGACATCATGCGTAATGGCGTTACGACAACTCCGACGTTGCCGATAGCGCCTCAGCATATGCCCGCGCCGTCATACTCGGCGACCAGCGCGCCGGCGTCGTACAGAACAGCGTCCCGGCGTGCGGCATGGCTTCGGCTGTCATGATGACCATAAAGCGGCGATCTGGCCGACGGAGTGAATAGCCAGCTTTTGTACTGGCGCGCAAAGCACTCGACTTCGTCGGTGATCGGAGCATTGGTGTGTTCGTGAGTCGCAGCCGCAGGAACCGGCTGCCGGCCCCGCTCGGTCCCGGGCGGGGCTGTGGGTGGTGGGGAGGCGGCAATGATGCTTGTCTTCCGAGGAGACCACCGATGACCAAGCTGACCGATACCCAGTTGATCCTGTTGAGTACTGCTGCGGGTCGTTCCGATAGCAGCCTGCTGCCGCCCCCGGATACTGTTGGCGCTCAGGGCGCCAGTTTGCGCAAGGCGGTCGCAACCCTGGTCAAGCGCGGGCTGGCAACCGAGATCACGGTCATGGAACCGGCGCAGGAGTGGCGCCGGGAGGATGATCGCCGCATCGGTGTGGCGATCACCGACACCGGCCGGGCTGCCATCTTTGTCGGTGCGGCGGCCGAACCGCCAGCCACCGCATCGGCCAGTCCCGCGCCCGGAAAGCCGGCATCGAAGATCGCGCTGGTCGTTGCTCTGCTGCAGCGCGCCGACGGCGCCTCGCTTGCCGAACTGGTCGAGGCGACCGGCTGGTTGCCGCACGCCACCCGGGCTGCGCTGTCCGGCCTGCGCAAGAAGGGGCATGTGGTTGCGAAGGACCGGCGCGACGATAGCGCCTGCTACCGTATCGCCGCGGACGCCTGACCATGGCGCGGATCGAAGCCCTGCTGGCGGCATTGGCGACGATGACCCCAGCGCAACTCCAGGAGGCCTGGCGGAACGTATACGGGACAGACGCACCACGCCTGTCGCCCGACCTCCTGCACCATGGCATCGCTTACCGCTTGCAGGAGCGTGCCGGTAAATCACTGTCGGCCTCCGCCCAGCGCCAATTGCGCGCGCCGAACGGCGGCGATCCTGCGCCGGCCCGCCTGCCGGTCACCCTCAGTGCCGGCACCCAGCTGGTGCGAACCTGGCACGGCCGCACGATCAGCGTAACGGTCGAAGGTGACGGCTATCGATACGAGGGGCGACGCTACAACTCGCTCACCAGCATCGCCCGTGAGATCACCGGTGCGGCCTGGTCAGGCCCGCGCTTCTTCGGCCTGACCGGCAAGCGGGCTGCATGAGCCGGAAGCGTCCCGCCGCATCCGCCACTGGTCGGATTATCCGCTGTGCGATCTACACCCGCAAGTCGACCGAGGATGGTCTCGACCAAGCATTCAACAGCCTCGATGCCCAGCGCGAGGCATGTGCGGCCTACATTGCCAGCCAGCGTCACGAAGGCTGGACGCTGGTCCCAGCCGCCTATGACGATGGCGGCTTCTCCGGCGGCTCCATGGACCGACCGGGCCTGAAGCGGCTGCTCGCCGACGTCGAGGCGGGCAGGGTCGATGTGATCGTCGTCTACAAGGTCGACCGCCTGACCCGCAGTCTTGCCGACTTCGCCAAGATCGTCGAGATCCTCGATGCCAGAGCCGCCAGCTTCGTCTCGATCACCCAGGCGTTCAACACCACCACCAGCATGGGGCGGCTGACCCTGAACGTTTTGCTCAGCTTCGCCCAGTTCGAGCGCGAGGTCACCGGCGAGCGCATCCGCGACAAGATCGCCGCCTCGAAGAAGAAGGGCCTGTGGATGGGCGGGCCGGTGCCGCTTGGCTATGATGTTGAAGACCGCAAGCTGGTGGTCAACGAAGCTGAGGCGGACCTCGTCCGTTACATCATGCAGCGCTATGTCGCCCTGCGTTCGGTCGCCGAACTGGTCGAGGAGCTCGCGCGCGATGGCTATCGTACCAAGATCCAGCAACGGACGAGCGGCCCGCACAAGGGCGGCTGTGCGTTCCGGCGCGGCACCCTCTATCATCTGCTGAGCAACCGCATCTACCGTGGCGAGATCGTTCATAAGGGTACAGCCTATCCCGGTGAGCATCAGGCGATCGTCCCTCAGCCACTGTGGGACGAGGTCCAGGCCAGGCTGGCCGCCCGGGGGCCTGGGCTGGTCGCCAGACGGAACAGCCTGAACCGCTCGCTGCTGATTGGATTGCTGTATGACGGACTGGGCCGGCGGATGACCCCAAGCCATACTGCCAGGGGCACCAGGCGTTATCGCTATTACGTCACGCGCGACTCGTCACCGGAACAGCCGGCCT
Source organism: Sphingomonas flavalba (assembly GCF_004796535.1). GTDB lineage: Bacteria > Pseudomonadota > Alphaproteobacteria > Sphingomonadales > Sphingomonadaceae > Sphingomonas_L > Sphingomonas_L flavalba. The sequence goes on along the minus strand of NZ_SPHY01000015.1, from coordinate 62,618 downwards.
GGCGGGTCGGCGCACATGATCTCGAACAGATCGTCAAAGCAAGGATCGCCGCGCTGCTGAGTGACCGGGACCGGATCGCTCGGCTCGCGGTCGGCATCGATCCACGGCGGGTGGAGAGCATCATCGCTGCCGCCGCGGCGCTAGCCGTGAAGCGAGACTTGCTCGCCGAGGCAACCGCGATCGGGATCAGCAGGATCGCCCTCCTTGAGGATCGGGTCGTGATCACCATCGATGAGAAGGCGTTGCTCGGTGCCTGCGGACTGGAGGTTGGCAATGGGCAGTGCGGGACGATCACCCTCGATGCGCCGGTGGCGCGGGTGCGGCGCGGGCATGAGTTGAAGCTGCAGATCCTGGGCGATGCAGCCGCCGATTCCTCTCCGAGGGTTCGCGACGAGCGGCTGGTTGCTTTGCTGTCCGAAGCCATGGCGGTACGGCAGATGGTGCTGGCAGCGCCTGACCGGTCGCTGCGCGAGATCGCTGGCGCCCATGGCAAATGCCGCAAGCGGTTGGCGAAGCTGGTTCGGCTAAGCTGGTTGGCGCCGGCGATGGTTGAGGCGATCCTCGACGGCAGGCAGCCACCGAAGCTGACTGCCACCGCGCTGTTGGGTGCGGATCTCCCGATTGGTTGGCGCGATCAGCAAGAGACGCTCGGCATCGCATAGCGCGGACTACATAATTATTTGATACAGAGAGGCGCTGCCCGGGAGCGCCATTTTTGTTGCGCCGGCTCTTCGCGAAGTGGTGGGGTCTGTCATTTGCCGATCAGAGACGCGGGCCGGCAATGCGCGGCTGTGCCTGGCGCATCGAGACGTCTCCCGCCTCACCGCGCCGATCGAAGGGGCGCAAAACCGCAGGAAAGCGGGGGTAATTCCGGCGTATACCGGAAACACCGTTTCGCTATGATAACCTGGGACTGTTTGGTGCGGTCGAGAAGACTCGAACTTCCACGGCCTTTCGGCCACAACGACCTCAACGTTGCGCGTCTACCAGTTCCGCCACGACCGCACACTTGAAACAACCGCCGGTGTCCGGCGTCCGGTAGGGGCGAGCCTCTAGCAAAGCCGCCTTGGCCCCGCAACCGCTGAAATGGTGCCCGATGTGTCGATCGGTCAGCCCGGCTCGCCGGCGAAGCGCAAGTTCAGTTCGCGCGAGCCCTTGGGCACGTTGACCTCCGCGGAGTTGAATTCCGCGCTCGCCTTCGGCGCCAGGGTGCGCACCGGCGGCGCGATCGTCCAGTTGTAGACGACCCGACCCTGCGCGTCGCGCAGTTCGGCGCGGATGTCGGGCACGCGCTGCGCCGTCTCCGTCGGGTTGATGACGCGGCCGGTGACCGCGAACAATTCGTTGCCGCTGGCGAGGGTGCGGCGTTCCGGCTTGCTCGGCACTTCGAGCAGCAGCGCCGCGCCGCTGCGCGCGCCGGTCAGCCCGGCGGTGCCGGAACTGCCGAAATAGCTGAGCGCGGCGATCGCGCCGAGCATCAGCAGGCCGGCGGCAGCGGCGGCGATCGTCCAGCGCCGGGCCGGGTTGCGGCGCGGCTTGAACGGCGGCTCGTGGGCGAAGCTATCATAGGCGGGGGCTGGTGGCGCGGGCGGCACTTCCTCCGCGGCGCGCTCGATCGGCGGTGGCGCAGGGACGGGGGGTGGCGCTTCCGCCGATGGAGTAACCGGCGCGGGCTCTGCCGGCATCGGCGCGGTGGGCGCCGGCGGGGCTTCGGGCAGTTCCGGCCCGTCCTGAAACCAGCTATGCCGGCACGAGGCGCAGCGCACGGCGCGCCCGGCTGGTCCGATCGCGCTGTCGGGAACCAGGTATCGCGTGCTGCATTCCGGGCATTGCAGGATCATGGCGGTGGATCGGCCCTTTTGTCATGGCGGTGGCGTTATGAGGTTCTAAGCATCGAAGCGGTACAGCTTGCAAGCACCGTCGGCATCCGACGGCAATGCTTCGATCGGTGGATGCCGCACGGTGGCGCTTTACCTGGGTACGCCGGTCATGGCATGGCTGCCCGCGCATGGGCCGGGGTCAAACCTTGCAAGAGCGGGACTGAGGGCGCGATGGCCAACATCGTGCAGTTCGAAAATGTCGGTCTGCGCTACGGCACGGGCGCGGAAACCCTGTCGGACGTCAGCTTCACCCTCGCCCCCGGCGCATTTTACTTCCTGACCGGCCCGTCGGGCGCCGGCAAGACGTCGCTGCTGCGCCTGCTGTATCTGGCCCAGCGGCCGAGCCGCGGACTGATCCGGCTGTTCGGCGAGGATGCGGTGACGATGCCGCGAGAGCGGCTGCCCGGCTTCCGCCGGCGGATTGGCGTGGTGTTCCAAGATTTCCGGCTGGTTCCGCATCTGTCCGCCTACGATAATGTCGCGCTGCCGCTGCGCGTCGCCGGGGTCGAGGAGCGCGACCTCGACACGCCGGTGCGCGAGATGCTGGCCTGGGTCGGCCTGGGTGAGCGGGCGAGCGCGCGCCCGGCTACGTTATCGGGTGGGGAACAGCAGCGCGTCGCGATCGCCCGGGCGGTGATCGGCCGGCCAGAAATGCTGGTCGCCGACGAACCGACCGGCAACGTCGATCCGGAGATGGCCAACCGGCTGCTCCACCTGTTCGATGCGCTGAACAAGCTGGGCACGACGATCGTCGTCGCCACCCACGACCTCCATCTGCTCGGCCGGGTGTCGCGGGCGCGGATCATGCGGCTCGATCGCGGGCGGATCGCCGACCCGACCGGCGCACTGCGCAACCCGCCGGAGGACCTGGCATGAGCCTTGGCTGGACCGGGGGCGGGGCGGACCGGCGGCTACTGCCAGAAGGCTGGCTCGCCGGGCCGATGCCGTGGGTGATCGCGATCATGGTATTCCTGACCGTGCTGGCTGTCGCCGGCGGACTGGGCATGGCCAACGCCGCCGGCGCGCTGCGCGCCGACCTGGCGGGGCGGGTGACGGTGCAGGTCATCGCGGCGGACCCGGCGGCGCGGGCCGCCAGCGCCGACCGTGTCGCCGCCGCGCTCGGCCGGCTGTCCAACGTCCGCGCCGTCCACCGCGTCGACGATGCGGAGATCGCGGCGCTGCTGCGCCCCTGGCTTGGCGTCGGCGACCTTGCCGCCGACCTGCCGGTGCCGGCGCTGATCGATGTCGACCTCACGCGGACCGACGACCGTAGCCTGGCTGAGTTGGCGAAGGTGGCGGGCGCTGGCGGCGCCGACGTCCGGGTCGACGCCCATGCCCGCTGGCTGGCGCCGCTCGCACGGCTGGTCGGTTCGCTGCAGTGGCTGGCGGCGGCGGTCGTGGTGCTGATGGGGGTGGCGACGGCGGCGGCGGTGGTGCTGGCCGCCCGCGCCGCGCTCAACACCCACCGTGCGACGATCGACGTGCTGCACCTGCTCGGCGCCACCGACATCCAGATCGCGCGGCTGTTTCAGCGCCGGATCGCGCTCGATGCGCTGTTCGGCGGCGCGATCGGCCTTGGCGTCGGCGCGACGGTGATCCTGCTGGTCGGCGGACGCATCCAGGCGGTCGGCTCCGACCTTGTCGGCGCGGTCACTCTGTCGCCCGCCGGCTGGCTGATGCTGCTGGCGGTGCCGGCGGCGGCGACATTGCTCGCGACGCTGGCGGCGCGGCTGACGGTGGTGCGCGCGTTGAGGCGGATCCTGTGATCCGCCGGCTGGTCGCCACGGCGGTGCTCGCCTATCTGCTGGGCTTTGCGCTGTTCGCTGTCATGCTGCCGCGCCCGGCCGACGACCAGCGGACCGACGGCATCGTCGTGCTGACCGGCGGCGCCGCGCGGATCGAGCGCGGCCTGACGCTGATCGCTGCGCAGCGGGCGCGGCGGATGCTGATCTCCGGCGTCGCGCGCAGCGTCCGCCCGCACGAACTGGCGCTGCAATACCGTGCGCCGATGCGGCTGTTCGACTGCTGCATCGACCTGGGGCGCGAAGCGGTCGACACCCGCTCCAACGGCGAGGAGGTGGCCGACTGGCTGAAAGCGCGCGGCTATCGCAGCGTCCGGCTGGTCACCACCGACTGGCATATGCCACGCGCCAGTTTCGAGATAGAGCGCGCCCTGCCGGACGATATCGTCGTGCTGCGCGACGCGGTGCCGAGCGAGCCTGGGTTCACGATGCTGCTGACCGAATACAACAAGTATATCCTGCGGCGCGGCGCGGTACTGGTCGGCCTGTGATAGTCCTGCTGCGCAGCCTGCTGTTCACGCTGGTGTTCTACGCCGGGTCGGTGGTTGCGGTGCTGCTGGCGCTGCCGGTGGCGCTGGCCGGACAGCCGGCGCTGATCGCCCATGCCCGCCGTTGGGCACTATTCCACCACTGGTGCGCGCGGGTGCTGCTCGGCATCACCACGCGCGTCGAAGGGGTGCTGCCGGTCGGCCCGGCGCTGGTCGCCGTCAAGCACGAATCGATGTTTGAAACGCTGGAAATGCTGTTGCTGCTTGATCGGCCAGCGGTAGTGCTGAAGCGCGAACTGGCCGACATTCCGCTGTGGGGGCGGGTTGCCCGGCTGCACGGCGTGATCGTCGTCGACCGCGCCGCCGGGGCGACCGCGATGCGCCAGATGCTGAAGGCGGCGAAGGCGGCGGTGGCACGCGGCCGCCCGATCCTGATCTTTCCGGAAGGGACGCGCGTGCCGCACGGCGCCCGCCCGCCGCTGCGCGCCGGCTTTGCCGGGCTGTACAAGACGCTCAGCCTGCCGGTGGTGCCCGTCGCCTGCGACAGCGGCCGCCTGTGCCCGCGCCGCCGCTTCCTGAAGCGGCCCGGCATCGTCACCTTCCGCGTCGGCGCGCCGATCGCGCCTGGGCTGGAGCGCAAGCAGGCGGAGGCGCTGGTCCACGCCGCCATCAATGCGCTGAACCCGCCGGCGGGGTAGGGCGCTACCCCTTGTCGGCTTCCTGCTTCTGCTCGGTGATCCAGCCGTCGATCTTCTCTTCCAGCAATGACAGCGGCAGCGGCCCGTCGAGCAGCAGGGCGTCGTGGAACTTGCGGATATCGAAACGGGGGCCGAGCGCTTCTTCGGCGCGGGCGCGCAACGCGGAAATTCGCAACTCGCCGACTTTGTAGGCAACCGCCTGCCCCGGCCAGCCGATATAGCGGTCGACCTCACGGGCGATGCTGCGGTCGGGCAGCGACGTGTTGTCCTTCAGGCAGGCGATCGCCTGATCGCGCGTCCAGCCCTTGAAATGCATGCCGGTGTCGATGACGAGGCGGCAGGCGCGCCAGACCTCGAACGACAGCCGGCCGAACCGTTCATAGGCGTTGCGGTAGATGCCCATCTCCTCACCCAGCCGCTCGGTATAGAGCGCCCAGCCCTCGACGAAGGCGGTGATGCTGTCGGCGCGGCGGAAGGCAGGCAGGTCCAGCCGTTCCTGGCCGAGCGCGATTTGCAGGTGGTGGCCCGGCACGCCTTCATGCAGCAGCCAGGCGGGCAGGTTGTAGAGCGGGTAGCCGGTCTGATCCATGCCGGTCATCACCGTGCCGGCGATGCCCAACTCCGGGTCGCCGCGATAATAGGCGCCCGACGAGTTGGCCAGTTCCGGTGTCTTGTTCTTGATGCCGTAGGTCAGACGCGGCAACGTGCCGAACCAGCCGGGCAGCTCATGATCGATCCGCTTCATGATCTCGCCAGCGCGTTCCATATAATGCTGGTTGCTCTGGGCGAGCCACTCCTTCTGCGTCGGCAGGAAGGCGAGGAACTCGGTCAGCGTGTCCTTGAAGCCCATTTCCTTTATCGCGGCTTCCATCTCGCCGCGGATGCGCTTCACTTCAGACAGGCCGATTTCGTGGACCTGATCCGGGGTCATGTCGGTGGTCGTGAACTTGCGGACCAGATAGGCGTAGTAGCGGTCGCCGTTCGTCATCTCGCGCGCGCCGATCGTGTCGCGGGCGCGGGGCAGATAGTCCTTCTCGAAGAAGGCGACGACCTCCGCCTGCGCCGGCTTCACCTTGGTGCGCAGCACGTCCATCGCCCGGTTGCGGAGCGCGGTCTGGTCCTGCTCGCCGATAATTGCCGGCAGCTTCTTGAACGGCGCCATCAACGGGTCGGTCTCCACCGGATATTCGGCGATGACCTTGCTCGTTGCGATCGCGCTTTCCGTCGTCAGGCGCGGCTGGATGAAGCCGCTGTCCAGCCCGCGCCGCATATTGACGATCGACTGGGCATAGAAGGCGGGGAGCGCCTCCAGCCGGGCGATCCACGCTTCCGCTTCGGCCTTGTCGTGGATCACCAGGGTGCGGGCGACACGGTTCGGGCGGGTATAGAAGCCCTCGCCGCCGATGAACGGGATGCGCTCCTCGTCGAAATCAAGGCCCTCCAGCGCGACCGACAGGTTGCGGATCATCAACTGGCGGTTGATAGCGTCCGTTTTCGACAGGCCGCCTTCGGGCACGGCCTTTGCCCGATCGAGCAGCGCCTGCAGCTTCTCGCGATGCGCCTTGATGCCGTCGGGGCTGACGTCCGGCCAGGGCAGGGGGGGCTGGCCGTTGAGCGCCTTGGCATCCGGTCGCGCCTCATGCCAGTTGGTATAGGATTCGAAATCCGCCAGCACTCCGCTCATATCCGCCGTTTCGGCACAGCCGCCGACGCCGCTGGCCGCGGCGATCGCCGCGACGGCACTCCAACCCGCCTTGCTCCACATGAGAGTCCCCCTTTTCGGATCCGGCGCCCCGGCGCGCTGGGGCTGGATATGGTGGCGCGCCCTTCCTTCAACGGCGGAAGCGGGCCGTGGTGATGCGCGTCACCCCCGGCCCGCTTCCTTTCACGCCCCTGCCGCTCAGAACCGCAGGCGTGCGGTCAGGCTGTAGGTGCGGCCGAACACGTCGTAGGAGACGGCGGTGTTGACGCCGACGCCGGCGACCTCGGGTGGCTGCTTGTCGAACAGGTTCTTCACCAGCAGGTTCAGCTCGAACATCTCGTTCACCCGGACCTTGGTCGACAGATCGAAATAGTCGAATGCCTTGATCTGACGATAGGGTTCGTAGATGCCGTTGGCGGGCACGTTCGTGTGGGTGACGCCCTGATAGACCACGGTGGTGAACGACGTCGGGTCCAGACGCGGGCCGTTCGGTTGCGGCTCGATCACCACGCGGCTGACATGCTGCCAGAGCAGCGATACGTCGAACAGGTCGCGGCTGTAGGTCGCGCGCGCGTTCCAGCGGAACGTGGAGCGCGGGTTGCCGCAGCTTGAGCTGTAGTAGCCGGTGCAATCGCGATCGACCGAGTTCGGCGTCGCCTGGAAGTGATAATAATCGAGCCAGGTGCCGTTGAAGCCGAGCTGAACCTTGCCCGGATCGTTGCCGCCGATGCCGATGTCGGCAAGACGCAGGCTGTAGTGGACGCCAAGGTCGATGCCGGCCGTTTCGATCTTGCCCAGGTTGGAACTGGCCAGGATCACGCCCGGCGTCTCGCCGGTGCCGTTCAGGCCGCCGGTCAGCGGGTTGCGCTGGATCAGCTGGCAGAAGGCATTGTAGGTGAATTGCGGGTTGAGCGCCGGCGCGAAGCAGCCGTCCATGATGTCGTTGGCGTTGGGCCGCGAGATCGCGTCGGTGATCTTGATGTTGAAATAGTCGACGGTCAGCGAGAAGCCGCTGAACTGCGGCGGGGTCAGCACGACGCCGAGCGTATAGGTTTTCGCCCTTTCGACATCGAGGTTGCGGTTGCCGCCGGTCGTCTGGTTGACCTGGTTGGCCGACGGGTTGGGAATGGCGCCGATCGTCGCCGACGGCGCGCCGGTGGCTATACAAAGGGCGGTCAGGCCGGCGTTGCCGATCGGCAGGCTGCCCTGGCAGGGATCTTCCTGCCGCGTCGCCAAGCCAAGGACCGGCGACTGGAACAGTTCCTGGACGTTCGGCGAACGGACGGCGACCTGATACATGCCGCGGAACTTGTAGCCGGGGAAAGGCTCGTAGCTGCCGCCGGCCTTCCACGTCGTGCTGGTGCCGGTGGTGCTGTAATCAGAGTAGCGGATGCCGGCTTCGAGTTGCAGATCGTGGAAGAACGGCTTGTCGCGGATGATCGGCGCGATGATTTCGCCGAAGATTTCGCGAACCGAGATTTCGCCGAAATCTGGCGGCGTGCGTGCGCCGGTGCCCAACACCTCGTTCTGGATCTGTAGTGCGGCATCGGGGCGTGCCGCCGCGGTCAGGCGCCGGTACTCGGCGCCCAGCGAGAAGGCCATCGGCTTGTCGCTGAGCGGGCTGGTGAGCCCGAACAGGTCGCCGCTCAGATTGCCGCCAACCACGGCGAGCGTGGACTTGCGGGTGGTCTGGGCGTCGAGGTTGATGAAGTCCACCATCGCGCTGTCGATGCTGCCGGCGGGGCCGAACAGGTTGATCGCCACGCAGCCGTTCGCCACGTCCTGGCAGACTGCGGCGCCGGAACCGTCGCGGTAGGAGCGTATCGCCTGCTGCAGCTTGGTCGACGAACCCCAGTTGTCATTGACCATCGTCTGCGACGTTTCGCCGTACTGGCCGAACACGTCGTATTGCAGCGTGTCGGTTATGTTGCCGCGCACGCCCAGTTGCAACTGGTACTGGGTGGATTCGATGTCCTGGACGCGCGGCCCGAGCTCGACGAAGCGGCGCTGCCCGATGATCGAGATTTCGCGGTAATCCGGGTCGCCCGGGCGCGCAATCGCGGCCGCGGCGCATTGGGCGGCGCTGAGCGACTGGATGCCGGAGACGCTGGGGTCGGTATCGTAGGCGTTGCAGAACTGGCCGAGCACGCCCGCCGGCAGATAGGCGTTGCTGAGCGGCATCTGGTAGATGTTCTGGAAGGTGCCGCTGGCGGAGATGGCGGTGCGCACCTTGTTGTGCGTCAGGTTCATCGACGAATACATCTCGATGCCCGGCGTGATCTCGTAGCGAGCGGCCGCGTAGCCGCTGTAGCGTTCCAGCGGCGTCGCGTAATAGGTCAGGTCGTTCGAGTTGTAGAAGTCGCCCTGATTGGCGATCCGCAGCGTGCCGGTCGCGGTGTCGAGGACGGCGCCCTGCGACCCGGCCCCCAGGCCAAGCTGCACCGGGTTGGGGCTGGTGAACAGGATCGGAACCGTGTTCTGCGACCCGTTGAACAGGCCGTTGGCGGCGCTGCGCGGAATCTCGCCGACCGGGCGCGACTGGGCGAGCAGCGGCACGCGCTTGTCGTATGCCATGCTGACGACGGCGTTGCCGCGCCCGTCGTCGAGATCGGTGCCGAGGACGACAGCAAGGCGATATTGCTGCCCGTCGCCGCGCTCGGTGATCCGGTAGTTGGCCGACAGGTCGACGCCGGAGAAGTTGCGCTTGGTGATGAAGTTGACGACGCCGGCGACGGCATCCGCGCCGTAGACCGACGATGCACCGCCGGTCACGACGTCGACCCGGTCGATCAGCGCGGTCGGAACGGTGTTGAGGTCGACGACGCCGTTCAGGTCGTAGGGAACGACGCGGCGGCCGTCGACGAGCACCAGCGTGCGGTTCACGCCGACGCCGCGCAGGTCGATCGTGGCGGAGCCGTTGCTGCCGTTGTTGACGCCCGGCCCGTTCGCCGCGCGGACGGCCGGCATGTCGCGCAGCAGGTCTTCGGCGGTGTTGGGCTGACGCAGCGTGATTTCTTCGGCGCTGACCACGCCGACGGGACTGGAGATCGTCAGATCCGGCCGCGCGATGCGGGAACCGGTGACGACGATCGTGCCATCACCCGCATTCAGTTCGCTTACATCGGTCACCTGGGACCAGGCTGGCGTGGCGACCAGCATGCAGGTCGCAAAGATGGTCGAGGCTAGCAGCGGCTGCCTGATGGATTTGAAGTTCATCCTTTCCCCCTTCTGATCAAGCGGACAATAATATCGTTAGGAATCAACGTATTATATAATATCCCAAAGCCTGGGCCGGTACGTTCGGGCTCCATGGCCTTGTCTGCCGGGGCGGCGGGGAGGTTTCGCACCGTGCCTCTCTCGCAGCCGATATAAAGTATACGCTAGCCGAGTCTTCACGATATGCAATATGAATAATAGCTATTTGTAAAAGATATTATACTTTCGAGTTATGTGGCGCTGGCGCAACTATCCCATGGCCCGCCCGTCGATAGATCCGGTCGTGCCAGCAGTCGGTTCGATGCCAGGATGAAATGGGGCGGCGGCCCGTCGAAGGGGCGATGCGTCCGTCGCGCATCGCCCCTCCCCGGGGGAGGGAGCCGGTCAGGAGGTAGGAACGGTTCCGCCCGGAACGGATTTCGGCATTGTGTTCCAGTTCGGCGTGTCGACGCCGGCGAGATGTTTCAGGAAGTAATCATAGTGGCGGCGCAGGCCGTAATCGACCGGCCCGACGGAGCGCAGCACGCCATGGCCGCCGCCGGGGACGGTCAGCATGTCGAAATCCTTGCCCGCCTTGATCAGCGCGTCGACCACCTGATAGGTCGATGCCGGATCGACGTTCATGTCGAGTTCTCCGACCACCAGCATCAGCTTGCCCTGCAGCCGCCAGGCGTTGTCGACGCCGGACGATGCGGCATAGCTTTCGTCGATCGGCCAGCCCATCCACGCTTCGTTCCAGCCGATCTTGTCCATCCGGTTATCGTGGCAGCCGTTATAGGCGATGCCGACCTTGTAGAATTCCGGGTGGAACAGCAGCGCGAGCAGCGTGTTCTGGCCACCGGCCGAGCCGCCGTAGATGCCGACGCGGCTGGTGTCGTACCAGTCGTATTTGGCGGCGGCCGCCTTGTGCCACAGGATGCGGTCGGTGAAGCCGGTGTCCGCGATGTTCTTCCACGCCACGTCGTGGAACGCCTTCGACCGGTTGAGCGTGCCCATGCCGTCGATCTGGACGACGATGAAGCCGAGGTCGGCGAGCGACTGCATGCCGATCGTCTTGTCGCCGCTCGACTGGTAGCCGAACGGCCACCATTTCTTCGGAACGAAGCTGGAATGCGGCCCGGCATAGATGTTCTCGATGACCGGATATTTCTTGTTGGGGTCGAAATTGCGCGGCCGCACGATCACGCCGTAAATGTCGGTCTTGCCGTCACGTCCCTTGGCGACGAACGCCTCCGGCGGGCGGAAGCCGGCGGCCATCAGCCGGCTGACGTCGGCCGTCTCGACCGTCGCGACCAGCGAACCGTCGCTGGAGCGGCGCAACTCCGACACCGTCGGCAGGTCGATCTTGGAATAGGTGTCGACATAATAGGCCATGTCGGGGGAGAAGGCGACATCGTGATAGGCGTTGACCGTGGTGATCGGGGTCAGGTTCCGCCCGTCGAAGTCGACCCGGTAATAATGCTGCAGATAGGGGTCTTCGCCCGGTCGCATGCCGCCGGCCGCGAACCAGATCTGGCGCTTGGCGTCGTCGACCTTGACGACTTCGCGCACCACCCAGTCGCCCTTGGTGATCTGGTTCTTCACCTTGCCGGTGCGGCCGTCGAACAAATAGAGGTGGTTCCAGCCGTCCCGCTCGGACATCCAGATGACCTCGTTGCCCATCCCACCGACCTCGTGGCGGAACTGGCGGTTGGGCGAACCCTGGTTGATGAAGGTGCTGGCGCGCTCCTCGACGGCGGTGCGCGCGGCGCCCGTCTCTGCGTCGACCTCGACCAGCCGGTTCAACTGGTGACCGCGCTGGTCGTAGCGAAAGCTGATCGTCCGGCTGTCCTTGCGCCAACTGATCGGTGACATGCGGTAGGGATTGGGAAACAGCGTCTCGGCGATCGCGATCTGGCGCCCTTTGCCCCCGGCGACGTGGAAAAGGGCCGGGCGGTCGATATCCACCGGGTCGCCCGGCTTCGGATAAAGCTGGTAGATCGTCTTCGGCTGCACCTGATCGGACGGCGAGGTGATGACGCGCGTTACCTCGCGCCGATAGCCGGGGACCACGCGATAGGCGGCGAGCTTGGTCGAATCCGGCGACCAGACGATCGATTCCGAATCGTAGAAATTGGCCTCCGACCCGTCGAAGCTGATCCGCGTCCATGTGTCGCCGCCGACCGGCCGGATCGCGATGTTGAAATTCTCGACATAGGCTTCCCACTTGCCGTCCGGCGAGCGGTGAGGCGTGTTGTCGGCCGGCACCTTCAGGTCGCGGACGACGCCGAAGCCGCGCGGCTGACGAGTGACCGGGGCGGGCGCGCAACTGGCATCCGCCAGCGTGCAGCGCCAGCGTTCCTCGCTGAAGCCGAATTCGATCGCCTTGCCCTCGCTCGTATAGCTGAAGGAGTTGATCGGCAGGCGCAGCGCCTCGACCTTCTCGCCGCTCGCCTTGCTGAGCGAGGCGGCGATCGCGGCGTGGTCGAACGCCGGGCGCTTGGCGCCGGACGCGACGTCGTAGGTGACGAAGTTGAAGCCGCCCTCCACCGTCTTGCGGTAGGTGAAGCTGCGTCCGCCGGGCACCCACTGTGCGGGGTCGGCGACGTCACGGGTCAGATACAGCCAGGAATCCTGCAGGTGAACCGACTGCTGGATATCGGCCGCGGTCACCTGCGCCAGTGTCGGCGTCGGTGTCGCCGCCGCCAATGCAAGAAAGGATATGGCAACCGTCAGCGCCGTGACATGTCTTTTCATGATCGTCTCCCTTTTGCCCGTTTGGAGTCCCGTTCCGGCTCCGCTGAGGGGCCGTCGGCGGGGCATGCGTACGCGTCAACCACGATCGTATATCTTATAAGACTCTACCTTATCTGAAATAGCTTTCAGATAAAGGGGTATTTGAGTCCTGAGGCGCTTTTGTGCCGCGCCGTCGGATTTCCCGCGATGCCGTGATCGAGTGTCGTGTATCGGGTGGACCAACCCGTGGAGCACAGCCGGCATCGGCCGGGGCCGGCGCGCCGTCACGCCGGGATTGTCACCGCGTCGCCGGATAGGGCGGAGAGCGTCGGCGCCGGGTAGCTGGACAGCATCCGATCGACCATCGCGCCGGCCCCGGCCCAGTCGTAGGTGCGGAAACTATGGCCCTTGGTCACGAAGCTGGCGCCGGCGTAGAACATCTCATACTGGGTATGGCGGCTGGCGAATTCGGAGCCGATCGCGTCCCAGGCGAGTTTGAAGAAGCGCACTCTTTCCTCCGACGAGGCGGTCGGCGACTGCTGCGTCTTGCCGATAAGCCGGGCGATCTCCGGATTGGCGAAATCCTCGACGCCGGACGGCAGCATAATCAGCCCGCCACCGGCCAGGTTGCGCAGCGACGCGATGATCCGGGTGTAGAGTTGCTGGGTCAGCACCTGCGCCGAATAGAGCAGGTGCGCGTCGGGGATGTAGTAGCCGTTGCGAACCGTCCCCTTCGCTTCCATGCCGTGGACCAGCCCGTCGACCATCGCCGCCTCGGCGGCGAGCTGGCCCAGCGTTTCGCGCACCGGGGGCAGGGCTATGGTGCCGTTTATCTCGGCGATCCGCCGGGCGATGCCCATCAGGAAGCGCAGCTTGACCGCCAGTCGCACCTGGCACTGGTAATTCTGCAGCACATGCGCTGGGGTGGCGTGGAACTGCTTCAGCATCATCGCGGTGTTGCCGGCGACGAACACGCGGTCCCACGGCACCTTTACGTCGTCGAAATAGATGACGGCGTCATTCTCGTCGAAGCGGCTGGCCAGCGGGTTGTCGTAGACGCTCGGTGCTGCCAGTTCATAGGACTTGCGCGATAGTAGCTTCAGCCCCGGCGCATTCATCGGCAGGGCGAGCGAGACGGCGTATTTCTCGTCGCCGGGGCCGAGCGGCTGGATGCAGCTGACGAACACCTCGTTGGCCATGATGCTGCTGGTCGCCAACATCTTCGCGCCGCGCAGGGTGAGACCGGTCGAATCCTCGTCGACGATGCCGGCGGTCAGATATTCGTCGGCCTGCGCATGCGTGGCTTTCGACCGGTCCGCCTGCGGGTTGATGATGACGTAGGTCAGGAACAGGTCGTTGTCGCGCGCATAGGCGAAATAGTCGAGCAATGCCGCGGCCCGCGCCGGGTCGTAGGCCTCGAACACCTCCGGCGCCATCGCCATGCCGGCCAAGCAGGAGGCGACATGGTCGGGAGACCGACCCATGAAGCCGTAATGCGTGCCCGCCCACGCCTCCATCGCCTGTCGCCGCGCGACCAGCGCCTCGTAGCTGTCCGGCAACGCCCAGGCGCGGTTGACCCGGCCGCCGCTGGTCGGGCTGGCGACGGTCATCAGTTCGGCATTGGCGGCCTGGAAATCGTAAAGCGCTGCTGCCGACGCCACGGCGTTGCGGAAGGCGTGGTGAGCGGTGACGTCGCCGGCTTCTGCCCCTTGAAAATAGACGATGCGGCCATCGCGGAGCGCGGCGAGATGGTCGGAGCCGGTTTTCATCGTCTGTCTCTCTCCTCAGCGGTCAGGCGGCATGTTCGGCGATTGCGTGGTAACCGCCGCGGAAGAAGACCAGCGGCGCGCCGTCCGGCCGTGTTTCGAACTCAAGCACGCGGCCGACGATGATCAGATGGTCGCCGCCTTCGTGCACCGCGTGCGGCGCGCATTCGAACACCGCCAGGCACGGGTCGATCAATGGGCAGCCGGTGATGCCACGCGCCGGCTTCAGGCCGGCCCATTTCGCACCGCGCCGCCCGGCGAAGCGGCTCGATAGCTCGCTTTGGTCGTGACGCAGTACGCTGACGCCGAAATGCTCTGCTGCGAGCAGCACCGGCAGGCTGATCGCTGCCTTGCTGATGCTGAACAGGACCAATGGCGGCTCGAGGGAGACGGCGTTGAACGAGCTGACGGTGATTGCGACCGGGTCGCCGCCCTCGGCATGGGCGGTGACGACGACGACCCCGGTAGGAAAGCGGCCAAGCGCGTCGCGAAAGGCCCGCTGGTCGAAGGTCACGCCGCTCGCTCCCGCTCAGGCCCGGCGGCGCCGCTGTTCGGACAGCAGGTGCAGCAGTGCCAGTGCGTCCTCGGTTCCGTTGACCAGCAGCGCGATGATCTCGGCGAAGGCAGCGAACTGCTTGTCGTCCAGCATCGCAAAGATCGTGTCGTTGACCGGCCGCTGCGTCTCGGCCAGCGTGTCGAGCAGTGCGTGGCCCTTGGCGGTCACGGTCAGGATCACGCGGCGGCCGTCTTCCGGGTGGCCGCGCTTGTCGACCAGCCCGGCCTTGGCAAGCTTGCCGACCTCGATGGTGACGAATGCGCCGGACAGGTGCAGATGCTCGCTGACCCGGCTGACGCCGACTTCCTCACACTTGCCGAGATATTCGATGGCGATCAGGATCGAATAGGCCGGGCCGGACAGGCCGATGACCTCGCCCAGCTTGCCGCGAATTTCCTGAAGCCGGGCGCTGAAGCCCAGGGCGTCGTGAATCACCTGGCGGAAAAGCTCGTCGCTGCCGTTGACGAGCAGTTCGGGGCGGCTGACGGTAAGAGGCATTCGAGAATCTCCTCACGGATTCGATTAGCTTTCAAAGAAAGCTTTGTAAAACACTTTCCGGAGGGGTCAGGCCGGATCGTAATAATGGGTTTCCAGCAACAGGCAGCCGCCTTCGGACTTGAACGGCCCGTGGAATACACCCGGCGGGCGACAAGCATAGGTCGGTGCGACGAAGCGCTCGCCGCCGTCGCCATTCTCGTCGTTGCCGACGGTCAGGTCACCGCTTACCAGGAAAACCTCTTCCCAGTAATCGTGGACGAAGGGCCGGGTGGTGAACACGCCGGGCTGGAAGCGCAGCAATCGGGTGCGGCTGCCGCGCTTGGCGGCGAGGTCGAGCCGGCCGGACAGGATCTTTTCGTCGACGCCAGCGCCCGGAGCATAACCTTCCGGTAACTGCCAACCGTCATCGTCCATGGCGATCGGGTGGAATTCTCGATGTTCCTTCGGAATGGCCATGTCAGCCTCCTTTCAACACGGTCTGGACGGTGGCGGAAACGCTGAGGAGATGGTCGTCGCGACCGGACAGCGCGGCAAGGGTCAGGCCAACCGGTGGCCCGTCGGTCGGGCAGGGGATGGAGATGGCGCAGCCGTCGAGCAGGTTGGCGACCGTCGAATTGCGCAGCGCCAGCGCGTTCGTCGCGTAATAGGTGTCGTCGTCGGCCAGCGTGGCGATCGTCGGGGCGACGAACGGCACCGTCGGCCACAGCAGCGCGTCGAGCCCGGCGACCTTCGCGCCGACTGCCTCGATCATCGCTGCCCTGGCCGCGACCAGCGCGACATAGGCGGGGGCGGCCATGGTCTCGCCGGCGCGGATGCGGGTCAGCACCCGTGGGTCGTAGGCGTCGCTGCGGCCGGCGGCCAGATAGGGCGCGTGCCAGGCGGCGGTCTCGGCGGCGGCGAAGCTCGCCTCGCGCATCATCGCCGGAATCCCGTCCAGTTCGGGCAGCGTGATCCGCTCGATCGCTATGCCGCCGGCCTCGATCCGCGCGACTGCCGCTTCGAAGGCGTCGGCGACCGCCGGCTCGATCCCGTCCATCACATAGTTGCGGACCAGCCCCAGCCGGATGCGCCGCGCCGGCATCGGATGGCGCGGGGGTCCCGCCCGGTCGCGGATCACGTCGAACAGCGCCGCGCAGTCCGCCACCGATTTGGCGATGACGCCGACGCTGTCCAATGTCGTCGACAGCGGCAGTACGCCCGCCCGCGTCACCGCGTCGGCGGTGGGCTTGAAGCCGCTCAGGCCGCACAGCGCTGCCGGGATACGGACGGAGCCACCGGTATCGGTGCCGATCGCTGCCGGTACGATGCCCAGCGCGACCGATACCGCCGCGCCGGACGACGATCCGCCGGGGATGCGCCGCTCACCGGGAAAGGCGGGATTCGCCGGCGTACCGAAATGCGGATTCAGGCCCAGGCCGGAAAAGGCAAATTCGGTCATGTTGGTCCGGCCGATGATGATGAAGCCGGCGCGGCGCAGCCGTTCCAGCACGGCCGCGTCCTGCCGGGGCGGTGGCGCATCGGCCAGCAGTCGCGACCCGGCGGTGGTCGGATGGCCCATCAGGTCGAAATTGTCCTTGACGGTGATCGGCACGCCCAGGAACGGCGCGCGCGAACGCGCCGCCCGGCGTGCGTCGGCCGCCTCGGCGAAGGCGCGCGCCTCCTTGTCCAGCCTGAGGGTGAATACGCCCTCCGCCTCCGGCTGGTCGGCGCGCATCAGGGCCGCGTCGATCGCGGCGCGGCTGGCGTGGGCGCTCATGCCTCGACGATCGGCAGACTGTCGACGGCGTAACGGTGGGTGAGCGTCCGGCCCAGCACCGGATCGATCAGCGCCAACTCCATGTCGGGGGAAAAGCGGATCTCGCCATGCACCGCCAGCGTCCCGCAGAACATCACCGCGCCGTCCGGCAATGCCCCGGCGCGCGCCTCGTAGAGGGCGAGCAATTCGTCCGGGCGGCGCAGCGCGGCGGCGGCGCCTTCCTGATACAGCGCATCGGACGAGGGCAGCCGAGAGCGCAGCACCACCCGGTCCCAATGGCCGGCAACCTCCGCCCACCGCCAGACGGTTGTCGAAACCGGCTTGGCGCACAACTGCTTGGAGAGGGTAATGCCGCTCGCTTCCAGCTTGCGGTCGGTATGGTCGGAGCCGACACCGACATACAGCGCTCCACCGTGCTTCCACAGCACCGCCTCGACCTCGCCGGATGCATCGCGACCGACTGTCTGGATGACCGGCGCGGTGGTCAGCAGCGAGGCGGCGGCGCGGTAGAAAATCGGTACCGCCTTCGGCCGGGCGATGCCCAGCGCCTCCAACTCGGCGATATGCGCTTCCAGTGCGGCGGCGTCGCGGCCGGTCCAGCCGGCGATGACCAGTTGCGTGGGCACGAAGGGCAGGGCCATTTTGCCGCCGGCGTCCTGCACGATGAGTTCGATCATTCCCTGCCCGCTCCCGATGATGGTACGAATCTATCGGCGAATAGATTTGCAAGCAAGCTACTTATCTTAACTAGACAAGCTAATGAAAATAGATAGTCTGATCACCGAATCGAAGCGGCGAGCAAGCCGTACGTAGCGGGGACGGATGCAAAAACAAGTAGTTCGCCATCCTGCTCTGGCGTCATGGAGGGTGTCTCCGCCGTGCTGCCGGCCATGTGCCGTACCATTGCGGAACGGTCGCTGATAACGTCGCGCGCACGCGCCGGGGCCGGGGCGTGCCGACGTAAAGAACAATAAAGGTTGAATTGGCGCGGGGGGATTCGGGTGGTGACTGGAACGGGCGGTTCGCAGCAGGCGGCAGTCGCGCATAATCTGCGAAAGACGGCGATGACCTCGCTCGTCGGCACCAGCATCGAATTCTACGATTTCTTCATTTTCGCAACCGCCGCCGCGATCGTCTTTCCGACGGTGTTCTTCCCGGAAGGCGTTTCGCCATTCGTCGCGCTGATCGCCTCGTTCAGCACCTTCGCTGTCGGCTTTTTTGCCCGCCCGGTCGGGGCGGCGGTGTTCGGCCATTTCGGCGACCGGATCGGGCGCAAGCGGATGTTCGTCATCGCGCTTATGTTGATGGGTGGCGCCACGACGCTGATCGGCCTGCTGCCTCCTTATCAACTGATCGGCAATCTCGCGCCGCTACTGCTTGTCGCCCTTCGTTTCGTCCAGGGGTTCGCGCTCGGCGGCCAGTGGGGCGGGGCGGTGCTGATCATCCTTGAAAACGCGCCCGACGACCGGCGCGGCTGGTACGGCAGTTTCGCGCAGGCTGGCGCGCCGATCGGCACGATCCTCGCCAATCTCGCCTTCCTGATCGCCTCGTCGACGCTGTCGCCGGACGATTTCATGGCCTGGGGCTGGCGCCTGCCGTTCATCGCCAGCGTCGTGCTGGTCATGCTCAGCATCTTCATCCACATGCGGTTCGAGGAAACCACCGCCTTCCGGGAATTGCAGGAAGCGGAACAGGCTCGTCAGGCCGATGCGGCGGCAGAGCTGGCGGCGAAGCTCGGCATCGATCGGGCCGATGCGGCCGACCGGCTGGCGCAGGAGCAACGCCAGTCGCCGGCGCTACAGGCGCTGCGTCAGTACCCCCGGCAGATCCTGCTCGCCGCCGGTACCTTCGTCGGCATGCAGACGTCCTACTACCTGCTCGTCTCCTTTTCGCTCGCCTATGGGACTGGTCCGGCGGGCGGGATGACGACCAGCACGATGCTGGCGGCGGTGCTGCTCGGCGCGGTGATGATGGTGCCGGGCGTGTTCTTCGGCGCCTGGCTGTCCGATCGGCGCGGGCGGCGCGGAGTGATCTGCATCAGCGCGCTGCTGCTCGCCGCGTGGGCGTTCGCCGTCTTTCCGCTGATCGCCGGCGGCACGCTGGCCAGCGCCGCGATCGGCCTGTGCGTCGGCCAGTTCCTGAACGGCATGATCTTCGGGCCGCTCGCCGCGCTCTATACCGAAACCTTCGCGACCAGGGTGCGCTATTCCGGCATGTCGCTGGCCTATCAACTTGGCACGCTGATCGGCGGCGCGCTGGCGCCGCTGATCGCGACGGCGCTGTTCGCCCGCTACGGCAGCTCGGTTCCGATTTCCGCCTATGTGGCGGCGATGTGCCTGATCTCGGCGCTGGCGGCCTGGCTGATCCGCGAGACGTACAAGGTCGATATCCGCGACGAGGCCGGGCCGGTGATGGCCTGACGAAACAGATTGAGAAGAGGGAGAGGAACCGGGCGATGCGGGTTGTATCAGGACAAGGAAACGCTGGCTTCTCGCCACGGCGACGCACGCTGCTCGGGCTGGCCGGCGGTGGCGTGGCGAGCATGGCACAGGCGCAGGCTGCGCCGTCCGCCGCCGACGCGCAACGTGCCGCCAACCGCGAAGGGTTCGAGACGGTCACGATCCCGGTTTATTCCCAGGACATCATGAACGTCGTCAACCTGCACGAGTTCGAGGATGTCGGCCGCCGCAAGATCAGCGAACTGGCTTACAACTATATCCGCGCCGGCGCTGCCGACGAACTGACGCTGAAGGCTAATCGCGCCGCCTTCGCCGACTATTGGGTGCGGCGCAAGGTGATGGTCGACGTGTCGCGGGTCGACACCGCGGTCGAGCTGTTCGGCAAGACCTATCCGCACCCGGTGCTGCTCGGGCCGGTCGGCCTGCGCCGGCTGATGCACCCGGACGGCGACCGGCTGACCATCCTCGCCGCGCACAAGTCTGGCGCCATTCTGGTCGGGCCGCGCCACGGCCTGATCGCCGACATGACCAAGGCGGGGACGATGCCGGTCTGGTGGGCATCGTCGCTTGGCTATCATACCCAGGCGGATGCGGAGCGCTGGGCCAAGACCAACGAGGATCTGGGCGCCGCCGCGCTCTGCGTCTCGCTCGACTATCCCTATACCGGTGCCCGCGACCGGCCGAGCCGCGACCATTGGGAAGCCCAGTGGTCGGAAACGCCGCGCTACAACACCGGCGACGGTGGCAGCGTCCAGTTCCAGCCGGGGATGATCTTTCCCTATTATCCCCGGATGAACTGGGATTGGCTGAAATGGGTGCGCGGCGCCAGCAAGCTGCCGCTGGTGATCAAGGGTATCACCACCGGAGAGGACGCGAAGCGCGCCGTCGCCGCCGGGGCCGACGCGATTTCGGTGTCGAACCACGGCGGCCGCACCCTCGACGGCGCGATCTCCACCCTCCACGCCTTGCCGGAAGTGGTTGACGCGGTCGGGCCGAAGATCCCGGTCCTCGTCGACGGCGGTGTCCGGCGCGGCGGCGACGTCGTCAAGGCGGCGGCGCTCGGCGCTCGGGCGATCATGATTGGCCGCCCCTATCTCTGGGGTCTCGCCGCGTTCGGCCAGGAAGGAGTGCAGCGGGTTATAGAGGTGCTGGAGGGCGAAACCCGCATCGCCCTCGCCCTGTCCGGCGCCGGCACGATGCGTGGCGTCGACCGCAGCTTCATCCGCCCCGCGTGGAAGGCGTACAAGCCGGGCTGACCGGCCGCCACCTTCAACGCATGCCGCTATTCGGGAAGAGGTTCGCATGACCAACCAGTTTCAGAAATGGCTGACCGGGGGCTATACTCAGGGAGAGGAAGACCCCGGCCGCGTCGCGCTCGATAGCCTGCGCGCGTTCGAGGAATCGGGCGCTGGCCGGCGCCAGTTCATGGCGGCGCTCGGCGCGCTCGCCGCCGGCTATTCCGTTAACGCCGTCGCCCAGACGATACCGGGGCCGCGCCCGTTCGCCCTCGACGCGACCAACGGCAAGCAATACCCGCCCCAGCACGGGATGAAGGTGATGGGGCCGGTCAACATCCACGAGATCGAGCAGGCGTCCGCCCGCACCCTCGACGTCGCGCATTTCGAATATGTCAGCAGTGGATCGGAAGACGAATATACGCTGACCGACAATATCAGGGCCTATGAATTGACCAGGCTGCGCCAGCATGTCGGCGTCGACGTCAGCCGGATCGACACGTCGGTCGAAATCCTGGGCCAGAAGCTCGCCTATCCGATCATCCTCGATCCAACCACGAAGAACACCGTCGTGCCGGACGGGGACCGGCTGGCCGCGATCGGCGCGCACGACGCCAACGCCTTCTACGGCGTCACCAACGCGCTCGCCTTCATCGACGATCTGAAGCAGGCGGGCCAGTGCCCGAACTGGTGGATATGCCAGCTCGGCCATCGCAACAGGCAGCTCGCCCAGACCTGGGCGAAGCAATATACCGATGCCGGCGCCGCCTGGCTGGGGGTGACGGTCGACCACCCCTATACTCCGAACCGCGACCGCAACATCCGGAACAAGTTCCACAATTACCGGTCGGGAGTGCTCGCGCCGGTGATCCCCAGCCTGAGCTGGGAGTATATAAGCTGGCTGAAGGAAGCCTCGCCGCTGCCGGTAGTGGTCAAGGGCATATTGAATGCGGAGGACGCCGCCGCCGCGGTCAAGTACGGGGCGGACGGCATCGTCGTCTCCAACCATGGCGGCCGCGCTTATGACGGCGCGGTGCCGACGCTGGTCGCCCTGCCCGAATGCGTCGAGGCTGTGCGCGGGCGGATCCCGGTGATGCTCGACGGCGGCATCCGGCGCGGCAGCGACGTGCTGAAGGCGCTGGCGCTGGGCGCGAAGGCGGTGATGGTCGGCCGCCCGCCCGCCTGGGGCGTCGCCGCTTTCGGCTCGGTCGGGGTGCAGCGGGTGATGGAGTTGCTCGCCGCCGAATTGACGGTATCGATGGGGATCGCCGGCGCACCGAATCTGGCGGCGGTGAAGCGCGGCATGGTGCGCCTGCCGTGGGAGGAGTATCGCCTGTGATCCGTTTCGTGTTGGCCAGGGCCGGTGCCCCGCTGCTGATGCTGCTCGGCGGCGGGGCGGCCGCCGTCGCCGCTTTCGCTTCGGCGGGGCAGGCCCCGGAGCGGCGCTCGGTTGCCGACGGCGTCTACAGCGCGGCGCAGGCGCAGCGGGGCATGGGCCTCTATATCCGCCAATGCTCCGCCTGCCATGGCGAGCTGTTCAACGGCGGCGAATCGGGGCCGGCGCTGGCCGATCCCGAATTCCTCGGCCGCTGGCGCGGGATGACCGTCGGCCAACTCTACGAAAAGATCATGACGACGATGCCGCCGCTGCCCGACACGCCGGGAAAAGCCGGGCCCCAAGGCAATATCGACATGGTCGCCGCCATCCTCCACGCCAACGCATTCCCCGCCGGTGCGCGCGAGGTAATCGACCCGGCCGAGCTGGATTCGATCGCCTTCGACTGATTCCTCTCCCCTGCGCCGGTGGGGGCCAGCGATGGCCGGTTACCGGTTCTGGTCGCAGGGAAAAATGGTGCGCGATGCAGTCGGGCGCGAACTAGCCTCCGCTTGTAATTTCCTGTTTTGGAGCGAGAACAGAGAAGTTTGCATTTTCCAAACGCGCATAATTCGAAGAATTCGGTACCTGTCGGGCGATCCGGAACGGTTCCTTCCGGAGAGCCGCCGAGGGTTCCGGCCGTTCGATCGCGCCGCAGATATTCGCCGCGCGAATGACTGGGAGCTTGGCCGGTGCCGACTGACTGGTTTCGGGAAAGGACATCGAAAAGCGGCCGTTCCCTTGGGCCGCTCACGAGGCGCGAGTCGGTCTTTCGCTGGACAGGCAGACGTTGTTTAAGCGAATGAAATAATTGCCTTAAGGGCGGGGGCCATGAAGAGATTCGCACATTCGGTCGAAGGGCGGCCCGAAGAGAGTTGGGAACCCCTGCCGCATCACCTTGCGGCGGTCGGCCGAAGAGCAGCCGACTTTGCCAGATGGTTCGGCGCGTCGAGGATGGCGCTGGCCATGGGATTGTTGCATGACATTGGCAAGGCTGCGCTTGCCTATCAGGCCTATATTCGCCGGCCTGCCGACAAGGCTGGTCTCAAAGGGCCGGATCACAGCACGGCGGGGGCCAAGGAAGCCGTCGCTCTTTATGGCAGTCAGATCGGCCGCATGATGGCGTTCGGCATCGCGGGGCATCATGCGGGGTTGATGGATGGAGCCGGCCATGAGGGCGGCAACCTGTTATTGCGGCTGGCAAAAGAGGTTGAGGATTATGAAGGCTGGCAGGACTATGTATCGGACCTGCCGACCGCCGAGACGCTGCCGGCCGGTTTGCCGACGCTCGATCCCAACGTCATCGAACGAGGCTTTTCATTGGCGTTCCTCGTCCGAATGCTGTTTTCCTGCCTTGTCGATGCCGATTTCCTCGAAACCGAAGTCTTCTATGCGCGGTCCCGGGGAGAGGAGCCTCCGCCCCGGGGCGGCGTTATCCAGCCGGGGCATATCAGGCGTGTGAGCGACTTCGTGACGCGACATCGTCGCGACGACACGCCGGTCAACCAGCTTCGTTCTGAAATTCTCGACCATGCCAACGCGAAGGCGGCGCTGCCGCCGGGCTTGTTCACCCTGACCGTGCCGACCGGCGGCGGTAAGACGCTGACCTCGCTCAGTTTCGCGATAAGACATGCGGAGGTGCACAATCTTCAGCGTGTTATTTATATTATCCCTTTTTCATCTATTATTGAACAGACTGCAAAAATCTTCCGTGAAGATATAGGGCTTGGTGATGCTGTTCTTGAGCACCATTCCAGTTTCGACTGGGATCAGCAGCAGCCGGCGAGCGGCAATGATGAGGAAGTGGAGGGGCCGGGCGGCCTCGCCAAGCTGCGCCGCGACGCGGAAAATTGGGATGCGCCGATCGTCGTGACCACGGCGGTGCAATTCTTCGAGAGTCTGTTCGCATCCCGCACCAGCAAGGCGCGCAAGCTGCACAATCTGGCAAAGAGCGTCATCATTCTCGACGAAGCGCAATCGATCCCGGTGCATCTGTTGCGTCCGTGCGTGGCGGCGATTGACGAACTGGCGCGTAACTATGGTGCGAGCGTCATCCTGTGCACGGCGACACAACCGGCGCTACGGACGCAGGACGAGGCGCTGCCGAAAAGCGGGAAAAATGCCGTCGAAGGACTGACGATACCCGATGAACGTGAACTCGCGCCCGATCCCAATGGGCTGTATGACAAACTGAAGCGAGTGAATGTCGAATGGCGGCGCGAGCCCGTAAGCGATGAGGAGATCGCCGCCCGATTCGCCGAACAGCCGCAGATGCTGTGCATCGTCAACAGCCGCGCCCATGCGCGCGCACTGTTCGAGGCGATCCGGGAGCAAGATGGCGCCATTCACCTGACCACGCTGATGTGTGCGCGCCATCGCCGCGCGGTTCTGGCGAAGGCCCGCGAGGCGCTAAAGACGGGATTGCCGGCGCGGTTGGTCGCCACCAGCCTGATCGAGGCGGGGGTGGACATCAGTTTCCCGGAGGTCTGGCGCGCCGCCGCGGGCCTGGCGAGCATCGCGCAAAGTGCAGGGAGAGCCAATCGCAACGGTGAATTGGGGCCGCTTGGGGAAGCATTCGGCCGGACGGTCGTGTTCGAGCCGGCGCCGGTAGAAGGGCGCAAGCCTGTTCCGGACATGATCAAGCCCTTTTACCAGGCGGCGAAGAGCGTCCTGCGCACCAGGAACGGCGATGTGCTTGGGCTGGACGCGGTGCGGGAATATTATCGCTGGCTCTATTGGGAGCAGGGTTATGACGCGCTCGATGCGGCGACGCTGGATGGCGCGCGTTTTCCCATCATGTCGGCCATTCGCGATACCGCTCGCAAGCTGGAATTTCCCTTTGCGCGTATCGCGCGGGCATTCCGCATGATCGACGATGCGATGGACCCCGTGATCGTGCCTTGGGGGGAGAATGAGGAAGGTCGTGGGGAGATCGAGACCTTGATCCGCGACATGGAAGACAGGCCGTTCCTGCCGGCGGGCGCCCAGCGCAAACTTCAGCAATATATCGTCCCAGTGCCCGCGAAGGCGCGCGAGAAACTGCTCAGCGCCGGCGCCGCGCAGGCGATACGCCCTGATGATTATGGCGATCGCTTCGTCGTTCTGAGAAACCAGTCGCTCTACGATCCCGCAGTGGGTCTGCGCTTCGATGATCCGACATGGCGGTCGATCGAGGATAATTTATTCTGATTCCTCCATAAAGGATCAACCAACCCCCTTGATAAACACGGAACAATAAAGGAACATATCCGAAAGGGGGGATTCGCCATATGGGCATCAGATTGCATGTCTGGGGCGCGAGGGCCTGCTTTACGCGCCCGGAGATGAAGGTTGAGCGCGTCAGTTATGACGTGATGACGCCCTCGGCAGCGCGCGGCATATTGGAGGCGATCCACTGGAAGCCGGCGATCCGCTGGCATGTGGACCGTATCCACGTATTGAAGCCGATCCGCTTTCAATCGATCCGCCGCAATGAGGTGGGCGCGAAGGCCAGCGCGGCGAACGCGGCCAGCGCCATGAAGCGCGGCACGACCGAGGGGCTGGGCATCGTCGTCGACGAGAATCGCCAGCAGCGCGCGGCGTTGGTCCTGATCGACGTCGCCTATGTGATCGAAGCGCATTTCACTATGACCGCCAAGGCCGGGCCGGATGACGGCGCGGCCAAGCATGTCAGCATGTTCAATCGCCGGGCGGCGCAGGGGCAATGCTTTCACCGGCCTTGCTTGGGAACGCGGGAGTTCGATGCCGAATTTGCGTTGATCGCGGATGGCGATCCGCTGCCGTCTTGCGAATTGCCGGCGGACAGGCGCGATGCTGACTTCGGCTGGATGCTGCACGACATTGATTTCGCGAATGGCAACGAATCCCGCTTCTTCCGTGCGGAAATGAAGGATGGCGTGATCGAGGTTCCACCCTTCCTGTCGAACGAGGTGGTGGGATGACGATCCTCCAAGCGCTCGACAGCTATTATCACCGGCTGGACGGTGTGGCGGAGCCGGGCCGAAGCCCCGAGAAATTCGGCTGGTGTATCGTTCTGGATCGTGACGGTGGGGTGGTCGACGTCAAGGATCTCCACGATCTTTCGGGCAAGAAGCCTCGCCCCAAGACTTACATGGTGCCCGCCGCCGTCAAGCGGACAGTGGGCATTGCGCCCAATTTCCTGTGGGACAAGAGCGCTTATGTGCTGGGCCGCACCGCTGGCGAACGGGGGCCGATGCGAGCGACGTGAGGGCGGACCAGAGATGGTCCTTGGCCTGCGGGTCGATCTGGATGCCTTCGCCGACGAGGATGGCGCCCAGCCATTCGGTCGCCCAGGCGCGCTCTCCATGATCATCGATCCTGGCAAGCGGTTGCAACGCGACCTGGGTCGAGCTGGTGCCCGACGATGCGGCATCTTCGTCCGCGGCACCCTGTACGCGATCGCTGTCGTGCAGGGCGCTCCCGAGATCCTGCCAGTCGCCGCCCATCGCGATCGTCGCTGCACGGATCGACCCGCCGAAATCGAACGCGAATATCTGCGCGCCGGTGTAACGCCGGAACTGCATCGCCATCATCGCCAGTAGGACGGATTTGCCGGCGCCCGTCGGGCCGACGATCAGCGTATGACCGACGTCGCCGACATGAAGGGAAAAGCGGAACGGGGTCGAGCCTTCGGTCTTGCCGTACAGCAAGGGGGCGTCACCGAAATGCTCGTCCCGTTCCGCTCCCGCCCACACCGCTGACAGGGGGATCAGGTGGGCGAGATTGAGCGTGGAGACCGGCGGCTGCCGGACATTGGCATAGACGTGGCCGGGCAGGCTCCCGAGCCATGCCTCGATCGCGTTCATCCCCTCGACGGTGCAGGTGAAGTCGCGGCCCTGGACCACCTTCTCGACCAGCCGGAGTTTCTCGGCTGCGCGCGCCGGGTCGGTGTCCCAGACCGTGATCGTCGCGGTGACATAAGCGATCCCCGCATGATCGGCACCGAGTTCCTGCAAGGCGGCGTCGGCATCGGCCGCCTTGTTCGAAGCGTCGGAATCGAGCAGCACCGACGCTTCGTTGGTCATCACCTCCTTGAGGGTCGCGGCGACCGACTTGCGCTTGGCGAACCATTGCCGCCGGATGCGGGTGAGCGAGCATCCTGGTCCCCGAGTTCGGTGCCGGCGAGCGACATCCGGCGTTGCGGGGACGATTAAGAGACGCAGAAATCGGCGGGTTTCAACAACCCAATGGCGTGGTCATAGTCTGGCGAAGAGAGACAGAAAATGGCATAGGACGATCGCGCAAAGCCGTACCAAATGCGGCAATATTGGCAGTTGTTCTGAGTCGGGAGCAAAGCGCGAACCTCGAATCCTCACGCGCCGGTGTGGTCAAAGACGGTTGCGTCGACGAAATCTCTGACGACTTGCCATGCCTAAGGCAGGATATCTCCTTAGAGTTGCCGCTGGGGAATATTCTAAAGGGCTCCTTCGCTGAAAACGATTCGACGGCAAGGTCGGACGATCCGGTAAGTCTGGCTTCAGGAGCGCTGATTGGGATAGCGGACATCCTGAACGGCGAGCTGGCGTGTCAGCTTCGCGCCCTAATCTCGGCCCTTGAAGCTCCACTGCCAATCGCCTGAAAGCGGACATCGAAAGGGCGGGCTCGGCGTGGCTGCAATGTTCGACAGTCCGGAAGGTCTTCTTTCGAGGACAACGAGAAGATTCCGGCCAATCGTTCACATCGTAAGATAGAAGCTCTCGTGTCGCCGGAGGGTTGGACGCTCCCGCCAAGCCGAGCTTGGTTGAGACAATAGGAGTTGGGCCACTTTGTCACGCGACGTGTTGGACAGCCCTCCCGCTGGCTGTTAGCTGACGAGGGGGATATATGGCCACGGCGAGCGAAAAGGAGGTCAAGGGCGCGTGGTGATTCACCACGGTCGCAAGCTCGTTCTGGACCCGAACGGGCCAGCGGAGTTTCCCGCGATCAAAGAGGCCGTGAAAGCTGCAACGCTCCTAACGAAGCTTGGCCAAACCAATTAGGTGACCGTCACCAAGGTAGAAGCGCGAGCTATCGCTATCGCCTCAGGCCTCGATCCACGGTTGGAGCTGAACGGGCTCCTTCAGGTTCTTGAGCACAAGCGCTTGATAGACCAGTCCAAAAGCGACATTTCGATCTTGGGCGTCACGACGCGCGGCTCCCTGGGACATGCCACTGACATTTATAATGTGAGGAGCATGGTTGCCGCCGAAGCGGCGGCTGAAAAACGCTCGGTAGTTCCGTCCGACCGGAACAAAAGACTTTTCGTGGACATAATGGCGCTGGCCGACTCACGCAGTCGGCAATTCTGCGAGGAACCCTTGAACCGGAGCAGTGTTCTTGAGGAAGCAGGAGCAATGGCGATTAGCCGTGATTTGGAGAGGCCAAAAGGAAATGATAGAAGCCGTGGATCCATTGCAGCTTGAACAGGGAATCCTAAATAGAGTTACAGAGAACCACTTCCCGTGCGTCGGCGCGAAATCGGCCATGGCGCGCGGAACACTCAAGGTTGTTCCATGCGTGTCGCTCACCAGTAACTGGGATGATTTACGGATTCACGGAGAACTTCTCGAATGGGCGGCGGAGTATCGGCGTAGTCCCGAGGGACTGAGGAGTCTTGCGATCGCCTTTGAAGGACCGCAGGATCTCGACGAAGCCGCGTTCGAAAAGGCGATGTGGGAGCGCATTCAGTCGTTCGCGGACAAGGACCACTGGCTCGGCCAGCCGTTCGACCATCGTGTCAGTCCGGATGCGGATGACCCGCATTTTTCGCTGAGCTTCGGAGGCGAGGCGTTTTTCGTCGTTGGCCTCCATCCCAATGCCTCACGGCCTGCACGCCGCTTTCCAGCGCCTACGCTGGTCTTCAACCTGCACGACCAGTTCGAACGCCTCCGCGAGGAAGGCCGATACGAACGAATGCGTCAGCGTATTTTGGAGCGCGACGGGGAGTTGGCGGGGTCGTCCAACCCCATGCTGGCCCGCCATGGCGAAGTCAGCGAGGCCAGGCAATATAGCGGAAGGCAGGTAGGTGCGGACTGGCAGTGTCCGTTCAAGGATCCGCGTGCATGACGGAAATGATGGAAATTCCTCCCAGAAGCGGGACTGCCTTTGTGCTACCTGCCGGAGCGGTCCTGACTGTGATCGATCCCTGCGGTCAGCAGGTCAGCGATCTCGTCGCATTTGCTCAGAATGATATGCGGGAGGCCATCTCGAATGGCCGGACCTTCGATTATGAAGAGACGATCTTTCTGACGACCGGCAATCGGTTGTGGTCGAACAAATCGCAACCGATGCTGGAGATCATCGAGGATATGGTGGGACGGCATGATTTCCTGCTTACCCCATGCAGCGAAGCGACATTTCGTCACTTCTATCCCGGCAAGCCCTTGCATCGCGGATGCATGGGCAATCTGGTCGAGGCGCTGGCGCCCCACGGCATAGTGAGCGACGACGTTCCCACGGCCTTCAATATATTCATGAATGTGCCGGTGGACGGCGAAACCGGCCGGCTGCGGGTTTTGCCGCCCCTCAGTAAGCCGAACGACAGCATTCGATTCCGGGCGATTATGGACCTTGTCATCGGCATGACAGCCTGTTCGGCTTATGATTCGAACGGCGGAAGTTTTAAGCCGATCCAATATGCCATCACGCGGGACTGATGATCCGGCCGGTGAGCTTTGTCGTTCATGGCCTCTTTTGACGGAAGCATCGGAGGCGGAACTCAGCCCAAATTCTAAGCTGCGTTGGTCCGCGGCATTTCCAACCTGCCCTTGTCGCACGCTTCCCGCACCGTCTGTTCAAGCAAGCGGCGCGGAGTAGCGGCATAGCGCAACCGGGAGGTGCGATAACGCACGCCGCCCAGGAAAAGCCCTATGCTCAGCGCTATCCACGAGGTGACGGCGCGCTCGGCAAGCCAGGCAGGAGCCCAGAAGGCGCTGCTCGGCGAGAAGGCCGTTCGGCCACCTCCTTTTCGGCGGCCGAATTCGGCGGCCGCCACGCCGCAGGCGGCCGCGGCGATGAGCGCAGCCGGTCCGCCAAGGAGAAGGAGAAGCAGTCCGCCCGGCAATAGGGCAAGCTGGGCGGCAAAGCGTGCGGGCCGCGCCCACTCGTCATAAGCGTGGCGAACGCGCTGCGATACGAAATGCCGGGCAGGAGGTGGCCGCCGCACTACGAAGAGATCGAGCGACACCGCCTCGCGTCCGCCGGCGGCCTTGATGGTGCGGACCATTTCCAGATTTTCGAACAGCACCTCGCCCGAATAGCCTCCTGCATCGAGCAGAGCCGATCGGCGCACGCCGAGCGTCCCGGGCCAATCACCGCCGGCCAGGCGGTTCAAGAGGCTGCGCGCCGTATCCCAGCGGGCATGCCATGGCTGGGGGCGGAAGATATTCTGCGGACGCACGACCTCAAAATGCTGCAACAGGGTCAGCATGCGTTCGAGTTCCTCCCGGCGAAAGCGAACGTCATCGTCCGCGACGATGATATGCTCATGGCGTGCGGCTTGGACACCGGTCATCACGCCACCGACCTTGCCGTTCGTCGTCCGCGACGTCGGGCGAATGTGCCGCACCGGCCTTGACCAGGCGCGTGCATGCGCCTCGAACACCTCGCGGGGCGAGCCGTCCACGACTATCACTTCGGCGATGACGCGGCTGAGGCGATGAAGATAGCCGGTCAGCGCTCGAACCTGTGAGGTTGGTGCGGCAATCGGAAGGACATAGGTCGCCTTCATAGGCGCACGATGGGAGGACACCGCTGCTTACCCCTTGGCGTCCAGATCCACGTTGGCTTCGCGGTCCCAGAAGCGCAGTGCCCGGCATGCTTCGATAAAGGACACGGCGTCGCCCTTTGCGCCCAATTCGATGCAGGCCTCGTCGAGATCGCCCGCGAGGCCGGCCTTCTCGAACAGGGGCATGGTCTCGAGCGAATAGCCGATGAATTTGCAATGCGCGAATGCATCGGTCACGAAATCCTTCGCCGTGGCGTCTCCCGCCAGCAGCGCGGCCCCCCCCTCCGACGCGATCACCGCGACGGCATCATACAGGACCGAAGGCCCGCCATCGATCTTCTGATCCGCCGGCACCTTGCTGCGATCGGACAGGGTCGCGCCGCCGATCTTCGGGGCGATGACCTCATAGATGGCCTTTTCCTCTTCGATCGCCGCCACGAGCGCGTTGAAGAGTGCGGCGTCCGCTCCATCGGTAATGAGGATGCCGAGCTTGCGGCCGGCAAAGTTTTTCGGGCCATTCTTGATGATGCTGAGCGCATCGGATGGCGGCAGGTCGTCGATCACGCTGCTCGCCGCCTTGGCGGGTTGAGGAAGGTCGAGGCCGAGCCCGTCCGCAACGGTAGCCGCAAGGCCTTTGTCAATATGGATCAGGTGCGAAACCACGCGCGAGCGGATGTCGGGGCGCTCGCACTTGCTCAGCTCGAACACCAGCGCGTCGCCGATATGCTTCTGCTCGATGAGGGTCTGGCTGATGAAGAACTGCCGTGCCTGGCTGTAATGATCGGCGAAGCTCTCGGGACGCAGCCGCGCCTTGGGCCCGTCTTCGCTCGCGGCGAAGCTGCGGAAACCCCGAACCGGATCCTCGCGCGGCCCGCCTTCGGCACCCCAGCTGTTCGGTTCGTAATTGGCGCGGCCGACGGGATTGCGCATCGCCATATGCCCGTCCTGCTGGAAATGGGCGAAGGGGCATTTGGGCGCGTTGATCGGGATATGGGTGAAGTTGGGACTCCCGAGCCGCTTCAGCTGCGTGTCGAGATAGGAGAAGTTGCGGCCCTGGAGCAGCGGGTCGTTGGAGAAATCGATACCCGGCGGGACGTTCTGGGTCATGAACGCGACCTGCTCGGTCTCGGCGAAGAAATTGTCGACGACACGGTCAAGCACCAGCCTTCCGATGATGCGGACCGGGATCTCCTCCTCGGGAATGATCTTGGTGGGATCGAGAACATCGAAGGCGAACTTCTCCGCGAACGCCTCATCGAAGAGCTGCACTCCCAACTCCCATTCGGGGAAGTCGCCGCTGTTGATCGCGTCCCACAGGTCACGCCGATGGAAGTCGGGATCGGCACCGTTGATCTTGACCGCCTCGTTCCAGGCGACCGACTGAAGGCCCAGTTTCGGCTTCCAGTGGAACTTGACGAAGGTCGATCGGTCACCCTTGTCGAGCAGACGGAAGGTATGGACCCCAAAGCCTTCCATGAACCGGAACGAGCGCGGGATCGCCCGGTCGGACATGGTCCACATGATCATGTGGAAGCTCTCGGGCGTGAGGGAGATGAAATCCCAGAAATTATCGTGTGCCGACTGCGCCTGCGGAAAGTCCCTATCGGGCGCCGGCTTCACCGAATGGACGAGATCGGGGAACTTGATCGCGTCCTGGATGAAAAACACGGGGATGTTGTTGCCGACAATATCCCAATTGCCTTCCCTGGTGTAAATCTTGACCGCAAAGCCGCGCACGTCGCGAGCGAGGTCGAACGAGCCCTTGCTCCCGGCGACCGTGGAGAAGCGAACGAAGGCTGGCGTCTTCTCGCCGACTTGGCAAAGGACATCGGCGCGGGTCACATCCTCCAGGCTGTCGGTCAGTTCGAAATAGCCGTGGGCACCATAGCCGCGCGCATGAACGACGCGCTCGGGGATGCGCTCATGGTCGAAATGGAAAACCTTCTCACGGAAATGGAAATCATCGATCAGTGCGGGACCGCGCGCGCCGTAACGCAGCGTGTTCTGGTCGTCGGCGATGGGTCCGCCCTGCGCCGTCGTCAGGGTTGTAACCTCGCCGCCGGCCACCTGATGGGTCTCGCCGCCGATGCCCTGCTCCTCCGCGTAGCTTGGCTGAACTTTGGCGCCAAGCGCATCGGACACATTTCCGGGTGATTTGGCGGGCTTGTTCTTGCTGGCAGCCATGACGATCCTCTCCATCTCGGGCATGGCGGGGAGCGGAGGCATTATCAGGAAACAGGAACACCTTCGTCGGCCCCCGGCCTTATGAGACCGTTACGCGCCGTGTGTTCGAAAGTTCCAGATCGCTACTCCTGCGAGTCGTTTGCAGGTTCAGGCCTCCGCCTGAAGCGTGTGGCGATCCTGCTCGCGCAGCCAGTTGTGCGCCTTGGTTGCCGCGAGAGCCCCATGGCCCATCGCAACGCTGATCTGATCGAGGCCTTCGACCACATCCCCGGCCGCAAAGAAGCCCGGCACGCCGCTGTCCTTCACGGCGCCTGCTAGAACGCAGCCTTCTCCTTCCAATTCGACCCCGAGCCGGGCGGCAAGCTCGGCGCGCGGCCGACAGCCGAGAGCGGGATAGATAACATCGAACGATAAGGGTGCATCGCGGCCTTCGAGCCGAACCTCCATTCGATCGTCGTGAGGCTCGAGGTGCACCAGGGCCCCCGTCTCCACCTGAATACCTGCCTCGCCCATCTCACGCGCTTGCTCGGCGGACAGTTCCGGATGGCTCAAGGGCATCAAAGTGATATCCGCAGTATACTGCCTGAGGAAAAGCGCTTCAGCGGCGCCATCGCTGTCACAGCCCATGACACCGATGCGTGCATCTATATGCTCGTAACCGTCACAGACCGGGCAATAGCGAAGGACGCCGGCCTCGATCGCCTGTTCGTGGATCGCGTGCGGCAGGTCGATCTGGTTGAGCAGGATACCGCTGGCGAGAATGACGCTGCGGCTCTCCCGGTTCTCTCCGCCCGAAGCTTGCAGTCGGAACCCGTCGCCGGTTCGCTCGATGTCGGTGATTTCTGCCTTGTCGATCTCAGCGCCGAATTCCAGCGCGTGACGTGTCATCTGTTCGATCAGGTCCGTTCCACGGATTCCGTCGGGAAAGCCGGGTGCGTTATGCGTCGTTGGAATCCGCAGCGCGCGGCTCTTCCCATCATGGACGACCAGCACTTTGCGCCGATAGCGGGCGAGATAGAGCGCCGCTGTAAGGCCGGCGGGACCCGCGCCGATAATGATGGCCTCATAGCGATTTGAGGGGTTTCCCATGCTGCATTCCTTCCACACACGGATTGGGCCGAGTCGTCCGGAACAAAGCTACTCCGTGCTGCTGGCGAAACTGTCGCATCGGTACCAAGTTCCTTTTTTATTCCAAGGCGCAGGGGTCAGCCGACGGCGGCCTCCCGGACAGAACGCCTGTGCCAAGCGCACATTCCATTGCCGCACGTGCCGGTGTTCGGCGGACACGTCCGCACATAAGAGCGCTCCTGCGCCGTCGACTGGCTGGGCACGTCCCCCATTCGTCTCCGTCAGAACCTCGGACCAATCTTTTCTTGCTCACCCTACACCGCTCTTCGATGAAGCAGGCATGTTGACCGGGGCGGTCAACATGCTCGTGGACATTAGCGGTCGCCAGGAAACCGAACTTGCGGCGGAAAGGCTGGCCGCCATCGTAGAGTCCTCCGACGATGCCATCCTGTCGAAGGACCTGAACGGGATCATCACCAGCTGGAACGCAGGCGCCGAACGGCTGTTCGGCTATGCCGGCCATGAAGTTCTTGGAAAGCCCGTTACCGTCCTCATCCCGGAGGACCGGCAGGATGAGGAGCCCAGGATTCTTGCACGCATCCGGCGAGGCGAGCGTATCGATCATTACGAAACCATACGGAGGCGGAAGGACGGCAGCCTGGTCGACATCTCGCTGTCGGTCTCCCCCATCGTCGATTCGGCCGGAAAGATCGTCGGTGCTTCGAAGATTGCACGCGACATCACCGACAGAAGGCGCGCTGAAGAGCAGAAGGATCTCCTGCTCCAAGAAATGGACCATCGGGTCAAAAACCTGTTTGCTCTGGCCAATGGCATGGTGGCCTTGAGCAGCCGCAAGGCGGCTTCCGTCGATGCCCTGGTATCGGATCTGCAAGGTCGCTTCGGATCGCTCTCGCGGGCTCATTCCCTGACGATGTCGCGAGCGCGTGGCAGGGAGCAGGTCGCGACGCTTCATGCGCTGATCTATAAGGTTACCGAGCCTTACCTGAACGATCAGACGGAGAGCCGCGTCGTCGTGACCGGCCTGGACATTCCGATCGGCCCCGCCACGGTTACGAACTTCGCGCTGCTTCTCCAGGAATTTGCCACGAACGCGCTTAAATATGGGGCATTGGCCGTTGCGCACGGACAGGTGCAGATAAAATGCCTTGAAGAGGGCGACACCGTCTGCATGATATGGCGCGAGCATGGCAAACTTGGCGATCGCAGCAAACCGCTGGAGGAAGGATTCGGCAGCCGCCTTGCGCGCGCAACGATCGAAGGGCCTCTCGGCGGCAGCTTTGCTCGCGAGTTCAAGAGCGATGGCGTGGAAATTCGCTTAAGGCTACCACGACATCGCATGAGCGAGTGAAACCGCGGCCTCATTGACCTGTTTCCAGCACCGGAAAGTGCATAGCGGCGGTCGTGGGATTGTCGTGAGAGATCCGCCTCATCAGCGCGATGTAGTCGTCGAAAGCAATCTCCCAGAGACCTTTCTCGGCTTCGATCGCCGGTCACTTAAGAGCCCGATCCGAAGTTGTTGAGCAATACCCGCATGTTGTGCTTCACGCCTCTTTGCGAAGAGATGGAGTGAATGGTGGCGTGGACAAGGTATTGCCCGGCGCGAGCATAACCGGGAGGAATTGCGATATCCATCGGATATGACGGACACGGAGTGGGCACTGGCTGCGCCATTTGTGCCTCCGGCGACACAGGGCGGTCGCGCTCCGTCGCGCATCCGCAGCTCGGTCGTTTGAAAGCGTGCCTGAGCATTACTCAAAACCCGTCGATTATCGCCACCCAGCAAAAATGAATGACTGGCAGCTATCAGGGGACAGATTAAGGCCGGCGTAGGACCGCTTTGTTGGCGATCTCAGGCTGCTCTGGCGAACTTTTGAACCTTTATGTCCTGTTCATGCTCGCGGGCCTGGGCCAGCTCATAGGCCGTCTGCATTCGCAACAGAGTGTCGGCTTTGATCCCGAAAGCCTTCTCAAACCGGATAGCCATATCGGCAGACAGGTTCGCATTGCCGTTCAACAAAGTGCTCAATGCCTGCCTCGATACGCCAAAATGCTCGGCCAAAGCCGTCACGCTGACATGCGCTGGCTCCACAATTTCCGTCTTCAACCAGTCGCCAACGTGGACGGCGAGCGAAGGGTGCATCTTAAGCGCCATGATAATCCTCCAGATCCATATCGATTAACGCGCCTTCGTCATTCAACCCGAAGGTCATCCGCCAGTTTCTCGTAACTGTCATTGACCAGCGTCCTTTCCGATCGCCTGTCAGCTCATGCAATCCGAAATTCGGAGGCACCGACAGTTCTTCGAAGCTTTCCGCAGCATCGATGAAAGCAAGCATTTTACGCAGCCGCCCAGCATCTCCAACCAGGCCTTTAGCGTTGCCCGTCTCAAAGAAGCGGCGCAGGCCTTTGTGCCTGATGCTTTCGATTTCCATTCCTGGGGTATATCGCGGCCTTACGGGGTCGTCAAGTGTCGCGCGACACTTGTCTGCACGCAACTGAGCATGGGAACTATACTCGCGCTGGCCATTTCGGCCCCGGAGAACTGTCATGGGATATTCCGACCTCGACCCCGCCGTGCACGATCGGCGTCCCTGGAATGCAGGCGTCAACGTTGGCCCCAAGCGCCCACTCAAGCCGCGCGATATCTGGGCTATCCGCTTCTATCTCGACGAGCACAAACGTTTGCGCGATCGCGCACTGTTCTGGGCAGGGAGATGGTCGAGCACCCATGCGAGCAGCGTCGCGGTGTCGGCCGCCTTGCCCACGCTTTCGGGGAAGCGGTCGGGGTCGTCGGCCGGGATCTTGTCGATAACGGTGAGCCGCGTGGCGACCGACGTCCCGTGCCGGGCATAGACGCTGCCGTCGATCGCGGCGGTGAACTGGACCTGGCCATGCTCCTGAAGCCGCGCGAAGGTGCTGCGCCATGCCGGCGCGGCCGGCGCGCAACTGGCGCCGGTGATCGCCACCAGCCGCCCGCCGGGTTCCAGCCGGGCAAGCGCCGATGCGATATGGCGCAGCGCCGTGTCCTTCATCGCGCGATCGACCTCGGCCGTGGCCGAGAAAGGCGGATTCATCAGCACGACGGTCGGGCAGATCGCCGGCGACAGCCGATCGTCGATCGACGCGGCATCCTGGTGCGACACCGCGATGCCGGGGAAGAGGTGGCCGAGCAGCGCGGCGCGGACCTCGGCCAGCTCGTTGAGCGCGAGATCGGCCCGCGCCAGGTCGGCATGGATCGCGAGCATGCCAGTCCCGGCGGACGGTTCGAGCACGCGATCGTTCGGGCCGATCGCGGCGGCGACTGCGGCGACATAAGCAAGGCCGGGAGGCGTGGAGAATTGCTGGAGCGCCTGGCTCGTCTCCGACCGGCGCGTGTGGCTGGGCAGCAGTCCGGCGATCCGCTCGATCAGCGCGAGTGAACTGGCGGGCGTGCGGGCAAGGATCGTGCGGTCATATTTGCGCAGGAACAGGATCGTCGCCGCCTCACAGGCGTCATAGCCGGTCTTCCAATCCCAGGCGCCTTCGGCATCGCTGGCGTTGAAGGCATGCGACATCGCGGTGCGCAGTTCGGCGGCGTCGACCTGTCGGCCGGCTTCGAGCGTGGGCAGGAGCCGGGCGGCGGCAAGAAGGATCGCCGCGGGGGTGGCGGCGAAGGCGGACGCGACGTCGGGCGCCGCGTCGGACAGGGTGCGAGTCATGGAGAGTCTCCAAGGCCGATCGGCTGGTGTTCGACCTCGACCCCGATGTTGGCCTCGACTTCGAGGCGGTGCGCGCGGCCGCCTTCCAGTTCCGCGACATCCTGAAGTCGATCGGGCTGGCCACATTCCCGATGGTCACAGGCGGCAAGGGTGTTCACGTGATCGCTCCGCTGACGCCACGCGCCGAATGGCCGGAGGTCAAGGATTTCGCGCACCGCCTGGCGCAAGCCGTCGCGCAATCGGACCCCGAGAATTTTACGGCGGCGCTGCCCAAGGTTCAACGCAAAGGCCGCATCTTCGTCGATTATCTGCGCAACCAGCGCGGCGCGACCGCGGTGATGCGCTGTTCGCGCCCGAGGTGAAGGCGGCCTACCAGCGCCTGCTCGACCAGGGTTGGACCGATGCCATCCGGCATCTCCACCCGCACGACACCATCTACACCTTCTGGAAATATTGGCGCGGCGCGTTCGAGCGAAACGCGGGGTTAAGGATCGACCATTTTCTGCTCAATCCGGCCGCAACCGCGAGGCTAGTCGCCGCGGAGGCCGATACGCGCCCGCGCGGGTGGGAAAAGACCAGCGACCATACGCCGGTCTGGATCGAACTCAGGGACAAGGCCCGAACGACCCGGCAAAAGCTGTCGGCGGACTTTGGCGGTTCGGAAGAGTGACAGCGCCAAGAAGCGTTCGCCCGCCTATCCTCAAGTGGCGAGTTCTCCGATCGGAGCCGTCATTTCGAACACAAGCCCGCCGTCAGTAAAATGTTGCTCGACCTGACTTTTGCCGCCGAGGCCAAGACGAAGAAGGCGCGAGCCGAACCCCCGGCGCATGCACGGCTCGGGTTTCGGACCACCCTTCTCTTCCCAACGCAGCCGGAACCGCTCGTCGTCGATCGACCAGGTGAGATGCACTTGACCTTCGGCCGCGCCCAGCGCGCCATATTTGATCGCGTTGGTCGCAAGCTCGTGGAGCATCAGCGACAGGACGACCGCGGTGCGCGATCCGATCTGCCGATCGGGACCACGTGTCAGGATACGGCCGCCGGCATCGAGCGGTTCGAGTGATGCCAGGATCACGTCGGTCAGCGGTGCGCTGACCCGTTCTCGGCGGAGCAGGATATCATGGGCATGCCCGAGTGTGCTCAGGCGATCGGTAAAGGCATCAAGCGCTTCCGGTTCCGTCGCGTCGCCGAGGGTCTGCGACGCGATTGCCTGGACGAGGGCGAGTGTATTCTTGAGGCGATGACCGAGTTCGTGGTTGATGACCGCGAGGTCGGCCTGCGCGCGCATCTTGCCGGTGGTTTCGACAACCGTGTCGAGCATTCCGCCAACAGAGCCGTCAGCGAGGCGCAAGGGACTGTAGCAGAAGGTAAACCACGCCTGTTCGGTTTGACCGGTGCGATCAATTGTGAGCGGAAAGTCCTCGATATAGGTCGACGTCCCGGCCAGCGCGCGCTCGGCGATCGGACCGACCTCGTCCCAGGCTTCGGCCCACACGTCGCGGAACGAGCGCCCAAGTGCTTCGGGTTTTCCGCCGAGAATCGTTCGGAAGGCATCATTGTAGATGGTCGTCAGTTCCTCGCCCCACGCAATCGCCTTGGGAAACCCCGAGTCGAGCATCTGCCGGACGCTGATGCGAAGCTCGCTGGGCCAGGTCGATCTCGGGCCGAGCGGTGTCGTCGACCAGTCGAACGCCATGACGCGCTCGCGCATTGTCGGCGCGGCTGCGGCATCCGTGCTTGCGGACCAGCGATTGAGTTCGCCGAGCAACGGCTCATAGTCCTGGTCGGGCGCGACGTGGTCCATGCCAGCCTCCAATCATGC
Source organism: Sphingomonas flavalba (assembly GCF_004796535.1). GTDB lineage: Bacteria > Pseudomonadota > Alphaproteobacteria > Sphingomonadales > Sphingomonadaceae > Sphingomonas_L > Sphingomonas_L flavalba. The sequence continues at coordinate 22,954 of NZ_SPHY01000015.1, read as the reverse complement.
CCACCCCGGAATGACCGATCGTGCGGGTTGGTCGAAGTCCGCTCAGAGTCGCTGGCAACTCTTCATTCAGCAAGCGATTTTGTCAATTTGGGATCGATCACCGGACTGGCGCGTCGCATGTTTGGTTCGCTGCATCGGGACAACGTGGGCCTGACGCGGAATCCAGGGGACGTTCGTGGCGCGCACGCAAAAACTGAAAGTGTTCCGCACGCCGATCGGCTTTCACGACGCCTATGTGGCAGCGCCGAGCCAGAAGGCAGCGCTCGAAGCCTGGGGCAGCGATACTAATCTATTCGCGAGCGGCGCCGCCGAGCGCATCGACGATCCCGAACTGACGCGCGAACCGCTCGCAAATCCCGGCAAGGTGATCAGGCGCCTGCGCGGCACGATGGCCGAGCATATGGCGGCGCTGCCGAAGGACGAGGCGCGCTCGCGCAAGAAATCGAAAGGTCGCTCGACCGAAACGAGCGCGTCACCGCCGCGAAAGGCGAAGCCGGCAATCCGAAAGCCGCCGCCGAAACCCAAGCCGCGCCCCGATCGGCAGCCGCTAACGCGGATCGAGGCCGAACTGGCGGAGATCGAAAAGCGGCACGAGCGTGAGCGTTCCGCGCTTGGCCGCAAACAGGCCGAACTCGATCGCGAGCGCCGCGCGCTCGAACGCGATCAGGCACGTGAGCACGAGAGGGTCGAGCGCCGGGTCGCGGCGGCGCGCGAGAAATATGACCGCGCGATGCGCGCGTGGCGTGCGGACTGAAGCTTATTCGGGCTTCTCGGCGACCGCCTCGCCGCCCTTCTCCTCTTCGAGCAGCACCGCGGCATCGCCATTGGCCGACAGCCGCACCTGGTTGCCTTCGACGTCGGCGACGAGCCCGCCTGAAATATAGTGGTGATGGTCCTGGTGCGATCCGCTGTCGGCCTTGCTCATCTTGATCCGGTCGCCCTCGACCTTATCGACTGTGCCAATGTGGACGCCATCGGCGCCGATGATCTCCATATGCTCCTTGATTGCCGTGAGGTCGGCCATGTCGATATCTCCTGCCTGTCACGTGTCCCCACCGAGCAACGCGCGAGTGTGTAGGAAGGCTGCCGCTCGGCTCGTCATGGTAGTCCGGCGCCTTGGCGAATTTCGCCGGGGCACTCGGCTGCCCGATGGAAAGATCGCGCGTGCGGCGCGTAGCTGAAGGAGAGAGGGGTTCGCGTAAAAGGAGATGTGTCATGGCCGACACCGATATCGCCACCGACGAAACCAACCGCCTGATCGCCTCGAACAAGGTCGAAGGGACGAACGTCTATAACCGGGACCGTGAGAAGCTCGGCTCGATCTACAATTTCATGGTCGATAAGGGCGAAGGCCGCGTCGAATATGCCGTGCTCCAGTTCGGCGGCCTGTTCGGCCTCGGCAGCGACTATTATCCGCTGCCTTGGGACGTGCTGACCTATGATACCGAGCAGGGCGGCTATGTCGTCGATCTCGACAAGGAGGTTCTCGAAAAGGCGCCGCGCTACGGCGCCGGCGCCGAGCCGACCTTCGACCGAGATTACGGTCGCGAGGTCTATGGCTATTACGGGGTGAACTATCCGTTCTAGCCGAACCTAGCGGCGAGCCAGGCTGCGAAAGGTGATCGACCAGCGCGCCGCGTCCATCGCGGCGATGCTGTGCTCCCACTCGTGCCTGGCCTCGCCGCTGAGATGATACATGCCGCGCGGCGTCAGCGGCGCGCTCGTACGCTCGAACCTCCCGCCCGAGCGGCGGCGAAGGCGCAGCGCCGCGGGCGCGCCGAGCGAGATGCCGACGACATGCTCGAATACCGGGCGGTCCTTGTGCCAGCCGATGCCGGCGCCGGGATCGTAGCGGATGACCAGCGCCTGCACGATTTCGCCATGGCGTAGCCCGGCGAACTCCTCGGCGCGGGCTCTCAGCGGCAGCAGCCATTCCGGGATGGGGTCGGTCGGCGCGAAGGCACCCGTCGCGAAATCATAGGTCCAGCCGAACGACCGGGTCAGCCGCTTGCCCGTCCATTGCTGGAATTTGAAGGGGCTGAGGCTCGCATCGTCGATATGCGCGATCAGCGCGCATTCCTCGTCGGGCGTGACGACCGCGTCAGCCGACCGCAAACCGGGCAGAACCGCGGCGCCGAACAGGTCGGACATCGCGTTCATCGCTTCCATCCCCGTCCGCCCTCGCGTCCCCCCTTGCGGCGCAGCAGCTCCCCGAGCGGACGACCGCCGAGCGTGCAATAGCCGATGACGCGATCGTAGCTGCGGCGACCGGCGCGGCAGACGAGCCGCTGTCCGATTACGAGCTGCCCGAGGCGGCGCTTGGCTTCGACCCCGCCGCGCTCGCGAAGCTCGGGTGCATAGAAATCGCCGAGCCGGACCTCGATCCAGCGATCGGGACGCCCTGCCGGTCCGACGCATAGGCCGTCGCCGTCGCCGACGTAGCGCACGACACCGCTGAACGTCGTTCCCTTGGCGGGCAGCGATCCTTCGCAGGGATCGGCGAAGGCGGGCGACGCCCACAAGCAAAGCGCGAGACCGGCGACGATCGCGCGCGATATCGGAACGGAAAATCCCACAATGCGCTCCGATCTCAGAGCGCGAGTGCGCTCTGCCGCGGCGCATCGACGATTTCCTCGACGATGAAGGTGCGCGCCGGCGGCGTGTCGAGGAGATCGATCGCGGGCACGGTGCGGTCGAGCCGCTGCATGACCTGCCGGCGATGGATGATCGCACCGTGGCGTTCCTGATGCTGCGCGACCTCGGGGTTCGCTGCCACGGTGACGACCCGGTAGCTCAGCGGCCAGTCGCCGATCGCGGGCTCCCATACACCCGCGAGGTAGAAGTGATTGCCGCCGTCGAGCGTGACCCGGTAGCGCTTGTCGCCGGCGCTGAGCTGGAATTCGGAGGCCGGGATCAGGCAGCGGTTCGTCGAAAACGCTTGCCCTTCCGAGCGCACGAACCGGTAGGAAATGCCGTCGCTGAACCGCGGATTGGAACCCCAGACCGCCTCGACCATCTCGATTTCGCTGGCATCGTCGGGGTTTCGCCGGATGATGGCGCGGCGAGTGCCGAGCGGCGCGTCCGAATCGAAAGGGGTTGGCGAGTCCATAGTCTAGAACATAATAGGAACGAAGATGAATCGCAAGGAAGGCGGATAGGGGCGTGTGCAACGATTATCGTCTGGAGGTGGACATCGCCTCGATCGTCGAGGATTTCGACGACCTCAAGATCAGGATCAGCATGCCCGAGGGCACGCCGAACGTGCCGGCGCGCGAGGATATCAACATAACCGACGTGGCGCCGATCGTGCGCAGCGTCGAGGGCGCGCGTGGCGCCGGCGAGTTGGTCAACCGGCGGTGGAGCTGGCCGGGCCAGAATGGGCGGCCGGTCTATAATTTTCGGTCGGAAGGCCGCGAGTTTCCATCGGCGCGCTGTTTGATCCTTGCTGATGGTCTTTACGAGTTCACCGACCCGCAGCCCGGCGAAAAGCGCAAGACCAAGTGGCTGTTCACGCTGAAGGATCACGACTGGTTCTGCATCGCCGGCATCTGGCGTGCGCACGCGGACGTCGGCGAAGCCTTCACGATGCTGACCACCGAACCCGGTGAGGATATCGCGCCTTACCACAAGCGCCAGGTCATTCCGTTGATGCGCGATCAGTGGGCCGATTGGCTCGATCCCGACGTGCCTGCCGCTGACGTGTTGCGCGTGCTTCCCAAGGGCAGCCTCACCGCGAGCCAGGTCTATCCGCCGCAAGGTGCGTTGCTGTGACCGCGGAATCGCTCGACCGCTTCGTGGAGGCGCAGACGCTCGTCTATGCGACCGCGCTCGCCGAGATCCGCCGCGGCGCCAAGCGCACGCATTGGATGTGGTTCGTCTTCCCGCAGCTTGCCGGCCTCTGCCGCAGTTCGACGGCGCGGCACTTCGCGATCCGGTCGATCGAGGAAGCGCGCGCCTATCTCGATCATCCCGTGCTTGGGGTCCGCTACCGCGAATGCGTCGCCGCCTTGCAGGATTTGACGATCAGCGATCTGGTCGCCGTATTCGGCGAAGTCGACGCGATGAAGCTGCGATCCTCGCTCACACTCTTCGAGTCGGCGCGGCCCGATTCGCTCGTCGCGGCAGCGCTCGACCGCTGGTTCGGCGGAAAGCGCGATGAGATGACGCTACGGCTTCTGGGACTAGCGCCGTCCGCTGCCGCTGGCGACGGTCAATCCGCTTGACGGGAACGAAGACTCAATGGAACATAATAGGAACAAATGAGTCGATGTTGTTGACCGATGCCCGCAGAATACGCCCTTTCCGATCGGCCACGCGCCGAACAGCTCGCCGTGCTTCGCACGCAGCTCGCGGCTGCGCAGGCGGCGCGCGGACCGGCGCTTGCGTTCGGGATCGAGGCCATCGATAGCCGGCTTGCCGATCATGGGCTGGATGGTGCCGGCCTCCACGAAATCGCCGCCGCGTCGTCCACCCTGAACGACGACGCGGCGGCGACACTGTTTGCAGCGGGCGTTGCGGCTCGGTTCGCGGCGCGGCCTGGATTCACGGTACTTTGGGCTCTCACCCGGTTCGACCTCTATGCGCCGGGTCTCGAGCAGGTCGGGCTTGGCCCCGACACGATCCTCTATGCACAGGGCCGCAAGGATGCCGATGTGCTGGCGATCGCAGAGGATGGTTTGCGCGATGGATCGCTCGCCTGCGTCATCGCCGAGGTGAAGGCAGCCGGCCAGACGGCAACACGCCGCCTCCAGCTCGCGGCCTCGGACGGCAAAACGCCGATGCTGCTCTATCGCCGCCACCGCGCGCGCGATCGCTGTCCGCTCGACCAGACCTCGGCCGCCATGACCCGCTGGCGGATCGGCTGCGTGGCGTCGGAGCGTCTTCCTTATGCCGGGGTCGGCCGCGAACGCTGGTCCGTCGAACTGGTCCGCCAGCGGAACGGCCCTCCCTTTTCTCTCGAAGTTGAAGCGTGTGATGACACGGGTCGCCTCGCTCTACCTGCCGCAGTTCGCGATAGAACGGCTGCGCCGGCCCGAGCGCTCCACCAGGCCGCCTGAGCGCGGCGCCGTTCCGCTCGAACCGCGGCTTCCCGCGGCCGTCGACGACAACCCCGGCGCCTGTTCGGTGCCGAAGGGCGGTGGCTGGCGTCCCGGCGCGCGCTGGGCGCGCGACGGCGCGCTGCCGGCGAAACCGACGCAGGCCGAGATCGACGCATTACCGGCGCACCAGCGCCCCGCATCGCACGAACGAAGCCGCCGTAGCGAAGCGGCCGATCATCCCTTTCGCGCAATGCCGCCCGACGAAGGGATGGCCGGCGCCGCGCTCGCTTGGCCGCCCTCGTTCCCGGCAATCATGCGACCAATGATCCTGATCGAGCGTGTCGGCCAGAAGGATGTCGTCACGGCCGCATGCCCCGTGGCGCTCGACCTCGGGCTTCGCCCCGGCATGGCCGCGGCGCACGCCCGCGCGCTCGTTCCCGATCTCGACGTGCGCGATGCCGATCCGGCAAGCGATCGCGCGCTGCTCGCCCGGCTCGCTCTCCACGCGGTCTGCCATTGGACGCCGATCGCCAGCGTCGCGGAGCCCGACGGGCTGCGGCTCGACCTCAGCGGCACGACGCACCTGTTCGGCGGTGAGGAACGCTTCTGCCGCCGCCTGCTGCGCTTCCTCGGGCGCATCGGCTTCACCGCGACGATCGCGATCGCCGGCACGCCCGGCGCCGCGCACGCGCTGGCGCGCTATGGCAGCGCGGCGATCACCATCCTCCCGCCCGGCGCCGATACCGAAGCCATCGCGCATCTGCCGCTAGCCGCACTGCGGCTCGCGCCGAACGCGCTTGCGGCAGCCTCGCGCTTCGGGCTCGAACGCATCGGCGATCTTTATCCAATGCCGCGCGGCCCGCTGGCGAAGCGGCTCGGACTTTCGACGGTGACGCGGCTCGACCAGGCCCGCGGCGTTGTCGCCGAGCCGATCGTTCCCGTGGTCCCCTTCGAGATGCCGCGTGTCGAACGGCGCCTGCTTGAGCCGATCGGCACCGCCGAGGCGATTACCCAGGTCATCGGCGATCTTATCGACGATATGGTGACGCTTCTCCAAACGCGCGGCCTCGGACTGCGCGCCGCGGCGCTGACGTGCCTGCGCGTCGACGGCGGCGAGCAGCGCATCGCCTTCGGCACAGCGCGCGCCACCCGTGACGCGAAGCATTTAAAACGACTGGCGGCGATGCGAGTCGAGACGATCGAACCCGGTCTCGGCATCGAGGCGATGGCGCTCGCTGCCCCGCGCGTCGAGGAACTGCACCCGATTGAGCTCTGTGCCGATCTCGCCGACCATGACCGCGCGCCCGATATCGCGCCGCTGGTCGACCAGCTCGCGGGCCGCGTCGGCGAAAAGGCGCTGTTCCGCATGACCCCTCGCGAAAGCGATGTTCCCGAGCGAGCGGCGTGCCGCGCGCCCGCGCTCGCGACTCCCACGGGCTGGCCGCGCTGGAAACGACCTGTGCGGCTGCTCGCCCGTCCCGAACTGCTGGGACAGGTGGTCGCACTGCTCCCCGACCATCCGCCGCGTCGGTTCGTCTGGCGCGGCAAGCCCTATCGCATCGTCGCCGGCGACGGCCCCGAGCGCATCCACGGCGAATGGTGGCGAACGTCACGCGAGATGTGGGCGGTGCGCGATTATTTCCGCGTCGAGGCCGAGGGCGGCGAACGCTTCTGGCTGTTCCGCCGCGGCGATGGCGTCGATGCGCCGACCGGCGATCTCTCCTGGTATATGCACGGGCTGTTCGGCTGATGACCCCCACCTATGTCGAGCTCCAGGTGACGAGCCATTTCTCCTTCCTGCGCGGCGCGTCGTCGCCGGCAGAACTGTTCGCGGCCGCCGCGATGCAGGGCCATAGCGCGCTCGGCCTCGCCGATCGGGGCAGTGTCGCCGGCATCGTGCGCGGCTGGGACGGACAGAAGACGACCGGGGTGCGCATGATCCCCGGCGCGCGCGTCGACCTGACCGATGGCCGCGCGCTACTCCTCTATCCCACCGACCGCACGGCCTGGTCGCGGCTGACGCGGCTGCTGTCGGTCGGCAAGGCGCGCGGCGGCAAAGGCTGCTGCGTCCTCGACTGGAGCGATGTCGTCGCCCACTCGGATGGCCTGATCGCTGTCCTGGTGCCCGACATGCCGGATGAGGCGACGGCGGCGCATCTCGCCGAACTGCGCGATACGTTCGGCGCGCGCGCCTATCTGTCGCTGTCGCTGCGGCGCCGGCCCGATGACGCCGCCCGTCTCCATGCCCTCGACGCGCTCGCCCGCCGCTCCGGCGTGCGCAGCGTTGCGACGGGCGACGTGCTCTACCACGCGCCCGAACGGCGGCCGCTTCAGGACGTGATGACCGCGATCCGCGAAAGGACGACGATCGATGCGCTCGGACTCAGGCGCGAGCGCCATATGGACCGCACCCTGAAATCCCCCGCCGAGATGGAACGCCGGTTCGCGGCCTTTCCCGACGCGATCGAGGCGAGCGCCGACATTGCCAGCGAGTGCCGGTTCGACCTCGGCGAGATCCAGTATCAATATCCCTATGAGCAAGTGATGGCTGACCGGACCGCGCAACAGGCCCTCGCCGCGCTGACCGAGGAAGCCGCGACGCGGATGTTCCCCGGTGGCCTGCCGCCCAAATACCGCGACCAGATCGATCACGAACTGCGACTGATCGACCAGCTCGGTTACGCACCCTATTTTCTGACGGTCAATGCGATCGTCGCCGAAAGCCGCCGCCGCGGCATCCTCTGCCAGGGGCGCGGCTCGGCCGCGAATAGTTGCGTCTGTTACCTGCTCGGCATCACCTCGATCGACCCGATCAAGCACGAGTTACTGTTCGAGCGCTTCGTGTCGGGCGAGCGCAAGGAGCCGCCCGATATCGACGTCGATTTCGAGCACGAACGCCGCGAAGAGATCATCCAGTGGATTTACGAGACCTACGGTCGCCATCGCTCAGCGTTGACGGCCGTCGTCACGCGCTATCGCACCCGCGGGGCGGTCGCCGAGGTCGGCAAGGCGCTCGGCCTGCCGCGCGACCTGACCAAGATGCTGACCGGGCTCGTCTGGGGCTGGTCGATGGACGGCGTCACCGACGAACAGGTCGCGAGCCTCAACCTCAACGCCGACGATCATCGTCTCCGGTTGACGCTCGACCTTGCCCGCCAGCTCATTGGCACGCCCCGCCATCTGTCGCAACACCCCGGCGGGTTCGTGCTGACCCAGGAGCGGCTCGACGATCTCGTCCCGATCGAACCCGCGCGCATGGAGGATCGGCAGATTATCGAGTGGGACAAGGACGATATCGACGCGCTGAAATTCATGAAGGTCGACGTGCTGGGGCTTGGAATGCTCGGCTGCATGAATCGCGCGTTCAACCTGCTCGAAGAGATGAAAGGCATCCGCGTCGGCATGGCCGACCTGCAGGACGATGATCCCGACGTCTACGCGATGATCCAGAAGGCCGACACGCTCGGCGTCTTCCAGATCGAGAGCCGCGCGCAGATGTCGATGCTGCCGCGGATCAAGCCCGACAAATTCTACGATCTCGTGATCGAGGTCGCGATCGTGCGGCCCGGCCCGATCCAGGGCGACATGGTCCATCCCTATCTTCGCCGGCGCGAGGGTAAGGAGAAGCCCGAATATCCCAAGCCCGAGCTGCGCGCCGTGCTCGAAAAGACCTTGGGTGTGCCGCTGTTCCAGGAGCAGGCGATGAAGGTCGCGATCGTCGGCGCCGGCTTCGCCCCCGCCGAGGCCGACCAGCTCCGCCGCGCGATGGCGACGTTCAAACTGACGGGCGGAGTCTCGCATTTCTACGACAAGCTGGTCGGCGGCATGGTCGAGCGCGGCTATCCCAAGGACTTCGCCGAGCGCACCTTCAAGCAGATCGAGGGGTTTGGCTCCTACGGCTTCCCCGAGAGCCACGCCGCCAGCTTTGCCAAGATCGCCTATGCAAGCTGCTGGATGAAACACCATCATCCCGACGTCTTCTGCGCGGCGCTGCTCAATGCCCAGCCGATGGGATTCTACGCCCCCGCACAGATCGTCGCCGACGCGCGCAAGCACGGCGTCGAGGTTCGGCCGGTGTCAATCAACGACAGCCATTGGGATTGCACGCTCGAGCCCACGCGCGGGAAGTTCATGGCGGTGCGGCTCGGCTTCCGGCAGGTGCGCGGGTTCGCCAACGTCCACGGCGCCGCGATCGTCGGTGCGCGCGGCGATGCCCCTTATGCAAGCGTCGAGGAGGTGTGGCGACGCGCCGGCGTTCCCCGCGCCGCGATCGAACGGCTCGCCGAAGCCGACGCCTTCCACTGCATCGCCGAGAACCGGCGCCAGGGCCTTTGGAAGGTCAAAGGTCTCGGCGAAGCGCCGCTGCCGCTGTTCGCCGCGGCGGACGAGCGCGAGGCGAAATTCTCGCCCGAAGGCCGGGAGCCGAGCGTGGTGCTGCGGCCGATGACCGATGGCCGCGAGGTCGTCGAGGATTATCGCACGACCCAGCTATCGCTGCGCGCCCAACCCATCAGCTTCCTGCGCGACCAGCTCGCCGCCATGAATATCGTGCGCTGCGCCGACCTTCCCTCGATTCGCGACGGCCGCAACATCGAGGTCGCCGGCGTCGTCCTCGTCCGCCAGCGCCCCGGCTCGGCGCGCGGCGTGCTGTTCATCACGATCGAAGACGAGACCGGCATCGCCAACGGCATCCTCTGGCCCGACAAGTTCGAGATCTATCGGCGACAGGTCATGTCCGCCTCGATGATCGCGATGCGCGGGCGCCTTCAGAAGGAGGGCGAGATCATCCATATCATCTGCGACCGCATCACAGACCATGACGAGATGCTGCGGTCGATCGCGCGAATGGATTTTGCGATTCACCCGAGCCGCGCCGACGGCGCGAAGAGTGGCGGCGGTCCCGATCCGCGCGATCCGAACTGGGCGCCGCGCGCACGGACATTGGCGTCGCGGCCATTTGGTAACGAAGACGAGGAACTACTGCGCGTTCGCAGCCATGATTTTCATTGAGACGGCCACGACGCGCGGCGGGCTGCGGAGAATGTCCCGCCTTTCAATAGGAATGCGAGTCCATGATGGATCCCGCGCTACGGCAAGCCGAACAGAGTCCGATGGCTTCGACCACCAAGCATGCGGCTTCAAATCCAGACGTAACGACAGCCCTCGCGATCTCCGTAATCGGACGATTGGCCGCGACCGGTTTCACCACGGCGCGACCAGGCCGTCTCGATCGAGACATTCCAGCCCTGCTTTTCCGCGTTTCGAGAGCAGAATATCGACCAGTCGCGGAGCGGATTGCTCGAGGGTGAAGGGAGCTTCCGGACCGCCGAGATCGGTGCGTATCCATCCAGGTGCCAGCAGGAGCATCGCGCGCGATGTCTCTCGCTCACGCGCAGCAAAGCTGCGCATGAACATATTTAGTGCCGCCTTGCTGCCGCGGTAGAGTTCCCGCGTTCTCTTTTCATTGTTGCTAATACTGCCCTGGCCGGACGACATCGCACCGATGAGACCATCTTCCGGCACGAGGTCCTGTAGAGTTTCGATAACGCGCATCGGACTCAGCGCATTGGTGACCATGACGCGAACGAATTCGTCCAGCGACACGCCCCCGATGCGCTGGAGACCATTCGCGTCCTCGGCAGTGGTGCCGGCATTGACGAACAGAACGTCGATCTGTGATGTCGAGCATCTCCATGTCGACCAGACCGGATGGATCCTCGGCCAGTTCGTGCAACCCGGTTCGCGCTTCAGAGCGAACAGTGCCGATTACGTGCCATCCCCTTTTGACGAACTCTGCCGCAAGGGCGTATCCAAGGCCGCGCGACGCACCTACTATCAGGGCCGTCGAGGGTTTTTGGTCTGCTCGGGGCGTCGGCATCGTGAGTTCTCCTTCCGGTTGATCACGTCTGCCGTCAAATCATGAGACCTCGCCGTCGTTCCGAAGCCCACTTTGTTGGACGATCCGATTAGTCTCCTTTCAGGAGCGCCGAACAGTTCGTCCTGCACGAAAATGACTGGGTGCGGAACAACGAGCGGCTCCCGATCCTGCTCTATCGCGACGCGGTCAAAGCCGAGGGCAAGAAAGCTGCAGAGCGCGTCGAGGAGTTGTTCGGCGATCATGGATAGCTGCCCCAATGGCGCGATACGATCTAGGATTATCACTATTATCACTCGACCGCGCACGAAGCACTTGGCGTGGCGACAGGCTACGGCACGCTGTTGCTCGGCGGCCCCGGCGGTCGCGAGCTTGAAGTCGGCGCCGTCGATGCTCTGGTGCTGCCGGTCGGCACCGACCATCGCCGGCTGGCGGTCAGCAGCGATTTCCTCGTTGTCGGCGCTCACCCGCAAGAACAGGATTGGGACATCTGTCGCGCGGCGCCGCCCGATGAAATGCGCCGGCGAATGCATGAGCTTCCCGTGCCTGAGCAATATCCGGTCGCTGGAAAATCAGGGCCGCTCCGCGATCTATGGCACCGTGATCACCCGTATGATCTGCGTGCAGTAGCGAGTTGAAAATTCGCGATCGAGGACCATCTTGGTATTGCGCCCTTGGGGCGTGAACATCCTCAACTTTGGCACGGAGATGATGATGTCCGATAAGCACCTTGACTATCTCAAGCGCGAGCATGCCCGTCTCGAAAACGAGATCGAGCTTGCGGCACGCGGGCCGCGACCCGACGAGGTCGCGATCGCGCGGCTCAAGAAGCTCAAGCTCGCGATCAAGGACCAGATCGCGGCCTGGTACCGCGATTTCGGCGAGAATCAGGTCGCCTGACGGCCGGGCGGAGCCGTGGAATCGGCTCCGCCTTTTTGGCCCCTTCACGAAACCTCTTGAAACCGGAATCGCGCTTCCTAGCTTTTTTATGCCGGACGCCATGTTCGGGTCCGGTTGGACATGGAGAGCGTCGGCTCTTTTGTCACCGGCGTATCTCATGCCTGAATTGCTTCGCAAAGGAGGATTTGGAGATGAGAAGCAACTTCGACTTTACGCCCTATCGGCGTTCGACGGTCGGCTTCGACCGTCTTTTCGATCTGCTCGAAACCGGCATGCGCGGCGACGCATCCGATGGCTATCCGCCCTTCGACATCGTGAAGGACAGTGACGACAGCTATCGTATCACGCTCGCGGTCGCGGGTTTCCGCCCCGACGAGATCGAGGTGGTCGCGCAGCAGAACCAGCTCACCGTTACCGGCAAGCGCGCCGAGGAGGACGGTCAGCGCGAATATCTGCACCGCGGCATCGCCACGCGCGACTTCGAGCGGCGTTTCCAGCTTGCCGACTTCATCGAGGTCGACGCAGCGGGCTTCGACAACGGCCTGCTGTCGATCGAGTTGAGGCGCGTCGTCCCCGAGGCGATGAAGCCCCGCAAGATCGCGATCGGAAGCGGCACCTCCGCACCCGAGCGGATCGAACCGCGCAACGATCCGGCGCTCGAAGCCGCCTGATTGCGCGATCTCAACGACTTGCCGGTTCCGCCCTCATCGGACGGGCCGGCAGGTCTCACCTATTCCAGCCCGGAAGGAGGTGAGACCATCATGGCGATTCCTGATCTCGTTCCCTGGACCTGGGAGTCGCCCCCTAAGCTTTTGGCCGCGACCTACCCATCCTAGCGAAGCTGACTGTCCTTGCTGCCGCGCCGGTTGATCCCCACGCTGCGGATTCTGGCATCGCGGGCCGACTGGCAGGAAATACAGGTCCGCGTGCCAGGCAGCGCGTCGCGGCGCGCCTGGGGAATCGGCTCTCCGCAGTCTTCGCAATAATCGGCGCTTTCGCCGGCAGGCATCATCACCCGCGCTCGCTTCACAGCGTCGGCTACCGTATCATCGATTTGGTCCTGAACAGCACCGTCAGGCGCCCATCCATTTGCCATCGGGCCACTCCTTTCAATGCATCCGACATAGGAAATCGCGAGCCATTTTCCATGCTCCCGCCAACCGCTCGACGGCCGGGTCTTCGGAGAAGGGCGCGATCGGACAAATTGCATCCTGAGGCGTTATCACCCCGCGGCCAGTATTGCGGGCATAGCCGATGGGGATTTTTGCGAAGGGATGCGATGGAACACAATGACCACCTCTTCGCGCTCCTGATCGGCGGCGGCCTCATCTTGCTGATTTCATGGCTGCCGATGCTGCTCAGGCGCGTGCCGCTGTCGCTGCCGATCATGTGCGTGGCGATCGGCTACGCTTCCTCGTTCACGTCTATTCTCAGCGTCGCTTCAGCAGCCGACCCGGCGGCGACGCCTGCCGCCGAGACGATCAGCGAGATCGTAATGCTGTTGGCGCTGATGGGTGCAGGTCTCCGGATCGATCGCAAGTTCGGCTGGCGAGCGTGGGGCACGTCCTGGCGTCTTCTCCTCGTGGCAATGCCGATCACCATGATGGCGGTCTTCGCCGCGGCGCATTGGGGACTGGGCTTTGGCGCACCGGCAGCATTGCTCCTGGCCGCGGTCCTCGCCCCGACTGATCCGGTTCTCGCCGGCGATGTTCAAACCGGCGCGCCCGGCAAAGGCGACGACGGCGAGACGCGCTTCGGCTTGACGTCGGAGGCCGGCATGAACGACGGCTTCGCCTTTCCTTTCGTTCTGCTCGCTCTCGCTCTTCAAGCGGGGACGGCGACATGGGAGCATTGGCTGGCGATCGACTTGATCCGCGAAATGCTGATCGGGATCGGGCTCGGTTTCGCACTTGGACGTCTCATGGGCTTTGCGATGTTCCAGCCGATCCACATGAAGCTATCCGATACCGGGGACGGACTTGTGGCGGTCGGTGCGACGTTGCTGACCTATGCCGCAGCCGTGTTGCTTCATGGCAACGGCTTCATCGCCGTGTTCGTCGCCGCATTGGCGATCCGCTCGGCCCGGCCCGAGGACGAGTTCCACGCCAAGATGGCCGAATTGACCAACCAGGTCGAACGCGTGCTGGTGATGCTCGTGCTGGTCCTGTTCGGATGGGCGCTTGGCCATGGCTTGCTCGCTTCGCTGACCTGGCAAGGCGGCGTGCTTGCTCTCGCCCTTATCCTGCTCTTTCGCCCGGTCGCTTGCTGGATCGGGTTCATCGGATCGTCGGCGCCCCGAACGTCCAAGCGTCTGATAGCTATCTTCGGCATCCGCGGGATCGGCACCATCTACTATCTGCTTTACGCGCTGGGGCGCGGTGAATTTACCGAACGAGGACAACTCTGGGCAATCGCAGGGATGGCGATTCTGGCATCGATCATAATCCACGGCGTCCTGTCCACGCCATTGATGGCATATGCTGATCGGCTTCGCGGTCGTCATGGCGACACGGCGGGCCATTTTGAATACGAAAATTATCCCTCGCGCTGACCATCCGCGACCTGATCGACTGCTGTCGATGCTCTATCTCAAAGCGGCTTATTGACCTGAAATATGCGTCGGCGCCGAATAAACGCCGGTTACCAGGACGATTCATGGTAGGATGCCGTTGCGAGTCCGTGCTTTCGCTACAAGGAGCGCAGATCGCCCGGATCGGGCTTTCACCCCGCGAGCTTTCCGGTTTTCCCCGAAAGGGGGTTTTGTCATGAACCGAACAACCCATCCCGACGTCGCACACAATCTGGCGCTGGCCATCCTCGCATCTTCCAATGCGCCTGCACTGCTGCTCGACGAAAATTTGACAGTGATCGCCGCCAGCACGTCGTTCTACCGGGCGTTCGCCCCTGACCCGCAGCATGTCACCGCACAGCCGTTCTTCAAGCTGGGCAGCGGCGAATGGGACGTGCCGCAACTCCGCTCGCTCCTCGCCGCCACGCTGTCGGGTCATGCCAGGATCGAGGCTTATGAAATGGACCTCAAGGGCGACGCCGGACCACGCCGGCTCGTCCTCAATGCGCAGAAGCTCGAGTATGGCGATGCCGAACAGGGGCGCCTGCTCCTGACGATTTCCGATGTCACCGAGGCGCGCATCAGCGAGAAGCTCAAGGACGATCTGCTCCGCGAGAAGGCGATCCTGCTCCAGGAAATCCAGCATCGCGTCGCCAACAGCCTGCAGATCATCGCCAGCGTTCTGCTGCAGAGCGCGCGGCGCGTGCAATCCGACGAAACGCGCAGCCATCTTCGGGACGCGCATCACCGGGTGATGTCGATCGCCACTGTCCAGCAGCAGCTCGCGGCCTCGCGCCTTGGCGATGTCGAGCTACGGGGCTATTTCACTCAGCTGTGCCAGAGCCTCGGCGCCTCGATGATCCACGATCACGACCAATTGTCGCTTATGGTGACCGCCGATGACAGCCAGGTGAAAGCGGATATCTCGGTCGGTCTCGGGCTGATCGTCACCGAGCTGGTGATCAATGCGCTCAAGCACGCCTTTCCCGACGATCGCAGCGGCAAGATCCTCGTCGATTATCGGTCACGCGGAAAGGGCTGGAAATTGTCGGTCAGCGACGACGGCGTCGGCACGCCCGAAAAGATGGCTGACGCCAAGCCGGGTCTCGGCACCGGCATCGTCGAAGCGCTGGCCAACCAGCTCGACGCGAGAATCGAAACCGAGGGCGGGTATCCCGGCACGACGGTCTCGATCGTTCACGTTGCAGCGACGGAGGCCGACGGCCCCGACCCGACACCGCCGAAAAAGGCGGCATAGCCCAGTGGGCGATCCCGGCCAAATCCAAAAGCTGACCTGGATCAGGACGATAAAGCGGAACGGTTACGGCTGGCGAAGCGTAATGATCACGCATGAAAAAACCGAGCACTTCACTATTCGCCTGGCGCCATCCGGCGCAGGAAGAACTTCAATCGCTGATCGAGGATCATGTCCGCGACCCGGACTTCCCGTGCGTCGGTGCCAAGGCGGCCCTGTCCAACGGCACGCTTCAGGTGCTGGCCTGCGACACGATCGACAGCGCGTGGGACGATCTGCGGATCCATGACGCCCTGCTGGACTGGTCCGAGACCTATCGCGAGGCGCCGGGGTTGTTTCGGAGCTTTGCGGTCATTTTCGATGGGCCGGAGGATCTCGGCGAACAGGCGTTCGAACGCGCATTGTGGGATCGCGTCCAGTCGCTCTCGGACAAGGACGTATGGCGCGGGCAGGAATATGACGAACGCGTGAGCGCCAACCCGGAAGACTCGCACTTCTCGCTGAGCTTCGGCGGAGAGGCGTTCTTCGTCGTCGGGCTGCATCCCCATGCGAGCCGGCCGGCGCGGCGTTTCGCCAAGCCGGCGCTGATCTTCAATCTTCACGACCAGTTCGAGCAGTTGCGCGAGGCGGGCAAGTACGAAGGCATGCGCGAGAAGATCATGGTTCGCGACGAGGCGCTGGCCGGATCGCGCAACCCAATGCTGGCGCGTCATGGCGAGGCGAGCGAGGCTCGGCAATATTCAGGCCGGCAGGTCGATGAATCCTGGCAATGCCCCTTCCGCTATTCGGGATCGAAATGAGCGACGTCGTCACCATCCCCGAGCGCAGCGGCACCGCCTTTGCGCTGCCGCGCGGCGCCACGCTGGCCGTGATCGACCCCAAAGGTGAGCAGGTCGCCGATCTCCTCGCCTTCAATGCGGACGATATCGACGAGGTGATGTCGTCAGGCCGCACGCTCGATTATGCCGAAACGATCTGCCTGACGGCGGGGCACAAGCTCTATTCGAACCGCAGCCGGGTGATGCTGGAGATCATCGGCGATACCGTGGGCCGGCATGATTTCCTGCTGACGCCCTGTTCGATCGATACTTTCCTGCATTTCTATCCGGACCTGCCGCCGCATCGCGGATGCTTCGGCAATCTCGCCGAGGCGCTGGCGCCCTATGGCGTGACGTCCGATCGCATCCCGACCGCGTTCAACTGCTTCATGAACGTGCCGGTCGACGCCGATACCGGCAAGCTCCAGGTGCTGCCGCCGATGAGCAAGGCGGGCGACAGCATCACCTTCCGCGCCGACATGGATCTTATCATCGGGCTGACCGCGTGCTCGGCCCCGGCCTCGAACGGCGGGACGTTCAAGCCGATCCAGTACCGGATCGATTAGCGGACCCGGACCGGCTACCGGGCGTCGATTTCCCGGATCGCGGCGGCCAATTGCGGCTGGCCAAACGGTTTGCCGAGCTTGACGATGTCGCGGGGCATGGTGGCGGGAATTTCGCCATAGCCGGTGGCCAGGATGACCCCCAGGCCGGGGATGCGCTGGCGCGCCTCCTCGATCAGTTCGGCACCCGTCATTTCCGGCATTGCCTGGTCGGTGATGAGCAAGTCGATTGTCACGCCCTCGTCAAGACGGGCCATCGCTTCGTGGGCCGAACCGGCTTCGGTCACGATATGGCCAAGGTCCTCCAGCAGGGCAGCCGTGTTCATGAGCACGAGGGCGTCATCGTCCACGGTCATGATGCGTAGCTGACGTTGCGGCGGAATGGCGGCCGGCGCAGCTTGCCCGGTCTCGGCTTCAGCGGTTTCGCGCACCTCCGTGACCGGCAGCCAGAGCTCGGCCGTCGTGCCTTCCCCGACCACGCTTCGCAGCACCAGCGCGCCCTTCATCTGGTCGGCGAGCCCGTGGATCATCGACAGGCCGAGACCCGTGCCCTTGCCCACCCCTTTGGTCGTGAAAAAGGGCTCGGTCGCGCGCGCCAGGGTAGCTGCGTCCATGCCGCTGCCGGTATCGATGACGGCGAGCTTGACATACCGGCCACCGCCGAGCCCATCGACCTCGCCATCCTCGACCGATCCCTCGTCCGCCGCGATCGAGATCGGGCCGCCTTCCGGCATCGCATCGCGGGCATTCACCGCCAGATTGAGCAGCGCCATTTCGAGCTGATTGGCATCGGCGAGCACATGGGGCAAGGACAGCGGAAACTGGAGTCGGATCGGGTGCGACGGGCCGAGCGTGCGTTGCAGCAAATCCCTCATCCCGCGAACCAGCTGCGGCACGTCGACCGGTTCCGGATTGAGGTGCTGGCGCCGGGCGAAGGCCAGCATCCGCTGCGTGAGCGCGGCACCGCGTTCGGCGCCTTGCCGGGCATTGCCGATCAATCGCCGGGCGGAAGCATTGTCCGGCAGCTGCTTTTCAAGCAGCGACAGGCTGCTGAGAATGGCCATGAGAAGATTGTTGAAATCGTGCGCCACCCCGCCGGTGAGCTGCCCGATCGCTTCCATCTTCTGTGACTGGAACAGCGCCTCGCGCGCGATATCGAGCTTGTGCTGCGTCTCTTCGCGTTCGGTCACGTCGCGGGTGATCTTGGCGAAGCCTTGCAACTGCCCTTTCTCGTCCAGGATGGAATCGATCACCACGCTGGCGCGGAACCGGCTTCCGTCCTTGCGGACGCGCCAGCCTTCCGCCGAGAAGCGCCCTTGCTCGCGCGCAATGCCCAGGGCTCGGGCCGGTTCGCCCGCGGCGCGGTCTTCCTCGGTATAGAAGCGCGAGAAATGCGAGCCGATGATCTCGGCCGGCGAATAGCCCTTGATCCGCTCCGCGCCCGCGTTCCAGCTGGCGACATTGCCCTGGGGATCGAGCCGATAGATCGCATAATCGGTGACGCTCTGGACGAGCAGCCGGAACTGCTCCTCACTTTGACGAAGGATTTCCGCGGCCGCCTGCCGCTCCGTCAGGTCCCGCGTGATCTGGGCGAAGCCGACCAGCTCGCCGTCCCTTCCCCAAACCGGGTCGATGATGACATGCGCCCAGAAGCGTTCGCCATCCTTGCGGACCCGCCATCCTTCGCGCTCGAACTTGCCCTCGCGCTGCGCTGTCGCCAGCGCGCGTTCCGGCACCCCGGCGCGCTGGTCCTCCGGCGTATGGAAGCGCGAGAAATGCTGCCCGACGATCTCCTCGGCCGCATAGCCCTTGAAGCGCTGCGCGCCCGCGTTCCAGTTGGTCACGATGCCGTCGGGATCGAGCATGTAGATCGCATAATCGCTGATCGCGTCGACTAGCAGCCGATAGCGACCTTCTTCCGAAACCGCGTCGGTCAAGCGTTGCCCGCGATCCACTTTATATCCCATTGTCGTGCCGCGCGAGCGACATAGGTTAGAAATTAGGAGCAAGGCGATGCAGGCGACGGTTTCGAATCGATCCGTCCGCAGCCGTTATGCTCGTTCGGCGCGGCTTTCTTTCATCGTCTGCCCTCGACGGGCAAGCCGAGACGTCGACGGTTTGCTCGCACTTTTCTACGATACAGCCCAACGGCGTGCTGGGCACCGGCCAGCGGCGTCATCCCGGCAGTCCTGCGCAGTAGTGCCGCGTTCAACTCGATCGCGGCCGACACCTTCTCGGATACCATGAGCGATGCCTCCCCAAGCGCACTGCCGTCACCACGGCCGATTTTCGCCATGCGCAGTCCGATGACGGTCGACGCTTCCCAACCCAGCGCCCAACTGTCCAAGGCAAGCGCGCTCCAGGCGCTCGCACCTGATCGCTTAACCATGGTCCGTCTCGGCATCGGCCATCGCAGCGGCTTCCGGCATGTCTTTCGCACCGCCCATGTCTTCGTCCGACATTCGGCCGGCGCCGGGGCCCGCGCCCAGGTCCGCGCCGGTGGTCGGATTGGCCGAAGCGTCGGAGGCTGTGCGTGCCGCCAGCGCAGCGACGACCGCCTTGTCGTCCTTGCCCAGCTTGACCGTCGCGAGGCCATTGCCGCCATCAAGCGGAATGGCCGCCGCGACATCGTCGATGCGGTCCCATTGCTCGCCGCTGTTCCATGGGCCGTCGACATCGCCGTCGCCTTGCGAGGTGTTGACGTACAGGCTCGCAAACGGCGCAAGACCGGGCAGCTTGCCGGTCGGGAAATTGTCGTTGATCGAATAGAGCGCCTTCTCGAAGCTCTTCTGGTGCGCGACCTCGCGCGTCATCAGGAAGCCCAGCGCATCCTTGAGGCCGGGATCGTCGGTGATATTGATCAGGCGCTCGTAGATGATCTTGGCCCGCCCTTCCGCCGCGATGTTCGACCGCAGATCGGCGCTGGGATCACCGCGGCTGTCGACATAGGCGCCGCTGAACGGCACGCCCGACGAATTGGTGAGCGACGGACCGCCGCCGAACAGCAGCGATTGGGTATGGCTGTTGCCGCCAGCGGTCATCGAAATGTAAAGCTCGGCCTCTTCCATCGCCGCCTCGGCAAGCTGCGCCTTGGCGCCCTTGTTGAGCATCGCGACGATCGAGCCGACGATTTCGAGGTGGCTCAATTCCTCGGTCGCGATGTCGAGCAGCATATCCTTGCGCCCGGCATCCTCCTCGGCCAGCCCTTGCGTGAAATAGCGCATCGCGGCGGCCAGCTCGCCGTCGGCGCCGCCGAACTGCTCGAGGATCAGCGACGCGAGCGCCGGGTTCGGATCGGCGACGCGCACGGTATATTGCAGCGTCTTGTTATGCATGAACATGGGAATTGCTCCTCGAGGGTCTGGTATAAACAAAGCAGCAGAGACCCCTGTTCCTGCGTCGGGAGATATATCTGACTGATCGACATCATGCTTTGCCGATGGGTGGGCCCTGGCCAGCCGCCCGGCCGAGCCTAGTACGGGTCGGCCAGGTATCGGAGGTGAGCTGCTGCCGCCTCGACAGCGCATGTTCGTCGAAACCGCAGGCGACCCCGGCTTCCTCGAACGATACTTCGTTGACGTCGATGGCGTGCAATCGCTCGCCGACGCCGCCGAGACCACCTTCGCTGACGACCAGATAGGTCAGGCGACCGTCCCTCGACATCATCGCATCGATCACTTCACCGATCGCTTCCCCATCGCGCCCGATCAGCTTCGCTCCTGCGAGCTGGCCTACCGGCAGCAAGTCCGGACCGGCGGCGTTAATGCTTTTGGCGGCCGCCTTTCGGCCGCCCTTCTCATACTGCGCCTGGCGTCCGAGCCAGCGCCAGATGCCGATCAGGTTCACAAGGGTCAGAAACGCATTGGCCACCAGCAGATGGGGCTGGTGAGAGACGATCCCGACGATCGACCAGCAGACCGATCCGATGGCAAAGACGACGAAGCCCCAGCCGGTGATGCGCACGCCGAGGTTGGCGGCGGTCATCATCGCCGCGATCATCGTCGCGACGGGGGCGATCCAGGTTGCGGCCGTTCCCATCTAGACGTCCACGCGACGGGGGAGCTGGGAGAAATGGTCGGACATGCGTTTCTCCGGCGCCGCTAACGACTCGCAACAGTGCCGCGATCGGAACGAACCGGCTTCCCGGAAGGTTCAGGCTCGATCGAGGAGAGTTGACATGGCCGACAAGCAAGACGCGATCGCCCTTCTGAAATCCGATCACCGCAAGGTCGAGGGGTTATTCGAGCAATTCGAGAAGGCGAGCGGCGACGGCCGCAAGCAGAAGATCGCGCTGACGATCTGTCAGGAACTCACCGTCCACGCGAAGATCGAGGAGGGGATCTTCTATCCGGCCTGCGAGGGCAAGGTCGAGGAAGATCTGCTCAAGGAAGCCTATGTCGAGCATGACGGCGCCAAGGTGCTCATCGCCGAGATCGAGGCCGGTACGCCGAGCGACGAATTCTATGACGCCAAGGTCAAGGTGCTGTCCGAGCAGATCGAGCACCATGTCCAGGAAGAAGAGCAGCGCATGGAAGGCATGTTCAGCCAGGCCCGTCATGCCGGACTCGACATGGATACGCTCGGCGACCAGCTCCGTGCCCGCAAGGAAGAGCTGGTCGCTGAATACAAGAAGAACGGTCTGGCTGGACCGGAAACGACCACCTTCACCGAGGCGACGGTCTGACGCGGACATGGGCGATCGAATGCCCGATTGGATCGCGCGCCGAAAAGACCCTGATCGATCTCGACAGGCCCCCGAAGCGACCATTCGCCATTACGGCCATCGTTATGTCCTCCCCTTACGGCGAGCGAATATCCGGACTCGATGGTGCAACTCTCGGTGCTTGCCGCGATATTCGACTGGGGGCGATGGCAAGGCGTCCCGCATCCTCTCGAAGCCGAAGTGCGCGCCGGGTTGAGGCGCTTCGACGATCCCGAACATCAGCTCGCTGCCTGATAATGGAATTCGGAATGACGCAATCATAAATGGACATGGTGAAATCGCATCGGCTGCCGGCCTAATTGGCAGCAGGGCGATACGTTGTGCCGCACAAAGCTTCTCTTTTGGAGTGGCCCGATCAGCTACTGCACATGACATTGATCGCGAAAGCGATGACGCCGATGTTGAAAACGAACGCTGCGATCGCGCGGAACAGCAGCGTTCGCCGCATCGACCGCGACAGGACGTCGATGTCCGCGGTCTGAAGGTCATGCCGACGCAGCGGCGAAATATGCAAACTCCCAATAGTTCGGCTCTTCGGTTTGAGGCACCTTCAGCCCGCCGCTGTCCCCGCCTTCCGGCGCTGCCGTATGGAGTGGCGGCGATGAAATTCCCGCCGAGGAAATCGCCTTCGTTTATGCGCGACGATTTGACGCTGAGTTGAAGCAGCAACGTCCGCCCCAGTTGGCGTGACCGTCTGCGGCGCCGTTCGCTGAGCGATTCGGCGGGCCGTGTCCGCCGAATTAGCAACATTCGCGTCTCCCCAAGGCATCACTGAAAAGGAAATTGTACCCCGGCGCGCCCCAGAACTTCCGTCGCGGTGATTCCGCAGTGATTCCGCAGAGGCATTTCGGGGGACCTTCCGCCAAATTGGCGGTGGTAACCCCTTGAACTTACTTCGAAAAATGGTGCTGCCGGTGAGGATTGAACTCACGACCTCAGCCTTACCAAGGATGCGCTCTACCACTGAGCTACGGCAGCACGGTCGACAGAATGAGGCGCGCCTATGGGCGGAGGGCGGCGTGCTTGTCAAGGCGCCCTGGAACAGTGTCGCTGAACCGGGTTTGGTGCCGGCTGATGCGGAAAATCGCTAGGGTCAGGACCCATTGATCAGAGCCAGAAGATGACGGTTGCTGCGAGTGCGATGGCGGAGAAGAAGGCCTGCGGGCACCGGTCGTAGCGCGTGGCGACGCGGCGCCAGTCCTTGAGACGGCC
>NZ_SPHY01000014.1 GCF_004796535.1 Sphingomonas flavalba | reverse complement strand
TGGCGGCGGCGACGGCGGCGACCGGCGGCCTGGCCGCGCGGGCGATCCGCTATGGGCTGGGCATTGCCGGGCCGGACCGGGCGGCGGCGATCGCGCGCTGGGGCGGCTGGGCGCAGGCGGCGGGCATTGCCGGTTTCGCCGGCGCGGTCGCGTTGCTGGTGCGCGGCTGAATGTGGGCCTGGTGGGTCGACGCCCTGGCCGGGCGGCTGACACCGAAGGGCGAACGCAAGCCGGAGGAAGTGGAGCTGGCCCCGGGCGACGTCCATGTCGTGACCGCGCCGTTGCCGGCCGGTGCCCGCGTGGCGGCGATCGTCGCGGCGACGGCGCCGATCCTGCCGGAACAGCTGCGCTGGACCGCCCATGTCACCACCGGCGCCGGCGGCCGGCGGCAGGTGCGGGTGGCGATGGCGCGCAAGACGGCGATCGCGGCGGCACGGCGCACATCGACCCGGATCGGCGGCCCGGCGGTCGTTGCCCGCGCTGGCGATGAGCGCTTCGTGCTGGTCGAGGGGGGCAGCGGCTCCACCCCGGCGGCGCGGCGGACGGTAGTGGCGCTGCTCGGCGCGCTCGGCCTGATCCTGACCATACCGCTGACGACGGCGCTCGCCGCCGGGCTCCTCGCCGCCAACGAGCGGCGGGCGATCGCGGCGGTCGACAACGGCGCGGCGCAGCGGGCCGAGGTGCAGCGGGCGCTGGCCGAGCGGCTGCGCCCGGCGCTGGCCCGGCCGACGCTGAGCGCGCTTGCCGCCGAGGCGATCGCCGTGTTGCCGGCGGGCGGCGCGCTCCACGCCATCCGCCGCGACGACAGCGGGCTGGTGACGATCGAGATCGACGCCGCCGACCCGGACCGCGTTTCTCTCCCCGGGTTCCGCCGCACCGGGCAGTGGCCGGTGACCGATCGCGGCATCCGCAGCCGGTTCGAGGCGCGGCCGTGAACCGCGCGCTGATCCTGCTCGCGCTGCTGCTGGCGGCGTGGGGTGCGGCGGTGGCGCTGGCCGGGCGCCATGCCCGCGCCGGTCTGGCCGAACTGCGCGGCCTGCGCGCCCACCGTGCGCTGCTGGAGGCGCGGGCGGAGGCGGGAACGACGCCAATGATGCGCTGGCCGGCGGCGGTGACCCGGCATGAGGGCGATCGGGCGGCGGCGATCGCGGCGCTGACCGCCGAGCTGCGGGCGGCGGCGCGCGGCATCGCCGTCGATGGAGTCGCGGCGGCGCCGGTCGTCGGCGACCCGGTGCTGATCCGGCTGGCGCTGCGCGCGCATGGCGACGGCGACGCGCTGCTGCGCTTCGTCGCGCGGATCGAGGCGGCGCGGCCGGGCGTGCGCTTCGCCGGCTTTACGCTCAGCCGCGACGAGGCGGAGGGCGGGGTGCGGCTGGACGGTACGCTGCTCGCCCTGTGGCAGCCGCGATGAAGCGGCCGGTGCCAGCCGACCGGACGCCGGGCCTGATCGTCGGCGCCGCCGCGTTTGCCGCGCTGGCGGTGCCGCTGTGGCTGCTGCGCGTCGGCGGAACGCCGCCACCCGCCGCGCCCCCGCCGCGCCCGGCGCCGATGCTGGTCGCCGACGCGGTGCCGCTCGACCGGCTGGCGACGCGCCACCCGTTCGGCAATACCCGCCCGCCCGCGGCGGAGGCGACGGCGCAGACCGATGACGGGCCGGACCTGGCCGGTATCGTCGGCCGTTTCCCGCGCGCTGGGCGGGCGATGGTCAGGATCGGCAGCGGGCGGACACGGACGCTGAAGGTCGGCGACCGGGTCGACGGCTGGCGCCTGATCGCGCTGACGCCAAGCCGCGCCACCTTCCGCCGGGGCGACCGGCGGGTGGTGCGGACGGTGGAATAGGATCGTCGACCGAATCTTTTTCACCGGCGTTTTTCCGATCCGGCCCGGTCCCGCGCGAAATTGCGGCGCCGGGGACAGGGTGATAGGCCGGCGGGCAGTCATTCCTGATCGCGGATGCCCCACTATGCTGAAACTGTTCCACGTCGCCGTTGCTGCTCTGCTCGTGCTGGCGGGGGCCGGGGCGGTGGCGGCGGTGCAGCAAGGGGATGTGATCGTGCGGCATGCCGCCATCGTCGACGTCGAGAAGGCGGCGGTGGCGGCGGATCAGGCGGTGGTGGTGCGAGGCGGCACGATCGTCGCGGTCGGGCCGGATGTGGCGGTGGCACGCGCCTGGCGGGCCGGGCGGACGGTGGATGGCGCCGGGCGCTTCCTGATTCCCGGGCTATGGGACATGCATGTCCATTTCGGCGGCGGGCCGGCACTGATTGAGGAGAACAAGGCGCTGCTGCCGCTCTATGTCGCGCACGGCATTACCACCGTGCGCGATGCATCGGGCGACCTGCCGGAGGCGGTGCTGGCGTGGCGGCGGGAGATTGCCGAGGGTTCGCTGTTCGGCCCGACCCTGCTCAGTTCCGGGCCGAAGATCGAGGGGATCAAGCCGGTCTGGAAGGGCACGATCGAGGTCGGATCGGAAGCCGATGTCGATGCGGCGCTTATCCGGCTGAAGGCGCTGGGCGTCGATTTCGTCAAGATCACCGACAGCACGCTGGAGCCGCGGCTGTTCCTGTACGCGGTGGCGCGGGCGAAGGCGCTGGGCCTGCGGACGTCGGGCCATATCCCGATGGCGCTGACCGTGGCGCAGGCGACCGACGCCGGGCTGAGCTCGATCGAGCATCTCGACTATGCGTTCAAGGCCGGGGTGAAGGACGAGGCGGCGATTGCCGCCGCCTTCGCCGCCGGGCGGATCGACCGGACCGAGGCGAGCCGGCGGATCGATACCGGGTTCGACACGGCGACGGCGATGGCCGCCTATCGCCGGTTCGCGGCGCAGGGCGTTGCGGTGACGCCGACGCTGAACGGCAGCCGGATTTTGGCGTGGCTGGACAGCGACACCCATGCCGACGACCCCTATCTGGCCTATATCGGGCCGGGGCTGCGCGCGACCTACCAGTGGCGGATCGAGCGGGCGGCGCAGGCGGATGCCGCAGCTGTTGCAGCGCGCCACGCCCATTTCGAGCGCATGGCGGCGGTGCTGCCGATGCTGGTTGAAGCCGGCGTGCCGATCATGGCCGGGACCGATGCCGGCTTCCTCAACAGCTTCAACTATCCCGGCATCGGCCTGCACGACGAATTGCGGCTGTTCGTCGCCAAGGGGTTGAGCCCGGCGCAGGCGCTGGTGGCGGCGACGCGGGCCGGGCCGGCATGGTTCAGGACGCTCGACCGTTATGGCGCGGTCGCCCCCGGCAAGGCCGCCGACCTGGTGCTGCTCGACCGCAATCCGCTGGACGACATAGAGGCGACGCGGGCGATCGACACCGTCATCCTGCGCGGCGCCGTCTACGATCGCGCCGCGCTCGACCGGATGCTGGCGGATACGCGGGCCAAGGTGGCGGCCTGGCAGCAGGCGGCGCGCTAGAGTTTGTCTGCTTCAGGCGGCCGGTGCCGATTCCGCTTCAAGCGGACTGACTCTAGGCCGGATTTCCTTGGGTTGGCCCGCCGCGTATGGCAGAAGGCCGAGCGGGCCGGAGGAAGGGAATGGCGATGAGCGAAGGCGCCGTGCAGCAGGCGCTGGCGCTGGCACGCGCCGGGCAGACCGCCGCCGCCGAGCGGGCGCTCCACCAGATTCTGGCGGCGGCGCCGGATCGGCCAGATGCGCTACAACTGCTCGGCATGATCGCGCGCGGGCGCAAGGATAACGCGGCGGCGGCCGCCTATTTCCGCCGGGCGCTGGCGGTGCGGCCGGACCAGCCGGACGTGCTCAACACACTGGGCAACACGCTGCGCGATCTGGGCCGGACGGATGAGGCAATCGCCACCTATCGCGAGGCGGTGCGGCGGCGGCCGGGCTTTGGCGAGGCGCTGACCAACCTCGGCCTTGCCCATCTGGCGGCGGACGATGCGGATGCGGCGCGCGGTGTGCTGGAGGAGGCGACGCAAGCCGACGGGCGGAGCGCCAAGGCGTGGTCGGCGCTGGGCCGGGCGTTGCGCGCGCTGGGCCGGTTACCGGCGGCACTGGAGGCATTCGACAAGGCGCTGGCGATCCGGCCCGGGCATGTGCCGACACTGCATAATTACGCGATCGCGCTTCGGCTGGCCGGGCGGGCGGCGGAGGCAGTGGCGATCCTGGAACAATGTGCCGCAGCCAGCCCGAATACCGCCGCGATCCACTATAACCTCGGCCATTGCCATTACGACCTCGGCCGGCTGGACGCGGCGGCGGCCTGCTACGAGCAGGCGGTGGCGCTGAACCCCGGCGATCGCGACAGCCATGATTCGCTCAATCGCCTCTACTGGCAGACCGGCAACCATGCGCGCTATTTGGCCAGCTACGCCCGGGTGCTGCAGCACGACCCGAACGACGCCGGGCTGCTCGCCGACCTCGCCAACCGTCTGAGCCTGGGGGGGCGGACCGGCGAGGCGGCGCAGATGCTGGAGGCGGCGCTGGCGCGTGGGGTCGGCGGTGGCGAGATCCACGAGCGGCTGGGCCAGGCACTGGCGGCGGCGGGCGAGCATGATCGGGCGCTGGGCGCCTTTGCCGCCGCGATCGCCGCCGCGCCGGAAGGGAAGGGTGCCCGGCTGGACATGGTGCGGACGCTGCTCGTGCGCGAACGCTATGACGAGGCGCTGGCGGCGCTGGAGCCGGTGATCGAGCGCCACCCCGACGACCAGCAGGCGATCGCGTTCCAGGCGCTGGCCTGGCGCTTTCTGGGCGACCCGCGCGCCGCCGCGCTCGACGACTACGACCGGCTGATCGCCGAACGGACGCTGGAGCCGCCGGCCGAGTGGGGCGGGGTGGCGGCGTTCAACCGGCGGCTGGAGGCGGCGCTGGTCAAGCTGCATGTGACCAGCGAGTATCCGCTTGAGCAGACGCTGCGCCAAGGCACCCAGACGATGGGCGAGCTGTTCGACCAGCCGGCGCCGGAGATCCGGGCGGTGAAGGGGATGATCGAACAGGCCGTCGCCGCCTATATCGCCGCGTTGCCCGACGATGCCGACCACCCGTTCCTGCGCCGCAAGGCAGCCGGGTTCCGTTTTGCCGGATCATGGTCGGTCCGGCTGCGGCGGCAGGGTTTCCACCTCAACCATGTCCATTCCGAAGGGTGGATCAGTTCCTGCTACTATGTCGGCCTGCCGCCGGCGGTGGCGCGCGGCGACGGCGAACAGGGCTGGATCAAGTTCGGCGAGACAGCGCTGGCGCTCGGTTCGCGCGAGCGCGTGGCGCGGGCGATCCGCCCGGCGGTGGGCAAGCTGGTGCTGTTCCCGTCCTATTTCTACCATGGGACGGTGCCGTTCGACGACGACGCCCACCGCACCACCATTGCCTTCGACGTGGTGCCGGAGCGGAGGTAGCCGGCCAGGTGCCGGCGGTGTCGGCTTTCCCCGAAAAAGGAAATGCCGGGCGGTCCGTGGACCGCCCGGCATCCCGATCGCCGGCGAGGGAAGAGCGGCGCCGGCG
Source organism: Sphingomonas flavalba (assembly GCF_004796535.1). GTDB lineage: Bacteria > Pseudomonadota > Alphaproteobacteria > Sphingomonadales > Sphingomonadaceae > Sphingomonas_L > Sphingomonas_L flavalba. Next base: position 66,064 of record NZ_SPHY01000014.1, on the reverse strand, counting down.
GCGGCGCCGCACGCCGGATTAGAGCTTCAGCGTAGCCCCGAAGTAGAAGCGGACGCCCAGCGGATCGTAGGTGCTCGGGAAGGTGTTGAGCTGTTCCTGCGAGCTGCCGATCAGCGGCTGCTTGTTGTTGAAGATGTTGACGACACCGCCGAACAGGGTGAGCGGCTTGATGTCGTAGCTGAGCGACAAGTCGAAATAATGTTCCGGCTTGATGACCGGCACGGCGAGCTGGCTGGCCGTCAGCAGGCCGCGTGTCACCCGGTCGTCCGTCACCTTGCCCTGATAGCGGTAGCGGATGCTGGCGGTGAGATCGTCGACGTTCAGCGTGGCGCGGGCGGTGCCCTTCCACTCCGGCAGCGGCTCGCCGCAGGTCAGGCCGAACGCGCCCTGGCAGGCGTTGACCAGGCCGGAAATCGCCGCGACCGGGTTCAGGTCGAACTTGTTCATCCAGTTGATCGAGCCGGCGATGCTGAACTTGCTGTCGCCGCCGAGCAGCGAGCTGACGTCGAACGTGTAGGCTGCCGAGACGTCGACACCGTCGGTCTTGATCGAGCCGATATTGTCGAACGGCGCGCTGACCCCGCCGGGGTTGCTGATCGTGCCGTCCGGCAGGCGGGCGACCGACTGGCAGTAGAAGCTGTTCACGTCCTGGAACACGTTGTAGCACAGGTCGAGAACGCTGTTCAGCGGTGCGCGGAAGATCGCGTCCTTGATCGAGATATTGTAATAATCGACCGTGAAGCTCATCCGCGAGGTCGGCCGGAACACCGCACCCAGGGTGAAGGTGTCGGTGGTCTCTTCTTCCAGATCCGGGTTGCCGCCGACGATGCCGCGCAGCTGGAAGCTGGGCTGGATGCCGCTGTTGCCGACCGCCGCGGACGGCACGCCGGTGGCGACGCATAGCGCCTGGATCGTCGCGTTGGTCGCCGCCGTCGGCAGCGCGCACGGATCAGTCGCCGCTTCCGAGATGCCGGACTGCGCCCGATACAGCTCGTCGACGCTCGGCGCGCGGACGGCGCGCTGATACTGGCCGCGGACCATCAGTTCGGGGATGATCTGCCAGGTGGCGCCGCCGCCGTAGGTCCACACGCCGCCGACATTGCCGAGCGAGTAGTCAGAGTAGCGGAACGCGCCGTTCAGTTCGAAGCCGCTGAATACCGGCACGCGGACTTCGCCGAAGATCTCCTTGACGCTGTAGCCGCCGCCGGAAATCTGGCCGGTATCACCAACGCCGCCCTGCGGCGGGATGAAGAAGGCCGAAACGTCGCGCCATTCGACGCCCGCCGCGAAGCCGACCGGCCCGGCCGGAAGCTCGAACAGGTTGCCGGTGATGACGCCGGTCGCGACCTGCATCTTCGCTTCCTGGCTGCTGATGGTGCGGCCGGTGATGAAGTTGATCCCCGCCTCGGAGATGTTCGGGCCGAAGATGTTGAGCGGGACGCAGCCGTTCGCCGGGTTTTCGCAGACCAGATCGCCGCCGCCGGCGACGCCGGCGAACGGGAACGGGCTGGTCGCCCCGGTCGTCGGATCGCGGAACACGGTGGTGACGCCCTGGGTGAAGCCCGCCTGCAGGATCACGCCTTCCGAATTGGTGACGTTGCGGGTGCGGGCGTAGGAGTAATAGGCGTCGAATTTCAGATTGGTCAGGAACGAGTCGCTGGCCGAGCCGATGTCGCCGCGCAGGCCGGTGACGATGCGCCAGGCATTGCGTTCGAACTGCGAGGAACGGACGCGCCCTTCCGAGATGCGCCGGCCGATGCTGAGCGTCGTGAAGCCGTCGCCGCGGGTAGCAGCGCTGGTTTCGGTATCGTCGAGCGCGCGCAGCAGGTTCTGCAGGCCCGGCGTCAGGAACGGGCTGTTGACCTGGAAGCGGTAGCTGCCGCTGACCGGCGTCGCCGCAAACTGCGTTTCGACGATGTTGTTGGTGTAGATGCCCTCGATGTAGGCCTGCACCGAATCGGTGATGTTGTAGTTGGCCATACCGCCGATGATCCGGCGTTCCTGCGGCAGCTGGAGGTAGTTGTCCGGGTTGAAGTTGTAGCGATCGCCGGGGACGACGAAGCGTGACGGCACCAAGCCGGTGTCATCCAGCTTGAAGCCGTTGGCGTCGATGCCGGTCAGGCCGAGCGCGTCGAGCGCCGCCCCAACCTGCGGCCGCGCCGCGAGCTGGGCGCCGAGCGGCAGGCCGGCGAAGCGGCCGTTGGGGATGCCGGCGCTGCCGCCGCACTGGAGCGCCGGCGTGCCGGCGACCACCGTGTCTTCCAGGAAGCAGGTCGAGCGGGCGCGTGCGTCGGCCATCGTCGCGTCGCGCTTGAAATAGTTGACGTAGAGGGTGGCGTTGCCGCGATCGTCCGCGAAGTTGCCGCCAACGATGGCGTCGAGGTTCAGCTTTGCGCCGTCGCCATGGCCGGTGATGTCGTATTGCGCCGTTGCTTCCAGCCCCTGGAAATTCTCCTTGAGCACGAAGTTGACGACGCCCGAGATCGCGTCGGAGCCATAGACCGCCGACGAGCCGCCGGTGACCAGTTCCACCCGGTCGACCAGCGCGGTCGGGATAGTGTTGAGGTCGGTGACCTGGCGCGCGTCGAAGAAGATGTAGCGGCGGCCGTTGACCAGGATCAGGTTGCGCTGCTCACCCAGGCCGCGCAGGTTGACCGTCGCGACGCCGCTGCTCTCGTTGTTGGTGAAGCCGGATTCGCCGGGCACCACCTGCGGCAGCGTGTTGAGCACGTTCTCGACCGTTGCCGAGCTGCTCAGCGTGAATTCCTCCGACGAAACCTGCGAGATCGGATTGGGCGCGGTCAGCGCCGCGCTGGCGATGCGCGATCCGGTCACGACGATCACCGGCTCGTCCGGCTGGCTGCTCGTGTCGCTGCCCGACTGGGCATAGACCGGTGTGGTCAGGCCGGCGACCAGCAGGGTCGAGGCGGCGGTGGTCAGGAAACGAGTGCGGATGTTGATGCGGGTATTGTTTTTCATGGCTTAACCCCCCTTCGCATAAGGTCACACGCGCCCGTGCGGGCGCGCCATTTCGGCCGATGTGGCCGGTGTGCCGGGGCCGGCCGTCTTTTGGCTTCTGGCCCCGGCTGTCTTTGGGTGAGCGGCCCCGCTGTCGCCTTCTGGCAGTCCAGCAAAAGCCCTCGTACCCTCCGGAAACGCCGGTACTTTAGTCGCTGCTCAAACTCATGAAGCGCCATCCCTTGTCATGGGCCTGTTGCCGCAAGACGCGGCCCCAACGCCGCACACATGTAAATTCATGTGTATAAACTATATGTAAAATCATGTATACGCCTTCCGCGAACGAAAGCAAGGGCTTTTGTCCGTCCCGCCGGCGGCGGGTGGCGGGGCCGTGCCGATCGCCGGGCACGGCCCCACGCCGGTCAGCGGACCGCGCGGCGCAACGGACGGGGGCCGCCGGCGAGCGGCAGCTTGTCCTCGTCGATCAGCGCGCCATTCTTCATCACCCAGACGATCTTCTTGGCGTTGTCGATGTCGGCCGTCGGGTCGGCGTCGAGCAGCACCATGTCCGCCAGCTTGCCCGGCTCGATCGAGCCCAGCTCATCTTCCTTGCCGAGGTGACGGGCGCCGTTCAGCGTCGCGATGCGGACGATCTTCGCCGCCGGCACGCCCGCCGCCTGGAGCAGTTCCATCTCCCTGTGAACGGCCGGCCCGAGCGTCTGGTCGGTGGCGATGGCGATGATGCCGCCGGCCGCGTCGATCTGGCGCATGTTCTCCTGCGCGATCGGGGTCATCAGCTTCATCCACCAGGTCCAGCCACGCTCCTTCCACGCCGGCAGCGTCTTGTTGCGCAGCTCGTCGATCTCCGCTTTGCTGTACGACGCTTGGTAAAGCGGCTGGTCGAGATATTCGGGGTGCTCGACGAGGCGGCTATAGCCCTCGCCGATGGTCAGTGTCGTCGCCATCGGCATTTTCTTGGCGCCCATCAGCTTGGCGAACTCGGCCGTGATCGGCGACTGGATCACCGGGTGGGCGAGGCTGTCGATGCCGGCGAAGATCGCTTCGGTCGCGCGCAACTCGCTTGAGGTGTGCGCGGTGGTCCGGATGCCGTGGCGGTTGGTTTCGAGGATGATCTCCTGCATCAGGTCGAGCGGCAGCAGCGGGATCAGCGGCCGCGTGCCCCAGCCATGCTCCTCCAGCGTCAGCTTCAGGATGTCGGGCTTCTGCTCCTCCAGATATTTGACGAGCTTCGGCTTGTCCTCCGTCCAGTTGTCGATCGCCATGCCGCCGCTGTCGCCATGGCTACCCGGGTAGGTGGCGACATAGCCGGTCGCGAGGATGCGCGGCGCCAGGATCTTGCCGGCGCGCTCCTCGGCGCGCAGGCCGAAGATGTGTTCGGGCACGTTGCCGGCGTCATAGACGGTGGTGACGCCGGAATAGAGATAGCTGGCGAGCGCCTGTACGCCTGCCTCGTGTGCAGCCTTGGCGTCGGGGCTTGCCGCGGGCAGAGCCGGCGCGGTCGGATTCTTCGGATCGACGCCGACCATGCGCCGGCCGTCGCCGCCGCGCGCACCCTTCAGGTGGATGTGGACATCCATCAGCCCCGGCATCAGGTATTTGCCACTGCCGTCGATGCGGCGGCCGGAGACGCGCGGCGCCGCGGCCGTCGGCGCGATGAAGCTAATCCGCCCCTTGTCGACGCCGATCGACATCTTGGCCTGGTTCGGTTGGCCGGTACCGTCGACGAGCGTCACGTTCTCGATGACGAAATCCTCGGCCATCGCCGGTGCGGCGAACGCCAGCGGCAGCAGGCTCGCGCAGACCGCGAGACGACGAAGAACAGTTCCCTTCCAGCTCATTTGCGCATCTCCTGTCCGTCACGCCTGAAGACGATGCCGTCACGCATCACGAAATTGACGTTCATTACCTGATTGATGTCGGCGACCGGATCGCCGTCGAGGGCGATCACGTCGGCGGCAAGACCGGGGTCGAGCCGGCCGCGATCCTTCAGCCCGGCGGCGTCGGCGGCGTTGACCGTGCCGGTCTTCAGCGCCTCGACCGTGCTCATCCCGGCATCGACATACTCGACCATTTCCTGCGCGTTGGTGCCGTGCGGGGCGATACCGCAATCGGTGCCGAGCGCGATCGGCGTGCCGATCTTGATCGCCATGCGAACCAGTTTCTTCGGCTGGTCGCCGAGCTTGAACAGCTTGGCCAGCGAAGTGGGGTTGATATTGGCCATAGGCCCCTTCGCCACCGCTTCTGGCGTGGTGCCGACATAGCTGATCGGCCAGACCGTCGGGATCAGATAGGTCCCGCGCTCCTTCATCAGCTTCAGGCTTTCCTCGTCCGCCCACATGCCGTGCTCGATCGAATCATAGCCGGCGCGGACCGCCGCATCGATGCCGCCCTTGCCGTGCGCGTGGGTGGTGACCTTGCGGCCCATCGAATGGCCGGCCTCGACGATCGCCTTCAGCTCGGCGTCGGTGAACTGCTGTTCGGTGCCGGCGTCGGACGGGTCGAGCACGCCGCCGGTGACGTGGACCTTCAGCACGTCGGCGCCGAACTTGATCTGCTGGCGGGCGACGCGGCGGCAATCCTCCGGCCCGTCGCAGACGCTGTCGCGGGGCGATGCGTCGAGGAAGGCGCGCTTCAGGTTATGGGCGTCGCCATGGCCGTTGGTCGGGCTCAGCCCTTCGCCCGCCGCGACGATCTTCGGCCCCGGCACGATGCCGAGGTTGATCGCATCGCGCAGCGAGAAGATCGCCTCGTTGGTTGCGCCGAGATCGCGGATCGTGGTGAAGCCGGCCTGCAGCGTCGTCATCGCGTTGGTCGCGCCGTTGAGGGCGAAGAACGCGTTTTCCTGCCGCATGTTCAGCCCGGACATCCGCCCGACCAGCCCGCTGCCGGTGATGTGGACGTGCAGGTCCATGAAGCCGGGCAGGACGAATTTATTCGAAAGGTCGACGACCTCCGTGTCGGCCGGCAGGCCGAGCGCCGCCGCGTCGACGAAGCCCTGGTGGACGGAGCGGATCTTGCCGCCGTCGGTCACCAGCGTGGCCTGGTTGAGAACCGGCTTGCCAGGCTCGGTCATCAGCTTGCCGGCGTGGATGATCGTCGTCTTGGCGGTGCGCGGCGTCGGTTGCGGCGGCTGGCCCGGCTGCACGACGCGTTCGGCGGCCGCCGGCACCCCGGCGACCAGTGCCAGGCATGCCGCCGCCGAAAGGAGAATGGATAGGCGCATGTCAGATCCCCTTCTTGCTTGAGCAATCCGATCTGGTGCCGGAATTGCTATAGGTTTAAAATAAATCGACCTTTCTGCAACAGCCCTTCCCCCAATCCCGGTACGTCCGGGCGATCCTTTCGAAAGGCCGAGGGAATGGACCTGCATTCTGCTATGTCATTGCTTTCATGCCCCGGCCCCATCGGAACACGCTTTACGGCGACATGGGCGCCTGCCTCGTCTCGCGGTGGCCGCCGCCGCGCCCGCAGCAGCGGCCCCGCCGATGTTATGACCGCTCAATTCATGAAAAACAATATGAAAATGTCATGTATCTGCACGCCGCCCGGAAGCCCTCCGGAATCCGTGCATGCGCAGCCCTGCGCGCCGGAAAGGCAGTCTCGAATCCCGGATGACGGGCGGATACGGTGGCGGCCGAATCGTGCGCGGCGGGCTCAGTACAACCCGTCGATCTCGACGGTCAGCCGCGGCGGCGGTGGGCTGAGCAGCAGGCTGCGGGTGCGCGACAGGTTCGCCTCCTCACCCTGGAGCCGGCCGTATTTGGCGCGGGTGGCGGCGACGGCGGCGGCGGTGTCGCGCAGGATCGTCGGGCGCAGGAACACGAACAGCGTCTTCTTCGCCTGGCTCTCCTTGCGCGCCTTGAACAGTTCGCCGAGCAGCGGCACGTCGCCGAGCAGCGGCACCTTGCTGTTCACCCGCATCCTGTCGTCGCTGATCAGCCCGCCGAGCACGATCGTCTCGCCATTGTCGGCGAGCACCGTCGTCTGGATGCTGCGCCGGTTGGTGACGAGATCGGCGGCGCCGGTGACCGCATTGGTCAGCGCCGACACTTCCTGGCTGACCTCCAGCTTCACGACATCGCCGGAATTGACGCGCGGCACGACGCGCAGGGTGATGCCGACATCTTGCCGCTCGATGGTGGTGAACGGGTTGACGCTGTTGCCGTCGGTCCCGAAGCTGCCGGTGCGGAACGGCACATTCTGGCCGACGACGATTTCCGCCGGTTCGTTGTCGAGCACGGTCAGGCTGGGCGTCGACAGGAGATTGGCGCGGGTCGAGGTGCCGAGCGCCTGGACCAGCAGGCGGAAATCGCTGTTGCCGACATTGATGTTGAGGCCGTTGCCGATGCCGGCGGCTGCCGGTGAGCCGAGCGCCGACAGCAGTGTCCGATAGGGCACGTCGAGGCTGGAGAAATTGGTGGCGGCGCCGGACCCGATGCCCGGCGGCGCGGCGCTGCCGAGGCCGAGCTGGACGCCGAGCTGCTCGGCATCGTCGCTGTTGATCTCGACGATCGCCGCCTCGATCATCACCTGCGGGCGGCGGACGTCCAGCTCGGTGATGATCGGTTCGAGCTGGGCGATGGCCGATGGGGTGCCGCGCACAACGATGGCGTTCAGTTCCGGCGCCGGCTGGATCGCCAGATCCGGCGTCGCGAAGCCTTCCGGTGTCGGCTTGGCCGGATCGGCGGCGGCGGGCGGCGCCCCGCTGGCAATGCTGCTCGCCAGGCTGGCGCTCGACGGGGTCGTGGACGCGGCGGACCCGGTGCCGGTGCGGCCGGCGCCAAGGCTGCGCGCCGTGCGCCCACCGGTCAGCGCGCGGGCGACCGGATTGGTCGCCGTCGCCCCCTCTCCGAGCAGGCCGCGCAACACCTCGGTCAGCGATTCGGCGTCGCTGTTGGCGAGGCGGAAGACGCGGGTGGTCGGCGCGGCGCCGCCTGGCTGGTCGAGCGCGGAGGCGATCCGCCGCGCCTCGCGCATCGCGCTCGCCTCCCCCCGGATCAGCACGATGTTGGAGCGGGGGTCGGCGGCGATGCGCGGTCCGCCGGCCTGGCCGCCGTCGCCGAGCACGGCGCGGATCGCGTTGGCGACATCCTCCGCCGTGCCGTATTTCAGGGTGATCGCCTGAAACTCCGCGCCGGCGCCGCCGTCGAGCGCGGCGGCCAGCCCCTGGATGCGGCGGACATTGTCGGCATAGTCGGTGACGACGATGGCGTTGGGCGAGGTCAGCGCCTCGACGCTGCCGAACTGGGCGACCAGCGGCTTGAACACCCTGACCGCCTGATCGGGGGCAAGGCTGTGCAGGCGGATCAGCCGGGTGACGACCTCCGCCCCGCGCCCGTGCGTGCCGATGCCGCCGTCGCGCGCGGCGTTGGCCTGGCCGACGATCCGCCAGACCCGGCCGCTGCGGATCGCCGCGAAGCCCTGGGCGCGCAACACCGACTGGAACAGGTCCCACACCCCTTCCGGGCTGAGCGGCGTCGCCGACGAGACGTTGACGGTGCCGCGCACCTGCGGATCGAGGATCAGGGTGCGGCCGGTGATCCGCGAGATCTGCTCGGCGACGTCGGCGATGTCGATGTCGCGCATGTTGACGACGACATCGCCGGACGCGGCGTCGCCCCCGGCCTGGGCGAGCAGCGGGGCGGGCAGCGCCAGCGCGACGGCCAGCGCCGTGGTCAGGAGGCCGGAACGGGTGAACATGCTTCCCCTCAACGCGAATCCGGGTGGGGCCGGGGCGGTTCCGTGCCCGCCTCGGCGCGGTTTGCAGGCGGGGCGGGCGGCGAGTCAAGAACGGGCGCTGGCGATGGCGCCGCCGCCGTTGGCATGGCGGTGGGCATCGGGGCGGGCGTGGGTGGTGGCGATGGCGGGGTGGCGGCCGGGGCGGTGCCGCTGGCGGCGAGCAGGCTTTTCATCCGGCCGGGGAAATAGAGCGCCTGATGCTGGCCGCCGACGGTCAGCTCGACATGATCGGCGGCGATCGCGGCGACGGTCGCGCCGTCGACCGCGTCGCCGGCGACAACGCGCAGCGGTGGCTTGCCGCCGGCGGCGATCAGCGCGGCGGAGGGGGCCGGTGGCGGCGCGTAGAACAGCGCCTTCAGCACCAGCGGCAGGGTGGTCGGCGGTGCCGCCGTGCCGCCGCCGGCCGGGTTGCCGAACGGGGCGAGCGCGAGGAGCGGCGCGACGTCGACCGCCGCCGGGGCGGGGGGCGGCGGCGTGGCGATGGTCGCCGGTGCGCTGGCCCCCAGCGTCAGCCGCCAGGTCAGCGCGGCGAGCGCGAGCGCGACCGAGACAACGACGAGGATCGCGAGGATGTCGAGCGCGCGGCCGATCCAGCGGGAGGTGAGCGTGACGCTCATTGCGCTTCCCCGCGATCGACGAAGCCGTCGAGCGTCGCAAGCGGCGCCTTGCCCCCTTCCGGCGTGACCGCGACGGTGACGGCGTGGAGCGCGGGGTCGGCGGTCGGACGTTCGCTTACCGCGACGGACCAGCGCCGGTCCATCATCGTCACCGGATCGGCCGGCGGGGCGACGGGCAGCGCCAGTTCGGCCAGCCGGTTCTCCGCGACCCAGCCGGCGATCGCCCGATCCTCCAGCCCGCGTGTCGCGTCGACATGGCCTTCGGTCGCGCGGATCAGCCCGACGCTGGCGACACCGAGGACGAGCAGCGCGACCAGCGTTTCGATCAGCGAGAAGCCCCGTTCGGTCATGTCGTGGCCGCCGCCGCTTCTACCGGTGCCGGCACCGCGACGGCGACGAAGCCGTCGAACAGCACCTGCCACGCCTGCCCGCCGTCGCTGATCCGCGCGACGATGCCCCGGCCGGTGCCGTCGCTGGCGAGCGGCGCCGGCGAGGCGCCGTCGACGGCGAAGCGGAAACCCTGCGGCATTATGTGCCGGCCGGCGAGGCTGTTGCCGGTTTCGGGCAGCCAGCGGCGGGTATTCGGATTCCAGCCGAGGAAGCTGTAGCCGCGATCGTCCCACGCGATCAGCAGCCGGCGATCCTGCACCATCTCGATATCGGCGGCGAGCGACAGGCGGGCGGCCAGCGTCCGCGCCTCCGCCTGGACGTTGACGCCGCGCCCGCTGCCGAAGCCGAGCACGGCGATGCCCGACGCTATGCCGATAATCGCCAGCACCACCAGCATTTCGACCAGGGTCAGGCCACGCTCGGCAGGGGCGGGGCGCATCGGTCAGCCGATCACCCCGAGGTCGGCGTCGACGTCCTCGCCGCCCGGCTTGCCGTCGCGGCCAAGCGAGCCGAGTTCGAAGCCAGCGCCCGAATCGCCGGGGCTCTTGTAGAGATACGGCCGGTTCCACGGATCGACCGGCACGTCGGCCAGATAGCCTTCCGGGTTCCAGTTGGCCGGCGCGTCGGCGCCCTGCGGCTGTTTGGCCAGCGCAGCGAGGCCCTGCTGCGTCGTCGGATAGCCGCCGGTGTCGAGCCGGTACATCTTCAGCGCCGCCGAGATCGTTTTGAGATCGGTATTGGCGACCGTCACTCGCGCCTGATCCGGCCGGCCGATGACGTTGGGGACGATCAGCGCCGCGACCAGCGCGATGATCGCCAGCACGACGATCATCTCGACCAAGGTCAGACCGCGTTCGGCGGCCGCCACCTCCGGCGCGCGGACAGGCGGATTTGTGGCGGATTTCCGTGGGTCTGACACGGAACTGTCACAAAGAAACTCTGGCAACACCGTCATGGCCTTCTGTATAGAGCCTCCGCATGCAAACGCCAGCGCGCCCGATCCCGGCACCCGCGCCGCCCCTGGCCCCGCCGGATGCCGGGCCGCGTGGCGGTTTGTGGCGGCTGGAGGCGGGGCGCGCGGTGGCCGTAGACCCGCATTATGACAGTTCGGCGACAGTGCTGGTGCCGACCGAGCAGGTGCTGCTGAGCCTGGTCCCGCTGCCGCTGCCGAGCCGGGCGAAGCGGCTGGCGGCGTTGCCCTTCGCGCTGGAGGAGCAGATCGCCGAACCGATCGACGCCGTCCACGTCGCATTGGGCGATGCGGTGGGCGACGGGCGCTGGCTGGCCGGGGTGGTGCGCCACGCGGTGATGTGCGACTGGCTGGCACAGACGGACGCCGCCGGGCTGAGCAACGCCGCCTTCGTGCCCGACGCGCTGACCCTGCCGGTGCCGGGCGAGGGGCGCTGGACGGTGGCGGCGGCGGGCGGACGGGTGCTGGTCCGCACCGCCGACGGCGGGGGCTTCGCATTGGCGGAGGCGGGGTTCGACGCGGCCTGGCAGGCGGCCGGGCAGCCGGGGATCGACCGGGTGGGTGCGGACACCGGGGTGGCCGCGCCGGCACTCGACCTGCGGCAGGGGGCTTATGCGGTGACGCGGACCGGCCTGCCCGGCTGGGCGCGGCGGCTGGCGATCATCGTTGGCGTCGGCGCCGCCGCCCACCTGCTGATCGCTGGCGCCGACCTGATCGCGCTTAAGCGGACGGCGGCGGCGGCGCGGGCGGAAACAGCGGGGCTGATCCAGGCGCGGGCGCCAGGCGCGGCGCCGGCCGACGACCTGATCGCCCAGGCGAGCGCGCTGCTTCCCGCCGGCGGCAACAAGGCGCCGGGCCGGGCGCTGCCGCTGTTCGCGCGGCTCGGGCAGGCGCTGGCACCGGTAAAGGATGCGGCGACGATCGAGACGGCGGTGCTCGACGAGGCGGCGGGCACGGTGGCGCTGGGCGTTGCCGCCGGCGACCCGGCGAAGCTGGCGGCGGTCAGCGCCGCGCTGGCCGACGCCGGGTTGAAGGCGGCGCCCGGCGGCGTCACCCAGGAGGGCGGTCGGATGCTGGCGACGGTGACGCTGCGCGCCGACGGCGCGGGGAGCGGGCGATGAGCGCGGTGCGGGCCTGGTGGCGGGACCGCGAACCGCGCGAGCGGCTGCTGCTCGGCGTGCTCGGCGGCTTGCTGGCCGCGACCATGCTGTGGCTGGGCATCGTCAAGCCGCTATTCACCGCGCGCGCCGAGACGCGGACCGAGATCGCGACGCTGGAGCGGCTGAACGCGCGGCTGCGGAGTGCGCCGGCGGCGGGACAGGGGCCGGCGCAATTGTCCGGCCCCCCGGCGACGATCGTCCAGACCGCCGCCGCGCAGGCCGGCGTGACCATCGCCCGCTCGGAAGCGGACGGGGCGCGGACCCGCGCGATCGTGGAGGCGGCGCCGTTCCCGGCGGTGATGCAGTGGCTGGCGGCGCTCGACGCGCAGGCCGGCGTGGCCGTCGCCGAAACGCGGATCGCGCGCGGCGCGGCGGCGGGCATGGTCTCCGTCACGCTGGTGTTCCGGTGAGCGCGGCCGCCCTGCCCTATGGCTATGCCCGGCGGCATGGCGTCATCGTCCGCGACGGCGGCGCCGAATGCGCGCATCTGGCCGACGCACCGCTTGCCGCGCGGCTGGAGGTGCAGCGGCTGTTCGGCCCGGCGATCCGCTTCGTGCCGCTCGACGAGGCGGCGTTCGACGCGGCGTTGCGCGATGCCTATCAGGACAGCGCCAACGCCGCCGCCGGCTTTGCCGCAGCGCTCGACACCGACCTGGCGGCGCTGGCGGAGAGCGCGGCGACGGTCGACGATCTGCTCGACCAGCGCGACGATTCGCCGGTCGTCCGGCTGATCAACGCGCTGCTGCTGGAGGCGAGCCGCGAGGGCGCGTCCGACATCCATATCGAAACGCAGGAGAAGCGCGTCGTCGTCCGCTTCCGCATCGACGGCGTGCTGCGCGACATGATCGAGCCGAAGCGGGCGCTGGCGCCGCTGCTGGTCAGCCGCATCAAGGTAATGGCGCGGCTCGACATCGCCGAAAAGCGGGTGCCGCAGGACGGCCGCGTCACCCTGCGCGTCGGCGGGCACGAGATCGACGTGCGCGTCTCCACCCTGCCGACCCAGCATGGTGAGCGGGTGGTGATGCGCCTGCTCGACCGCGATGCGGTGCATCACGACTTGCAGAATCTGGGGATGAGCGCCCGCGACGAAGCGCTGTTCGCCCGACTGCTGGAGCGGCCGAACGGCATCCTGCTGGTCACCGGGCCGACCGGATCGGGCAAGACGACGACGCTTTATGCCGCACTCAACCGGCTGAACAACCGCAAGCGCAGCATCATGACGGTCGAGGACCCGATCGAATATGAGCTGCCCGGCATCAGCCAGACCCAGGTCAACACCCGCACCGGCATGAGCTTCGCGCGCGGGCTGCGCGCGATCCTGCGCCAGGACCCGGACGTCATCATGGTCGGCGAGATCCGCGACCAGGAGACGGCGGAAACGGCGGTGCGATCGTCGATGACCGGGCATTTCGTGCTGTCCACCCTCCACACCAACAGCGCGGTGGGTAGCATCACCCGGCTGATCGACATGGGGGTGGAGCGTTACCTGCTGGCGCCGATGGTCGTCGGGCTGATCGCCCAGCGGCTGGTAAGGCGGTTGTGCACGGAGTGCCGGGCGGCCGACACCGCGAGCGAGGCGGACCGCGTGCTGACCGGCGGGGCGATCGCGCCGGGCGAGCCGCTGTGGCGGGCAACCGGCTGCGCCGCCTGCCACAATGAGGGCTATCGCGGGCGCACCGCGATTTATGAAGTGGTCGCGGTGGACGACGCCTTTGCCGCGCTGATCCATGACGGCGCGGCGGAAGCGGAACTGACGGCGGCGGCGCGGCGCCATTCGCCGAGCCTGCTTGACGACGGGGTGGAGAAGTTGCGCGCCGGACTGACCACCGCCGAGGAAGTGGCGCGCGTGGTGCGGGACGAGGGGTGATGGCCGGCGCGGTGCCTTGCGCGGCCCTGTCCGTCCCACGCGCGGCCGAGGCCCGGGGAGCTTGCGTTTCGGGAACCTCCTCCGTCCATCCCGGGCGTAGTCGAGGGACGGATTCCGCGCGGGTGCGTGCGTCCCTCGACTACGCTCGGGATGGACGGTTTGAGGGTGGGTTGGTGCTGGGGGGCCGTGGGTCTGTGCGCCCCTCGACTGCGCCCGGGATGGCCGGATGCGGGGCGCGCTGGCGGGCCGGGCGGGGGCGGGGCTGATGCCGGCCTTTCTGTATCGGGCGGTCGACGCGCAGGGCAAGGCCAGCAAGGGGGTGATCGAGGCGGCGAGCGAATCGGGCGCGCGGCGGGCGCTGCGCGAGCGCGCGCTGCTGCCGACCGCGATCGCGCCGACGCGGGAGGCGGGCGCGGCGGCGCCCGGGCTGGCGCTGTTTTCGCGCAAGCGGATCGGGCCGCGCGCGCTGGCGACGGCGACGCGGCAACTGTCGACCCTGATCGGCAGCAGCGTCCGGATCGAGGAGGCGCTGGCGCTGGTCGCCGGGCAGGCGGAAAGCGCTGCGGTCGGGACGCTGCTGGTCAATGTGCGCGGCGCGATCCTGGAGGGGCGGACATTCGCGCAGGCGCTGGGCGACCACCCGGCCGCCTTCCCCGAATATTACCGCGCCTCGATCGCCGCCGGCGAGCAATCGGGCCGGCTGTCCGACGTGCTGGCCCATCTCGCCGATTTCGTCGAGCGGCGGCACCGCACCCAACAGAAGGTGCAGCTGGCGCTGCTCTACCCGGCGCTGCTCGCCAGCGTCGCGCTCGGCATGGTCGTGCTGCTGATGCTGTATGTCGTGCCCGACATCGTCCGAGTGTTCGTGTCGCGCGGGGCGGAATTGCCGCTGCTGACCCGGCTGCTGATCGCGCTCAGTTCCGGCTTGCAGAATTACGGGTTGTACCTGCTGCTGGCGCTGCTCGTCGCCGGGTTCTTCTGGGCGCGGTGGCTGCGGGTGCCGGACAACCGGCTGCGGCTGCACCGGGCGCTGGCGACGCGCAAGCCGTTCCGGCGGCTCAGTCGGCAGATGAACGCGGCGCGGTTCGGCGGCACGCTGGCGACACTGGTGCAAAGCGCGGTGCCGCCGGTCGACGCGCTGGCGGCTGCGGCGGCGGTGACGCCGAACCATTTCATCCGCGCCCAGGCGCTGGCGGTGGCGCAGCGGGTGACGGAAGGGTCGAGCCTGTCGCGGGCGATGAGCGAGGCCGACGCCTTTCCGCCGATGCTGGTCGCGATCGTCGCCAGCGGCGAGAATAGCGGCCAGCTTGGCGAGGCGCTGGGCCGCGCCGCCGCCGAACTGGAACGCGAACTGGACGCGCTGGTCGCGACGATCGTCGCGCTGGTCGAGCCGGCGGTGCTGCTGCTGATGGGCGGCGTCGTGCTGCTGATGGTGTTGGCGATCCTGCTGCCGATCATCGGGCTGAACGACCTGGTCGCGGGGTAGCGCGGGGCGGCGGTGATGGGGGCGGGTGTGGATTGCTTCGCTGCGCTCGCAATGACGGGGGGGCGGTGCGCTATCCCTGCTTCAGCCCTTTCAGCGCGGCGAAGGCGTTGAGCGGGGCGTAGGCGTCCTCGCCGATCACCCCGGCGGCTTTCAGCGCGACGTCGGCGCCGGGGCCGCGCGGGAACGGGTCCAGCGCCAGCGCCAGCGTCTCCGCCGCTGCCTCGCCCAGATCGATCGCGCCGCCGGTATGGAACATCGTGTCGCAGGCAGCGGCGTCCAGCTCCACCTCCGCCTCGCTTGCCATGTCCGCCGGCAGGAAGCGCAGGGCAAACGGCTCCTCGACCGTTACCGGCAGCGGATCGCCGGTGACGATGCAGTTCTGGGTGACGGCGGCGCTGACCGTCCCTTCGGCATAGGGGAAGCCGGACCGGCGGGACACGGCGGCGCGCGCCGCCAGCCGCGCGATCCCGGCGAGGCCGAAGCGGGCGGCGAGCGCCGCGCGTTCGGCTTCGTCGGCTTCGACCGTCACCGTGCGTGGTGCGTCGCCGATCGTGTCGAGCGTGAGCGGGCGGGAGAATTCCGGCGTGGTCACGGCGTTGGCAGCTTCCCGGCGAGCAGGGCCTGCGTGTCCGCCGCGGCGAGCGCGGCGGAAAAGGCGCGCAGCCGCCTCTCGACCACGGCGAGCGCGGCGGGCGGCGGCGGTGCGCCCCGCCACAGGTTGCGAACCAGCGCGTCGGCGAAGGCGCCGTCTGGCGCCAGGCCGTCGCGCAGCGCGCCGAGCCGGCCGCCGAGGGCGCCCATCATCTTGCCGACATGCTTGCCGACGACGAGGTCGCCGATACCGATCTCACGCAACTGCCCGTCCATGTCGGCGACGAACAATTCGGTCAGCCGAGCCGTTTCCGCCCGCGCCGCCGGGTCGTCCTCTAGCCGCAGCAGGACCAGCGCGAGCAGGGTCGACAGCGTGTCGAAGCGGCCGTCTATCGTGTCCGGCACCGCGCCTTCGCGGTACCAGTGGGGCTGGCGCGCGGCGGTGACGATGTTATGGTAGAGAGGGACCAGCGCCGAGCGGTCGTCGCGGCGGCGAAACAGGCGGTCGAGAATCGGCAAGGACGGCGGCTCCGGCTGGGCGGCGCTCTTGTGAGAGCGCGCGTCCGCGCATATTGAGGTTGCGGGCGCAGGATGCAACAGCCCGCGTGTGAGGTGGAGACAGGCATGGTTTCGATGACCCGACGGGCAGCCCCCCTGGCCGTGCTGCTGCTGGCGGCGGGCACGCTGGGCGGCTGCGCGGCGCAGATTCGCGGGCATCAGGGCTATTTCTTCGACCAGACGCTGGTTTCGACCGTGCAGCCCGGCATCGACAACAAGGAGTCGGTCGACAAGACGCTTGGCCGGCCGACCTTCGCCGGGCAGTTCACCGACAACGACTGGTATTATTTCTCGCGCGATACCCGTCAGCTCGCCTTTTCCCAGCCACGGCCGACCGCGCAGGAAGTGCTGCATGTCAGCTTCGACAAGGCCGGCAACGTCGCCAAGGTCGAAAAGACCGGGCTGGACCAGATCGCGTCGATCAAGCCGTTCGGCAAGACGACGCCGACGCTGGGCCGCAAGCGCGGCTTCTTCCAGGATCTGTTCGGCAATATCGGCCGCGTCGGCGCGGTGCCGGGCAGCATGGGCGGCGGCGCCGGCGGGACTACCCCGTGACCAGGGGCGGGACCGAGGCCGACGGGCGATCCCGCATATTCGACGACAGCCGGAGGATGACGACAATGCGCAGTTTCATTGCCGCGAGCATCGCGCTCACCCTGACGGGCACCGCCGGTTCAGCCGCGCTGGCCCAGGCCGATCATGCCAATCATGCCGCCCACGACCCGGCGCTGATGAAGGCGGTGGCCGATCCCGGTCGCAGCGCCGCCGACAGGGCGCGCGACCAGTACCGCCACCCGACCGAGACGCTGACCTTCTTCGGCGTGAAGCCGACCGATACGGTGGTCGAGCTGATCCCCGGCGGCGGCTGGTACACCGTCATCCTCGGCCGCTATCTGGAGGCCGGCACGCTCTATGCCTCCGCGGCGCCCAGCGCCGGGCGCGACGCGCTGCAGGCGCGGCTCGCCGCCGACCCGGTTCTGGCGAAAGTGCGCTTCGCGGGCTTTCCCGCCGGCGCGGACGACGTGCCGGACGACAGCGTCGACGCGGTGCTGACCTTCCGCAACATCCACAACTGGGTGATGGGCGGCAAAGGAGCGGAAAAGGACGTGTTCGCTAGCGCGTTCCGCATGCTGAAGCCCGGCGGCACGCTGGGCATCGTCGAGCACCGGCTGCCCGAGGATGCGGACGGCGCGCGCGAGCAGAGCAGCGGCTATCTGAAGGTGTCGACGGTGCGCCGCATCGCCGAGGCGGCCGGTTTCGAATATGCCGGCGCGTCGGACGTCAACGCCAACCCGAAGGATACCCATGATTACGAGAAGGGGGTGTGGACGCTGCCGCCGACCTTCCGGCTGGGCGATACCGACCGGGCCAAATATGCGGCGATCGGCGAGAGCGACCGCATGACCCTGAAATTCCGCAAGCCGGCGCAATAGCCGGTGGACGCCCGGCGGCTGGCGGCGACGGCGGTGCTGGCCGCCGCGCTGGCGGGTGCCGCCCCGGCATGGGCCGGGGCCAAGGGCTGGGACGACGCCGGGTCGATCGCCCGCGACGCGCTGGTCGTCGTCGCGCTCGGCGCGCCGGCGGTGCAGGGCGACCGGAACGGCGCGTTGCAGGCCGGCGGCAGCATCGGCGCGACGGCGCTGGTCACCTATGGCCTGAAGGAAGCCTTTCCCGAATGGCGACCTGACCGCAGCGACCGCAAGAGCTTCCCGTCCGGCCACACATCCATGGCGTTTGCCGCCGCCGCGACGCTGCACAATCGCTATGGCTGGCAGGCGGGCCTGCCGGCGCAGATCGTCGCGGCGTTCGTCGGCGTCAGCCGGGTCAAGGCGGACAAGCACCACTGGTACGATGCGGTCGCCGGCGCGGCGATCGGCGAAGCCGCCGGCTTCCTGATCACCCGCCGCCGCGACGATCGCGTGCGCATCGTCCCCTGGGGCGACAGCAAGAGCGGCGGGGTCGCGATGGCGGTGCGTTTCTAGGGGCGTGGAGCGGCACCGCCGCCCAACGCAGAATTCACCGATCGAGCCGGGATTTCAGTCCGTCTGCCGCCTGGCGCTGGGCGGTAACGAGGGCGTCGGCGCGGGCGCGCAAGGCGCGCAGGCTGTCCAGCCCGGCCGGATCGCCGCCGCCCGCCGCCGCGTTGGCGCGGTCGAGATAGAGTGAATCGATGTCGGCGAGTACCGCCGACGCCTGACCGGCCAGTGCCTCGACGGCAGTGGTCTGCTGCTGGGCGGCGATCCAGCTTTCGCTGCCGGCGGCGCCGGCCGCTGCCGCGGCGCGGCGCGCGGCGGGCAGCGCGGTGGTAAAGCCCCGGTCGGCGGCGTCGAGCGCAGCAGAAAAACCGTCGATCCGCACCTGCAGTCCGCTGTCGGGTGGCAGCGGCGCCGGCGCTTCCGGCTGGGCGGGTGGATCGAAGCGCATCCGCTCGATCGCGCGCGGTGCCAGCGACGGCGACTGCCCCGCCCCGTCGACGCAGCCGCCGAGCAGGACGAAAGCGGCTGATGCCGCGACCGGAAAGCGCGTCGTCATGCCGGTGCTGTAGGCGGTGGCGGAAAGTGCCGCAACGGGCTTGCGCGCTTGCGCCGACCCGCCTATGTGACCGCCTCCACGCGCGCCCGTAGCTCAGCTGGATAGAGCATCAGACTACGAATCTGAGGGTCGGACGTTCGAATCGTTCCGGGCGCGCCAATTTTCCCAAGCAAATACTATCGGTTAGTGCGGATGCGAAAAGCGCCCGCAGCCCCCTGTGCGCGCCCCATAAGCGGACCGTAAGCCGCCGGTGCGGTAAAAGCGGTGCTCGTAGCAGCACCCCACGCCCGCAGGCGCAGGGCGCTGGCAGCGTCAGGCGGGAAGGATGCTCGTCGTCCCGCTGCTGGGTCGTCGGATTATCGACCATCGGCGCCCGTTTCGGCGCCGCATATCCAGTCGAGCCTGGAAATCGCGTCGAGCCGCTGAACGCTGCTCACCAGACCGCCCGGCTTCGGACGGGGTGTACCTGACGCCGGTTCGGGGCGGCGTCGTGCATCCTGCCGGTTGCGAACGGGACCTAGAGTCTGTCCGCTTGAAGCGGAATCGACACCAGCCCGCTCCCCCACCCGGCCTCCCACATGATACTGCCGTTGGGAGGCCGGGTGGGGGAGCGGGCTGGTGCCGCCTAAAACGGACAGACTCTAGTACAGCCCCTCGGCGCGCAGCTTGAGACCGGCGGTGAACAGCGGGGTCGGCGCGGTGGCGAAGGTGCCTGGAGTCATGCCGAAGAAGTGGCGGAACTCGCGGTTCAGGTGCGACTGGTCGAAATAATTGAGCGCCGCCAGCTCGTCGGCGCTGAACTTGCTGAATCCGCGCATCGCCATTGCCATGTCGAGGGCGCGGCTGCGGCGCAGGACGGCCTTCGGCGAATGGCCGAAGGCGGCGCGACACTGGCGCTCCATCTGGCGGACGGACAGGCCCAGGCGCTCCGCCGCGTCGACGACGCGGATCGTGCTGTCGTTGCGCGCGATATATTCGAAGCGAAGCATCTGCGGGTCGGTCGGATATTCGGCGCGGTCGATCCGGCGGCTGACCACCGCCTCGATCGCTGCGACGACGCCGGTATCGTCGCTCGCCCGTCGCACGCCGTCCAGCATGGCATCGGCATCGTCGCCCCACACCTCTTGCAGCGGGCACATCCGATCGGCGAAGTTGCTGGCGGAGCAGCCGAACAACGTCCGCCACGCGCTGGGGTGGATCGACACGCCGATCACCCGGAACGGGCCGGTGACCTTGACGGCGAACGGGCGGAAATTAGATCCGAACAGCACCACCGGCCCGGCGCCGCGCCATTCGCCCGGTGCGACCTCGCCCAGCCATTCACCCCTTAACAATATGCGAATAAAGGCGGTTTCGGCGAGCAGTCGGTCGACGACAGTCATGTCGTGTGGCAGGTCCGCCTCGAATACATAGAGGCGCCGCAAATAGGGGGCGAGCGCGGGCGCGGCCGGATAATTGCGCGACAGCAGCAAATTGTGTCCCCAGACCCCTGTTGTCCCCCGCTCTGGACCGCGATACGTGGCTTGGCAAGCCTTGGCGAGCCCACTTTTGATTGGGCTTTCCGCGCGTGATCGCTATATACTGTGCATGGCAACATCTCCCGACACAAGCGGCTACGGCGCCGCATCCATCAAGGTGCTCAAGGGGCTGGACGCGGTTCGTAAGCGGCCCGGCATGTACATCGGCGACACCGATGACGGTTCCGGCCTCCACCACATGGTGTTCGAGGTGTCGGACAACGCGATCGACGAGGCGCTGGCCGGCTATTGCGACCTGATCCAGATCCAGCTGAACCCGGACGGATCGGTGTCGGTGGAGGATAACGGCCGCGGCATCCCGACCGGCATCCACCCGGAGGAAGGCGTTTCGGCGGCCGAGGTCATCATGACCCAACTCCACGCCGGCGGGAAGTTCGAGAACAGCGTTGACGACAACGCCTACAAGGTGTCGGGCGGGCTGCACGGCGTCGGGGTGTCGGTGGTCAATGCGCTCAGCGAGTTCCTGGAGCTGACCATCTGGCGCGGCGGCGAAGAGCATTTCATGCGCTTCGAGCATGGCGAAGCGGTTGCGCCGCTGAAGGTCGTCGGCCCGGCCGGCGACAAGCGCGGCACCCGCGTCACCTTCCTGCCGTCGCCGGAGACGTTCAAGATCGTCACCTTCGACTTCGAGCAGCTCGAGCATCGCTTCCGCGAATTGGCCTTCCTCAATTCCGGCGTCCGGCTGCGGCTGACCGATGCGCGCGGCGAGGAGCCCGTGTCGCGCGAGCTGCATTACGAGGGTGGCATCGCCGCGTTCGTCAAGTTCCTCGACCGCAACAAGACGCCGCTGTTCCCGGAGCCTATTACCGTCCACGGCCAGCGCGATTCGATCGGCATCGAGGTCGCGCTCGAATGGAACGACAGCTATTACGAGAACGTCCTCGCCTTCACCAACAACATCCCCCAGCGCGACGGCGGTACCCACATGGCGGCGTTCCGCGCCGCGCTGACCCGCACGCTCAACGGCTATGCCGACAAATCCGGCCTGCTGAAGAAGGAGAAGGTCAGCCTGACCGGCGACGACATGCGCGAAGGGCTGACGGCGATCGTCTCAGTCAAGCTGCCTGACCCGAAATTCTCTTCGCAGACCAAGGACAAGCTGGTCTCGTCGGAGGTCCGCCAGCCGCTTGAGGCGCTGATGTCGGACAAGATGGCCGAGTGGCTGGAAGAAAACCCGGCCGACGCGCGCTCGATCGTCCAGAAGGTGATCGATGCGGCGGCGGCGCGCGAGGCGGCGAAGAAGGCGCGCGAGCTGACCCGGCGCAAGGGGGCGATGGACATCGCCTCGCTCCCCGGCAAGCTGGCCGATTGCCAGGAGCGCGATCCCGCCAAGTCCGAACTGTTCCTGGTCGAGGGCGATTCCGCCGGCGGCTCCGCCAAGCAGGGCCGCGACCGGCATTATCAGGCGATCCTGCCGCTGAAGGGCAAGATCCTGAACGTCGAGCGCGCCCGCTTCGACCGGATGCTGTCGTCGAAGGAGGTCGGCACGCTGATCCAGGCGCTCGGCACCGGCATCGGCCGCGACGATTTCAACATCGACAAGCTGCGCTACCACAAGATCGTCATCATGACCGACGCCGACGTCGACGGCGCCCATATCCGCACGCTGCTGCTGACCTTTTTCTACCGGCAGATGCCGGAGATCATCCACCGCGGCCATTTGTTCATCGCCCAGCCGCCGCTGTACAAGGCGACGCGCGGCCGGTCCGAAGTCTATCTGAAGGACGACGGCGCGCTCGACCAGTATCTGATCGACGCCGGGTTGGCGACGATGGTGCTGGACGGGGCGGAGGGTCAGCGCGCCGGCGACGACCTGCGCCAACTGGTCGAGCATGCGCGGCGGATGCGGGTGCTGATGGGCTATATCCCGCGCCGCTACGACCCGGCGATCGTCGAGGCGATGGCGCTGACCGGGGCGCTGGCGCCGGAGCTGGACGAAGCCGGCAAGACGGCGGCGGTCGAGCGGATCGCTGCCTGGCTGGGCGCGGCCGATCCCGGCGCGCGCTGGAGCGGCTCGCTCGGCAGCGACGGCGGCTATCACCTGGCCCGGCTGTGGCGTGGCGTGACCGATCATCACCATGTCGACGGCGCCTTCCTGATCAGCGCCGAGGCGCGCAAGCTGCACGGCCTGACCCAGGAGCAGGCGCAGGCCTATGCTGCTCCGGCGCGGCTGGTCGCTGCCCGGCAGGCAGCGGCGGCGCGCGACGAGGAGGAGGAGGAGGATGCCGTCGACACGCGCGGCACCGCGGTCAACCGGCCGAGCGAGTTGCTGGAGGCGGTGCTCGCCGCCGGGCGCAAGGGGCTGGCGATCCAGCGCTACAAGGGGCTGGGCGAAATGAACTCCGAGCAGCTGTGGGAGACGACGCTCGACCCGCAGAACCGCTCGCTGCTGCGCGTGCAGGTGGCGCAGGCCGATCTGGCCGACGAGATCTTCACCCGGCTGATGGGCGACGTCGTCGATCCGCGCCGCGAGTTCATCCAGCAGAATGCGCTGAGCGTCGCCAATCTCGACGTGTAGCGCCGCTGCAACGGCGGCGGGCGGACGCTACGGCTCGGCGCGAAAAGGGGAACTTTCCGCGGCCGGCCGCGCTTCTGCCGCATGGGTGTAACCGATTTCCTCCGGCAGGCCAGGGCCGCCCGCCAGGCCGAACGGGCCGGCCGCTTGCGGGCGGAGGCGAGCAACTGCCTGGCCATCGCAGTTGGCAAGCGCGGCGATAACGCCGCCGCGCTGATCGACGAGGCCGCCCGCCTTGCCCAGCGGGCCCGCGAACTGGCCCGCGCTGCCGAATAGCCGCGCGGTGCCCTCTGGCATCACGCGCCGGAATGCCGCACATACCGGGCATGACCCAGCCGAACATCGTCGACCGCCCGACCTTCGTCAGCCATCTCGAATGCGCCGCGACGGGGGAACGCTACCCAGCTGATACCGTCCATGGCCTGTCGCGCGCGGGCAAGCCGCTGCTCGTCCGCTACGACCTGGACGGGGTGCGCGATGCGCTCAGCCGCGAAGTGCTGGCGGCACGGGCGCCGGACATGTGGAAATGGCGCGAGATGCTGCCGGTGCGCCACGTCGTCAATGTCGTCAGCCTGGGCGAGGTGGCGACGCCGCTGGTGCCGCTGCCGGTACTCGGCGCGCGGCATGGCGCGACGGCGCCGATCGTCAAGGATGAGGGGCGGCTGCCGACCGGGTCGTTCAAGGCGCGCGGGCTCGTGATGGCGGTCAGCATGGCGAAGGAACTGGGCATCCGTCGCATCGCGATGCCGACCAACGGCAATGCCGGCGCGGCGATGGCCGCCTATTGCGCGGCGGCCGGCATCGAATCCTATGTCTTCTGCCCCGACGACACGCCGGAGGTGAACGTCCGCGAGATCGCGCTGCAGGGGGCGAAAGTGTGGAGAGTCAATGGCCTGATCGGCGATTGCGGCAGGATTGTCGGCGAAGGCCGGGAGGCGATGGGCTGGTTCGACCTGTCGACGCTGAAGGAGCCCTACCGGATCGAGGGCAAGAAGACGATGGGGCTGGAGCTGGTCGAGCAGCTTGGTTGGCAGGTGCCCGACGTGATCTTCTACCCGACCGGCGGTGGCACAGGGCTGATCGGCATGTGGAAGGCGTTCGCCGAGCTGGAGGCGATCGGCCTGATCGGGCCGGAACGGCCGCGGATGGTGGCAGTACAGGCCAGCGGCTGCGCGCCGATCGTCAACGCATGGAAGGCAGGCGCCAACCATGCCGAGCCGGTCACTGACGCCCACACCGTCGCCTCCGGCATCCGCGTGCCCGGCGCGATCGGCGATTTCCTGATCCTGAACGCGGTGCGCGAATCGGGGGGCTTCGCGATTGCGGTCGACGACGATGCGATCATCGAGGTCCGTGACCGGGTCGCGCGCGAAGGCGGATTCCTGCTCTGCCCGGAAGGGGCGGCGACGGCGGCGGCGTGGGAGGCGGCGATCGATGGCGGTCTGATCGCCCGCACCGACCGCGCCGTCCTCTACAATTGCGCCAGCGGCCTCAAATACCCGATGCCGCCGGCCCACGCAGCGATCGACCGCCACCAGCCGATCGACTGGGCGGCGATGCGGTGAGATTGGGCCGCGCCGCTAGAATTCCCGCGATAGCGCGAATTCGAAGCGGGTGCGCTTGAACGCATAGAGGCCGACGGTTGAATCGTTGACCGACCGGGTGACGCGGAGCAGCGGCGCCAGGCCCTTGTAGCTGAGCTGGCGCAGCACGATGCCGCCCGTCACGTCCCAGCGGGTATCGCGGCGCGTCTTCGGGAACAGGCCGAGCCGCGCGTCGCTGCCCAGCCGGCTGACGCTGCCTTGCACGAACAGCAACTGCTTGCCGAAGCTGCGCGCCGCGAGCAACTCGATCGCGCCGCTGGTCGAAGCGAGCGCCGGCATCGCCGCCGTCTGCCGGTCGAATCGCGCGCCGATGCGGGTGCTGAAGCGCGGCGTGATCGCGCGGTCATAGGCGATGTTCAGGTCGTAAAGCGTGCCGTTCTGCGCCGGAACCAGCGGGTAGCGGCTTTTAAGCGCTGTCGCCTCGACTTCGATTTGGCTGCGCGGATCGAGCGGTTTCAGCATGTTGAGCGACACGCCGTAGCTGTCGGCATAGAGCCGGCCGCCGAACCAACGCTTGCTGGCGATCGCCGCCGGCCGCCAGCGGGTGCGCCCGGCGCGGATTTCCGGGCCGGTGGCGACGGTGGCGATGATGTCGTTGAACCGGCTGGCGCCGTACAGATTGGCGCTGCCCGACAGCCGGGTCAGCCAGGATGCCGTATCCGACAGGTCGACGCGGGCGAAAGCCTGGCCGGCGATCGCGACGCCGAGGCCGGAGCGGGCGCGGGCGTCGTCGTCCAGGTAGAGCGGGGCGATGACCGTGTCGACGGTCTCGCGGGCGGTGGCGCGGTTGATGTTGCTGTCCGGCGCGAGCGCTATTTCGAACGACCCGCCGAACGGGCGGCTGGACCGCAGCGCGGCGGCGAAGCGGTCGACGGCGCGGGCGACGTCCTCCGGCAGGCCGGCGGCGCCGGCGCGGCGCAGCTCGCGGCGGGCGCCGGATTCGTCGCCACCGGCGGCGAGCAGCCGCGCCAGTTCCAACCGTACCGGCTGGGCATTGGGCTTTTCGTCGAGCAGCGCCTTCAGCAGCGCGATCGCCCCGTCGCGGTCGCCGCGGCTTTCGCGCAGGCGGGCGAGGCGGAAGCGTGCTTCGGCGCGGATGTCGGCCTGGCTGTCGCCGGTCAGGCCGCGCAGCAGGGTTTCGGCGTCGTCAAGCCGGCCGGCGCCGATATAGCGATCGGCGGCGGCGAAGACCTCCGCGGCGCTCAGGTTGGTCGCGCAGGCGCGGTCCGGCGGGCAGTCGGCCGGGGGCGCCTGCGCCGTCGCCGCGCCGCCGCACAGGGCGATCGCGGCGGCGATCAGCAGCCGGAACATGGCGCGGCCGGTTACTACTGCTTCTTGCCGACGACCGCGCCGACCGCGGCGCCGTTGGCGCCGGTCAGGCGGTAGGTGTAGCCCATCTCGCTCCCGGTCGGCCCGAAGAAGGCGCCGTTGAACCCGCCCGAATAGACATTGCCGTCGGCATCGGCGCCCTGATGGGTGAAGGTGCCGCCGAAGCCGCCGCCGAACTGGGCGATCGTGCCGACCCCCTTGAACAGGCCGAGCGCCTTGGTGCGGCTGCCGTCGAGGATGTCGGTGCCGGTCAGGCTGAGATCGGTCGACACTGTCATTGCGGAGAAATCGGCGTTGAACGTTGCGGTTCCGCCAAGGGCGTAGAGGCCGGAGGTGGTGTTCCACGACCCGTCGACCTGGGTAGTGTAGCTGGCTGACCCGGTGCTCGGCTGATTGGCGCCTTGGCGGATGCCGTAGAGGAAATAGCGCTGATCGACGTTCAGCGCGCCGCCGGTGTCGAGGATGGTCTGCCACGCGCCGTAGCTGACATAGGTCAGCGCCAGCGTCGTGTTGCCGCTGCCCGGGTTGAACAGCACCAGCTGGTCGCTGCGGTTGGCGGCGTCCGCGCGGGTGTAGACGCTGATCGTCGCATTGCTGTCGGCCGCGCTGCGGTCTGCGGGCAGGAAGGTCTTGCTCGCCGCGCCGTCGGTAATTGTATAGCCGCCGGTCGCCGCATTGTAGGCCAGCGATACGCCGCCGCCGAAATTGCGTGCGGTGGAGGTGATGCCGCTGGCCGCGGCCGTGGTCTTGTCGACCGTCGTGTTCATCGACGCGCCGGTCGCCTGGAAGGTCTCGCTGACCGACAGCGGTGCGAGCGTCGTGTTGGTGGGCGTCGGGCTGGGCGAAGGACTCGGCGACGGCGAAGGGGTTGGGGACGGTGAGGGGCTCGGCGACGGCGAAGGAGTCGGAGACGGCGATGGGCTCGGCGATGGGGACGGGCTGGGTGAGGGGCTCGGCGAAGGGCTGGGGGTCGGCGCCGGAGTGGAATTGACTCCGCCACCGCCACCGCACGCGGCAAGCACCAGCCCGAGGCTGAATATGTAGTAGTTCCGGCTGTTCATCATTGGGATTGCGCCTGCCATCGCTGATACGGACCGCGAGGCTATGCGCAGCAGGCGTTGCGAACTGGTTAACGCGATGTTGAGAATGCGCCCGGCCGATCAGGCGGCGTGCATGTCGAGCGCTTTCTGCCGCCGGCGCTGGACGGACGATCCGATGCCCATCGCCTCGCGATATTTGGCGACCGTCCGGCGGGCGATGTCGAAGCCGCGCTCGCGCAGCAGGTCGACCAGCGTATCGTCGGACAGGATGGCGTCGTGGTCCTCCGCCGCGATCAGCGCCCGGATCGCGCTCTTCACCGCTTCCGCCGACACCGATTCGCCGCCGTCGGCCGCCTGGATCGCGCTGGTGAAGAAATATTTCAGTTCGAACAGCCCGCGCGCGCAGCTCAGATATTTGTTGCTGGTGACACGGCTGACCGTCGATTCGTGCATGCCGATCGCCTCCGCCACCGTGCGCAGGGTCAGCGGCCGCAGATGGGCGACGCCGTGCAGGAAGAACGCCTCCTGCTGCTTCACGATCTCGCTGGCGACCTTGACGATCGTGCGCTGGCGCTGATCGAGGGCGCGGACCAGCCAGTTGGCGCTGGCCAGGCATTCCGACAGCCAGGTCTTTGCCGCCTTGTCCGGGCTGCCGGCCTGCAATTCGACATAATAGCCGCGGTTGACCAGCAAGCGCGGCAGGGTGGCGGCGTTGATCTCGATCGCCCAGCCGGCGCCGCGTCGGGCGACGAACAGGTCGGGCGTCACCGCCGGGCTGCGCTCGCCGCCGAAGCGCAGCCCCGGCTTCGGGTCATAGCCGCGCAGCTCGCGGATCATGTCGGCCATGTCCTCGTCGTCGACGCCGCACATTCGCTTCAGCCGGTTGATCCGTCCGGCGGCGAGCAGGTCGAGATTGTCGAGCAGCCGCGCCATCGCCGGATCGTAGCGGTCAACCTCCCGCGCCTGCAGCGCCAGGCATTCGCCGAGCGAGCGGGCGCCGACCCCAGTGGGGTCGAAGCTCTGGACAACCGCCAGCACCCGCTCGATCCGCGCGAGCGGGACGCCCAGTCGGGCCGCCATGTCGAGCAGGTCGGCGTCGAGATAGCCAGCCTCGTCGATCTGATCGATCAGGTGGCCGGCGATCGTCAGGTCCGGGGCGGCGAAGGCGGTACCGGCCTGGGCGAGCAGATGGTCGTGGAGCGACAGCGCGTCCGCCGCGAAGCTGTCGAAATCGATCCCCTCGCCGTCGCCGCCCGTGCCGCTGCCGCCGCCGAGGCCAAGCGCCCCGTCCATGCCCGGCGCCGCCGCATCGGCCGGGCTGTCGTGATGGAATGTCTCGGCGCCATAATCGACATCGAGCGGCGCGTCGCTGTCGGCGGTGCCGCGCTCCAGCAGCCGGTCGGCGGTTTCCGGTTCCGGCGCCTCGCCTCCGTTCTCGCCCCCGTTCTCGCCGCTGTCGTCGCCCCCGGCATCGTCGCCTTCCGGCGCCGCGTCGCCGCGCTCGTCCGACCCGGCGTCGAGCAGCGGATTGCGCTCCAGTTCCTCGGCGATGAAGCTCTCGACCTCCAGGTTGGACAGCGCGAGCAGCTTGATCGCCTGCTGGAGCTGCGGCGTCATCACCAGCGACTGGCTCTGGCGCAGGTCGAGGCGCGGGCCGATCGCCATCGCCGCTACAACTCGAAGCTTTCGCCGAGGTAGAGGCGGCGGACATTCTCGTCGGCGACCAGCGCCGCCGGACTGCCGGCGAACAGCACCCGCCCATCGTAGATGATGCAGGCGCGGTCGACGATATCCAGCGTCTCTCGGACGTTGTGATCGGTGATCAGCACGCCGATGTTGCGCTTCTTCAGGTCGCGGACGAGGTCGCGGATGTCGGCGATTGAGATCGGGTCGATACCGGCGAACGGCTCGTCGAGCAGCATGATCGACGGATCGGCGGCCAGTGCGCGGGCGATCTCGCAGCGTCGCCGCTCGCCGCCGGACAGCGCCATCGCCGGCGCGTCGCGCAGCCGGGTCAGCCCAAATTCGGCGAGCAGTGTCTCCAGCCGTTCGGCGCGAACCGCCTTGTCCGGCTCGGTCATCTCCAGCACCGCCGAGATGTTCTGGCCGACGCTCAGGCCGCGGAAGATCGACGTTTCCTGTGGCAAATAGCCGAGGCCGAGGATCGCCCGCCGGTACATCGGCAGGCCGGTGATATCCTCTCCGTCGAGCATGATCCGGCCCGAATCGGGGCGTACCAGCCCCATCACCGAATAAAAGCAGGTGGTCTTGCCGGCGCCGTTCGGCCCGAGCAGGCCGACGACCTCGCCGCGCGCCACCGACAGGGACACGTCCGACAATACCGAGCGCCGGTCATAGGCCTTGGCGATCGATACCAGCGCCAGGCCATCGGCCGGGGGCGGCGTGTCGTGTGGAGAAAAGGCTGCGGTATCGTCCATCCTGGTCCCGGCTGGTCGCATGAAGTGGTTAGGCGATGGTTAACGGCGGGGATTCTGGCAAGCTTCGTGCATGGCGGCAACCCGCCATCGTCACGGCTGGGGCGACGGCGCCGGTGTCGGGGTGGCGTTGCCGCGATCCGGCACGGTGAAACGGCCGGTCACCCGCCCGCCGGTCCCGCCTTCGATGCGCGGGCCGCCGGTCGCGGCGCCGTCGACCGAGGCGCGGCCGCTGTCGAGGTCGTAGACCAGCCGCGCGCCGCGCAGGTGGTTCGCGCCCTGATCGAGGATGACGTTGCCGAGCATGGTGATCTGGCGCCGGTCGAGGTCGTAGATCGCGAAGTCGCCGCGTGCGGTTTCGCCGCGGCTGCGCACCACGACCCCGCCGGCCGCGTCGAGCCGGCGGATCTGGATGCTGCTGCCGGATGCGGTGTCGGCATAGGCGACGGTCACCCGCTGCGAATCGAGCGCCAGCCCGGATTGGCGGACGCGGACATTGCCGGAAAAGATCGCCCGGTCGGCGCGATCCTGCACCTCGATCCGGTCGGCTTCGACATCGACCGGGGCACGGGTATCGTGGTTCTTCAGCGACTGGGCATGCGCCGGCATCCCGCTTGCACCGAGCAGGAGGAGGGAGAGGAACGGGACGAGACGCGTCATTTTGTTCCCTTGGCCGCGCGCTGGTCGATATGCAAGCGGGCGCGGCCCTCCAGCCGGACGATGCGCTGGTTGAGGTCGGCGCTCATCCGATCGCCGCTGAACGTGCCGAGCGGCATCTGGCCGTCGACCGCGCCGCGGCTGGTGGCCAGGCGGTTGCGGATGTCGACGTCGACGTCGCGGGTCAGGATGCGGTAGCCGTCGGCCGAACGGAACAGTACCGGGCCGTCGACGGCAACGGTTTCCCGATCCATGTCGTAGCGGCCCTGGTTGGCGGCGATCACCGCCGGTCCTTCCTGCATCTCGATCCGCGCGGTCAGCCGTTCGAGCCGGACCACCGGATCGGCGGAACTGCGCTGCACCGCCGAGCCGGCGCTGAGCACGAACGGCCGGTCCCTGCTATCGCGGCCGCGGTAGTTGGCGGCGACGACACGCATCCGTTCCTTGGCGACGGCGACCTTGCCCTTGTCGAGCACGAAGCTCAGGTCCTTGCCGGTGGTCAGCGGGGCGATCGCCAGCAGCGCGGTCAGCCCGCCGATCGCCGCCGGCAGCACGACCCGCAGCACCCGGATCAGCGAATCGTGCGGGCTGCCGGGCGCCGCCCAGCGCCGTCGCGCCGACTGCTGGCGGATGGCGATTTCAGACATGGGCGAAGATGTCGATCTCCGGCCAGCCGGCAAGGTCGAGCGCGGCGCGATGCGGCAGGAAATCGAAACAGGCCTGGGCGAGCGCCGCGCGCCCCTCGCGCGCCAGCCGGCGATCGAGTTCCTCCTTCAATTGATGGAGGTAGCGGACGTCGGAAGCGGCATAATCCTTCTGCGCGTCGCTCAGCACCGGGCCGCCCCAGTCGGACGACTGCTGCTGCTTCGAGATGTCCTGGCCGAGCAGTTCGCGAACCAGTTCCTTCAGGCCGTGGCGGTCGGTGTAGGTCCGCACCAGCCGCGACGCGGTCTTGGTGCAATAGACCGGCGCGGCCATCACGCCGAGATAGGCCTGGATCGACGCCAGGTCGAAACGGGCGAAATGATAGAGCTTCAGACGGGCGGGGTCGGTCAGCACCGCCTTCAGCACCGGCGCGGCATAGCTGCTGCCGGGGCCAAAGCGGACGAGATGCTCGTCGCCGCCGCCGTCGGAAATCTGGACGAGGCACAGCCGGTCGCGGCCGGGGTGGAGCCCCATCGTCTCGGTATCGACGGCAACGGCGGCGCCGGCGGCGAACACGCCCTCCGGCAGATCTTCTTCGTGGAAATGGACAGCCATCAGCGGGCAATAGGCGCGCTGGGCCGCCGGCTCAATGGCCGATCATTCGCCGCCATGCCCAGCCGACCGCCGCCGCGCCCGCCGCGCCGCCATGTTCAGCCCCTCGACCAGCGCGGAGAAGGCCATCGCGGTGTAGATATAGCCCTTGGGCACATGGACGCCGAAGCCGTCGGCGATCAGCACCAGGCCGATCATCAGCAGGAAGCCGAGCGCCAGCATCACCACCGTCGGGTTGTCGGCGATGAAGTTGGCGAGCGGGTCGGCGGCGAGCAGCATCACCGCGACGGCGGTGATCACCGCGACGACCATGATCGGCACATGGTCTGTCATGCCGACTGCGGTCAGGATCGAATCGATCGAGAAGACCAGGTCGAGCAGCAGGATCTGGACGATCGCGCTGCCGAACGACAGTGCCACGGCGCCCTTCTTGTCGAGCATGGCGTGCGACGGCGTCGGGTCGACGCTGTGGTGGATTTCGGTTGTCGCCTTCCAGATCAGGAACAGGCCGCCGGCGATCAGAATCAGGTCGCGCCACGAAAAGGCGGTTTCCAGCGCCGGCCCATGATCGCCGTCGATGACGAAACCGAGGTCGAAGACAGGCGTCGTCAGCCCGACCAGCCACGATACGGTGAGTAGCAGGCCGAGCCGCAGCCCAAGCGCCAGCGATATGCCCAGCCGCCGCGCGTGCTGGCGCTGCCCTTCCGGCAGGCGGTTCGACAGGATCGAGATGAACACCAGGTTGTCGATGCCGAGCACGACCTCCAGCACCACCAGCGTGGCAAGCGCCGCCCAGGCCGTCGGGTCGGATAACAGGGTGACGATCGCGTCCATCGATGTGCCTCTGGCTTCGGCCGGCCGGCCGGGAAGTGTGTTATTGCCGCACTCTATAGGGATGAATAGTCATCAATTGGCGTGGCCATTCCGAAATTATTCGCCCGATGATGTTTTTTTCGCTATGAATGACTAGTCGGCGCGACTCTGGTTTGCGTGCCGTAGGTCTTGCACCCGTCGCCCGGTGTGCAAGGTCTCGCGTTAAGTCGGGCGGACCGGGAAAGATCAACAGGGCATGAGTTTTGAGAGAGGGCGGCGCGGCCAGCGTGGTGGGCGCGATAAACGCGACGGTTTCGGCGACGAGCATTTCGACGGTTACCAGGACAGGGGCAGCAGCCGGTTCGGCGGTGGCGATAGCTACGGCGGTGGCGGTGGTGGCGGCGGTTACGGCGCCCCGCGCGGCGGCGGCTTCGGCGGCGGCGGGGCCGGTGGTGGCTTCGGCGGCGGCGGGCGCGGCGGCATGCCCGCCCAGGTCGTCGGCGAAGGCAAGGGTGTCGTCAAATTCTTCAACGGCCAGAAAGGCTTTGGCTTCATCGTCCGCGACGATGGCGGCGAGGATGTGTTCGTGCACATCAGCGCGGTCGAGCAGGCCGGGCTGACCGGCCTGGCGGAGGGGCAGCCGCTCGGCTTCACCCTGGTCGATCGTGGCGGCCGCGTGTCGGCCACTGACCTGAAGATCGAGGGCGAGCCGTTGCCGGTGACCGATCGTGGCCCGCCGCGGGACCGCGATGCTGGCGGCGCGCCGCGTGGCGGGCCGCAGCGGCAGCTGACCGGCGAGAAAGCGTCGGGGACGGTCAAGTTCTTCAACGCGATGAAGGGCTTTGGCTTCATCCAGCGCGATGACGGCCAGCCCGATGCCTTCGTGCACATCAGCGCAGTCGAGCGGGCAGGGCTGCCGGCATTGAATGAAGGCGACCGGCTGGAGTTCGAGCTGGAGGTCGATCGGCGCGGCAAATACGCCGCGGTCAACCTACAGGCGATCCAGTAGCATCTGGGCCGGCGGCTGCCGGCCCGCACGGAATGGACGAACGATCCCCGGCGGAGCCTGCGCTTCGCCGGGGGTCTTTTGTGGCCTTGGCGGCGGGAGCGTCCGCCGCGGCGTCTATGCTGCAACGCCGTCCGCACCTTTGGTCCTGCACACGCCGCGGTTCGTAGCGGATGGAACGATGCGCTTGGCTCCTGCCCGCGCAGGAGTGCTGTTTCACCCTTATGGACGGACTCCAGCCGTCAGGCGCGGTCCTCGACCAGGGCGATCGACAGATGCGCGCGAATCCGCTTCAGCTCGGCAATCAGCGCAGCGGGCACGCCGCTCGTTGCCTGGGCAGGTTGCGCGGCGACCGGGGCCGGCGGCGGCGCGTCACCGTGCGGATGGGCGCCGAGCAGCTTCTGCACGCCCTTGATCGTATAGCCTTCCTGGTTCAGCAGCCGGTTGATCCGGCGCACCAGCGCTATGTCGTCGGGGCGGTAATAGCGGCGCTTGCCGGCGCGCTGTAACGGCCGTAACTGCGGAAAGCGCGTTTCCCAATAGCGCAGAATATGCTGCGGTAGAGCCAGTTCCTCGGACACTTCGCCGATGGTGCGGAACGCGCCGGCGGCTTTGTCCTCGGACATTACGGTCAGCCGGCGCGGACGATGCGGTCGCGCATCATCTGGCTGGCGCGGAAGGTCAGCACCCGCCGCGGCGCGATCGGCACCTCAATCCCGGTCTTGGGATTGCGGCCGATGCGCTCGCCCTTGTCGCGCAGCACGAAACTGCCGAAGCTGGAGATCTTTACATTCTCCCCCTTCGCCAGCGCATCGCTGATATGGCCGAGCAATTGTTCGACGATCGTCGCCGATTCAGCACGCGACAGGCCGATTTCAAGATGAATCGCCTCCGCCAGATCAGCGCGCGTCAAAGTTCCCGGTTCAGCCATTCCTTAGTGCCCTCACTACCCCTCGCCAGCGCATAGTATACCAATCCACTGCTGGGTAAAAGCGCAGTACTGCTAGTGCTTTAGTAGCGTAGGATCGACGCGCCCCAGGTGAAGCCGCCGCCCATCGCCTCCAGCACCACCAGGTCGCCGCGCCGGATGCGTCCGTCGGCGACGGCGGCGTCGAGTGCAAGCGGCACCGACGCGGCTGAGGTGTTAGCGTGGCGGTCGACGGTCATCACCACCTTTTCGGGCGGCAGGCCCAGCTTGCGCGCGGTCGCGTCGAGGATGCGGGCATTGGCCTGGTGCGGCACCAGCCAGTCGATCGCGTCGGCGGAAACACCCGCTTGCTCGAGCACCTCGTTCATCACTGCCGCCAGATTGACGACGGCGTGGCGGAATACCTCGCGCCCCCTCATCCGCACCTTGCCGACGGTCTCCGTCGTCGACGGGCCGCCGTCGACATAGAGCAACTGGTTGTGCCGCCCGTCGGCATGCAGGCGCGTGGCGAGGATGCCGCGATCGCTGCCCTGCTCCGCGCCGAGGACGATGGCGCCGGCGCCATCCCCGAACAGCACGCAGGTGGCGCGGTCCTCCCAGTCGAGGATTCGGCTGAACGTCTCCGCGCCGATGACCAGCGCGGTCCGCGCCGCGCCGGTGCGGATCATGCTGTCGGCGACCGAAAGTGCGTAGAGGAAACCGGAGCAAACTGCCTGCACGTCGAACGCGACGCAGTCGTCGATGCCGAGCGCCGCCTGCACCTTGGTCGCTGTCGCGGGAAAGGTCTGGTCCGGCGTCGCGGTGGCGAGGACGATCAGGTCGACGGCGTCGGCAGCGATGCCGGCAGCTGCGAGTGCCCGGCGCGCCGCGTCGGTTGCCAGCGTCGCCGTCGTTTCGCCTTCCCCGGCGATGTAGCGGAAGCGGATGCCGGTGCGTTCGACGATCCATGCATCAGTGGTGTCGACGGTTTCGGCCAACTCGGCATTGGAGACGCAGCGCCGGGGCAGCGCGGACCCGGTACCGAGAATAACGGAGCGCGTCGTCATTGCGCGGCGGCCGGTGCCGTCGGCGCCTGCGCGCCGATGCCGGCAAGGTCGTCGGCGATCCGCCGGCCGATATCGTCGTGCACCAGCTTGGCGGCGACGCCGATCGCATGGGCGACCCCGCCCGGGTTGGCACCGCCATGGCTTTTGACGACGATGCCGTTCAGGCCGAGAAACACCGCGCCGTTGTGGTTGTTCGGATCAAGATGGGTGCCGAGCATGTGGAAGGCCGGGCGCGACAGCACGAAGCCCGCCTTGGATCGCAGCGAGCTGGTGAACGCCCGGCGCAACAGGTCGGTGATCATCCGCGCCGTGCCTTCCATCGATTTCAACGCGATATTGCCGGTGAATCCATCGGAGACGACGACGTCGACATCGCCGCGACCAAGCCGATCGGCCTCGATATAGCCGTCAAAGCGCAGCGCCAGGTGCGGCGCCGCGCGCAGCATCGCCGCCGCCGCCTTGACCTCGCTGGTGCCCTTCAACTCTTCCTCGCCGATGTTGAGCAGGCGGACGCGCGGCCGGGTCAGGCCATTGACGGTGCGGGCGTAGGCGGCGCCCATCACCGCGAATTCGGCAAGGTTGCGCGCATCACACTCGGTGTTGGCGCCAAGATCAAGCATCACCAGGTCGGTGTCGCCCAGCGTCGGCAGCAGCGCGGCCAGCGCCGGCCGGTCGATGCCCTTCAGCGTGCGCAGCGTGATCTTGGCCATCGCCATCAGCGCGCCGGTATTGCCGGACGACACGGCGGCGTCCGCATTGCCGGCCTTCACCGCGGTGATCGCCAGGCCCATCGAGCTGGTCTTGATCCGGCGCAGCGCCGCGCTCGGCTTGTCGGTGCCGGCGATGACATCCGCCGCCGGCACGATTTCCGAAGCGGCGGCAAGATTGGGATGGCTGGCCAGCCCGGCGCGGATCTGCGCCTCGTCACCGACCAGCAGGAAGCGCAGCGCGGTATTCTGGCGGCGCGCAAGGGCAACGCCGTCCAGCATAACGGCCAGCCCCTCGTCGCCGCCCATCGCGTCAATCGCAATCCGCGGCGCACCGCTCACTCGCCGCACCTCCCGGTAAGCGTGACCGTCAGGCCCCGATCGAAACGACCTCGCGGCCGTTATAATGCCCACAGGACGGGCAGATATTATGCGGGCGCTTCAGCTCGCCGCAGTTCGAGCATTCCTGGAAGGCGTGGGCCGACAGCGCGTCATGGCTGCGGCGCATGTTGCGCTTCGAAGGCGAAGTCTTTCTCTTTGGCACTGCCATGACGGCACCTGTTCCAATCCGAATCCAACCATGTACGCAGGGAAGGCCGCTGAAGAACAACGGCCTTTGGGGCCGCGGACCTTTGGCGGCCGACTGTGCGCAAGCGAGCCTGCGCCTATAGCGATTCCCGCCATCGTTGCAAGCGCCGAGTCCGCGTGGCATGCCGCTGTCGATAGCGGGGAGGGAAAGATGATCCTGCCGATCACCCTGACGATAACCGGCGCTGCGGCGCTGCTCAACGTCTGGCTTGGCTGGCGCTGCGGCCAGGTGCGCACGCGCGAGAAGATCCTCATCGGCGACGGCGGCAACCCGCTGCTCATTGCGCGGATGCGCGCCCACGCCAATTTCGTCGAATACACCCCGATCGTGCTGATTCTGATCGGCCTGATCGAGTTGGCGGAAGGGACCAGCCCGTGGTTGTGGGCAGTCGGCGTCGTCTATGTCCTTGCCCGCATCTGCCACGCCTTTGGCATGGACGGGGTGGTGCGGCTGCGCTTCATCGGCACGGCGGTGACGATGCTGACGCTGGTCGGCCTCGGCATCTGCGCCATCGTCATCCCCTTTGCTTCCGGCGGGCGGATCAGCGAGGCGGTGACGATCGGCGCGGCACAGACGGCACCGGCGGCGATGCTGACGCTGCCGCGCGTATCGCTGCAATAGCCGCTCAGCCGGCGGCGATTACCGAATCGGCCACGAACGGGTTGCTGCGCCGTTCGTGCGCGAAGTTGGACATCGGGCCGTGGCCCGGCACGAAGGCGGTGTCGCCGCCCAGCGGCCACAGCTTGCCGGTGATCGCGTCGATCAGATCCTGATGATTGCCGAGCGGAAAGTCGGTGCGGCCGATCGACCCTTGGAACAGCACATCGCCGACGATCGCCAGCTTCGACGCCGGGTGGTGGAAGACGACATGGCCGGGCGTGTGGCCCGGGCAGTGGATGACGTCGAGGACAAGATCGCCGATTGTCACCGTATCGCCGTCCGCCAGCCAGCGGTCCGGCTCGAACACCCGCCCGTCGACGCCGTAACGGCGGCCATCGTCCTCCAGCCGCGCAATCCAGAAGCGGTCGGCCTCGTGCGGTCCCTCGATCGGCACGCCCAACTCCTTGGCCAGCGTCCCCGCCTCGCCGCAATGGTCGATATGGCCGTGGGTGATCAGGATCTTCTCGATCGTGACGCCGGCCTTGGTTGCCGCATCGCGGAGCCGGGGCAGGTCGCCGCCCGGATCGACGAACGCCGCCTTGTTGGTCGCGGTGCACCACAGCAGGGTGCAGTTCTGCTGCAACGGCGTGACCGGCACGATCGCCGCCTTCAGGGGGGGATTGCTCATCGCCCGGAGATGGCGTGGCCGGCGCGCCGGCGCAAGCCGTGGCGGCCCCTTGCCATCGCGCGCGGTTCCGGCTTTGACGCCCGCGTGACCCTGCCCGAACCGTTCGTCCTGCTCGATGATGCCGGCCCCGGTGGCGGCGCGCGCCTGTACCGCGCACCGGCGGAGATCGTCCGCGCCGACCGGCCGGAGGAACTGACGCCGGCGCTGGCGCGGCTGCGCGCATCGTCGCGCCACGCCGCCGGTTTCCTGTCCTACGAGGCGGGGCATGCGCTGGAACCGGCGCTGGCCGGCGTCGCCCGCGCGCCCATCATGCCGCTGCTGTGGTTCGGCCTGTTCGACCGGGTCGAGACGGTCGACGCCGACGCGGTGCTGCCCGACCCGGCCGGCGCCTGGGCCGGGGCGCCGCGCCCGCCCGTCGATGCCGCCACCTATCAGGCGATGGTCGTGGCGGCGCAGGCGGCGATCACCGCCGGCGATATCTACCAGGCCAATATCAGCTTTGATGCCGCTGTGCCCGTGCTCGGCGATCCGCGCGCGCTCTATGCCGGGCTGCGCCGCCGCCAGCGGGCCGGGCACGGCGCACTGCTGTTCACCGGCACCGACTGGCTGCTGTCGCTGTCGCCGGAACTGTTCTTCACGCTGGAGGACGGCATCCTGACAGCGCGGCCGATGAAGGGCACCGCGCCGCGCACCGGCGACGATGCCGCCGCCGTCGCCCGCCTGCGCGCCGACCCGAAGCAGCGGGCTGAAAACCTGATGATCGTCGACCTGCTGCGCAACGACCTGGCGCGGGTCGCGACGCCGGGCAGTGTCGCCGTGCCGCGGCTGTTCGCGGTCGAGAGCTACCCGACCGTCCACCAGATGACGTCGACGGTCATCGCCCGGCTGGCGGCGGAGCGCGACGCGGTCGACGCACTGGTGGCGCTGTTCCCGTGCGGATCGATTACCGGCGCGCCGAAGCTGCGGGCGATGGAACTGATCGCCGCGATCGAAGGCCGGGCGCGCGGAATCTATACCGGCGCGATCGGCAGACTTGATCCGGACGGCGATGCGGCGTTCAATGTCGCGATCCGCACGCTCCACCTGCGCGCGGGGGCACAAACGGCGTCGCTGGGGCTGGGCGCCGGGATCGTGGCCGACAGCGTACCGGCGGCCGAATGGCGCGAATGTCTGGACAAGGGAGCGTTCGTGGCGACACCGGCGGGATTCGACCTGATCGAGACGATGGCCTTCGATCCGGTCGACGGGCTGCTCCGCCTCGACCTCCACCTTGCGCGGATGAAGGCGAGCGCCGAGGCATTCGGCTTTCCGTTCGATCGGCATCAGGCGCGTAATGAATTGCAGGCGGCGACTTTTCGCCTGCGCGATTCGGCACGGGTACGGCTGCTGCTCGCCGCCAACGGCGCGCTGGCGGTGGAGGCGCGGGCGGCACCCGCCGCGCCGGACGGCCCGGTCGGCGTGGCGCTGGTGCCGCTGCCCGTCGCGCCGGCCGACATCCGCCTGCGCCACAAGACCAGCGACCGTGGCTTCCTGACCGCCGCCCGCACCGCCGCAGGATCGTTCGAGGTGGCGTTCGTCGACCCCGACGGCTTTTTGACCGAGGGCAGCTTCTCCACCCTGTTCGTCGCGCGCGGAGACCGGCTGCTGACCCCGCCTGTGGCGCGCGGGCTACTGCCCGGCATCCTCAGGCAGGAATTGCTCGACAGCGGGCGGGCCGAGGAGGCCGACCTGACACCCGCCGACCTTGCCGATGGCTTTCTGATTGGAAATGCCCTGCGCGGCCTGTTGCCCGCACGAGTCGTTGCGCTATAGCGCCGCCGCGCCGCAACATAAGGAAACGCCATGCCCCGCCTCTCCGCCGCGATCGACCGCATCCAGCCGTCGGCTACCCTCGCCATGACCGGCCGGGTATTCGAGCTGAAGCGCCAGGGTGTCGACGTGATCGGCCTGTCGGCGGGCGAGCCGGATTTCGACACGCCGGATTTCGTCAAGGAGGCGGCGATCGAGGCGATCCGCGCCGGCAAGACCAAATACACCCCGGTCGACGGCACCGCCGAGCTGAAGCAGGCGGTGATCACCAAGTTCAAGCGCGACAACGGCCTGACCTACGAGGC
Source organism: Sphingomonas flavalba (assembly GCF_004796535.1). Taxonomy (GTDB): domain Bacteria; phylum Pseudomonadota; class Alphaproteobacteria; order Sphingomonadales; family Sphingomonadaceae; genus Sphingomonas_L; species Sphingomonas_L flavalba. The sequence continues at coordinate 26,309 of NZ_SPHY01000014.1, read as the reverse complement.
GAATCAGGTCAGCGTGAATGTCGGCGGCAAGCATACCCTGTTCAACGCGCTGGTCGCGACCGTCGACGCGGGCGACGAGGTGATCATTCCCGCGCCCTATTGGGTCAGCTATCCCGACATCGTCGCCTTTGCCGGCGGCACCCCGGTGATTGTCGCCGCCGGGGCGGACCAGCAGTACAAGATCACCCCGGCCCAGCTTGAGGCGGCGATCACCCCGCGCACCCGCTGGGTGCTGCTCAACTCGCCGTCCAACCCCAGCGGCGCCGCCTATTCGGCCGACGACCTGAAGGGGCTGGGCGAGGTACTGCGCCGCCACCCGGACGTGCTGATCCTGACCGACGACATGTACGAGCACATTTTCTACGCCGACTATGCGTTCGCGACGATCGCCCAGGTCTGCCCCGACCTCTACGAGCGTACGCTGACCGTGAACGGCTGTTCCAAGGCCTATGCGATGACCGGCTGGCGGATCGGCTTTGCCGGCGGCCCGGCCTGGCTGATCAAGGCGATGGCCAAGCTGCAGTCGCAGTCGACGTCCAACCCCTGCTCGATCGCGCAGGCGGCGGCAGTGGCGGCGTTGACCGGCCCGCAGGCGTTCCTGAAGGAACGGCAGGAGGCGTTCCGCAAGCGGCGCGACCTGGTCGTCGCCATGCTGAACGCCGCGCCCGGCCTGACCTGCCCGACGCCGGAAGGCGCCTTCTACGTCTATCCCGATGCCGCCGGCTGCATCGGCAAGACGACGCCGAAGGGCGCGGTGATCGACAACGACGAGGCGCTGATCGGCTATTTCCTCGACGAGGCGCGGGTCGCCGCCGTCCATGGCGGCGCCTTCGGCCTCAGCCCCGGTTTCCGCGTCAGCTATGCGACGTCGGAAGCGGTGCTGACCGAGGCGTGCACCCGCATCCAGCAAGCCTGCGCCGCGCTGCGCTGACCCGGCCGGCTGAACGCCAGCCGACCGCCGGGTTAAGCGAACTGTCATCATTGCGCGGCTAGCTGGAAAAGCGACCGCAGCCGCCAGACGGGGATTCTGTTCGTGACCGCCTTTTTCCGTTCCGACCTGTTCCGCCATTTCGCCGCCGGATTCGCCCTCGTCGCCATTGCCGTCATCGGCCTGGCGCCCGATTCGGAGGCCGATTCCGCCGCGGCCGCGGCGGTGGCGGTGGAACAGCCCGCCCGCTGACCGCGGAGAGCGGGCGCTACGGCTCGCGGATATCCGCGTCGCCGCGATATTTCAGCTCAAGATATTTGCCGCGGGTGGCGAGGGCATCGAGATCGCCCGACGCAAGCTGCTCCGTCATCCGCGCCAGTTCGCTGTCGACCAGTTTCAGCCCGTCGAGAAGCTGACTGTCGGGACTGGGGCCGTCGCGCCCCTCGCGGCGCAGGCTGGCCGGCACGCGCTGATAGCCCTTGACCAGCTCCGGCAGATCCTCGCCGATCAGGCGGCGGACTTCGGCGGCGGCCGGTTCGCGCGGGTCGAGGCCGTTGAGCTGCGGCGCGATCGCGTCGAGGCGGACGCCGATGCCGTCGACCAGCCGGGCGGCCGGGGCGGGAAGCGCCGCGCGCTGGCGCTCCAGCCATTCCTCGGTGCGGCCGGGGAGCAGGGCGAGGTCGGTCTGGACCAGCGCCTCGGCGCTCGGCTCCGGGCGGCGGGAAAAGGCCAACACCGCGCCCCAGGCGACGACGAGGGCGAGGGCGGTGACGAGTACGCCGGTATCGCCGATCGGCCCGAGGACCAGCCCGGCGACGATCGCGGCGAGAAAGATCGCGACGGTGGCGCCGAACAGCCGTCGCGCCACCCGCCAGAACGCCCGGCGGCGGCGCTCGCGGGCGCGACGCGCCCTCGCCCGCCCTTCCGGCGACACGCGCCGCATGAATTCCTCGGCGTGGCGGATGATGCTGTCGCTGTCGACCAAGGCCGGTCCTTACCCCGCCTGCTCCAGCGCGCCGAACGGATCGGGGCCGGACGGCAGCGCCTTCGCCTGTTCGGCGCCCTCGGCGCGGGCGATATAGCCCTTCGATTTCTCGACCTCGACCGACAGGGTGTTGACCGTCGTCTTCATCGAATCGAGCGCCTTCAGCTTGAATGTGTCGATCGAATCCATCGTGTCGTAAATGTTCTGGAAGGCGCGTTGCAGCACCTCGATCGGGATCGTCGCCGACGCTGCCTGCTCGTGGATGCGGCCGGTCTGCTCCTTCAGCATCTTGCCGGTGCCGTCGATGATGTTGGCGGTCGTGGTGTTGAGCTGGGTGATCTGTTCCAGCACCAGTTTCTGGTTGGTCAGCGCCTGGGCGACGGTGACCGCGGTGCGCAGTGCGGAGACGGTGGTGGTCGAGGCGCGGTCGACGCCCTTGATCAGCTCGACATTGTTCTTCTTGACCAGATCGAGCGCGAGATAGCCCTGCACACTGACCGCCATCTGGGTCAGCAGATCCTGGGTGCGCTGGCGCACATAGAACAAGGCGGTTTCGCGGATCGCCTTGGCCTTGGCCGGATCGCTGGCGTCGAGGTCGTTCGCCTTGTCCTCCAGCTGGGCATCGAGCGCCTTCGACATGTGGATCATCTGTTCCAGGCGGCCCATCGCCGCCCACAATTTCTGCCGCTCGACCGCGATCGCGGCATTATCCATCAGCAATTCGTCCTTGCCGCCGGCGAGGCGGGTCAAGATGGTGGCGATGTGGCTCTGCGCCGATTTGTAGCCGTCGAAATAGTCGCGCATCTTCGACCCGAACGGGATGATGCCGAACAGCTTCTTCGGGGCGAGCAGGTTGCCGCGCCGCGACGGATCGAGATCCTCGATCGTCTGGCGGAGCTGCAGGAGGTCGTTTCCGACGCCCGATTCCTGGTCCATCGCGCGGACCGGCCGGTCGAGGAAGCGGTTGCTTTCACCGGCGGCGGCGCGGATCTCCTTCTGGCCGAGGGCGGTGATCGAATCGACGCGCTTGCCGAATTCCGGGCTGTTGACGTCCTGCGCGATCAAGTCCTCGACAAAGGCGGAGACTTTCTGGTCGAGCGCGCTCTTCTGTCCGCTGTCGAGGGGCACGAGGCCGGCCGCCTTTTCCGGCGCGACGGCAGGAACCGGATCGGGGGCGTTGAGGACGAGATCGGCCTCCGCCGTCTGGGTTGGGGTGCTTGCCATGGGTGCTCCTGCCCGCGTTTCCCACCAAGATTAGGCGCTTTGGTCGACCGTTCAAGCGCGTTCGTGGAAGGTGGCGGTGTGTCGGTCGACGGGCGGGCACCGCTTCGGCCTGACTCTAGCGCGGCTGGCGATAGGGCGTGAAATCGCCGAGCAAGCAGAACGAACCGGGCATCGTCGATCCAGGCTGGAGCGTGTAGAAGCGGTCGCCCCGGCAATATTGGCCGCCGAACGTCTCGGTCACCAGCGTCCGCGCCGGGGCAAGGCCGGGGCAGGGCGCATCGAGCCGGCTGACCCACAGGGTGCGGCCGTCGCGATAGGCGAGCGTGCGTTCGTCTATGATCCGCAATGCCTCGCTGCCGTTCGACGTGGGCACGCAGTGCGCCGGCTTTCCGGCGGTTCGGCCGGCGATGTCCTTCGCCAGCTGCCGCTGCGCGCCGGTCGGTTCCCCGGCGCCACTTAGCGCGAGTACGGGCAGCAGGAGCAGCGGCAGGGCGAGGCGAGTCATCACCTGTATTTATAGCACTGATCGGTCCGCCATGCCCCAGCGAAGATGCCCGGGCGAACGCGCCCCTTTCCGCGCCGCACCATTTAGGCTATGCGCGACCGCCCGCTTTTTCGCGCACCATCGGAATTCTGAATGAGCCTTCGCAACGTCGCCATCATCGCGCATGTCGATCATGGCAAGACCACCCTTGTCGACCAGCTTTTCCGCCAGTCCGGCACGTTCCGCGACAATCAGCGCGTCGAGGAGCGGGTGATGGACTCGAACGACCTGGAACGCGAGCGCGGGATCACCATCCTCGCCAAGTGCACGTCGGTCGAGTGGGACGACCATGCCGGCAACAAGACCCGGATCAACATTGTCGACACCCCCGGCCACGCCGATTTCGGCGGCGAGGTGGAGCGCATCCTGTCGATGGTCGACGGCGTCATCCTGCTGGTCGATTCAGCCGAAGGGGCGATGCCGCAGACCAAGTTCGTCACCGGCAAGGCGCTGGCGCTGGGCCTGCGCCCGATCGTCGTCGTCAACAAGATCGACCGCGCCGACGCCCGCGCGCAAGAGGTGCTGGACGAGGTGTTCGACCTGTTCGTATCGCTGGAGGCGAGCGACGAGCAGCTTGATTTCCCGGTGCTGTTCGCGTCCGGCCGCAACGGCTATGCCGGCGACAATCCGGACGTGCGCGAAGGCACGCTGGCGCCGCTGTTCGAAACGATCGTCCGCCACGTACCGGCACCGAAGGCCGACCCGAACGGGCCGTTCAAGTTCCTCGTCACCCTGCTCGACCGCGATAATTTCCTCGGCCGCATCCTGACCGGGCTGGTCCATTCCGGCACCGTCAAGCTGAACATGCCAGTCCACGCGCTCGACGGTGACGGCAACGTCATCGAAACCGGCCGCGCGTCAAAGCTGCTCGCGTTTCGCGGGCTGGAGCGGGTGCCGGTGGAGGAAGCGGGCGCTGGCGACATCATCTCGATCGCCGGGCTGGCCAACACCACCGTCGCCAATACCATCGCCGACGTCAGCGTCAGCGAGCCGCTCCATGCCCAGCCGATCGATCCGCCGACCCTGTCGATGCGCTTCGCGGTCAACGACAGCCCGATGGCCGGGCGCGAGGGCAGCAAGGTGACCAGCCGGATGATCCGCGACCGCCTGTTCCGGGAGGCGGAAAGCAATGTCGCGATCAAGATCACCGAGGCGGCCGACAAGGACAGCTTCGAGGTCGCCGGGCGCGGCGAATTGCAGCTTGGCGTGCTGATCGAGACGATGCGCCGCGAAGGGTTCGAGCTGGGCATCAGCCGGCCGCGCGTGCTGTTCCGCGAGGAGAACGGCGCGCGGCAGGAGCCGTATGAAACCGTCGTCATCGACGTCGATGACGAGCATTCGGGCACCGTCGTCGAGAAGATGGCGATCCGCAAGGCGGAGCTGACCGACATGCGCCCGTCCGGCGGCGGCAAGACGCGGATCACCTTTTCCGCCCCGTCGCGCGGGCTGATCGGCTATCACGGCGAATTCCTGTCCGACACGCGCGGCACCGGCATCATGAACCGGCTGTTCGAGAAATACGGGCCGTACAAGGGCGTGATCGAGGGGCGGAAGAACGGCGTGCTGATCTCCAACGGCGGCGGCGAGGCCAATGCCTATGCGCTGAACGCGCTGGAGGATCGCGGCATACTGATGGTCGCGCCGGGTGACCCGCTCTACGAGGGGATGATTATCGGCGAGAACGCCAAGCCGGACGACCTGGAGGTCAACCCGATGAAGGCGAAGCAGCTCACAAACTTCCGCGCCAGCGGCGGCAAGGACGACGCGATCCGGCTGACCCCGCCCCGGCGGCTGACGCTGGAACAGGCGATCGCCTATATCGACGACGACGAGATGGTCGAGGTGACGCCGAAGTCGATCCGGCTGCGCAAGCGCCATCTGGATCCGCACGAGCGCAAGCGGGCGTCGCGCGCCAAGGCGGCCTGACCCTCCCGTGCCGTCCGTCCCGTTTCGGGACGGCGACTCGCGCGGCCATGCCCGCCCCGCGTGACAGCATGGTTACCGGCGCGGTCATCAAACTGTCAGCCCCGGATGGAAGGAGGGCGCTGTCCACCGCCGCATGCCGGCGAATCGGACGCATCAAGTCCTTCATGGGGAATCTTCATCATGCTCAAGTCCAGTTTCGTTCTGGCCGCCGTCGCGCTCGCGGCTGCGGTCCCGGCATCGGCCGTGGTCGTCACCCCGGTCAGCGTCACCGCATCCAGCACCCAGACCCATGGCGGCTTCTACAAGGCCGAGAATCTGATCAACGGCAGCGGCCTGTCCGGCGACCTGCACGACTCGAATTTCGCCAATATGTGGATGACCAACCAGGGTGTGGGCGCGGCGCAGGCGCTGCTGACCTTCGACCTGGGCGCGGTCTACACGCTGACCAGCGCCGACATCTGGCAGTATAATTTCGGCACCAACACGCCGGTCATCTCCACCCTCGACCGGGGGGTGAAGGATTTCCGCATCCTGACCTCGCTCGACGGCGCCAGCTTTGCCGAGGTGTTCAGCGGCCGGATGGAACGGGCGCCTGACGGCTCGCCGATCGGCGCGCAGCGTTTCGCGATCGGTGGCGACGCGCGCTACGTCCAGATCGACATTCTCAGCAACTATGCCGAGGGGACGATCTACACCACTTATTCGGCTGGCCTGTCGGAAGTCCGCTTCAATGCGGTGCCGGAGCCGGCGACCTGGGCGATGATGATCGGCGGTTTCGCGCTGGTCGGCGGCGCGGTGCGCCGCACCCGCCGCGCGGCGCCGCTGGCGGCCTGATCGCTGATCAGCGAACGGGGGCGGGAAGGGGCAGCGCCTTTTCCCGTCGCTTTCGCGCCCGCCGTGCGCGGAATTTCCACCATCGGCGTTTGAATTGCAGGTTAACGAGCGGTTCGCCGCCGGTTCAGCCGGCTTGCGCGATAGTGCATAAGACGACGGGACAGTGTGCGAGTCGCACCGCCGCGCGTCGTGTACTGCTCAGGTGGAGACATGCGATGAAGACTTGGATGGGGAAGGTGGCGCTGTCGGCCGTCGCGGTCGGCGCGATGGTAGCGGCAACCACACCGGCCGAGGCGCGGCCCTACGGGCGTGGCTATTATGGCGGTCATGGCGGCTATAGCCACCACTATCGGGGCTATCGCGGCGACCGCGCCGGCCTGGCGATCGGCGCCGGCATCCTTGGCCTGGCGGTCGGCTCCGCTCTCGCTTCGCGCGATCGCGGCTATTATGGCGGCGGTTATGGGTACGGCTATGCCCCGCCTCCGCGCTATTACGCGCCCGGCCCCTATTACGGTGACTATGGCCGCTGCTGGTGGGACCGCGAGTGGGACGGCTATGGCTGGCGGCGGGTGCGCGTCTGCGACTGATCAGCGCAGCGCGCGAATGACCGCGCCGACATCCGCCATGCGGGTGGAGGCGACTTGCGGCGCAGGCGCGTCGGCCCCGGCCGGCGCGTCCTTCGCGTAGATGAAGCCGTAGGCCGGGTAGACAGTAGTGCCGAGGTCGCCCGAGCCGGCGTACCAGACGCGGACTTGGCTCCAGTCGCCGGCGTCCGACACGTCGACCATGCGGACGTTGCGTTCGACCTGGCCGCGCCGCGACCAGTTGGCGTGGGTAACCAGCACTTCGCGCGCCGAGACGATCTTGCTGACCATCGCGACATGGCCGACGCGCATGTCGGCATAGGGTTTCAGCACGACGACGGCGCCCGCCTGCGGCAACTGGCCGCGGTCGTAGCGGTCCTCCGCCTGTGCCCACCAGGTGCCGGCATTGCCGCGAATGTCGATGCCGGAAATGGAGCGGGCGAACGGCGCGCACTGCCAGAACTGCGCCATCGCCGGCGTGGCGGCAATAGCTGAAGCCGCAAGAACCGCCGCGCAGAAAATCGTGCGAATCGAACCGCTGATCAAAATGCCGCCCCTTCGAGGTGAAACCGGTCTGGCGGCACAGGCGCCGGGAGGAAAGAGCGGCGGGTTAACGCATCCGCCGCTTTGCGGTGAATCGACGCGGCGGCGCGATCAGTGCGTTTGGTTCAGGCGGCGGTCAGGCTAAACGGCGCAGGACCGTGGCATGGCCCTGCGTCCGATCCTGTCCGTTGTCGGGTTTTCCGCCCTGTACTGTGCTGCGCCGGCGCTTGCACAGGCGGTGGATGGCGCGACCGATGCCGAAGCCCCGGCGCATGTCATCCGTCTGACCCCGGAACAGCGCGAGGCGGCGATGGCCGACGGCAGTGAAAAGAAGGTCGACGCCGCGCTTGCCCAGGCGACGGGCGGCGGCGCGGTGGATGACGATGCGCTTGACGGTATCGATCGGCCGGACCGGCGGGTCCACGGCGAGGTCGGTTTCATGATCGGCACCGGCGGCACGCGCGGCTTTTATGGCGCGGCGGCTATCCCGCTCGGCGACAATGCCGGCGCGATGATCTCCTTCTCGCAGCAGCGTTACGGCCTGCCGCGCTACCGGCGGCGCTGACGGGCGTCCAACCACTGCCCGCGCGGCGTGCGGGGTTGCCCCGGCGGGGAGGCGCCGGGGCGGGGGTGGTTATTTCAGCACGTCGATCGAAGCACCGAAATTGATGTGATAGGGCAGGCCGTCAAGCACGAGGGCCGGCACCGACTTGACGCCGGCGGCCTCCGCCTCCGCCACCCGGCCGGTCTCTTCGCCGAGATGGACGATCTCGACCGCGTAGCGCGCCGGGTCGATCGCGGCGGCCACCGCCTGTTCCGCATCGACGCAGACGCTGCAGCCGGCATGATAGAAAATCGCTTTCTGGGGCATGGGGTTCTCCTTGGTCGAGCGCAATAAGTAGCGACTCGATACCATTTGGATGCCACAGGCTTTCTGCTTGAGCAAATAGTTTTTAGTCGATACTATCTCTGCAATGCCTGATCGCCTGCCCGACCTGCTGACCCGCGCCGCCCGGCTGATTGCCGGCGACGGCCATGGCGACGGGCTGAAACCCGTGCAGTTGCAGGCGCTGCGCTATCTGGCCGAAGCGAACCGATTCTCGCGCACGCCGGGCGCGCTGACCGCCTGGCTTGGCCAGACCAAGGGCACGGTATCGCAGACCATCGCCGCGCTGGAGCGCAAGGGGCTGGTCGCACGGACCGGCGACGCGGCCGACCGGCGGCTGGTGCGGCTGGCGCTGACCCGGCGTGGCGAAGCGGCGCTCGCCGAGGCGGGGGACGGCGTGGCCGAGGCGATGCTTGCCGGGCTGGATGCTAAGGAGCGGGCGGCGCTGGCGCCGCTGTTCGCGCATATGCTGGCGACCTATCTCGGCGCGCGCGGCTATCGCCCGTTCGGCCAATGCGCCGACTGCCGCCATTTCCGGCGCGATGCGGAGGGCGGGGCGCCGCATTTCTGCGCATTGCTGGCGGTGCCGCTCGATACCCGCGACGCCGCCGCGATCTGCGTCGAGCAGGAGGCGGCGTAAGGGCGGATCAGCGCGCGAGCGCCGCCACGGCAAGGGCGGCAAGCCGGATCGCGGTGCGGTCCTGATAGAGGTCGGCGACCACCTGCATGCCGATCGGCAGGCCGTCCGTGGTAGCGCCGATCGGCGCCGCGGTGGCGGGCAGGCCGGGATAGGTGGCGATGCCCGCCCAGGCAAACTGGGCGCCGAACGGCGTCGGTTCGCCGTCGATCAGCAACTGGCGCTTGCGCGCGTCCGGTTCCGCGTCATGCGGGAAGGCGGCGACGCCGCAGGCGGGGGCGAACACCGCGTCGAAATCCTCGAACAGGCGGTGCCACTGCCGCTGGCAGCGGGCCTGATCGTCGCACATTGCGAACCACTGCGCGGCGGTCAGCGGGGTGCCGCCCGGCGGCGGCGCGCCTCGGGAGAGCACGGTGTTCATCATCCGCATATAGGCGCGGTGCATCGCTTCCAGATCGGGCAGCGCCGCGCTGTCGGTGACATGGGCGCCGGCACGGGCGCAGGCATCGCCCGCCGCCGCGATTGCCGCGACGATCGCGCTGTCGGCGCGGGCGAGCGGGTGGCTGGTCAGCAGCAGGATACGGGCGCCGGCCAGCGACTCGATCCGCGCCGGCGGCGGCGGGATGTCAGCGGTCAGCATCAGGGCGAGGGCAAGGTCTTCCGGGTTGCGGGCGAGCGGGCCGACAACGCCGAGCGGGGCGGCGGCGCCATCGGTGCGGGGGAACGCATGGCCTTCCGACGAAACCAGCCCGAAGCTGCTCTTGTGCCCCCAGACGCCGCAGAAATGCGCCGGGGTGCGGATCGACCCGCCGATGTCGGAGCCATATTCGAGCGGGACCATGCCGGCGGCGAGCGCAGCGGCGGCGCCGCCCGATGAGCCGCCGGGCGTGCGCGCCGGATCATGCGGATTGGTGGTGCGGCCATGGATCGGGTTGACCGTCTGGATGTCGGTCAGGCCGGTCGGCACGTTGGTCTTGCCGAGAAACACCACGCCTGCCGCCTTCAGCCGCCGGACGACGGCGGCATCGGCGGTGGCGATGTGGTCGCGGTGCGCTGCGTAGCCCCAGCTTGTCGGCAGGCCGGCGACGTTGAACGATTCCTTGATCGTCATCGGCACGCCGAGCAGCGCCGCCGCCGCCTCCCCCGCCGCCAGCCGCGCATCGGCGGCATCGGCGGCGGCGCGGGCACGATCGAAATCGCGGATGACGACGGCGTTGATCGTCCCGTCACGCTCCGCGATCCGCGCGATCGCCGCCTCACATGCCGCGCGGGCGCTGGTCGTGCCGGCGGCGATCGCCCGGGCGGTGGCGATCGCGCCGGGCTCGGCCGCGGCCAGGCTCACGACGTGAACCGGCCCTTCGTCTCCGCTTTCTCCTTCAGCAGCGGCGCAATGGCGAAGCCGTGCTTTTCGAGGCCGGCGACGATCTTGTCGGCGCCTTCCAGATCGGCCCAGAACATCGGCCCGCCGCGATAGACCGGCCAGCCATAGCCGTAGATCCACACGACATCGATGTCCGAGGCGCGCTGCGCCATCTTTTCCGCCAGGATCAGCGCCCCTTCGTTGACCATCGGGTAAAGCGTGCGCTCGACGATTTCCTCGTCGCTGATCGCGCGCTTGGTCATCCCCGCCTTGGCGGCGAAATCGTCGATGATCGCCTGCACTTCCGCGCTCGGGCTTGGGCGGCGCTTGTCGTCATAATCGTAGAAGCCCTTGCCGGTTTTCTGCCCCCAGCGGCCGACGGCGCACAGCGCGTCGCGGATATTCTCGATTCTGGCGGGGTCGCGGTGCCAGCCGATGTCGACACCGGCGAGGTCGCTCATCTGGAACGGCCCCATCGGCATGCCGAATTCGACATGGACCTTGTCGATCTGCGCCGGGGTGGCCCCCTCCATCAGCAGCTTCATCGATTCGACCTGACGCGGCATCAGCATGCGGTTGCCGATGAAGCCGTGGCAGACGCCGGCGACCACCGCGACCTTGTTGATCTTCTTGGCCAGCGCTATCACCGTCGCCAGCACGTCCGGCGCGGTCTTGGCGCCGCGCACCACCTCCAGCAGCTTCATCACATTCGCCGGCGAGAAGAAATGCATGCCGAGCACGTCCCCGGCCCGGCCGGTCGAGGCTGCGATCTCGTCGACGTTCAGGTAGCTGGTGTTGGACGCAAGGATGGCGCCGGCCTTGACGATGCGGTCAAGCTTGCCGAACACCTCCTTCTTCACGTCCATATTCTCATAGACCGCCTCGATCACCAGATCGCAGTCGGCGAGATCGTCGAACGACAGGGTCGGGGTCAGCGCCTCCATCGCCGCCTCCACCTGTTCGGCGGTGAAGCGGCCCTTGGCGGCGGACGCCTCGTAATTCTTGCGGATCAGGCCGACGCCGCGATCGAGCGCGTCCTGCTTCATCTCGACGATGGTGACCGGGATGCCGGCGGTCAGGAAATTCATCGAGATGCCGCCGCCCATCGTGCCGGCGCCGATCACGCCGACCTTGTTGATTGGGCGCAGCGCAATGTCCTTGTCGACGCCGTCGATCTTCGCGGCCTGACGCTCGGCGAAGAAGATGTGGCGCATCGCCGCCGACTGGGTGCCGAAGATCAGCTTGGTGAACTGTTCGCGCTCGAACGCCATGCCTTCGTCGAACGGCAGGCGGGTCGCCGCCTCGACGCAGGCTATGGCGGCGGCGGGCGCGTCGAAGCCGCGGAATTTCTTCGCATTGGCCTCGGCAAAGGCCTTGATCGCGGCTGGATCGCCCTTGACCGGCAGCGCGCGCGTCGGGCGCGGGCCTTGCGCGATCACCTCGTTGGCGAAGGCGATGGCGTCGGCGGCGAGACTGTCCTCACCGGCGATCCGGTCGACCAGGCCCAGGTCCAGCGCGCGCTTGGCGCTGATCGGCGTGCCGGTGGCGCACATTTCCACCGCCGCCTCGATCCCGGCGGTGCGGGGCAGGCGCTGGGTGCCGCCGGCGCCGGGCAGCAGGCCAAGCTTCACCTCCGGCGTGCCGAGCTTCGCCGAGGAAACGGCGATGCGGTAATGGCAGCCGAGCGCGGTTTCCAGCCCACCGCCGAGCGCGGTGCCGTGGATCGCGGCGACGACCGGCTTGGGGCTTGCTTCGATCGTGTCGACCAGCGCGGGCAGCCAGGGTTCGACCGGCGGCTTGCCGAATTCGGTGATGTCGGCGCCGGCGAAGAAAGTGCGGCCCGCGCAGCGGATGACCACCGCCTTGACCGCGTCGTCGGCGATCGCCGCCTTGATCGCGGCGTCAAGCCCGGTGCGGACGGCGGCGCCGAGCGCGTTGACCGGCGGGTTGTCCGAGGTGATGACGAGGACGTCGCCGTGGCGTTCGGTAGAAATGGGGGAGGACATGAGCTTCCTTTCTTACGCAGCGGTCTTGCCCGTCTCCTGACGGGTCACGGGGTGGGAGGAGGACAGGCCGCCGTCGACGGCGATCGCCTGCCCGTTGACATAGCTCGCCTCGTCCGAGGCGAGGAACAGCGCCAGTGCCGCGACTTCCGCCGGCTGGCCGGCGCGGCGCAGCGGGTTGAGCCGGCCGATGCGGGCAGTCACGCCCTTTTCGGCGGCATAGTCGAAGGCGCGCTGGGTCATGCCGGTTTGGATCAGGCCGGGGCAGATGGCGTTGACGCGCACGCCGGTGCCGGACAATTGCTGCGCCGCCGTCTGGACCAGATTGATTACCCCGGCCTTCGATGCCGAATAGGCCGGGCAGCCGGCGCCGGAGCGCAGGCCGGCGACGCTGGCGGTGCACAGGATCGCGCCGCCGCTCGCCGCCATCATCACCGGCGCGGCATGTTTGATCAGCAGGAACGGGCCGATCAGATTGACCCGGAGGATCGCATCCCAGTCGGCGACGCTGTGGTCGAGCAGGCCGGTCAGCCCGCCGGAAATGCCGGCATTGGCATAAGCGATGTCGAGTCGGCCGAAACGGTCGGTGGCGGTGGCGACCAGCCGGGCGACATCCGCCTCGCTGCCCGCGTCGATGATCAGGGCGGTGGCGGCGTCGCCGATCGCGGCGGCGGTCTCCCGCACCGTATCGTTCGCGTCGCCAAGCACCAGCCGCGCGCCTTCGGCGGCGAAACGTTGCGCGGTCGCCCGGCCGATGCCGGAGCCGGCACCGGTGATGATCGCGACCTTGCCCGCCAGCTTCACCGTTCGAAATCCTTCCTCATGCGCCCGCCCGTTCGGCGAAATGCCAGGCCGCCCGCGCCAGCGCCGGCAGGCGTGCCGCCGTCGCTTCCGCTTCCGCCGAGCTGGCATTGCCGTCGACGATGCGCTTCCTGATCCCCTGGACGATGCCTGTAAGCCGAAACAGGTTATAGCTGAAATACCAGTTGAGGTCCGGCATGCCGCTGCGCCCGGTCGCGGCGCAATAGCGGTCCGCCGCCTCCTCCAGCGTCGGGATGCCGAGCGCCGGCAGGTCCAGCCCTGCGATGCCGGAGCGGCCCTCCGGTGCCGTCACCCAGTTCATCAGCAGATAGGAGAAATCGGCCAGCGGATCGCCGAGGGTCGACAATTCCCAGTCGAGCACCGCGACGACGCGCGGTTCGCCGGCGGCGAAGATCATATTGTCGAGCCGGTAGTCGCCATGGACGATGGAGACCCGATCCTGCGGCGGCACCGTTGCGGGGAGCCAGGCGATCAGCCGGTCGACCTCCGGCACCGTTTCGGTTTCCGACGCGCGGTATTGCTTGGTCCAGCGCGCGACCTGCCGTTCGAAATAATTGCCCGGCCGGCCATAGTCGCCAAGGCCGACCGCATCGGGATCGACGGCGTGGAGGCGGGCGAGCGTGTCGATCATCGCATTGTACAGGCCGCGCCGTTCGTCCGGCGCGCAGCCGGGCAGGCTGCCGTCCCACAGGTTGCGCCCTTCGGCGAGGCCCATCACGTAGAACATGGACCCGATCACCGCCGGGTCGGTGCACAAGCCATAGGGGGGGGCGACCGGAAAGCCGGTCGGGTGGAGGGCGGCGATCACCCGATATTCGCGGTCGACGGCGTGGGCGGAGGGCAGCAGCGGTCCGAACGGCTGGCGCCGCAGCACATAGGCGCCGCCGGGCGTGTCGACCCGATAGGTCGGGTTGGACTGGCCGCCCCTGAACTTGGCCAGGGTCAGCGGGCCGGAAAATCCGGCGATATTGGCGGCCATCCACTGTTCAAGCCGGCCGGTGTCGAGCCGGTCGCCGGGGGCGACGGGGACGGTGTCGCTCATTCGAAGACCACGACGCTGCGGGTGGAATCGCCCTGGCGCAGCTTGGCGAAGGCATCGTTGATGCGGGTGAGCGGAATGCGTTCCGCGATGATGCTGTCCAGGTCGAGCAGGCCGCGCAGGTAGAAGGCGACCAGCCGGGGAATGTCGACCGGGAAATGATTGCCGCCCATCAGCGCGCCCTGCAGCTTTTTCGACGCGAGCAGGTCGAGCGCCGACAGGCCGACCTTGTGGGTCAGCGGCATCATGCCGAGGATGGTCGCGGTGCCGCCGCGCCGGAGCAGCCCGACGGCAAGGTCGCCGGATGCCGGGCGGCCGACCGCCTCGATCGCGTGATGGACGCCGCCCTGCGTCATCGCGACGACTTCCGCCGCGGCAGTCTCGGCAGCGGCGTCGACCGCGTCGGTCGCGCCGAGCTTCAGCGCCAGCGCGCGTTTTTCCGGCACCGGGTCGAGCGCGATGATCCGCCCGGCCCCGGCGATCTTCGCGGCGTTGACCGCGGCCAGGCCGATGCCGCCGCAACCGACCACCGCCACCGTTTCCCCCGGTGCGACGTCGGCGGCGTGGAAGATCGCGCCGGCGCCGGTGGTCACCGCGCAGCCAAGCACGCAGGCGCGGTCGAGCGGCATGTCCGGGTCGATCGCGACGCAGGCATGTTCGTGGACCAGCATCTGTTCCGCATAGGCGGACAGGTTCAGCATCTGGTGGACGGTGCTGCCGTCGGCGGCCAGCGTCAGGCGCGGCGGCTGGTCCTTGCGCCGTTTCACCCCGGCATCGGTGCACAGCGACATATGGCCGGTGACGCACTGGTCGCAATGGCCGCAATAGGCGCTGAGGCAGGTGACGACCGGATCGCCGGGGCGCAATGTCGTCACCTCGCTGCCGACGGCTTCGACCACGCCGGCGGCCTCATGGCCCGGAATGGTCGGCAGCGGGTGCGGATAGGCGCCGTCGACGAAATGCAGGTCGGACCGGCAGACGCCGACCGCGGCGGTGCGGATCAACACCTCATGCGGGCCGGGGGCGGCGATCGTCACCTCCTCGATGGTCAGCGGCGTGCCCGGAGCGGAGAGGATCGCGGCCTTCACCGGCCTGCCCCCGCGCGGGCGGCGGCGATCGCCTCGCGTCCGCCATGCTTGCCGAATTCGAGCCGGGCGATGGCGCGGTTGTGCACCTCGTCCGGCCCGTCGGCGAGGCGCAGGGTCCGGATGCCGGCATAGGCGCGGGCCAGGCCGAAATCCTCGCTGACCCCGGCGCCGCCATGCGCCTGGATCGCATCGTCCAGGATGCGCAGCGCCATTTGCGGGGCGGCGACCTTGATCATCGCGATTTCCGCCTGCGCCGCCTTGTTGCCGGCCTTGTCCATCATGTCAGCAGCCTTCAGGCAGAGCAGCCGGCACATCTCGATGTCGATCCGGGCGGCGGCGACGCGCTGTTCCCAGACGCTGTGTTCGGCGATCGCCTTGCCGAAGGCGACGCGCGACAGCAGGCGGCGCGCCATCTTGTCGAGTGCTTCCTCGGCGACGCCGATCGTGCGCATGCAGTGATGGATGCGGCCCGGCCCGAGCCGCCCCTGCGCGATTTCGAACCCGCGCCCTTCGCCGAGCAGCATCGCGTCGACGGGGATGCGCACGTCGTTCAGCGCGATCTCCATATGGCCGTGCGGCGCGTCGTCATAGCCGAATACCGGCAGGTGGCGCAGGATGGTGACGCCGGGCGCGTCGAGCGGCATCAGCACCATCGACTGCTGGGCATGGCGGCTGGCGTCGGGATCGGTCTTGCCCATCACGATCGCCACCTTGCAGCGCGGGTCGCCGGCGCCCGACGACCACCATTTGCGTCCGTTCAGCACGTAGTAATCGCCGTCGCGGGCGATGCGCGTTTCGATATTGGTGGCGTCGGACGAGGCGACGCCCGGTTCCGTCATCAGGAAAGCGGAGCGGATCTCCCCGTCCATCAGCGGTTGCAGCCAGCGGTCCTTCTGCGCGCGGGTGCCGTAACGGTGGAGCACCTCCATATTGCCGGTGTCGGGCGCGGAGCAGTTGAACACCTCCGATGCCCAGCCGATCCGGCCCATCTCCTCGGCGCACAGCGCATATTCAAGGTTCGTCAGCGCCGGTCCGTCGAAGGCGAAGCCGGCGTCGACCGGGGCGTGGCCGGACGATGGCGGCATGAACAGGTTCCAGATGCCCTCCGCCTTCGCCCGTGCCTTTTCCTCTTCGATCACCGGCAGCACTTTCCAGCGATCTCCCTCGGCCTGCTGGGCGTGATAATCGTCGTCGCGGGGGCGGATATGCGCTTCGACGAAGGCGCGGACCCGGTCGCGCCAATATGTCTGGCGATCGGTCAGGGTGAAATCCACGAGCGCTCTCCCGGCTGCTGTTCAGGACAGTCTTGTCAGCCGACGCCCGAGTCCGCCAGCCCTGAAATCCGTCATTTTTCCGGCGTCGGCGCTGCCGCTACGGCAAGCTTGGCCAACCGCGCCTCGTGCTCCGCGCGGCCGAACGGAAAGCGGGTGAACAGCCAGGCGGACGCCAACCCGAGCGCCACCGTCACCCCGGCGAATCCGGCCATCATCCGGTCGATCACCGAGTCGGCGAGCTGGCCGGCGACCGCCCCGGCCGGCAATCCGGCGGCGGCGACGATCAGCCCGGCGGCGAAGATGCCGAGGCCGGAGGTGCATTTCTGCATGAACAGCGAACCGGCGTAGAACAGCCCCTCGTCGCGCCGGCCGGTCCGTTCCTCCGATGCCTCGACGACGTCGGCCATCATCGATCCGGTCAGCATCATCACCGCGACGCCGCAGCCGGTCGCCACGCCGATCAGCGCCAGGAAGGCGGGCAGCATCGCCGGGTTGCCGGGCAGCGGGAACAGGCCGGCCAGCCGCAGCCAGTAAGGCAGCGTCGCGAACAGGCTGGCGAGCAGGGCGAGCAGCGCCGCCGCATGCTTCTTGCCGAGCCGGCGGGCGATCGGCGTCACCGCAAAGAACGCGGCGCCGACGCCGGCGAACAGCACCACGGCATAGACCAGGAAATCGCCCGGCGCGAAATGCCAGACGAAATTCAGCAGGTAATTGGTCATCGCGAAGCTGACGCCCTGGTTGACATAGGCGAAGATGCCGGCCGCCATCAGCAACAGAAAGGCGCGGTTGGACAGCGCGCGACCGAGGTCGCGCAGCAGCGCGCGCGGCGATTCCGCCGGTGCCCCGGCGCGGTCGGGCAGCGCCGCCATCCGGCGGTGGGTGGCGATGGCGGAAAGCAGCACGCTGACCAGCATCACCGCCGCGCCGACCAGCGCGAAATTATGGTAGCCGACCGGCGCAAGCGGGCCGGTCAGCGCGCCACGGGGCGGCACGAACAGCCAGCCATAGGCGAGGAACAGCAGCGCGAGGCCGCCGGCCCAGCCGAACAAATAGCGATAGCGGATGACGGCGGTGCGTTCGTGATAGTCGCGGGTCAGTTCCGGCACCATCGCCACCGACGGCACTTCGTTGGTCGATATGGCGGTGCGGACGAGGATGGCGATCAGGAACAGGTAGAGCGGGGTCGAGAAGGTGTCGGCCGGCGGCGGGTTCCACAACAGCACCCAGCATAGCGCGATCGGCAGCGCCGAGCCGTAGAGCCAGGGATGGCGGCGGCCCCAGCGGCTATGCGTGCGGTCGCTGGCGACGCCGATCGCCGGGTCGACGAACGCATCGACGAACAGCGCTGCCATGATGACCAGCCCGACGGTGCCGGCGGGCAGGCCGACGACCTGGTTATAGAAGATCAGCAGGAAGACCTGAAAACCATTGTCCTTGATGCCATAGGCAACGGCGCCGAAACCGTAGGCCAGCTTGGTGGCAAGCGGGACCCGGTCGGCCGTGCCGGTCATTTCCCGGCCATGGCCTCTAGCGCGTCGAACAACCCCGGCGCATCCGCGTCCCAGCTGTGGCGGGGGCCGACGCTCATCCCGCCGTCGACCAGGATGTGGGTGCCGGTGATGAAGCCGGCATCCTCTTCGCTGGCGAGGAAGGCGACAGCGGCGGCGATGTCCTCCGGCCGGCCGGGCCGGCGGACCGGCTGGGCGCCGGTGGCGACGGCGGCGATCGCGGCATTGGCCTGATCGCGCACCGCCCCGGTCAGGCCGAGGGTGGCGGTGAAGATGTTGGTCAGGATGAAACCGGGCAGCACCGCGTTGACCCGGATATTGCTGCGCGCCAGGTCGGCGGCGGCCATCTTGGTCAGGTGCAGCACGCCGGCCTTGGCGGTCGAATAGGCGGTCGGCGCGGCACCGGCCATTGTTGCGGCGATCGACGCGGTATTGACGATCGCGCCGCCGCCCTTCGCCGCCATCAGCGGCGCGGCGTGGCGGATGCCAAGCGCGACCGAACGCAGCAGCAGCGCCATCGTCGCGTCCCAGCCGGCGGCGTCAATCTCGTCGATACGGCCGCGCTGGCCGCCGGCGCCGGCATTGTTGAACAGGATGTCCGGCCCATCGGCGGCCGCGAGCAGCGCGACGATGTCGGCTTCGGCGGTAACGTCGGTGCGCTGGAAGCGGATGCGGCCCTGCGCCTCCGTTTCGGCCGCCAGCGCGGCGCCGCCCGCCTCGTCGATGTCGCCGGCGATCACCGTCGCGCCCTCGCGCGCGAAGCGCAATGCCGTCGCCCGGCCGATGCCGGACGCAGCACCCGTCACCACCGCCGTCTTGCCCGTGAATCGCATCGGCCCTCTCCTGTTTTCACGGTTGAGAATATGGCCGGGATGGGCGCGGTCAACGCCCTGCCGCCCGCCGCTACGGAATGCGGGCTTGCGGTGATGCGCCTTGACGGGAGCGGCAGGGGCGGACGAGATCACGCCCGAAAAACGTGGAGGTTTGCCATGGATATCGCCGGACTGTTCAGCCTGGAGGGGCGCGTCGCGCTGGTCACTGGGGGATCGCGCAACATCGGGCGCTGGATCGCCGAGGGCTTCATCGCCCAGGGCGCGAAGGTCTACATCTCGTCGCGCAAGGCCGATGCCTGCGCGGCGACGGCGGCGGAACTGGGGCCGAACTGCATCGCCCTGCCGCAGGACGTGTCGACGGTCGAAGGCTGCAAGGCGCTGGCCGCCCGGCTGGCGGAGCACGAGCCGCGGCTGGACATACTGGTCAACAATGCCGGCGCCGCCTGGGGGGAGCCGTTCGAGGCTTTTCCGGAGGCCGGCTGGGACAAGGTGATGGACCTGAACCTGAAATCGCCGTTTTTCCTGACCCAGGCGCTGTATCCGCAACTGAAGGCCGCCGCCGCCGGCGGGCGCCCGGCCAAGGTAATCAATATCAGCTCGATCGACGGGCAGCGGCTGAACGGGTGGGAAACCTACAGCTATCAGGCGTCGAAGGCGGGGCTTATCCACCTGACCCGGCGGATGGCGGCGCGGCTGATCGCCGACGGCATCGTCGTCACCTCGCTCGCCCCCGGCGCCTTCGGGTCGGACATGAACAAGGCGGCGCGCGACCATGGCGACGCGGTGGCGAAGGTGATCCCCGCCGGGCGGATCGGCCGGCCGGAGGATCTGGCGGCGGCGGCGGTCTACCTTGCAAGCCGCGCTGGCGATTATGTGGTCGGCGATACCGTCACCGTCGACGGCGGCCTGGTCAACGCCAGGATCGAGACGAAGATCGAAGCCTGACCCGCGCGGGACGGTGCCGCCTGACAGCCGCTGGACCAGCCTAATCCCGATCGATCAGCACGTTCATCCAGGCGGTGGCGACCGGGCGGGCGCGGTCGTCCTGCCAGGCGATCGCCTCCAGATTGGCGATGCGGTTGCCAAGGCGGGTGACGATGCCGACGGCGCGGGTCTCGCGCTCGCGGGCGCCGCGCATATATTCGACCGAGACGTTGATCGGCTTCAGCCGGGGGTGATCGTCGCCGGAGAAGCGGGCGCGCAACGCACTGAACGCCGCCATCTCCAGCAGCCCGCCGAGCGCGCCGCCATGGACGAAGCCGGGGCGGCCGACCACCGGCGGCGCGAACGGCATCAGCAGCACCGGCGCGCCGTCCTCCAGCCGGTCGACGGAAAGGCCGAGGGAAAGTGCGTAGGGGGGCAGCGCGATGCTCATGCCATGCTGTCCATGAACATGAAGGTGCCGACGACATGCGCGACCGGATCGTCCGGATCGCCGTCATGCGCCTGCCCGCGCACGAAGCCGACGGAGCGGGTCACGCGATAGCATTCGCCATGGCCGATCACCCGGTTGCCGGGCGCCGCCGGGCGCAGATAGTCGACGCGCAGGTCGAGCGTCGCCTGCGGGCGGAAGCGGCCGCCCTTGACCCAGATTGCCATGCTGGTCGCCATGTCCATCATCGCCAGGATCGGGCCGGAAGCGAGCACGCCGCTTTCCGGGTCGCCGACCAGATGCGCGGCGTAGGGGATGGACAGCTCCACCCAATCGGTGCCGTGCCGCTCGTAGCGCAGGTCGAGCAGGCCGCTGTGATGCCGGCCGGCCAGCGCCTCGATGAACCGCGCCGGATCGAATGTCGGCCATTCCGTTTGTGCCATGGCACCAGCCTGTAGCGGGCCGCCGCTCGTCGGCGCAAGCGGCATGCTCTTGCAGCGCCCGCCGCGCTGGTGGACAGTCGGTGGCGGCATGTGACGGGAAAGGCGCGGTGATGGGTGACCGGGTAACGATGACGGTGGAAGGCGGCGTCGCCGACGTGCGGCTGGCCCGGCCCGACAAGATGAACGCGCTCGACCCGGCGATGTTCGACGGCATCGTGGCGGTGCTGGCCGAACTGGAGGCGATGCCCGGCCTGCGCGCGGTGGTGCTGTCGGGCGAAGGGCGCGCGTTCTGCGCTGGTCTGGATGTGGCGAGCTTTGCCGGCGGGCTGACCGGGGCGCTCGACGCGCGGCCTTACGGCCCGACCAATATCTTCCAGCATGTCGCGGTCGGCTGGCGGATGCTGCCGGTTCCGGTGATCGCCGCCGTCCACGGTGTCGCCTTCGGCGGTGGGTTCCAGATCATGCTCGGCGCCGACATCCGCATCGCTGCGCCCGACACCCGGCTGTCGATCATGGAGATCAAATGGGGGCTGGTGCCCGACATGGGGGGCATCGCGCTGCTGCGTACGTTGGTCCGCGACGACGTCGCGCGCGAACTGACCTACAGCGGCCGACAATTCGACGCGGTGGAGGGCGCGGCCCTTGGCCTCGTTACCCGATTGGCCGGCGATCCCCATGTCGAGGCGCTGGCGCTTGCCGGCGCGATCGCCGGGCGCAGCCCCGATGCGATCCGCGCCGCCAAGCGGCTGTTCAACGCGGCGCCGGACCAGGACCTCGCCGCCATCCTGCGGGCGGAGAGCGCCGAGCAGGCGGCGCTGATCGGCGCGCCCAACCAGCGCGAGGCGGTGCTGGCGAACATCGAGAAACGCGCGCCGCGCTTTGCCGATTGAAGGAGGAGTGGGGGCGGTACCACCGCCTTCGCCCTGTTCCGGACCGGGGCGCGCGGTCCCTCTTTTCATCACCGGCGGAACTCGCCATAGTCGCCGTTCGGCCGGGGTTCGGGGCTTCCGCGGCGGGTGGGGCGTGCGGACGTTTCCTGCAGGCATGGTGTTAGCCGATCGCGGCGATGCGGCGCGACTGGGCCCCGGCGTGATGGATAGGATGACATCGTGGATTCGTTCGACAGCTCCGACATCAACGACCGCGATCTGGTGCATTCTCTTGCCCGCGGGCTGGAGGTGATATGCGCCTTCACCCGCAGCCGACCGAAGATGACGCTGAGCGAGGTGGCGCGCGCGACGGGGATGACGCGGGCGACGGCTCGCCGCTTTCTGCTGACCCTGGTCCACGAAGGCTATGCCGGTAAGGACGGCAAGCTGTTCTCGCTGAAGCCGAAGGTGCTGCGCCTTGGCTATTCGGCGCTGGCGTCGATGGGGATATTGGATGTCGTCCAGCCGATCATGAACGATCTGGCGAAGGCGCTGCAGGAATCGGTGTTCGTGGCGGTGCTGTCCGGCGAGGACGCGGTCTATATCGCGCGGGCGACGTCCGACCGGTTGATGAACATCAGCTTCGCCGTAGGCACCCGCGCGCCGGCTCATGCGGTGTCGACCGGCCGGATCCTGCTGGCGATGGAACCGGAGGACGCGCTGCTCGACTATCTCGATCGGGTGACGCTGGAACGGCTGACGTCGAACACGGTGATGTCGAAGGTGAAGCTGCGCGCGATGATCGACGAAGCGCGCGCCCAGGATTTTTCGATTGTCGACCAGGAACTGGAGGTCGGCATCCAGTCGATCTCCGTGCCGATCCGCGACAGCGCCCACCGCACGATCGCGGCGCTGAACGTCTGCTGCCCGACGGCGCGTTTCTCGCTGCCCGACATCACCGGGCGAATCCTGCCGGCGCTGCAGGCCGCGTCGCGCCGCGTGACCGCCGGGCTTTAGGGTCAATCCGCTGCTCAGCGGCAATGTTCGGAATGCGGACATAAGAATATCGGGCGATTTTAGCAGGTAAGCTAATATTTTCGGTCGCCTCTTGCGCGCATCGCGAACATTTGTACTCTAAAATATAGAACATATCGCCGCCGGACTGGATCCGCGGTGTGGGGTTGGGGGCTTTTCCTATGAAGGCGATGATCGCATTTGCGGCAGGCTTGGCCATGCTGGCATCCGCACCGGCTATGGCTGCGGAGAAGGTCGATCCGGCGATGCCGGCGATCCTGCCGCTGGTCGAGCGCGCCAAGGTCGAGGACCGCTGGCTGAAGGAGCGGCTCGACACGCTGGTGCCGATGCTGATGCGCCGTGACAACGTCCAGATGTGGATCCTGATCGCTGGCGAATATCACGAGGATCCGGTCGCTGAGACGATGCTGCCCGCCACTTGGCTCAGCGCGCGGCGGCGCACCATCCTGGTGTTCTTCGATCGCGGCGGCGACAAGGGTATCGAGCGGCTGGTGCTGGCCCGCTATCCGGTCGGCGATTTCGTGCCGTCGTGGAACCCCGACGCCCAGCCGGATCAGTGGGCGGAACTGGCGAAGATCGTACGCGAGCGCGACCCCAAGACGATCGCCCTCAACCGCGCCGCCGAATTCCCGCTCGCCGACGGGATGACCGCCAGTCATCTGGTCGAACTGACCCGCGCCGTCGGTCCCAAATACGCCGAGCGCTTCGTCAGCCACGACCGGCTTGGCCTCGGCTGGCTGGAAACGCGGATCCCGGCGGAGATGGCGACCTATCCGACGTTGTCGCGGATCACTCATGCGATCATCCAGGAAGGCTTTTCGGAACGGGCGATCACCCCCGGCGTCACCACCACCCAGGATCTGGTCTGGTGGTTCCGCGAGCGGATTGCCGAGCTGAAGCTCGACACCTGGTTCCAGCCGTCCGTATCGATCCAGCGCGCGCAGATGGCGACGTTCGATATCGAGAAGATCGGCCTGGGCAACAAGGAGATCATCCAGCCCGGCGACATGCTGCATCTGGATTTCGGCATTTCCTATCTGGGCCTGAAAACCGACGTCCAGCGCATGGCCTATGTGCTGCGCCCCGGCGAGACCGAGGCGCCCAAGGGCCTGCGCGACGGGCTTGACGCGATGAACACGGTCCATCGCGCCGTGGTGGCGGAGCTGCGGTCCGGGCGGACGGGCAACGATGTACTCGCCGCCGCGCGCAAGCGCGTCGCCGCCGCTGGGGTCGAAGGCACGATCTATTCCCACGCGATCGGCCATCACGGCCACGGCGCCGGCCCGTGGATCGGCGCGTGGGAGGACCAGTCCGGCGTGCCGTTCCGAGGCGATTATCCGATCCACCCCAACACCGCCTGGTCGATCGAGCTGAACGCAGCCCACGCGGTGCCGGAATGGGGCGGGCAGAAGGCGCGCTTCATGTTCGAGGAGGACGGCTTCTACGACGGCAAGGCGTTCCGCTTCCTCGACGGCTACCAGGCCGACATGATCCTGATCCCGCGGCCGTGAACGGCGGCCGCCGGGCCGGAATTGCCAGTATGCTGACCAAGGATTGCACATCGATGACCCGTTTCTCGCGCTTTGCCCTGCTCCCTCTGCTCGTCACGGTGGCGATGCCGGCCGTGCCTGCCGCCGCCCAGGCGCCGGCCGCGCTGAACACAGAGGAAGTCGACCGGCCGGCCTACCCCAGGGTGCTGTCGATGCGCGAACGCGCCCAGGTGCAGGACGCCTGGCTGAAGGAGCGGCTCGACACGCTGATCGCGCCGCTGATGCGCGAGAACGGCGTTGACATGTGGGTGTTGATCGCCCGCGAGAATTTCGAGGACCCGGTCGTCCAGACGATGCTCGACGCGGAGAGCCTGCACGCGCGGCGGCGGACGATCCTGGTGTTTTTCGACCGTGGCGGCGACAAGGGCGTCGAGCGGCTGACCGTCAGCCGCTATGGCCTGGCGGATTTCTTCAAGGCGGCGTGGGAGCCGGAGAAGGAGCCGGATCAGTTCAAGCGGCTCGCCCAGATCATCGCCGAGCGCAATCCGAAGAAGATCGCGATCAACGCCTCGTCACTGACCGCCTATGCCGACGGCATGACCCTCAGCCAGTATGAGGACATGACCAAGGCGCTGGCGCCGGACCTGCGCTCGCGGATCGTGCGGACCGACAATCTGGCGGTCGGCTGGCTGGAAACGCGGATCCCGGCGGAGATGGAGCGCTATCCGGAAATCGTCCGCCTTGCCCATGCGATCATTTCCGAAGGTCTTTCGGAAAAGGTCATTACCCCCGGCGTGACGACGACCGACGATGTCGTCTGGTGGTTCCGCGACCGGATCGCGGAGATGCGGGTCGAGACCTGGTTCCAGCCGTCGGTGTCGGTGATGCGGCAGGGGGCGAGCGGCCGGCTGGACGGCGATACCGTCATCCAGAAAGGCGACATGCTGTGGACCGACTTCGGCATCACCTATCTGGGGCTGAACACGGACACCCAGCATCTCGGCTATGTGCTGCGTGACGGCGAGAGCGATGTGCCGGCCGGGTTGAAGGCCGGCCGCCTGGCGAACAATCGGGTGCAGGACGCGCTCACCTCGTCCTTCAGGGTTGGCGACAGCGGCAACGCGGTCCTCGCCCGCGCCCGGGCCAAGGCGATTGCGCAAGGATTGCAGCCGTCGATCTATTCGCACCCGATCGGCTATCACGGCCATGCCGCCGGCGCCTCGATCGGCTTCTGGGACAATCAGAACGCTGACCCGCGCGGCGAATACAGGCTGCGGCCGAACACCGCTTGGTCGATCGAACTGAGCGCCTCCGCCGCCGTGCCGGAATGGGGCGGACAGATGGTCACTTTCCCGTCGGAAGAGGATGCGTTCTTCGACGGCAAGGTGGTGCGCTATATCGATGGCCGCCAGAGCAGCTTCCATCTGGTCAGGCCGAAGCCCTGATCGGGTTGCCGGGGACGAACGGCCCCATAGCCCGCGCTACATCGAAAGATTGAGGCTCTGACGCACCACCGCGCCAGAAAAATGTCCGGATAGTGAAATAATGTTCGCTGTGCGCCCAAATAGCTTGGTGGGATAGCGCAATCTACGTATCGCCCGCGATACCGCGCGCCTGGACAAGGCGTGCCGGGCTGAGATTCGGGCCTGAAAGGGGGAGGCATATGAAGGATTGGACGACGTTGCGTCGCAGTCTGCTGGCGAGCGCGCTGGTGATGGCGGCGATGCCGGCAGCGGCGGAGAGCTTCCGCGTCGAGTTGGCCGGCAAGGGGCTGGAGCGCTCCTATGACGGCCGCGTCATCCTGATCCTGACCCCAGACGGCAAGACCGAGCCGCGCTTCCAGGTCAACCCGACCTTCAACGGCGCGCAGATCTTCGGCGTGAATGTCGAGGGGCTGAAGCCTGGCCAGGCGACGACGATCGCTCCGGGCGTGTTCGGCTTCCCCGCGAAGGACGTCGGTCAGGTCCCCGCCGGGACCTATTACGTTCAGGCGGTTTTGCACAAATACGACACGTATAATCTGTCGAACGGCAAGACGGTGAAGCTGCCGGCGGCGCGTGGCGCGGGGCAGAACTGGCGGCT
>NZ_SPHY01000013.1 GCF_004796535.1 Sphingomonas flavalba | reverse complement strand
CGGCCGTCTCAAGGACTGGCGCCGCGTCGCCACGCGCTACGACCGGTGCCCGCAGGCCTTCTTCTCCGCCATCGCACTCGCAGCAACCGTCATCTTCTGGCTCTGATCAATGGGTCCTGACCCTAAGGCGGACAAACTCTAGGCGGGGGCGCTGCGCGCAGCCGCCCGCTCAGCCGGTAATGGCGGGCAGGTCCAGCCCCTTTTCGCGGGCGCAATCCAGCGCCTCTGTGTAGCCGGCGTCGGCGTGGCGCATCACCCCGGTCGCCGGGTCGTTCCACAGCACCCGTTCCAGCCGCCGCGCCGCCGCTTCGCTGCCGTCGGCGACGATGACCATGCCGGCATGCTGGGAATACCCCATGCCGACGCCGCCGCCATGGTGCAGCGAGACCCAGGTCGCGCCGCTTGCCGTGTTGAGCAGGGCGTTGAGCAGCGGCCAGTCGCTGACCGCGTCGGACCCGTCGCGCATCGCCTCGGTCTCGCGGTTCGGGCTGGCGACCGATCCGCTGTCAAGGTGATCGCGGCCGATGACGATCGGTGCCTTCAGTTCACCCGACGCGACCATTTCGTTGAACGCCAGCCCCAGCCGGTGGCGATCGCCCAGCCCGACCCAGCAGATTCGCGCCGGCAGCCCCTGAAAGCGGATGCGTTCGCGCGCCATGTCCAGCCAATGGTGGAGGTGGGTGTCGTCGGGCAGCAATTCCTTCACCCTGGCGTCGGTCTTGTAGATGTCCTCCGGGTCGCCGGACAGGGCGGCCCAGCGGAACGGCCCGACCCCCCGGCAGAACAGTGGGCGGATATAGGCGGGGACGAAACCGGGGAAGGCGAAGGCGTCGGCGACGCCGTTATCCTTCGCCACCTGGCGGATATTATTGCCGTAATCGACGGTCGGCACCCCGGCCTTGTGGAAATCCAGCATCGCGCGGACATGGGCCGCCATCGATTGCCCGGCCGCCTTGGCGACCCCGGCGGGGTCCTGCGCGCGGCCCTTCGCCCACTGGTCAAGCGACCAGCCCTGCGGCAGATAGCCGTTGACCGGGTCGTGCGCCGACGTCTGGTCGGTCAGCAGGTCGGGGCGCACCCCGCGCCGGAACAGTTCCGGCAGCAGGTCGGCGGCGTTGCCGAGCAGGCCGACCGACACCGGCTTCCTGTCCCGGCAGGACCGCTCGATGATTTCCAGTGCCGCCTCGATGCTGTCGGCGGCATGGTCGAGATAGCCGGTTTTCAGCCGCATCTCGATTCGGCTCGGCTGGCATTCGATGGCAAGGCAGGACGCGCCGGCCATCACCGCCGCCAGCGGCTGCGCGCCGCCCATGCCGCCAAGCCCGGCGGTCAGCAGCCAGCGGCCGGACAGGTCGCCGCCATAATGCTGCCGCCCCATCTCGACGAACGTCTCGTAGGTGCCCTGCACGATGCCCTGGCTGCCGATGTAGATCCACGACCCCGCCGTCATCTGGCCGTACATCGCCAGCCCCTTGCGATCGAGTTCGTTGAAATGCTCCCAGGTCGCCCAATGGGGGACAAGGTTGGAATTGGCGATCAGCACGCGCGGCGCGTCGGCATGGGTACGGAACACGCCGACCGGCTTGCCCGACTGGACGAGCAGCGTTTCGTCCGCGTCTAGCCGCTTCAACGTCTCGACGATCCGGTCATAGCTTTCCCAGTCGCGCGCCGCCCGGCCGATGCCGCCATAGACCACCAGTTCCTGCGGGTTTTCCGCCACGTCCGGCGCCAGATTGTTCATCAGCATCCGAAGCGGCGCTTCGGTCAGCCAGCTTTTCGCCGACAGGGCGGTGCCGGTCGGCGGGTTGACGGCGCGGCGGTTGTCGTGGCGGGTCATTGCGGGTCCTTTCCGCTGGCGGCGAAGGCCAGGCAGTCTGCCAGTATCCGTTGCAGCACGGCGGTGAGCGGCGCGGCGCGGGCGGGGTCGAACGGGGTGGGCCAGTTGGCCGGCGCGGGCACGTCCGGCTCGTCGATATAGCCGCGGCAGGCCAGCTCCATCTGGATGGCGTGGACGCCGCTTTCCGGCCGCCCGTAATGCCGCGTCGTCCAGCCGCCCTTGAACCGGCCGTTCAGGACATGGCCCATGCCGCTTTCCCGGCAGTGCGCGACGACGGCGTCGGCAAGTTCCGGCGCGCAGGTGGCGCCGCCATTGGTGCCGATGTTGAATTGCGGCAATGCGCCGTCGAACAGGCGGGGAATGCGCGACCGGATCGAATGGGCGTCGTACAGCACGACCCGGCCATGGGCGGCGCGCAGCCGGGCGATCTCGGCGGCAAGGGCGGCGTGATAGGGGGCGAAATAGCGCGCGGTACGCCGGGCGATCTCCGCTTCGTCGGGCGGCGCGGCGCGGTAGAGCGGATCGCCGTCGAAACTGGTGGTCGGGCACAGCTCGGTCGTCGCCTGCCCGGGGTAGAGCGACGCGCCGCTCGGGTCGCGGTTGACATCGATCACCGTGCGCGAAATCTCCGTCCGCACCGTCGTCGCGCCGATGTCGGCGGCGAAGGCGTAGAGCCGGTCGACCCACCAGTCCGCGTCGCGCCGCGCCAGCCAGGGCGAGGATAGCGTGCGCAGCACCGCGTCGGGGATCGCGGTGCCTGTGTGCGGAAACGCGACGATCAGCGGCGTATCGCCCCGGCGGACATGCAGCCAGTCGGTCATGTCAGCCCCGGCAGCGGCAGGCCGGCGGCGGCACCGACCGTGCCGGAGCGGACCAGCGCCGTCGCCGCCTCTATATCCGGGTGGAAATGGCGGTCGTCGTCCAGATGCGGCACTTCTGCGCGCAGCCGGGCGCGTACCGCCTCCAGCGGCCCGCTCGACGCCAGCGGCGCGTGGAAATCGCAGCCCTGCGCGGCGGCGAGCAGTTCGATGCCGACGATCGCGCCGACATTGGCCGCCATCGGCGCCAGCCGCCGCGCGCCATGCGCCGCCATCGATACATGGTCCTCCTGATTGGCGGAGGTCGGGATCGAATCGACGCTGGCCGGGTAGGCGGCCTGCTTGTTTTCCGAAACCAGCGCCGCCGCCGTCACCTGCGGGATCATGAAGCCGGAATTCAGCCCCGGCTTCGGGGTCAGGAAGGCGGGCAGGCCGGACAGCGCCGGATCGACCAGCATCGCGATCCGCCGTTCGGTGATCGACCCGATCTCGCACAGCGCAAGGGCGATCATGTCGGCGGCCAGCGCCACCGGCTCGGCGTGGAAATTGCCGCCGGACAGCGCCTCGTCGGCATCGGCGAAGATCAGCGGGTTGTCGGACACGCCATTGGCCTCGGTCGCCAGCGTCGCCGCCGCCTGGCGCAGCAGGTCCAGCGTCGCGCCCATCACCTGCGGCTGGCAGCGCAGGCAATAGGGGTCCTGCACCCGCGCGTCGTTCTCCAGATGCGACGCGCGGATCGCCGATCCGGCCATCAACGCGCGCAGCGCCGCCGCCGTCTCGATCTGCCCGGCATGGCCGCGCAGTGCGTGGATACGCGGGTCGAACGGTGTGTCGGAGCCTTTCGCCGCCTCCGTCGCCAGCGCGCCGGTGACCAGCGCCGCCTGCAACAGCCGTTCCGCCTCGAACAGCCCGGCGAGCGCGTTGGCGGTCGAGAATTGCGTGCCGTTGAGCAGCGCCAGCCCTTCCTTCGGCCCCAGCGCCAGCGGCGCCAGCCCGGCCGTGGCCAGCGCGTCGGCCGCCGGCACCGCTCGCCCGTCGACCATGATCGTGCCGACGCCGATCATCGCGGCGGTCATATGGGCGAGCGGGGCAAGGTCGCCGCTGGCGCCGACCGATCCCTGCGCCGGCACTACCGGGGTCAGCCCGCCGCACAGCATCGCTTCCAGCAGCGCCACGGTGTCCGGCCGCACGCCGGACGCGCCCTGCGCCAGACTCGCCAGCTTCAGCGCCATCATCAGCCGGACCACCGGCACGGGCGACGGCGCGCCGGTGCCGGCGGCGTGGCTCAGCACGATATTGCGCTGCAAGGTTTCCAGATCGTCCGCCGGGATGCTGACGCTCGCCAGCTTCCCGAAGCCGGTGTTGATGCCGTAGACCGGCCTGCCCTTGGCGAGGATGCGCGCGACCGCCGCGGCGCTGGCGGCGATCGCCGGCGCGGATGCCGGGTCCAGCCGCGCATCGGCGCCGCGATAGAGCGCGCGCCAGTCGGCAAGCGGCACCCGGCCGGGGGTAAGGGTGATGACGGTCATTGGCCCCTCCAGACGCGGGCGTGCAGCGGGTTGAAGCCGATGCGGTAGACAAGCTCCGCCGGCCGCTCGATGTTCCAGATCGCCAGGTCGCAGCTCTTGCCGACGGCGATCGTTCCGGTCTGGCCGCCGATGCCGAGCGCCATCGCCGCGTTGCGGGTGACGCCGGCCAGGCATTCGTCGACGGTCAGCCGGAACAGCGTCGCCGCCATGTTCATCACCAGCAGCAGCGAGGTCAGCGGCGCGGTGCCCGGGTTGCAGTCGGTGGCGAGCGCGATCGGCACGCCGGCGGCGCGCAGCGCGGCGACCGGCGGCTGCCGCGTCTCGCGCATGAAATAATAGGCGCCGGGCAGCAGCGTCGCCACCGTGCCGGCCCCGGCCATCGCCGCCACCCCATCCGCATCCAGATATTCCAGATGATCGGCGGACAGCGCGCGGTGGCGGGCGGCAAGCGCCGCGCCGTGCTGGTTGGACAGTTGCTCCGCGTGCAGCTTGACCGGCAGGCCATGGGCGGCGGCGGCGGTGAACAGCCGGTCGACCTGATCGGGGGAAAAACCGATCCCCTCGCAAAACGCGTCGACCGCGTCGGCCAGCCCCTCTGCCGCCACCGCCGGCAGCATCGTGTCGCACAGCATCGCGACATAGCCGTCCGTGTTGCCGACATATTCGGGCGGCAGCGCGTGGGCGCCGAGGAAACTGGTGACGATCCGCACCGGCCGCGCCTCACCCAGACGCCGCGCCGCGCGCAGCATCCGCAATTCCGCCTCCGTCGACAGGCCGTAGCCGGACTTGACCTCGACCGTCGTCGCCCCTTCGGCGGTCAACGCGTCGAGGCGAGGCAGGGCGCTGCCGACCAGATCGTCCTCGCTCGCTGCCCGTGTCGCCTTCATCGACGACAGGATGCCGCCCCCGGCGCGGGCGATCTCCTCATAGGACGCGCCTTCCAGCCGCATCTCGAACTCGCGGGCGCGGTCGCCGCCGTGGATCAGGTGGGTGTGGCAGTCGATCAGGCCGGGGGTGATCCAGCGCCCGGCGCAGTCGATGGTCTCCGCCGCGTCGATCTCCGGCGCCGTCGCCGCCCGGCCGACATGGGCGATGCGGCCGCCCCGCGCCGCGATCACCCCGTCCTCGATCACGCCGAGGCCGGGCGCGGCGAGGGTGGCGATACGCGCGTTGGTCCACAACTTGTCACAGCGCATGGCCGGCTCCCATCCTCTGGCGGAACTATTGCACCACGGCTTTTAAATGTATAGACATAATCCATCCGCCGAGGAGACCGGGCGATGCCGCCGCTACCCGATACCGCGCTGCACTGTGCGCAGGCCCTGCTGCCCGGTGGCTGGGCGACAGACGTGCGGATCACGCTGGCCGGCGGGCAGGTCGCGACGGTGGAAACCGGCGTTCCGGCCCGGCCCGGCGACATTGCGGTGCCGGTTCTTCTGCCCGGCATGCCCAACCTGCACAGCCACGCCTTCCAGCGGGCGATGGCCGGGCTGGCCGAGGTGCGCGGCCCGGCAGGCGACGATTTCTGGACC
This sequence comes from Sphingomonas flavalba, assembly GCF_004796535.1. Classification (GTDB taxonomy): domain Bacteria; phylum Pseudomonadota; class Alphaproteobacteria; order Sphingomonadales; family Sphingomonadaceae; genus Sphingomonas_L; species Sphingomonas_L flavalba. The sequence continues at coordinate 69,901 of NZ_SPHY01000013.1, read as the reverse complement.
TGGCGGGCGGCGATGTACCGCTTCGTCAACCGCATCACCCCGGACGATCTGCGCGCGATCGCCGCGCTCGCCTATGTCGAGATGCTGGAAACCGGCTTCACCCGTGTCGGCGAGTTCCACTATCTCCACCACGACCGGGGCGGCACGCCCTTCGCCGACCGGGCGGAAATGAGTGCGGCGATCGCCGCCGCCGCCGCGGAATCCGGTATCGGCCTGACGCTGCTGCCGGTGTTCTACGCCCATTCCGGCTTCGGCGGCGCCGCGCCGGGTACCGGGCAGGCGCGCTTCATCAATGACAGAGACGGCTTCGCCGCGCTGCTCGACGGTGCCCGTCGCGCGGTGGCGGCGCTGCCCGACGCGGTCGTCGGCGTCGCCCCGCACAGCCTGCGCGCGGTGACGCCGGACGAACTGGCATGGCTGGAGCCGCTGGCCGGTGCCGGGCCGGTCCACATCCATATCGCCGAACAGGTGAAGGAGGTGGAGGATTGCCTGGCCTGGTCCGGCGCCCGCCCGGTCGCCTGGCTGCTCGCCAATGCCGCCGTCGACGCGCGCTGGTGCCTGGTCCATGCCACCCACATGACGGCGGATGAGGCGGCGGCGCTGGCGGCGAGCGGTGCGGTCGCCGGCCTCTGCCCGGTGACCGAGGCCAATCTGGGCGACGGCATCTTCCCGGCCAAACCGTTTCTCGCCGCCGGCGGCCGCTACGGGGTCGGCTCCGATTCCAACGTGCTGATCGACGCGACAGAGGAACTGCGCCTGCTCGAATACGGCCAGCGCCTCGCCGCGCGCGGCCGCAACCGGCTGGCCCGCGCCGCAGGGGACTCGACCGGCGATACTCTATACCGCGCCGCTGTCGCTGGCGGCGGGCAGGCGCTCGGCGTGGCGGTGGGAATAGCGCCCGGCCACCCGGCGGATCTGATCGGCCTGCGCGGCGAGCATCCGTCCTTCGCCGGCCGCAGGGGCCCGGCGCTGGCCGACGCGCTGGTCTTCGCCGCCGGGCGCGGCGCGATCGACCGGGTCTGGCGGCGGGGTCGGGCGGTGGTCGCCGGCGGCCGCCACGTCGCCCGCGACGCCGTCGCCGCCCGCTACCGCCGCTGCGTCGCCCGGCTGATCGCGGGATAGAGTCTGTCCGCTTCAAGCGGAATGGTGCCGATTCCGCCTAAAGCGGACAGACTCTAGGCGCGGGTCACGGCCGGGGCGCCGGCCGCCTTACCGCTTGCGGACGAATTCGGCGCGCAGCACCAGACCCTTGATGCCGTCGTAGCGGCAGTCGATTTCCTGCGCGTCGCCGGTGAGGCGGATGCTCTTGATCACCGTGCCGCGTTTCAGCGTCTGGTTCGCACCCTTGACCTTCAGGTCCTTGATCAGCGTGACGCTATCGCCGTCGGCGAGCGGATTGCCGACGGCATCGCGGACTTCGACAGGGGCGGCGCTCCCACCGGCAAGGGTGGACCGGGCGACCCACTCGCCCGATTGCTCGTCATAGACATAGTCGTCGTCGCTCATCGCAACGCGTCGCTCCCCGTTGGTCAGGCGCCGGCGCCGTAGAGCGCCCGCGCGTCGCGGCGGAAGGCCGCCGAACTGTCCGGGCGCGAATAGAACATGTGCCCACCGGGGTACATATGTAGCTGGATCCGCTCGGCCTGGCCGAAGCCCGGCATCTGGTCGAGGATCAGCCGGGAGCCGAAATAGGGGCAGGACAGGTCGTCCCAGCCGTGGACGATCATCGCCTTCATCTTCGGGTCGACGGCAATCGCCTTGCGCAGGTCGGTCACCGGCGTGTCGCTCTCGTCGCGGTCCCACAGCCGCCCGACGTCGTAGGACAAGGTGGCGTAATGCGCCTCGCTTTTCCAGCCGACCTGGTTGGTGATGAAGTCGACGGCGGCGCTGGTCGTCGGCGCGATGATGCCGTCGAGCAGCGGGTCGCCGTAATTCGGCTGCGCCGACGCCGGGAACGGGTCATAGGCGGTGACGTTGGAATCGTAGACGCTGCCGATCTGCCCGGTCGCGCGGTGCACCTCGCGCAGATAGGTGCGGATGTCGACCCGCCCGTCCAGCCGCCGGACCAGCGCCGGGTCAAGCCCGGTATAGGCCGCGACCCGCGCCGACAGCCGGTCGGTCGCTGCCTTGTCCTTCGCGCCTTTCAGGAAATCGGTGACGAATTCACCGCGCGCATAATCCTCCACCTCGGCCATCGTTTCGGCCGACAGCTTGCCCTGCCGTTCGAAATTCCCGGCCGCCATCGCCGGCAGGTTGATCGCCCAGGGCAGCGGCGACAGGCTGGTCTCCTCGCCGATCGCCGCCGGGTCGAGATAGGGCGAGACCATGACCAGCCCGCTCATCCCGACCCCCAGCCGACTCTGCAGTTCGTAGGCGAGGCGCGGCACGCGGTAGCCGCCATAGCTTTCGCCGATCAGGTATTTGCGGCTGGTCAGCCGGCCGTATTTGACCAGCCAGTCGTAGACGACGCGGCTCAGATACTGGATGTCGCTCTTGGCGGTGTAGAACGCTTTCTTGCTTTCCGCCTCGTCGACAAGGCTGCGGGAAAAGCCGGTGCCGACAGGGTCGATGAACACCATGTCGGTGAAGTCGATCCAGGTGCCGGGGTTGTCGCGCTGCACTGCGCTGTCCGACGCGCTGTCGCCGGCGGCGCCGAACGGCACCCGCTTCGGCCCGATCGCCCCCATGTTGAGGAAGACGGAGGCCGCCCCCGGCCCGCCGTTGAACGCAAAGGTCACCGGCCGCGCGGTCGCCGCGCCGGGAACGGCATAGGCGGTGTAGACGACCTCGCCGATCGCCTTGCCCTTGGCGTCGCGCACGGTGATGTGGCCGACCGTCGCCTTGTACTTGATCAGCCTGCCGTCGACCGTCACCGCCTGGTCGATCGTCTTGTCCTCCGACATCGGCGGCAGGTTGATCTCCGGCTTCGGCGCCTCCTTGGCGGCGGGGGCAGGGGCGTCCGCCGCCGTCGCGGGCATCGGCAGGGCGGTGAGGGCGGTGGCGGCAAGGGCGGCGAGAAGCAGGCGCATCGGAAAACCTCGCAAGATCGGAAGGGGTTGGGCTTAAGCCATGCTCCCAAAGGATGAAAGGCCTCCCGTCATTGCGAGCGTGGCAGCGCCTATTTCGGCAGCACCGCGGCGATCGCCGCCTGCCAGCCTGCCAGCCGCGCGGCGCGCGCTTCGGCGGGAAGGGCGGGGTCGAAGCCGGTCGTCGCGCCGCGCATCGCCGCCGCCGCCCCCAGCGTCGGGAACAGCCCGGCGCCGACCCCGGCCAGCATCGCCGCGCCCATCGCCGTCGTCTCGACGAAGGCCGGGCGCTCGACCGGGATCGCCAGCATGTCGGCCAGGTCCTGGGCGATCCAGTCGTTCGCCGCCATGCCGCCGTCGATACGCAGTCGCGCCCAGTCGGCGCCGTCGGCGGCAAAGGCGGTTTTCAGGTCGTGGGTCTGGTGGGCCATCGCCTCGGCGGCGGCGCGGACGACATGCGCGCGCCCGGCGGAGAAGCTGAGGCCGGACAGGGCGCCGCGCGCCTCTGGCTCCCACCACGGCGCGCCGAGGCCGGATAGGGCGGGGACCAGATAGACGCCGCCATTGTCGGGAACGGAGCGGGCCAGCGCCTCCGTCTCCGCCGCGCTGGTGATCAGGCCGAGGCCGTCGCGCAGCCACTTGATCAGGCTGCCGGCGACGAACACCGATCCTTCCAGCGCATAATGGCGCTTGCCGTCGATCTGGTGCGCGACGGTGGCGAGCAGCCGGTTGCGCGATGTCGGCAGGCGGGCGCCGGTCGCGGTCAGCACGAAGGCGCCGGTGCCGTAGGTCGCCTTGGTGTCGCCGGGAGACAGGCAGGCCTGGCCGATCGTCGCCGCCTGCTGGTCACCGGCCAGGCCGCAGATCGGGATCGGTGCTCCGAACAATTCTGGCGTGGTCTCGCCGAACCGGCCGGCACAGTCGACGATCTCCGGCAGGATCGCGCGCGGCACGCCGAACAGGTCGCACAGCCCGTCGTCCCAGCCGCCGCTGCCGATCGCCATCAGCGCGGTGCGCGATGCGTTGGTCGCGTCGCTGACGTGCAGCCCGCCGGTCAGCTTCCAGACCAGCCAGGATTCGACCGTGCCGACCGCCAGCCGCTCGCCCGCCGCGCGCAGTTGCGGCCAGTTGTCGAGCGCCCAGCCGATCTTCGAGGCGGAGAAATAGGGATCGAGCAGCAGGCCGGTGCGCGCTTGCACCGAGGGTTCGTGCCCTGCCTCGCGCAGCGCGCGGCAGGCGTCGGCGGTGCGCCGGTCCTGCCAGACGATGGCCGGGGCCAGTGGTTCGCCGATCACCTTGTCCCAGAACACGGTCGTCTCGCGCTGGTTGGTGATGCCGATCGCGGCGATCCGTTCCGGTCCGCCGGCCGCCGCGACCATCACCCGCGCGCAGGCCAGGCTGTGCGCCCAGATCTCCGCCGCGTCATGCTCGACCAGGCCGGGGGCGGGGTAATGCTGGGTCAACGCCGCGCTCTCGCTGCCCAGCACCGCGCCGTCGGCGGCGAACAGCATCGCCCGCGTCGACGTCGTACCCTCGTCGATGACCAGGATCAGGTCGCGCATGCCGCCGCAGCCGTTCAGTCGCCGGCACGCCTGGCGGCGCTCTCGTCCCGCTTGGCGCGGAATTCCGAATCCTGGCTCCAGTTCGGCCAGGCGCGACTGTTCGCCAGGTCGCGGCCGGCGGCATAGAGCAGGGTCATGTCCGGGCCGACGCCGCTCAGGTCCCAGTCGGCGCTCCATTCGTCGGCGGGCTGGTGGTACTGGTTTAGCGTATAGGCCTTGGAGAGTTCGTCGCCGCGCGCCCGGCCGCCATCGATCAGGTCGCCGCCTGCGCCGAACGAGACGGCGGGCACGCCTTGCTTGGCGAAGGGGAAGTGATCCGACCGGTAGAACAGCCCCGCTTCCGGGCGTGGGTCCGGGCTGAAGCTGCGGCCCAGCTTCTTACCCTCAGCGACCAGCAGGTCGAGCAGGCCGAGTTTCGCCGAACCGGATATGCTGAAATCGCGGGCGGCGCCGGCGCCGATCGTCGCGTCCATGTTGATGACGCCGGCTGTCGTCGCCAGCGGATAGACCGGATTGCTGGCGTAGTATTCGGAGCCGAGCAGACCTTTCTCCTCGGCGGTGACCGCGAGGAAGACGACAGACCGGTCGGTGCGCGGCGCGGCGGTGAAGGCGCGCGCCATTTCCAGCATCATCGCGATGCCTGACGCATTGTCGCGCGCGCCGTTGTAGATGCGGTCGCCGCGCGCGTCAGGCTCGCCGATGCCCAGATGGTCCCAGTGGCCGGAATAGAGCACTGTTTCGTCCGGGTGCTTCGCGCCAGGCAACCGGCCGAGCACGTTGTGCGAGACGATCGTCTTGGTCGTCACCGCATAGCGGGCGCTGAATGTCGGTTTCAGCGTCACCGGCCGGAAATTGCGCTTGCGCGCCGCTGCCTTCATCTGATCGAAATCGAGGCCGGACGCCTTGAACAGGTCGGCGGCCAGGTCGCGCTGGATCCAGCCTTCCATCGCCGGGTGCTCCGCCGTCGGGTCGGCGCGGACGATGTCGAACATCGTGTTGGTGTTGGAATTTTTGACCGTCGGCCAGCCGTAGGAGGCGGGGGCGTATTCGTGGATGACCAACGCGCCGATCGCGCCCTGCCGCGCCGCTTCCTCGTATTTATACGTCCAGCGGCCGTAATAGGTCATCGCCTTGCCGCCGAAATCGCCTTCGCCGCCCTCGAAATCGGGGTCGTTGACCAGCATGACGATAACCTTGCCCTTCAGGTCGGCGCCCTTGAAATCGTCCCAGTCGCGCTCGGGCGCCTTGACGCCGTAGCCGACGAAGACCAGCGGCGCGTCGGCGATCGCGACTTCGGTCTGGCCGGTCATCGCGGCGCGGATCGCGATCTCCTCGCCCTGGGTCAGCGCGCGGGCCTTGCCGTTGGAGGTGATCGATACCGTCGGGGTACCGGCGATGTCGGCCTGCAGCAGCGGCACGTCCTGGGTCCAGCCGCGCACGCCGTTCGCCGCCGGGCCGCCCGGTTCAAGCCCGGCGGCCTTCATCTTGTCGATTAGAAAAGCGATCGTCTTGGCCTCGCCGGCGGTTGCCGGACCGCGCCCCTCGAACGAATCGTCGGCAAGGGTGCGAATGTCGGCGCTGATCCGCGCGGTGTCGAACCGGGGGGCCGGCTGGGCGGCCAGCGTGCCGGGCAGCGCGATCGCGCCGGCAAGCAGGACGGTCTTGAGCGGTGAGATATGCGGTGACATGGGCGGGAACTCCCGAAAATGGCATGCCTTTCGGCGGATGGCCCTGTCATAACCCGGCCGCGTCCGGCGTCCACCCGTCGCGCGCGACGGCTCGCCCGATTTTCCGTTCGCGGCCGCCGCTGCGCGGGCATTGACGGCGGCCCGGCGACGAGGCCAAGAACCGGCGGATGAGGGAGGACAGGCGAACGATCGGCGAAGCAGCGCTCGACGCGGTGATCGGTCATGATCCGACACCGGCCGAGACGGTGCGCGCGCCGGTCGCCGACCGCCCCTATGTCGACCGCCGCCGCGACCGCCTGCTCGCCTCGCTGACCCTGATCGCCGGCACCGGCCTGCTGCTCGGCCTGCCGTTCGCCTTGAAGGCGGGGGCGGAATTTTTCCTGCCGGTGACGGCGGCGCTGGTCGTCGCAATCGCCTTCGTACCGCTGCTCGAATGGCTGGAGCGGCGGCGGGTGCCGTCCGGGCTGGCCGCGCTCGCCTGCCTGCTGATCTTCATCGCCCTCGCCAATATCGCGCTGGCGGCGATCGTCGTGCCGGCGACGACCTGGTTCCAGGCGCTGCCCGAACGCATTCCGCAGATCCAGGCCAATATCGCGCCGCTGATCGACGCCTTTGCCAACCTCCAGCGTTTCGTCGACGACACGATGCGGATGCTGGTCGCCGGGCCGGTCGCGGCGGCGCAGGCGGAGGCGGTGGCGGCGCCGACCTCGCTGATGGCCTATGTCTCCTCGGCGCCGTCGGCGGCGATCCAGTTGCTGTTCGTGCTGCTCGTCATCTTCTTCTTCCTGTCCGGCTGGACCCGCCTCAGGCGCTGGACGATCACCAGCCGCGGCAGCTTCGACGGCGCGCTGGCGACCGCGCGGGTGATCCAGAACGTCGTCGACGCGACGTCGGCCTATATCGGCACGATCACCATCATCAACCTGGGGCTTGGGCTGGCAGTGGCGGCGGCGGTCTGGGCGCTCGGCATGCCGTCCCCGCTGATGTGGGGCGGCATCGTCGCGCTGCTCAACTACATCCCCTATCTCGGCCCGATCCTCGCCGCGGTGCTGATGGCGCTGGGCGGACTGATGACGTTCAACGACATCAGCTGGGCGCTGCTGCCGGCGGCGGTGCAGATCGCCTTCCACACGGTCGAGGCGAATGTGATCACCCCGCTGATTCTCGGCCGCCGGCTGACCATCAACCCGCTGCTGATCCTGCTCTCGCTCAGCTTCTGGGGCTGGGTGTGGGGCACGCCGGGCGCGCTGCTGGCGGTGCCGTTGCTGATCATCATCCAGACGATCGTCGGAGCCGCCGGCAAGCCGGATATCGCCGGTTTCCTGTTCGAGGACGGCACGCTGACCCATGTCGGCGGTGACGAGGACGCGGCGGACGACGATTAGGGCCGGCGCATTGCTTGACAGCCTTCGGCGGCTACCCTAGTTGGCCCGCTCCACGCGCAAGCGGGTGTAGCTCAGTTGGTTAGAGCGCCGGCCTGTCACGCCGGAGGTCGCGGGTTCGAGCCCCGTCACTCGCGCCATCCACCGATGGATGGCGCAGCGCCTTCCATGCTTCTCGATCAGCGCCAGCGCCCGGTTTCCATCCAGCGCAGCAGCGGCTTCAGCGGCAGGATCCAGACGATGCCGAGCACCAGGTAGATCGGCGCCTGGGCCAGCGCCGGTAGCGCCCCGATCACGTCCGAAAAGCCGACGACCAGCGCGGACCACAGCGCGATCAGCGCCAGGATCATCAGCATCCCGGCGGGCTTGCGCCAGTTCGGCTTCACGCGGTGCCCCGGTCGCGCGCGATCCATTCGCGCTCGGTCAGCACCGCGTCGAGCGCGATGTCCCACGGCTCGTCGGGCACGAACGGCACCTCCTGGATGTTCCACGCGACGCCGACGCGGATCGCGTCCGGGTAGCGGGCGAAGGCGCGGTCGTAATGGCCGCCGCCCTGGCCGACGCGGTGCAGTCGCCGGTCGAACGCGACCAGCGGCGCCAGGATCAGGTCCGGCGCGACCTCTTTGGCGGTGGCGTAATCCGGCTGGCGCAGGCCGAACGGCCCGTCGACCAGCGGCGCGCCCGGCGCCCAGGCAAGGAAGCGCAGCGGCACCGCCCGGCTCTCGACGAAGGGCAGGGCGACCTGCCTGCCCCGCTCCGCGGTGAAGGCGACGAGCGCGGCCGGATCGGCCTCGCTGGCGATCGGCAGATAGGCGGCGACGGTATTCGCCGCGTCGATCAGCGCGCGCAGCGGCCCCGGCGGGGTGCTGAAGGCGAGGGCGGCGGCGCGCGGGTCGAGCCCGGCGACAAAGCCGTCGCGGCGGGCGCGGGCATCCCGGCGCAGGGCGGATTTGGTCGGAAAATCGCTCACCCGGTCAGAATAGGCTGCCCGGCGGCGGGAGGGAAGGGCGGGTGACGGGACCGCCATGGCCGTTTGCCGGAATATCCACTGACGCCATAAACGTCAGGTGGGGGCCATGTTACCGGGCCAGGGCCCGCCAAGAGACAGCCCCCTTGGATGTGTAATCGCCTCAGGGATATGAAAGGCGCGCACCGGGCAGTACCCGTCTCGCCCAATCTAGGTACTCGTCGCCGTTCCCTCAAGCCTGTCGGCGACCTGCTCGACCCGCTCGGCCAGCCGCTCGATCGCCAGCGCGACGCCGGGATCGGGCGCGGCGCCGCCGGATGCGGGCGCCCCAGCGACGCGGATGACGCCGGCGCGCGCCGTTTCCGCGTCGTTCAGCGCGTCGGCGAGCAGCAGCGCGGCGAACAGCAGTTGGCGGACCTCGTTCAGCCCGCCGGCGCTGGCGCTGGCTTCGGCCGCCTTGGCGTCGACCATCTGGCCGATGCGGCGCAGATGATCCTCCTCGCCGTCACGACAGCTGACGGCGTAGTACCGTCCGCCGATCTCCAGATTCACTTCCGCCATGGGCACCCCCGGAAATCGCGGTCAGCCGATCAATCGATCGAGCGCGTCGATCGCCTCCTGGGTCCGGCTGCGCAGCTTTTCGTGTCGGCTGGTCAATGCCGCCAGATCCTGGTCCAGCGTCGCGTCACGCACCGTGCGGTCGGCGGCGGTCTCGGCGCGGGTCAGCGCCCGTTCCAGCCGGCCGATCGCGATGATGAGACGATCGTCTGTCATGGAATCTTAAGTAGCACGTCCAACGCACGGAGCAAGCGACTCGCGAAGGCGTGGCGGTTGACGCATCGCGATGCGCGGGACAAAGGATCGCGCGCTTGCCGGCGACTCGCCGCGCCGATCGATCGCCGTCGTGGCGATCCCAGACGGGAACCGCCATGACTGTTGCACATGACCAGCTCGCCAACGCAATCAGGGCACTGGCGATGGATGCGGTGGAAGCGGCCAATTCCGGCCATCCCGGCATGCCGATGGGCATGGCCGACGTCGCCACCGTGCTGTTCCGCGACTATCTGAAATTCGATCCCGCCGATCCGCGCTGGCCGGACCGCGACCGATTCGTGCTGTCCGCCGGCCATGGCTCGATGTTGCTCTACGCGCTGCTCCATCTGTCGGGCTATGCGCGGCCGACGATCGACGACATCCGCAATTTCCGCCAGCTCCATAGCCCGTGCGCTGGCCACCCGGAGAATTTCGAGCTGGCCGGGGTCGAAACGACGACCGGGCCGCTCGGCCAGGGGTTCGCCACCGCCGTCGGCATGGCGGCGGCGGAACGCCACCTGAACGCGGTATTCGGCGACGCGCTGGTCGATCATCGCACCTGGGTGATCGCCGGCGACGGCTGCCTGATGGAAGGCATCAACCACGAGGCGGTCGGGCTGGCCGGGCATCTCGGCCTCGGCCGGCTCACCGTGCTGTGGGACGATAACCGCATTACCATAGACGGCGCGACCAGCTTGTCGACCAGCGAGGACATCGCCGCGCGCTACACCGCCGGCGGCTGGCATGTCGTCGCCTGTGACGGCCACGATCCGGCCGGCATCGCCCGCGCGCTCGACGCGGCGCTGGCCGATCCGCGCCCGTCGCTGGTCGCCTGCCGCACGGTCATCGGTCGCGGCGCGCCCAACAAGCAGGGCACGGCGGCCACCCACGGCGCGCCGCTCGGCGCGGCAGAGGTGGCGGCGGCGCGCGCCGCGCTGGGCTGGAGCCACCCGCCGTTCGAGATCCCGGCGGAGATCAAGGCGGCGTGGGAAGGGTTCGGCGCGCGCGGCGCGGCGGCCCGCACCGACTGGGCGGCGCGGCTGGCCGGCCATGCCGACAGCGCCGAATTCACCCGCCGCATGGACGGCCCCCTGCCGAACGAGTGGAGCATCGCCGGCCACGTCGCCGGGCTGCTCGCCAGCCCGGTCAAGGTCGCGACGCGCAAGGCGTCCGAACTGGCGCTGGAGGCGATCAACGCCGCTATCCCCGAGACCGTCGGCGGATCGGCCGACCTGACCGGTTCCAACAACACCCGGACCAAGGGGCTGACCGTCCTCGACCGCACCGACTATGCCGGACGCTACGTCAATTACGGCATCCGCGAATTCGGCATGGCGGCGGCGATGAACGGCATGGCGCTGCACGGCGGGGTCATCCCCTATGGTGGCACCTTCATGGTGTTTTCCGACTATTCGCGCGCGGCGATCCGCCTCGGCGCGTTGCAGCGCGCCCGTGTCGTCCACGTGATGACCCATGATTCGATCGGGCTGGGAGAAGACGGGCCGACCCACCAGCCGATCGAGCATCTGATGGCGCTGCGCGTCATCCCCAACCTTGACGTCTACCGGCCGTGCGATGCGGTCGAAACGGCCGAATGCTGGGCGCTGGCGCTTGACCGGGCCGACGGCCCGTCGCTGCTCGCGCTCAGCCGCCAGAACCTGCCGCAGTTGCGGACCGAGGCGGACGAGAACCGCTCGGCGAAGGGCGCCTACCGCCTGCGCGCCGCCGACGCCGCGCGCCGGGTGGTGCTGGTCGCCAGCGGCTCGGAAGTGGAGATCGCCGTCGCGGTGCGCGACCGGCTGGAAGCCGATGGTATCGGTGCCGATGTCGTGTCCATGCCGTGCTGGGAACGCTTCGATGCCCAGCCGCAGGCCTATCGCGACGCGACCCTGCCCGACGACGCGCTGCTCGTGTCGATCGAGGCGGGCACGACGATCGGCTGGGAACGCTATGTCGGGCGCCGCGGGCTGCGCTTCGGCATCGACCGGTTCGGCGCCTCGGCGCCGGCGGCGGACCTGTTCCGCGCGTTCGGGCTGACGCCCGACCAGATCACGCCGCAGATCGTTGCGGCACTTGCAGCGAGGAGTTGAAGGACATGGCAGTGAAGGTCGCGATCAACGGGTTCGGGCGCATCGGCCGGCTGGTCGCCCGCGCCATTCTGGAGCGCGCCGACAGCGGGCTTGAACTGGTCGCGGTCAACGACCTTGCCGATGCCAAGGCCAATGCCTGGCTGTTCTCGCGCGATTCCGTCCATGGCAAGTATCCGGGCACCGTCGCCGCCGACGGCAACGACTTGGTGATCGACGGCAAGCGCGTCCGCGTCACCGCCGAGCGCGATCCGGCCAACCTGCCGCACAAGGAGCTGGGCGTCGACATCGCGCTGGAATGCACCGGTTTCTTCACCGATCGGGCGAGCGCGCAGAAGCACCTCGATGCCGGCGCCAAGCGGGTGCTGATCTCCGCGCCGGGCAAGGGCGTCGACCTGACCGTCGTCTACGGCGTCAACCATGACAAGCTGACCGCCGAGCACAAGATCGTCTCCAACGCGTCCTGCACTACCAACTGCCTGGCGCCGGTCGCCAAGGTGCTGCACGAGAAGATCGGTATCGAGCGCGGTCTGATGTGCACGGTGCACGCCTACACCAACGATCAGAAGATCCTTGATCAGGTCCATTCCGACATGCGGCGCGCCCGCGCGGCGGCGGTGTCGATGATCCCGACGACTACCGGCGCGGCCCGCGCGGTGACCGAGGTGATGCCGGAACTGAAGGGCAAGCTCGACGGCTCCGCCATCCGCGTGCCGGTGCCGGACGTCAGCCTGATCGACCTGACCTTCACCCCGTCGCGCGACACGACGGTGGAGGAAGTCAACGCGCTGCTGAAGGCGGCGGCCGAAAGCGGCCCGCTTTCCGGCATCCTCGATTATACTGACGAGCCGCTGGTCTCGATCGACCTGCAGCACAGCCCGGCCTCGTCGACGGTCGACAGCCTCGAAACCGCGGTGCTGGAAGGCAAGCTGGTCCGCGTGCTGTCGTGGTACGACAATGAATGGGGCTTCTCCAACCGGATGGTCGACACCGCCGGCGCGATCGCCAAGCTGCTCTGACGGCGGCGAGGGCGGCGATGACCAGCTACAGGACGCTCGACGCCATCGGCGATGTTTCCGGCAAGCGCGTGCTTGTCCGCGAGGATCTGAACGTGCCGATGGCGGACGGCCGGGTCAGCGACGACACCCGGCTGCGCGCGACGATCGAGACGGTCGCCGAACTGGCCGATCGCGGCGCGATCGTCCTGCTGCTCGCGCATTTCGGCCGGCCGAAGGGGCAGATGAACCCGGCGCTGTCGCTGGCGCCGCTCACCCGCCCCTATTCGGCGCTGCTCGGCCGCGAGGTGACGTTCGTCGGCGATTGCCAGGGGCCGACGGCGGAAGCCGCCGTCGCCGGGCTGACGCCGGGCAGCATCGCCATCCTTGAGAACACACGCTTCCACCCGGGCGAGCTGACCAACGATCCGGCGCTGGTCGCGGCGATCGCGAAGCTGGGTGACCTATACGTCAACGACGCCTTCTCCGCCGCCCACCGCGCCCATGCCTCGACCGAGGGGCTGGCCCATGTCCTGCCGGCTTTCGCCGGGCGGGCGATGGAAAAGGAGCTGGCCGCGCTCGAAAAGGCGCTTGGCAACCCGGAGCACCCGGTCGCGGCGGTGGTCGGCGGCGCCAAGGTGTCGACCAAGCTCGACGTGCTGCACCATCTGGTCACCAAGGTCGATCATCTGATCATCGGCGGCGGCATGGCCAACACCTTCCTTGCTGCACGCGGCGTCGCCGTCGGCAAGTCGCTGTGCGAGCATGACCTGACCGGCACGGCGGAGGCGATTCTCGATGCCGCCGACCGGGCGCAGTGCATCGTCCACCTGCCTTACGACGTGGTGGTCGCGAAGGAATTCCGCGCCGACCCGCCGACCCGTACGGTTAACGTCCACGAAGTCGCGGCCGACGAGATGATCCTCGACATCGGGCCGGCGGCGATCGAGGCGCTGGCCGATGCGCTGAAGACCTGTCGCACGCTGGTGTGGAACGGCCCGCTCGGCGCGTTCGAAACGCCGCCGTTCGACACCGCGACGGTCAGCCTGGCGCGCACCGCCGCCGCGCTCACCCGCGAAGGCTCGCTGGTCTCGGTCGCCGGCGGCGGCGACACGGTCGCGGCGCTGAACCAGGCCGGCGTCGCCGGAGATTTCACTTTCGTGTCGACCGCGGGCGGTGCTTTCCTCGAATGGATGGAGGGAAAAGAACTGCCTGGAGTCAAGGCTTTGGCCGGCTGATCCCCCGCGCGCCGCCGCGACATTTGCGACAGCGCGCCGGGACGGTTATCGGGAATTGTTACAGTTTCGAGTCACCGATAGCCCGCGCCTGGAGTCCTTCCCATCGACCAGATCGCCGCCCTACCTTACCGCATCGACGCGGACGGCCACGCCTATGTGATGCTGATAACCTCGCGGGAAACCAAGCGCTGGGTGCTGCCCAAGGGCGACCTGATGAAAGGCTATGCCCCGCACGAAGCGGCGGCGTTCGAGGCGTTCGAGGAAGCCGGGCTGCGTGGCATCCCGTGCCCGACCGCGCTCGGCACCTTTCCCTATCTGAAGCGTCGCCGCACCGGCCGCACCCACCGGCTGGTCGTCACGGTCTTTCCGTTCTCCGTCGTCGAGCAGGTCGACGACTGGCCGGAACGCAGCGAGCGCCACACCCAGTGGTTCGCGCTCGACGACGCGGTCGAGGCGGTCGACGAGCCTGAGTTGAAACTGCTGATCGCCGGCTTTTCCGAGCCGCCGATCCCGCCGGAACTGGCCCACCGCGTCTTTCCCGGCTTCACGGTGCGGACCCAGCGCAAGGTCCGGCTGGTCGGCTGGTTCCAGGCGCTGATGCCGAAGCAGGGCCGCTTCTTCGACCTGTTCGAAGCGCACGCCCAGACGCTGGTCGCCGGCGCCGACGCGCTCGCCCGCCTGCTCCACAACGAAGGGGAAACCGGCGGCCACATCCGCGAGATCGTCGATCGCGAGCACGAGGCCGACGCGATCATCCGTGAAGTCCTGCAGGATGTCCGCCGCGTCTTCGTGACGCCGTTCGACCGCAGCGCCATCGCCGACCTGATCGGGGTGATGGACGATGCGATCGACCAGATGCACGGCACCGCCAAGGCGATCGAGCTGTACGGCCTGACCAGCTTCACGCCGGAAATGCGCGACATGGCCGGCATCGTCGTCGAGGCGGCGCGGGTTACGGCGGAAGCGATCCCGCTATTGCGCTCGCTTGGCGACAATGCCGGGCGGCTGCACGAACTGACCGCGCGGCTGATCCAGATCGAGGGCCATGCCGACGACATCCACGATGCCGGGCTGAAGGCACTGTTCAAGGAACATGGCGAGGGCAACCCGATGGCGTTCATCGTCGGGCGTGAAATCTACAGCCATCTGGAAAAGATCATCGACCGTTTCGAGGACGTCGCCAACGAGATCGAGGGTCTCGTGATCGACCACGCCTGATCCGCCGCGATGGAACTGTCCTTTCCGCTGCTGGTCGGCCTGATCGGGGTCGCGCTGCTGTTCGATTTCCTGAACGGCCTGCACGATGCTGCCAATTCGATCGCCACCGTCGTATCGACGCGGGTGCTGAAGCCGCACCACGCAGTGCTGTGGGCAGCGTTCTTCAACTTCATCGCCTTCACCGTGTTCGGCCTGCACGTTGCCCAGACGGTTGGCACCGGCATCGTCTCCGCCAACATCATCGATCCGCAGGTGATCTTTGCGGCGCTGGTTGGGGCGATCGGCTGGAATGTCGCGACCTGGCTGTTCGGCATCCCGTCCAGCAGCAGCCATGCGCTGATCGGTGGCCTGCTCGGCGCCGGCATCGCCAAGGCGGGCTTCGACGTCATCGTCTGGGCCGGCGTGTTGAAGACAGTCGCCGCGATCGTGCTGTCGCCGGGTGTCGGCCTGCTGCTCGCGCTGCTGCTGGTACTATTCGTGGCGTGGACCAGCATCCGGCTCACGCCGCTCGCGGTCGACCGGCGCTTTCGCAAGCTGCAGCTCGTCTCGGCTGCGCTCTATTCGCTTGGCCATGGCGGCAACGATGCGCAGAAGACGATGGGGGTCATCGCGGTGCTGCTCTATTCGCAGGGGATGCTGGGCGGGACGTTCCATGTGCCGTTGTGGGTGGTGCTGTCCTGCCAGGCGGCGATGGCGCTCGGCACCGCGTCGGGCGGCTGGCGGATCGTCCACACCATGGGGTCGAAGATCACGCGGCTGACCCCGGCGATGGGGTTCTGCGCCGAGACCGGCGGCGCTATCAGCCTGTTCGCAGCAACCTGGATGGGGGTGCCGGTGTCGTCGACCCACACCATCACCGGCGCGATCGTCGGCGTCGGCGCGTCGCGCCGGTTGTCGGCGGTGCGCTGGAACGTCGCCAACAACATCGTCATCGCCTGGGTGGTGACGCTGCCGGCGGCGGGGCTGATCGGCGCGCTGACTTACGCGATCGTCGGCCTGTTTACCTAGTATAGTTACCGGCCGGTTCCCGACATTGCGGCTTTCAGGCGGCGCGGCTAACAGGTCGCCACGCATGTTGGTATCTTTGAAAGGGACCGTGATGACGCCGACCGTTAAGGCCATTCTCGCCAATTATGAGTCCGACAATCCGGGGGTGAAAGCCAATCTGGCCCGCATCCTGATGCATGGCCGGCTGGGCGGGACCGGCAAGTTGATCATCCTGCCGGTCGACCAGGGGTTCGAGCATGGGCCGGCGCGCAGCTTCGCGGTCAACGCGCCAGCTTACGACCCACATTATCACTATCAACTCGCTGTCGACGCAGGGCTTTCGGCCTATGCGGCGCCGCTTGGCATGCTGGAGGCGGGGGCCGCGACCTTTGCCGGGCAGATCCCGACGATCCTGAAGGTCAACAGCTCCAACAGCTGGGCGACGGGTGCGAACCAGGCGGTGACGGCGGGCGTCGACGACGCGCTGCGCCTTGGCTGCTCGGCGATCGGCTTCACCATCTATCCCGGGTCCGACGACTGTTTCGACATGATCGAGGAGATCCGGGAATTGTCGGCCGAGGCGAAGTCCGTTGGCCTGGCGACCGTCATCTGGTCCTATCCGCGCGGCGGTGCGCTGCCCAAGTCGGGCGAACTGGCGCTCGACGTCGGTGCCTATGCCGCGCATATGGCGGCGCTGCTCGGTGCGCACATCATCAAGGTCAAGCTGCCGAGCGACCATATCGAGCAGAAGGACGCGCAGAAGGCCTATGAGGGCGGCGACTGGTCGACCCAGGCGAAGCGCGTCGCCCATGTCGTCAAGACCTGTTTCGACGGCCGGCGCCTTGTCGTGTTTTCCGGCGGCGCGGCGAAGGGGGCCGACGCGGTCTACCAGGACGCGCGCGATATTCGCGACGGCGGCGGCAACGGATCGATCATCGGTCGCAACACGTTCCAGCGCGAACGGTCCGAGGCGCTGGCGATGCTCGACAAGCTGGTGCGGATCTACAAGAACGAGGAGTGACGATGGCGGAGGAACCCTGGAAGGCGGTCGACGCCTATATCGCCGACCGCCTGCTGCCGCCCGACCCGGCACTCGATGCGGCGCTGGCCGCCAATGCGGCGGGCGGCTTGCCAGCGATCGACGTGTCGCCGGCCCAGGGCAAGTTCCTCCACCTTCTCGCCCGGATCGTCGGCGCCCGCCGCATCCTGGAGGTCGGCACGCTGGGCGGCTATTCGACGATCTGGCTGGCGCGCGCCCTGGCCGAGGGCGGGGCGCTGGTGTCGCTGGAGATCGACCCGCGCCACGCCGCCGTCGCCCGCGCCAATGTCGACCGCGCCGGGGTCGGCGAACGGGTCGAGATCCGCGTCGCACCCGCGCGCGACACGCTGGCGGCGATGGTCGCGGCCGGCGAAGGGCCGTTCGACCTGGTGTTCATCGACGCCGACAAGGAGAACAACGCCCATTACGTCCGTCAGGCGCTGGCGCTGTCGCGCCCCGGCACGGTGATCGTCGTCGACAATGTCGTCCGCAAAGGGCGCGTCGCCGATTCCGGTAGCAGCGACCCGATGGTGCTGGGCAGCCGCGCGGTGTTCGATCTGCTCGCCGCCGAGCCGCGGCTTGACGCGACCGCTCTGCAGACCGTCGGCCTGAAAGGCTGGGACGGGCTGGCGATCGCGGTCGTCGACTGAACCGCCGCCATGTTCTAGAGCGCAGCCATGGATACCGACGACGACGCACTGCCGCTCGACCCCGATTTCGCCGCCCGTTTCGAACGCGATCCCGGCCGGCCGCCGTGTCAGCTTTACCTGATTTCGCCGTCGGCGGTTGATACCGGCTTCGCGGAGCGGCTGGCGCGGGCGCTGGACGCCGGACCGGTCGCGGCGTTCCAACTTCGGCTGAAGGGCGTGGACGATCATGCGATCGCGCGCGCGGCCGAGCCGCTGCAGCGCGTCTGCACGGACCATGGCGTCGCGTTCATCATCAATGACAGCATCGGGCTGGCCCAGCGGCTTGGCGCGGACGGCGTCCATCTGGGGCAGGAGGACGGCGATGTCCGCGATGCCCGCGCCCGGCTTGGTCCCAATGTACAGATCGGCGTTACCTGCCACGCCAGCCGCCATCTGGCGATGGAAGCGGGGGAGGCGGGCGCCGATTATGTCGCGTTCGGCAGCTTCTACCCGACGGCGACCAAGCAGGTCAGCCACTATGCGGAGCCGGCGCTGCTTGGCTGGTGGAGCACGCTGTTCGAGCTGCCGTGTGTCGCGATCGGCGGCATCACCCCAGCCAATGCCCGGCCGCTGGCCGAGGCGGGCGCCGATTTCGTCGCCGTGTCCGGCGCGGTGTGGAACGCGGCGGAAGGAGAGGCTGCCGCCGTCCGCGCTTTTGGGGCCGCGCTTGCCGGAAACCCGCCTACGCGCTAAGGGCCGCGCCTGCCTTTCGATATAGCGAGACCCCTATGAAGATCAGCGGCGTGGACGTTCGTCCCGGCAACATCCTCGAATATGAAAACGGCCTGTGGCGGGCGGTGAAAATCCAGCACACCCAGCCCGGCAAGGGCGGCGCCTACATGCAGGTCGAGATGAAGAACCTGATCGACGGCCGCAAGACCAACGTGCGGTTCCGCTCGGCGGAGACGCTGGAGAAGGTCAGGCTCGATACCAAGGACTTCCAGTTCCTGTTCCGCGACGGCGACACGCTGACCTTCATGGACAAGGATACCTACGACCAGATCACCCTGTCGGCCGACATGCTGGGCGACGAAGTCGCTTTCCTGCAAGACGGCATGGAGGTCGTGCTGGAACTGTACGAGGACCGGCCTATCTCGGTGCAGCTGCCCGACACGATCGAGGCGACGATCGTCGAGGCCGACGCCGTGGTGAAGGGGCAGACCGCCTCGTCCAGCTACAAGCCGGCGGTGCTCGACAACGGCGTCCGCGTGATGGTGCCGCCGCACATCTCGTCCGGCACGCGCATCGTCGTCGACGTTTACGAAAAGACCTACGTCAAGCGCGCCGACTGATCCGATGGCATCGCATTCCGGCCTGCTGACCGTCATGGAACGCGCGGCGCGCAAGGCCGCGCCACGCCTGCGCCGCGACTTCAACGAGGTCGCGCATCTTCAGGTCAGCCGCAAGGGGCCGGCCGACTTCGTGTCGATGGCCGACAGGCGGGCCGAGCGCACGCTGTTCGAGGAGTTGCAGAAGGCGCGGCCGGACTGGGGCTTCCTGATGGAGGAAGGCGGCGAGATCGCCGGCGACCCGACCAAGCCGCGCTGGGTCGTCGACCCGCTCGACGGCACCAGCAACTTCCTGCACGGCGTGCCGCATTTCGCGATTTCGATCGCGGTCGAGGAGCCGCGGCCGAACGGGCGCGGCGAAGTGACCAGCGCCCTCGTGTACCAGCCGCTGACCGATGAAAGCTTCTGGGCGGAAAAGGGTAGGGGTGCCTGGTTGCAGGATGCGCGGCTGCGCGTTTCGGCCCGGCGCGAGTTGGCCGATTCGCTGATCGCCACCGGTATTCCGTTCAAGGGGCACGGCGATTTCGCGCAGTGGTCGCGCATCTTCGGCGCTGTCGCGCCGGAGGTGGCCGGCATCCGCCGGATGGGGGCGGCGTCGCTTGACCTGGCCTGGGTCGCGGCCGGCCGGTTCGACGGTTATTGGGAGAGTGCGCTGTCGCCCTGGGACGTTGCCGCAGGCATATTGCTGGTGCGCGAGGCGGGCGGCTTCGTCACCGACTTTCGCGGTGGTGATCGCATGCTGGAACGCAACGAGTTCCTGGCGGTCAACGATGCGCTTCATTCGCGCCTGCACAAGCTGGTCGCGGGCGCCTTGCGGGGCTGATCGACAGGGCGGGGCGGGTGGTGCCATGCGGTTCCGCACCTTGGCAATTTTTGCGATTCATTCTCAACCCCGCAAGCCTTGCCTCCCCGGTGCGGGGGGCCTAGAAGCCGCCGCCAAGGCCGGGTTTTCCGGTTAGTAGTCGGAGCATGCGCATGGCGACGGTCGCCGCGGGGTATCTGCCGATATTGCTGTTTCTGGGCGTTGCGCTCGTCCTGTCGGCGGTGTTCGTTTTCCTGCCGATGCTGGTCGCCCGCCTGACCGGCGCGCACCAGCCCACTGCAGACAAGCTGAGCGAGTATGAATGCGGTTTTCCTGCCTTCGAGGATTCGCGCGGGCAGTTCGACGTGCGCTTCTATCTGGTCGCGATCCTGTTCATCATCTTCGACCTTGAGGCGGCGTTCCTGTTTCCGTGGGCGGTGTCGCTGGGCGAGATCGGCTGGGTCGGCTGGGCGGCGATGATGGTGTTCCTCGCCGAACTGATCATCGGCTATATCTACGTCTGGAAAAAGGGAGCGCTGGAATGGGAGTAGACCTCTCTCCGCCGCCGCCCGGCACGGCGCCCGATCCCGCCTTCTTCAACGACCTGAACGGCGAATTGAGCGACAAGGGTTTCCTGGTCGCGTCGACCGAGGACCTGTTCCAGTGGGCGCGGACCGGATCGCTGTGGTGGATGACCTTCGGCCTCGCCTGCTGCGCGGTCGAGATGATCCACGTCAACATGCCGCGCTATGACCTGGAGCGGTTCGGCGCGGCGCCGCGCGCCAGCCCGCGCCAGAGCGATGTGATGATCGTCGCCGGGACGCTGTGCAACAAGATGGCGCCGGCGCTGCGCCGCGTCTACGACCAGATGTCGGAGCCGAAATACGTCATCTCGATGGGTAGCTGCGCCAATGGCGGCGGCTATTACCATTACAGCTATTCGGTGGTGCGCGGCTGCGACCGGATCGTGCCGGTCGACATCTACGTGCCCGGATGCCCGCCGACCGCCGAGGCGCTGCTGTACGGCATCATGCAGTTGCAGCGGAAAATCCGCCGGATCGGGACGGTCGAACGGTGAGTCTCAGCCCCGCCCCGAGATATGCCGTGAACGACGGCGTGATCGACGCGGCGCGCGCCGCGATCGGCGATGCGCTGATCGATGCGTGGGACCGGGTCGGCGAGGTGACGCTGCTCGTCCGCCGCGATGCGCTGGTCGCGGCGATGACCGCGCTGCGCGACGACCCGGCGCTGCAATACCAGCAGTTGATGGAGATCGCCGGGGTCGATTATCCCGAGCGGGCGGAGCGGTTCGACGTCGTCTACCACCTGCTGTCGGTCACCCGGAACCACCGGCTGCGCGTGACCGTGCGCACCGACGACGAGGCGCCGGTGCCGAGCGTCACGGGCCTGTGGCCGGTCGCCGGCTGGCTGGAGCGCGAAGTCTACGACATGTACGGCGTGCTGTTTTCCGGCAATGCCGACCTGCGCCGCATCCTGACCGACTACGGCTTTCGCGGCCATCCGCAGCGCAAGGACTTCCCGCTGACCGGCTATGTCGAGCTGCGTTATTCCGAGGAGCGCAAGCGCGTCGTCTACGAACCGGTCAAGCTGGCGCAGGATTTCCGTAGCTTCGACTTCACCAGCCCGTGGGAAGGCGCCGAATATGTGCTGCCCGGCGATGAGAAGGCGCAGCCGGAGGCCAAGGGCGCGCCGACGCCGCTGACCGCCGACGAAATCGCGCGCTCGCCTGTTGCCAAGGCGGTGACCCCGGCACCGGCGCCCGCTGTATCGACACCCAAGACGACCGAAAGCCCGGCCCAGACCGGCGCCGGCAAGGCCGAGCCGGAGCTGAAGCCGAGGCCGAAGGCGCGGACGGCAAAGCCGAAGGCGGATGGTGGCGCGAAGGCCAAGGCGGCGCCCGCCAAACCGAAGGCGCCGCGCGCCCGCAAGCCGAAGGGCGACGCATGACCGACTATCTCGACGAGCTGGAAGGGGTCGCCGACGCGGAGAAGCCGACCGTCGGCGACCTGGCGATCCAGAACTACACGATCAACTTCGGCCCGCAACACCCGGCCGCGCACGGCGTGCTGCGGCTGGTGATGGAGCTTGACGGCGAGACGGTCGAGCGGGTCGACCCGCATGTCGGCCTGCTCCACCGCGGCACCGAGAAGCTGATCGAGCACAAGACCTATCTGCAGGCGCTGCCCTATTTCGACCGGCTCGACTATTGCTCGCCGCTCGCCATGGAGCACAGCTATGTGCTGGCGATCGAGAAGCTGCTCGACCTAGAAGTGCCGTTGCGCGCGCAATATCTGCGCGTGCTGTTCGCCGAGTTGACCCGCATCTGCAACCACACCCTGAACCTCGGCGCACACGTGATGGACGTCGGCGCGATGACGCCGAACCTGTGGTTCTTCGAGCTGCGCGAGGACTGCATGCAGTTTTTCGAGCGGGCGTCGGGCGCGCGGATGCACGCGGCGTGGTTCCGCCCGGGCGGCGTCCATCAGGATGCGCCGCTGAAGCTGCTGGCCGATATCGGCGACTGGATCGACAACCGGCTGTTCGGCCTGTTCGAGGACGCGGTGGCGCTGGTCGTCGACAACCGCATCTTCAAGCAGCGCAACGTCGACATCGGCGTCGTATCGCGCGAGGATTCGCTGAAATGGGGCTTTTCCGGCCCGATGATCCGCGCCGCCGGCCTGCCGTGGGATTTGCGCCGGTCGCAGCCCTACGACGTCTACGACCGAATGAAGTTCGACATCCCAGTCGGCACCAACGGTGACTGCTACGACCGCTTCATGGTTCGCTGCGAAGAGGTCCGCCAGTCGGCACGGATCATCAAGCAGTGCCTGGCCGAAATGCCGGAAGGGCCGATCGCCAGCCTCGACCGCAAGGTGGTGCCGCCCAAGCGCGGCGAGATGAAGCGCTCGATGGAGGCGCTGATCCACCACTTCAAGCTCTACACCGAGGGTTTCCACGTCCCCGCCGGCGAAGTCTATGTTGCCACCGAAAGCCCCAAGGGCGAGTTCGGCGTCTATCTGGTCAGCGACGGCACCAACAAGCCGTATCGCTGCAAGATCCGCGTCACCGGCTTCTCGCACCTGCAGGCGATGGACATGATGATGAAGGGCCACATGCTCGCCGATACCACCGCCGTCCTGTCCGCGATCGACGTCGTGTTCGGGGAGGTCGATCGCTGATGGCCGACGCACCGCACATTCCCGACGAGGCCGAGGTCCGCGCGCGCTGGGGCGCGTTCGCCTGGACCAAGGCCAATGCCGCCAAGATCAAGGAGATCATCGGCCGCTATCCGCCGGGCCGGCAGGCGTCGGCGGTGCTGCCGCTGCTCGACCTGGCCCAGCGGCAGGTCGGGGCGGAAACTAATACTCAGGGCTGGCTGCCGGTGCCGGTGATCGAATATGTCGCCGCCCAGCTCGATATGGCCTATATGCGGGTGTACGAAGTCGTCACCTTCTACACCATGTTCAACCTGGCGCCGGTCGGCCGGTTCCACGTCCAGGTTTGCGGGACGACGCCGTGCATGCTGCGCGGCTCCGACGACGTGCTGCGCGCTTGCAAGGACCGGGGGATGGCCAAGGGCGCGACGACGCCCGACGGGCTGTTCACCCTGCACGAGGTCGAGTGCATCGGCGCCTGCGCCAATGCGCCGGTCGTCCAGATCAACGACGACAACTACGAGGACCTGACCTACGAGAGCACGCTAGCCGTGCTCGACGCGCTGGCCCGGGGCGAGACACCGAAGACGCTGTCGCAGATCGGCCGCCAGACCAGTTGCCCGGAAGGTGGCCCGACTGTGCTGAAGCAGATGACGACGGACAACCACGATTATCGTGGGGAATGGGCATGAGCCATTCGCTGCTCTCCTTGCCTTGCCGCAATCCGTCCATCCCGAGCGCAGTCGAGGGACGGGTGGTGCTGGGCCGGATGCGTCCCTCGACTGCGCTCGGGGTGGACGGGGGTGATTGTATGATCGGGGTGGCTGGTTGCATTGGTCCGATGATCGAGGGAGTGGGCGCATGAGCACGCTGCTCGCCATCGTTGTCGGGCTGATCGTCTTCGTGCTGCTGCTGAAGGCGGTGTTCTGGCTGGTCGCGGTCGCGATCGGCCTGGTGCTGGCCATTGCCGCCTATTTCCTTGCCGAGAAGCTGATCGGGAGTGGGCGCTGATGCTTGCCGACAAGGATCGCATCTTCACGAACGTCTACGGATTCCAGCCGTGGACCCTCGACGCGGCGCGCAAGCGTGGCGACTGGGACGATACCAAGGCGCTGATGGCGCGCGGGCAGGACGCGATCATCGACGAGATCAAGGCGTCGGGCCTGCGCGGGCGCGGCGGTGCGGGTTTCCCGACCGGCATGAAGTGGAGCTTCATGCCCAAGGAGCCGCGCGCCGGAAAGCCGAGCTTCCTGGTTATCAACGCCGATGAGTCCGAACCGGGATCGTGCAAGGACCGCGAGATCATCCGCCACGATCCGCACAAGCTGATCGAAGGGGCGTTGATCGCCGGTTATGCGATGCGCGCGCGCGCCGCCTATATCTACATCCGCGGCGAGTTCATCCGCGAAGCGGAGGTGCTGTTCGCGGCGGTGGCGGAAGCCTATGCCGCCGGGCTGATCGGCAAGAACGCCAGCGGCTCCGGCTATGATTTCGACGTGTTCGTCCACCGGGGCGCCGGCGCTTATATCTGCGGCGAGGAAACCGCGCTGCTCGAAAGCCTGGAGGGCAAGAAGGGCCAGCCGCGCCTGAAGCCGCCGTTCCCGGCCGGGGCCGGCCTTTACGGCTGCCCGACGACGGTCAATAATGTCGAGAGCATCGCCGTCGGCCCGACGATCCTGCGGCGCGGCGCGGCGTGGTTCAAGGGCTTCGGCAACGAGAACAACGCCGGCACCAAGCTGTTCCAGATTTCCGGCCATGTGAACCGGCCCTGCGTCGTCGAGGAGGCGATGTCGATCCCGTTCCGCGAACTGATCGAACGCCACGCGGGCGGGGTGCGCGGCGGCTGGGACAACCTGCTTGCCGTCATCCCCGGCGGATCGTCGGTGCCTCTGGTGCCGGCGGCGCAGATCATGGACGCGCCGATGGATTTCGACGGGCTGAAGGCGCTGGGCAGCGGCCTTGGCACGGCGGCGGTGATCGTCATGGACAAGTCGACCGACATCGTCCGCGCGATCAGCCGGATCAGCTATTTCTACCGCCACGAAAGCTGCGGCCAGTGCACCCCGTGCCGCGAAGGCACCGGCTGGATGTGGCGGGTGATGGAGCGGCTGCGCGACGGCAATGCCGATATCTCGGAGATCGACACGCTCTATGAGGTGACCAAGCAGATCGAGGGCCACACGATCTGCGCGCTGGGCGATGCGGCGGCATGGCCGATTCAGGGCCTGATCCGCCATTTCCGGCCGGAGCTTGAGCGGCGGATCAACGAACGTGACGGCGCAATGCCGCTGGCTGCGGAGTAAGGCGGCATGCCCAAGGTCAAGGTCGACGGCGTCGAGATCGAGGTGCCCCAGGGCGCCACCGTGATGCAGGCGTGCGAGCTGGCGGGGAAGGAGATTCCGCGCTTTTGTTATCATGAGCGGCTGTCGATCGCCGGCAATTGCCGGATGTGCCTGGTCGAGGTGAAGCCGGGGCCGCCGAAGCCGCAGGCGTCCTGCGCGCTGCCGGCGGCGGACAATCAGGAAATCTTCACCAATACGCCGATGGTCAAGAAGGCGCGCGAGGGGGTGATGGAGTTCCTGCTCATCAACCACCCGCTCGACTGCCCGATCTGCGACCAGGGCGGCGAGTGCGACCTGCAGGACCAGGCCGTCGCCTATGGCAAGGGCTATTCGCGCTTTCAGGAGAACAAGCGCGCGGTCACTGAGAAGTATATGGGGCCGATCGTCAAGACGGTGATGACCCGCTGCATCCAGTGCACCCGCTGCGTGCGTTTCTCGCAGGAAGTCGCCGGGGTCGAGGAGATCGGCGCGATCTATCGCGGCGAGGACATGCAGATCACCTCCTACCTCGAGCGGGCGGTGACCAGCGAGCTTTCCGGTAATGTCGTCGATCTGTGCCCGGTCGGCGCGCTGACCAGCAAGCCCTATGCGTTCGAGGCGCGGCCGTGGGAGCTGACCAAGACGCCGACGATCGACGTGATGGACGCGGTCGGCACCAATATCCGCCTCGACAGCCGGGGGCGGCAGGTGTTGCGCGCGCTGCCCAGGATCAACGAGGACGTGAACGAGGAGTGGGCGACGGACAAGACCCGCCACGCCGTCGACGGACTAGTCCGCCGCCGGCTCGACCGGCCCTATGTCCGGCGCGACGGCAAGCTGGTCGAGGCGAGCTGGGACGAAGCGTTCGCCGCGATCGCTGCGGTCAAGGCGGGCAAGAGCGTTGCCGCGATCGCCGGCGACCTGGTCGATTGCGAGACGATGTATGCCGCGAAGACATTGCTGGCTGGCTTGGGGTCGGCACTGCTCGAAGGTCGGCAGACCGGCATGGATTATGACTGTACCAGCCTGGGCGCGGTCAATTTCAACACGTCGATCGCCGGCATCGAACGAGCCGACGCGATCCTGCTGGTCGGCAGCAACGTCCGCTGGGAAGCCCCGTTGGTCAACACGCGGATCAGAAAGGCTATCAAGAGCGGCGCGAAAGTATTTGCGATCGGCCCGGAAACTGACCTGACCTATCGTGTCGAGTGGCTAGGCAACGATCTGGCATTGCTCGGCAAGCTGCCCAAGGCGGTTACCGAAGCCTTCGCCAAGGCGGAGCGGCCGGCGATGATCGTCGGCGCCGGCGGCATCCGGGGGCTTGGCGCCGCGCTGAACGCCGCCGACACGCTGAAGCTGGTGCGGGATGACTGGAACGGTTTCAACGTCCTCCACATCAGCGCGGCGCGGATGGGGTCGCTGATGCTCGGCTATGCCCAGCCGGGCGGCATCGCCGACATTGTCGCCGCCAAGCCGAAGCTGGCCTTCTTTCTGGGCGCGGACGAAGTGGATTTCGCTTCGTTCGCCAAGAGCTTCAAGGTGTTCATCGGCCATCACGGCGACAAGGGCGCGGCGGCGGCGGACGTCGTCCTGCCCGGCGCCAGCTACGCCGAGAAATCGGGCACCTGGGTCAATCTGGAAGGCCGGGTGCAGGTGGGGCAGCGCGCGGTGTTCCCGCCCGGCGACGCGCGCGAGGACTGGACGATCCTGCGCGCGCTGTCGGCGGTGATCGGCAAGCCGTTGCCGTTCGACACGCTGGGCGAACTGCGCGCGGCGATGGCCGCCGAGGTGCCTGAACTGGGGCAGGAGGGGCTGGTCCGCTTCCCGTGGGCGCCGCCGAAGCTGGATGCCAAGGCGGCGGGCGAGATCGCCTATCCGATCAAGGATTTCTACCTGACCAACGCGATCTGCCGCGCGTCACCGACGATGCAGCGCTGCTCGGCGGAACTGATCCACGGCGAGAGCTTTGCGGAGGCCGCGGAATGACCGAGTGGTTCCAGGGCGTGTTCGGCTTCGGCCTCGGCTGGTTCCTCGCGACGCTGAGCCTGATCCTGCTTATCGCGCTGCCGCTGATGTTGGCGGTGGCGATGATCATCTACGCCGATCGCAAGATCTGGGCGGCGATGGCGCTGCGGCGTGGGCCGAACGTCGTCGGGCCATGGGGGCTGCTGCAATCCTTCGCCGACGGGCTGAAGGTGTTCCTGCAGGAAACGATCATTCCGTCGGCGGCTAATCGCGGCCTGTTCTTGATCGCGCCGATCATCACCTTCACCGTCGCGTTGGTTGCCTGGGCGGTGATCCCGTTTGCTGACGGGTGGGTGCTGGCCGACATCAATGTCGGGCTGCTCTACATCCTCGCGGTGTCGTCGCTCGGCGTGTACGGCGTCATCATCTCCGGCTGGGCGTCCAACTCCAAATATCCGTTCTATTCGGCGCTGCGCGCATCGGCGCAGATGATCTCCTATGAGGTGTCGATCGGCTTCGTGCTGATTTCCGTCGTGCTGTGGGCGGGGACGTTCAACCTGTCGGGCATCGTGCTGGCGCAGCAGGGGCTGTACGGTTTCCTGAACGGCTTCGGTTTCAACCCGCTGCTGTTCCCGATGGCGGTTGTGTTCCTGATCTCGTCGATGGCGGAAACGGCGCGGACGCCGTTCGACCTGACCGAGGCGGAGAGCGAACTGGTCGCCGGCTACCAGACCGAATATTCGTCGATGAGCTTCGCGCTGTTCTGGCTTGGCGAATATGCCAACGTGCTGCTGATGTGCGGGCTGAACGCGATCCTGTTCTGGGGCGGGTGGCTGCCGCCGGTCGACTGGGCGCCGCTCTATCTGGTGCCGGGAATCATCTGGTTCTTCATCAAGATCTTCGTCTTCTTCTTCATCTTCTCGTGGGTGAAGGCGACGGTGCCGCGCTACCGTTATGACCAGCTGATGCGGCTGGGCTGGAAAATCTTCCTGCCGATCTCGCTGCTGTGGGTGTTCCTCGTCTCCGGATTCCTGATGCTTACTCGTTACGGGGGCGTGCTATGAGCCTCGCTTCGCACATCAAGGCGTTTACGCTGTGGGAGTTTTTCGAGGCGCACTGGCTGACCTTGAAATATTTCTTCAAGCCGAAGGCGACAATCAATTACCCCTATGAGAAGTCGCCGCTGAGTCCCCGTTTTCGGGGGGAGCATGCGCTGCGTCGCTATCCAAACGGCGAGGAACGCTGCATTGCGTGCAAGCTGTGCGAGGCGGTGTGCCCGGCGCAGGCGATCACCATCGAAGCCGAACCGCGCGCCGACGGCAGTCGCCGGACGACGCGCTACGACATCGATATGACCAAGTGCATCTTCTGCGGGTTCTGCCAGGAGGCGTGCCCGGTAGACGCGATCGTCGAGGGGCCGAATTTCGAATACGCGACGGAAACCCGCGAGGAGCTGATCTACGACAAGGCGAAGCTCCTCGCCAACGGCGACAAGTGGGAAAGCGCGATTGCCGCGAACCTTGCCGCCGACGCACCCTATCGGTAGGTGGCGCGGATGACCGGAATCCTCCTTTTTTCCCACGCGGACGCGAGGCGCGCGGCATGATCGAAGCTGTCGCCTTCTACCTGTTCGCGACGCTGGTGATCGCGGCCGGGGCGCTGACCGTGCTGGTCCGCAACCCGGTGCACAGCGTGCTGTGGCTGATCGTCGCGTTCTTCAACGCCGCCGGGCTGATGGTGCTGGTCGGCGCCGAGTTCATCGCGATGCTGCTGGTCATCGTCTATGTCGGCGCGATCGCGGTGTTGTTCCTGTTCGTGGTGATGATGCTCGACATCGATTTCGCCGCGCTGCGTGCGGGGTTCGTGCGCTATCTGCCGCTGGGCGCGCTGCTGGCGTTGGTGCTGGCGGCGGAGATGGTGTTCGCGATCGCGGCGTGGACTGCGGGCGGCATCGACCTGGGCGCGCGGATCGCGCCGACGCCGGCGGCCAAGCCCAATATCGAGGCGGTCGGCGCGCTGCTCTACACCCATTATCTGTTCGTGTTCGAAGCGGCCGGGCTGGTGCTGCTGGTCGCGCTGATCGGCGCGGTGGTGCTGACCCAGCGCAAGCGCGGCGGCGGACGCCCGCAGAATGCGGCGAAGCAGATCGCCCGCCGGCCTGAGGATGCGGTCCGCAACATCGATGCGCCGGTGGGCGAGGGGATCGAACTGTGATCGGGCTTCAGCATTATCTGGTGGTCGGGGCGCTGCTGTTCGTGCTCGGGGTGTTCGGCATTCTGTTCAACCGCAAGAACGTCATCATCGTGCTGATGGCGATCGAGCTGATCCTGCTGGCGGTGAACATCAACCTGATCGCGTTCAGCGCCTATCTCGGCGATCTGGTCGGCCAGGTGTTCGCGATGTTCGTGCTGACCGTCGCGGCGGGCGAAGCGGCGGTCGGCCTTGCCATCGTCGTCCTCTATTTCCGCGGACGCGGCACGATCGCGGTTGACGACGTCAACCGGATGAAGGGTTGAACGCGGCGTGATCCAGCTCATTGTCTTCCTGCCGCTGCTCGCGGCGCTGATCGCCGGGCTCGGTAACCGGGCGATCGGCAATACCGCCGCCAAGGCGGTGACGACCGGCGCGCTGCTGGTGTCGTGCGCGCTTAGCTGGCCGGTATTCATCGGCTATCTCGCCGGGGATGGCGCGGCGACCGTGGTGCCGGTGCTGCAGTTCATCCATTCCGGCGACCTGATGGTCGACTGGTCGCTGCGCGTCGACACGCTGACTGCGGTGATGCTGGTCGTCGTCACCAGCGTGTCGGCACTCGTCCATGTCTACAGCTGGGGCTACATGGCCGAGGACCCCAGCCAGCCCCGCTTCTTCGCCTATTTGTCGCTGTTCACCTTCGCGATGCTGATGCTGGTGACGTCCGACAACCTGATCCAGATGTTCTTCGGCTGGGAAGGGGTGGGCCTCGCGTCTTACCTGCTGATCGGCTTCTGGTACGAAAAGCCATCGGCCAACGCGGCGGCGATCAAGGCGTTCGTCGTCAACCGCGTCGGCGACCTTGGCTTCATGATCGGCATCTTCGCGACCTTCATGGTGTTCGGCACCGTGTCGATCCCCGCGATCCTGGAAGCAGCGCCCGGCATGGTCGGTACCACCATCGGCTTTGCCGGCGGACGGTTCGAGGTGATGACCGTCATCTGCCTGCTGCTGTTCCTCGGCGCGTGCGGCAAATCGGCCCAGCTTGGGCTCCACACCTGGTTGCCCGACGCGATGGAAGGCCCGACGCCGGTTTCCGCGCTGATCCACGCCGCGACGATGGTCACCGCCGGCGTATTCATGGTCTGTCGCCTGTCGCCGATGTTCGAGGCAAGCGAGACGGCGCTGACCGTCGTCACCGTCGTCGGCGCGGCGACCGCGCTGTTTGCGGCGACGGTCGCCACCGTCCAGACCGACATCAAGCGGGTGATCGCCTATTCGACCTGCAGCCAGCTCGGCTACATGTTCTTCGCCGCCGGTGTCGGCGCCTATGGCGCGGCGATGTTCCACCTGTTCACTCACGCCTTCTTCAAGGCATTGCTGTTCCTTGCCGCCGGCTCGGTCATCCACGCGATGCACCATGAGCAGGACATGCGCTATTACGGCGCGCTCAGGACGCGCATCCCGGTCACCTACTGGGCGATGATCGCCGGTACGCTGGCGATCACCGGCGTCGGCATCGCCGGGGTGTTCGGTTTCGCGGGCTTCTACTCCAAGGACGCGATCCTCGAGGCGGCCTTCGCCAGCGGCACCGAGGTGGGGCGCACCGCCTTCGCCGTCGGCGTCGTCGCCGCGCTGCTGACCAGCTTCTATTCGTGGCGGCTGATCTTCATGACCTTCTTCGGCCCGGCGCGCTGGACCCAGAGCGAACACATCCAGCATGCGCTGCACGACGCCCATCACGGCGAAGCCCACGGGCACGACCACGCGGCGGTGGACGGAACCGGCGGTTATCATCCGCATGAAAGCCCGCTCAACATGCTGGTGCCGCTGATCGTGCTGTCGCTGGGCGCGGTGTTCGCCGGCTTCGTGTTCGTCGGGCCGTTCCTTGATGCCGAGCAGGGTGTTGCCTTCTGGCAGGGCAGCCTTTCGTTCGACGCGCATTTGATGCACGAAATGCATCTGGTGCCGACCTGGGTGAAGCTATCGGCCACGGCGGCGATGCTGGCCGGCCTGCTGGTCGCCTGGGCTGCCTATATCCGCTCGCCGGATTTTCCGGCGAAGTTCGTCGACCATTTCCGTGGGTTGCACAATTTCCTGATCCACAAATGGTATTTCGACGAGTTGTACAATCTGGTCTTCGTCAAGGGCGGTTTTGCGCTGGGCCGGCTGATGTGGCGCCGGGGCGACCAGGGCACGATCGACCGCTTCGGCCCCGACGGGATGTCGGCGGTGGTGGCACTGTCCAGCCGGCTGAACGCGCGGATGCAGAGCGGCTATATTTACACCTATGCGCTGCTCATGCTGCTCGGCCTTGCCGGCGCGGCGGCCTGGTTGATCGCGAGCTAACGGCATGAACGGCATTCCCATTCTTTCGATCATGCTGCTGGTGCCGATGGTGGCGGCGCTTGCATGCCTCTACGCGTCTGCCGGCAACGCGCGGCGCATCGCGCTTGGCGCGACCCTGCTCGACCTGGCGCTCGGCGCGCTGATGTGGGCGCAGTTCGACGTGTCCGGCGCGGCACCGCAATGGCAGTTCGTCGAGTTCCACCCGATCTTCGGTCGCTTCGCCTGGGCGCTCGGCATCGACGGCATCGCGTTGATGCTGATCATGCTGACCGTGTTCCTGATGCCGATCTGCATCGCCGCGTCCTGGCAGTCGATCCAGAAGCGAGTGCCGGAATATATGGCGCTGTTCCTGGTCGTCGAAGTGCTGATGATCGGCACCTTCTCGGCCCAGGACCTGTTCCTGTTCTATATCTTCTTCGAGGCCGGTCTGATCCCGATGTATCTGATTATCGGCATCTGGGGCGGGCCGAGGCGGATCTACGCCAGCTACAAGTTCTTCCTCTACACGCTGCTCGGCTCCGTGCTGATGCTGATCGCGATGCTGTGGATGGCGCACGAGGCGGGGACGACCGAGATCCCGGTGCTGTTGAACCACAACTTCCCGGTCGGGGCGCAGAACTGGCTGTGGCTGGCCTTCTTCGCTTCCTTCGCCGTCAAGGTGCCGATGTGGCCGGTCCACACCTGGCTGCCCGACGCGCACGTCGAGGCGCCGACCGCCGGGTCGGTGATCCTGGCCGGCGTGATGCTGAAGCTCGGCGGCTACGGTTTCATCCGTTTTTCGGTGCCGATGTTCCCCCAGGCGTCCGAGGCGCTGATCTGGGTGATCCTGTCGCTGTCGATGATCGCCGTCGTCTACACCTCGCTGGTTGCGCTGGTGCAGGCGGACATGAAGAAGCTGATCGCCTATTCGTCGGTCGCGCATATGGCGATCGTCACCATCGGCCTGTTTGCCTTCAACCAGCAGGGGCTGGAAGGGGCGATGATCGTCATGCTCAGCCACGGGCTGGTGTCCGGCGCGCTGTTCCTCTGCGTCGGCGTAATCTACGACCGGCTGCACACGCGCGAGATCGATCGTTACGGTGGGCTGGCGGAGAATATGCCGCGTTATGCGCTGTTCTTCATGCTGTTCACG
Organism: Sphingomonas flavalba; assembly: GCF_004796535.1. GTDB lineage: Bacteria > Pseudomonadota > Alphaproteobacteria > Sphingomonadales > Sphingomonadaceae > Sphingomonas_L > Sphingomonas_L flavalba. The sequence goes on along the minus strand of NZ_SPHY01000013.1, from coordinate 36,986 downwards.
ATGGCGTCGATCGGCTTGCCGGGGACCAGCGGCTTCGTTGGCGAGCTGCTGTCGCTGATGGGCATCTATCAGGTCAGCAGTATCGCGACCGTCGTCTGCACCACCGGCATCATTCTGGGCGCTGCCTACATGCTCTACCTGTATCGCCGCATTGTCTTCGGTGCGCTGACCAAGCCCGACGTGAAGGCGATGCCCGACCTGTCGAAGCGCGAGATCGCGTTCCTGCTGCCGATCGCGCTGGCGGTGCTGTGGATGGGTATTTACCCGGAAAGCTTCTTGCGGCCGATGCGCGCCGACGTGGCGACGCTGGTCGCCCGGGTGGCGCAGGCCAAGCCGATCGGCGACGCGCAGCTTGCCGTATCCACTGTCGAGCCGGCTGATGCTGGTGCTGAAGGGGCGCATCAATGACCTACGCCGCTTCGCTGGCGCTGACCTTGCCGGAAATGATCCTTGCCGGCGGCGCGCTCGTGTTGCTGATGATCGCGGCTTTCGCCGGCGACCGTTCCGCCCGCGCCGTCCACTGGCTGGCGGTGGCGCTGATCGCTGCCGCCGGGCTGGCGTTGCTCGGCCCGGCCGGGAACGGCGGCGACGCCTTTGGCGGCCTGTACCGCGCCGATCCGTTCGCGGCCTTCGCCAAGTTGCTGATCTATGTCGCGGCGGCGGTCTCGCTGGCGATGGCGCCCGATTTCTTCGCGCGCGACACGACAGGCGGGCCGCAAGGGCAGCTTCGCGCCGAATATCCGGTGCTGATCCTGCTCTCCGCCGTCGGCATGGGGATGATGGTGTCGGCGGTCGACCTGCTGACCCTCTATGTCGGGCTGGAGCTGCAGAATCTGGTCGCCTACATCCTGGCCAGCTTCATGCGCAACAACACGCGCTCGGCCGAGGCGGGGCTGAAATATTTCGTGCTGAGCGCGCTGGCCAGCGGCATTCTGCTCTACGGCATCTCGCTGCTCTACGGTTTCACCGCAACCACCGGCTTCGACGGCATCGCGGCGGCGGTGGCGACGCAGGTCGAGGGCGGCGGGCTGGGCGCGGGGACGCTGATCGGCCTGGTGTTTCTGCTCGCCGGGATCGCGTTCAAGATCGCGGCGGTGCCGTTCCACATGTGGACGCCGGACATCTACGAAGGCTCGCCGACCCCGGTCACAGGCTTCTTCGCCTCGGCGCCGAAGGTGGCGGCGATGGCGCTGTTCGTCCGCGTGACCGTCGAGGCGCTTGGCCCGGCGACGGACGCCTGGCGGCAGATCATCATCTTCGCCGCGCTCGCCTCGATCCTGCTCGGCGCGTTCGGCGCGATCGGCCAGGGCAACATCAAGAGGATGCTGGCCTATTCCTCGATCAACAATATCGGCTTCGCGCTGATCGGCCTGGCGGCGGGGACCGAGGCGGGGGTCGCCGCGGTGATGAGCTACATGGCGATCTATATCGCTATGACGCTCGGCAGCTTCCTTGTCGTCCTCCAGATGCGCGATGCGGATGGCCGCCCGATCGAGACGATCGCCAGCCTGTCCGGCCTGTCGCAGTCGCGGCGCGGGCTGGCGGCGGCGTTCGCGATCTTCATGTTCTCGCTGGCCGGCATTCCGCCGCTGCTCGGCTTCTGGGCGAAGTTCCTGGTGTTCGACGCGGCCGTCGCTGCCGGGCTATGGCCGTTGGCCGCGATCGGCATCGCCGCGTCGGTGATCAGCGCCTTCTATTACCTGAAGATCGTCAAAACGATGTATTTCGACGATCCCGCGCCCGCCTATGCTCCGGCGAACAGCGTGCTGGAGGGCGGGCTTATCGCACTGGCCGCGACGGCGGTGTCGCCGCTCGGCTATTTCGCTGTACCCGCACTGGGCGTCGTTACCGCCAGTGCCGCGCGGGCGCTGTTCTGATCCGTTTTCGCACCGTCGCGGTCACCGCTTCGACCAACCTCGACATGATGGCGCTCGCTGGCGACGGTGCCGAGGAAGGACTGTGGCTGCGCGCCGAACGGCAGACGGCAGGACGCGGCCGGCTGGGGCGCGACTGGGTGTCGGCATCGGGGAACCTGTACGCCAGCACGCTGGTGCGCCTGCGCGCCGGCGACCCGCCGCCGGCGACGTTGGCCTTCGTCGCGGCGGTGGCGCTGGATGAAGTGGTCTCGGCCTATGCCGATCCGTCGGTCCTGATCCTCAAATGGCCGAACGACCTGCTGCTCGGCGGTGCCAAGCTGTCGGGCATCCTGCTGGAGCGGACGCACGAAGTGGTTGTCATCGGCATCGGTGTCAACCTGGCGGACCATCCGCATGACCTCGGTCGACCCGTCACCAGCCTCGCCACCGCCGGTTATGGCGCGCCCGATCCCGCGCTGTTCCTGGCCGATCTTGCCGATGCGTTCGCGCGCTGGCTGGCGGCATGGCGGCTGGGCCTTCAGGCCATTCTGGCCCGCTGGCAGGCCCGCGCCCACCCGCGCGGCACCGCGCTTTCGGTCCACCTGCCGGGCTTGGGCCGGCACGAAGGTCTGTTCGCCGGGCTTGACGCCGATGGCGCATTGAGGCTCCGTCTTGCCGGCGGCGCGGAGGAAGTCATCCACGCCGGCGACGTCTTCCTGGTCTAGGAACCCGCGATGCTGCTCGCCATAGATGCCGGAAACACCAACATCGTCTTCGCGCTGTTCGACGGCGACGACATCCGGGCGCGCTGGCGGATCGCCGCCGATGCCCGCCGTACCGCCGACGAATATGCCGTGTGGCTGCACCAGTTGCTGCTGCTGGAGGGGCTGGACCGAGGCGCTATCACCGGGGTCGTGATCGCGACGGTGGTGCCGCGGGCGCTGCACAACCTGCAGGTGCTGGCGCGCAAGTATTTCGGGGTGGAGGCGCTGGTGGCCGGGCGCCCGCCGCTCGCCTGGCCCGTCGTCCTCGACGTGGTCGAGCCGGATACGGTCGGCGCCGACCGGGTGGTCAACGCGATCGCCGCCCATGCCGCCTATGCCGGCGACCTGATCGTCATCGATTTCGGCACCGCCACCACCTTCGACGTGCTCGACTACAAGGGCACGTACAAGGGCGGAGTGATTGCCCCGGGCCTCAACCTGTCCCTGGACGCGCTGGTCGCTGCCGCCGCCAAGCTGCCGCGCATCGCCGTGGCGGTGCCGGTTTCCAGCTCGGTTATCGGGCGAAACACAGAGGACCAGATGTTGATCGGCATCTATTGGGGCTATGTCGCGATGATGGAGGGGATGATCGCGCGGTTGAAGGCGGAGATCGGCCGCCCGGCGCGGGTGATCGCAACCGGCGGGTTGGCGGTGCTGTTCGACGAACATGTCCCGCTGTTCGATGCGGTGGAACCCGATCTGACCATCAAGGGGCTGGCGATGCTGTATCGGCAGGCCCATATAGGCGGGTGACACATGCGCCGCCGTGATGCGGGCGCCACCAGAATAAGAAAGAATTGGATGACACCGGAAAACGAGCTGATCTTCCTCGCCCTCGGCGGATCGGGGGAGATCGGCATGAACGTCAATCTCTACGGCTGCCAGGGCAAGTGGGTGATGGTCGACTGCGGCCTGACCTTCGCCGACCCCGGCTATCCGGGCGTGGAACTGATCCTGCCCGACCTGAGTTTCATCGAGGAACGGGCCGGCGACCTGCTCGGCATCGTCCTGACCCACGGGCATGAGGACCATATCGGCGCGCTGCCCTATCTGGCTGCCGACCTGGGCGTGCCGCTCTATGCGACGCCGTTTACCGCCGGACTGATCCGCGGCAAGCTGGACGAGGAGGGGCTGGGCAACCAGGTCAAGCTGCATGTCGTCGAGAATGGCGGCCGTGTCGCCCTTGGCCCGTTCGGTTTTCGCTACGTGCCGCTTGCCCATTCGATCCCCGAGGGCAACGCGCTGCTGATCGATACCCCGCACGGCCGGATATTCCATACCGGCGACTGGAAGATCGACACCGATCCGCTGCTCGGCACGCCGGCCAGCGCGGCCGACCTGACCGCGATCGGCGACGAAGGGGTGCTGGCGCTGGTCTGCGATTCGACCAACGTGTTCAACGGCGAGGCGTCCGGTTCCGAAGCCGGGGTGCGCGAGGGGCTGGCGAAGGTGATCGGCGAGGCGAAGGGCCGGGTGCTCGTCACCACTTTTGCCTCCAACGCCGCGCGATTGCAGACGCTGGGCGAGGTGGCGCGCGACACCGGGCGCCAGTTGTGCGTCGCCGGGCGCTCGCTCGACCGCATCCTGCGCGTCGCGCAAAGCGTCGGCTACATGAAGGATTTCCCGCCGCTCGTCGATTTCGACGAGGCGATGCGCCTGCCGCCGCGCGAGGTGCTGATCGTCGCCACCGGCGGGCAGGGCGAGACGCGCGCCGCGCTGGCTCGCATCGCCTTCGGCCAGCACCAGATCAAGCTGTCGGAAGGTGACCTGGTGGTGTTCTCTTCCCGCCAGATCCCTGGCAACGAGATGGCGATCGGCCGCATCCAGAACACGCTGGCCGCCGCCGGCGTCGAGATGATCACCGAGCGGCAGGCGCACGTCCATGTTTCCGGCCACCCCGGCCGGCCGGAACTGGAAATGATGTACAAGTGGATCAGGCCGGACATCCTGGTTCCGGTCCACGGCGAGATGCGGCACATGGCCGAGCAGGCGCGCCTGGGCAGCGCGCTTGGCGTGCCGAACGTGGTGGTGCAGGACAACGGCACGATGATCCGCCTGGCGCCTGGCAAACCGACCGAGATCGGGCGCGAGCGCACCGGCCGGCTGGTGCTGGACGGCGACGTCATCCTGCCGGCGGACGGCACGACGATCAACGAGCGGCGGCGGATCGCGGCGAACGGCCAGATTTCCGTCGCGGTGGCGCTGAGCGGCAAGGGACGGCTGGCGGCGGACCCGGAAATCCGGCTGCAGGGTATTCCGGTCGAGGAGGATCGCGACGCCTTCGTCGACGATGCGCGCGACGCGGCCGCTGCCGCCGCCGTGACGGGCGAGCGCGACGAGGACCGGCTGCGCGAGGCGATCCGGCTTGCCGTCCGCCGTCGGGCGACCGAGTGGACGGGCAAGAAGCCGGTCGTCGACGTCCTGCTGTTGAGGACCGCATGAATCTCTACTCGATCGTCGCGATCTGGTCGTTGTTCTGGGTGCTGTGCGCCTTTCTGGTGATGCCGTTCAGCGAAAAGACCGACGAGGAGGCGGGGGCCGAGAAGATTCCGGGGCAGGCGGACAGCGCGCCGCATAATTTCCGCCCCGGCCGCATCATCCTGCGCACGACAATCCTGTCGTCGCTGCTGTTCGGCCTGTTCTACCTGAATTACGTCAATGGCTGGGTCGGCACCGAAGACATCAACCTGTTCAAATACGACCGAGCCGCCGCCGCGCACGGCGACTGACACCGATCAGTTGCGCAGCCGCTCGATCGCCTGGGTGAGCGCAACATAGAGCTTGCCCATGTCCGACGACAGGATGGTGACGCCGAGCGGCGAGCCGTCGCGGCTGTTGAGCACGGTGCGCAGCATCGATTCGAAGTCGTGGACGTAGCGGTTGACCTGTTCGCGGAATTCCGCGTCCTCTTCGTAATGGCGCAACACTTCGCGCGCTTCCGCCGCGTCGAGCAGGCGCACGGCGCGGCGGGTGAAGACGCCGCGGTCCCCCTTCAGATAGGCCGCCCAGGCGCTGTCGGTCACGTCGTTGGAGAGGATCTTGGTGACGTCGATCGCGGTCGAGTTCAGCGATTCGATCAGCAGCGAGACCCGCCGGGCGAATGCCTCGCGGCTGGTTTCCTCAGCCTCCGTCCGATGCTGTTCGAAGCGGCTGTCGATGTCCGCAGCCGTGGCGGAAAGGGTCAGCATGTGCGCGGCCAGCCGCTGGGACGCCTGACCCGCGGCGTCGACCGCCCGTTCCGCCGCGGTGGCGATCGCTGCCATCTGGGTTTCGATCCGGCTGCTGATCGCCTGTTCGATCGCCTGCTCGCTGGCTGCACCCAGGGCACTGCTTGCCTCCGGGATGATCCGCGCCATCGCTTCGCGGGCGCGCTCGGCCGCCTGCTGAGCGGTATCCCGCACGCGGAGCATCACCTCGATCAGCTGTGGCGCCGACTGGTCGGCAAGGTTGCGCGCCTGCCCATCGGCGGCGGCGAGCGCGTCTGCGAGCTGCTCGGCGCTCTGCCGGCTGCCGGCCAGCCGTTCCGCCACCGCCGCGTCGAGCTGGTCGATCGCCTCGCGCTGCTGGGTCAGCAGCTTTTCGGTTTCGGCGAGCCGGTCGATGGTCGCGCCGGCGACCGCCTCCAGCGCACCGATGTCGGGGGCGAGAGCGCTGATCCGCTCGCTGCTCGCCTGAGTCAGTGCCTGCAACCGGGCGAGCGCGCCGGGCAGCGTCTCGTCGATCTCGCGCGCGCTGGCGTCGAGTGCGGTCAGCAGCGTTTCCGCGCGACCGATCAGGGTTTCGGCGGTGTCGCCGCCGGTCGCCAGCGTTTCCGCCAGCGTTCCGGCATGGCCGGAAAGCGCCGCCACCGCCGCGCCAAGCCGCTCGGTTCGTACCGCGCCGTCGCTGTCGAGCGCGGCCAGTCGCGCTTCTATGTCGGCAAGGCCGTTGCTCAGCCACGAAACGAGCGCGTGGCCGCTCTTGTCGTGCGCCTCCAGCCGAGCGCCAAGGGCATCGACCTCCGCGACGATGGCGGCGACGCGCCGGGCGAGCGATTCGGCGGTTTCGTCGCTGGTGCGCGCCAGCGCCGCCCGCGACTGTTCGACCATCGCCAGCATCGCGCCGCCCTGCGCCTCTATTCCGCGCCGGGCTTCGTCGACCGCATTGACCGTGCGGGCCAGCGCGGCGTCAACCGTCTCGTTCATCCGGCCGGCAGCGTCTTCCAGCCTTGTGCCGGCATCGGCGCCGGTCGATTCGATCTGGCCGAGATGAGCGGCAAGCCGTTCCGCCGCGCCGCCGGCGATGTTGTCCGCCTCCTGCCCGCGCGCGGCGAGGGCGGCGATCTGCGTTTCCAGCGCCTGCGCCTGTTCGAGCGCGCCGGCGCCGGCCGCCTGCAACGCGGCGGCGAGCTGCCGGGTCTGGACCTGCGCCTTGGGCAGGCTGGACAGCAGCACCGCCATGTCGGCGCGGGCGGCTTCCGCCGCGCTGTCCAGCGCGCCGGCGTGGGTGCCGATGGCGTCGGCATCCTCCCGCATCGCGGCGGCGAGCGCGCCGAGCCGCCCGCTCGCTTCCTCGCCGAGGGTGGTCAGCGATTCGGCCTGGGCGGCGAGAGCGCGACGATTATCCTCCAGCCGGGCGCCGAGCGCCGCGACGCGGGCTTCCAGGCGGATCGCCTCGTCCCGCAGCGCGGCGGTGGTTTCGCCGAAGCGCCGCGCTTCGCGCCGGCTGCTCCGCATCAGCAGCAGGTAGAGGACGCCGATCAGCGCCAGCGGCGCGCTGGCCATCGCGATCGCGCCGACCGCGTCGGCCGGTGCCGCCACCGTCGCGGCGGTAGCCCAGGCAGTGAAGCCTAGCCAAGCCAGCGCAAGCAGGGCGCAGAGGACCGCCACAGCGTGGTCGCCGCGCCCGGATCGCGCTTCGTCCGGCGCATAATCCTCCATGACCGGCTCCGTGGCCGGGGCTTCCGCTGCGGGGACCGGTGGGTCGCCCCACAGGCCGACGATCTTCGATCCGCTTGCCATCCGTATTGTGTAACATTTTTCGGGGCGATGGAAACAGGCGGCGGCAACCCCGCGTTAACCCTGCCGCCGTTACAGCACGGGTCATGGCCGTTTATGATCCCGGAGCGCTCGACGCCGCCCTCGCGGCCGCCGTCGGCGACGACCCCTCGCTGGTTGCGGAGCTGCGCAGCGCCTTCATGGACAGCGCCGCCGCCCATATCGACGCGATGAGCAAGGCGGAGAACCCCGCCGACTGGCAGGCCGCCGTCTATCGGCTGAAGGGTCTTGCCGCCAGTTTCGGTGCGACCCGGCTGATGGATGTCGCCGAGCGCGCCGCGACGGCGCCCGCCGGCGATGCCGACGCGATCCGCACCGCCACGCGCGCGATATCGCGGTTCGGCAGCTAGAATCCGATTCGGCCGAGCCGAATCCGGGGCTGCACCATACTCATTTATCGGGACCGGACGCTTTGCAAGCGGCGGCCGAACCGCCTAACGCTGTGCCCCGATGGAAGCGGGGAGTGTCGCGATTTGCTGGCCGGCCTGATCGTTGCGATCGCCGAGGCGGAAGGCGAGGGCGTGCTGCGCGCCGAGCTGCCGCTTGCCGGACAGACATTGATCGAACAACAGGCGCGGTTGCTCGCATCGGCCGGCGCGACCCATCTGGTGCTGCTGGTCGAGCGGCTGCCGCCGGCGCTGCTCGCCGCCGTCGACCGGCTGCGCCGCGACGGACTGAGCGTGGAGATCGCGCGCAACGTCGCCGAGGCGGCCGACCGCGTCCACCCGGAGGAGCGGCTGGTGTTGCTGGCCGACGGCGTCGTCACCGACCGGGCGGTGCTCGACCGGCTGCTCGCCCGGCCGGACAGCGCTGTGCTGACCCTGCCCGACACCCCCGCGCATAGCGAATGGGAGCGGATCGACGCCGACGCGCGCTGGGGCGGGCTGATGCTGCTCGACGGCGCCCTGCTGCGGACGACCGCGGCGATGCTTGGCGACTGGGACCTGCAATCGACGCTGCTGCGGCGGGTGTTGCAGGCCGGCGCGCTGTATGTCGACGCTCCGGCGGGGGTGCTGGCGATGGCCGGCGCGCGGGGCGATTTGCCGGTGATCGAACGGGCGCTGGGCCGCCGCCGCACGGACGCGGGCACCGGGCTGCTCGACCGGATGCTGTTCGCGCCCGCTGCCCGCCTGGCGGCGCCGCTGGCGATGCGCGGGATGTTGGCGCCGGCGTGGTTCGTGTGGGGCGCGGTGGCGCTGCTCGGCGCGGCCGGGGGGCTGGCGCTGATCGGGCGGCCGGGGATCGGCCTTGGCCTTGCGATGCTGTCCGGGCCCGTGGCGGCGCTTGGGCGGCGGATCGCGGCGCTCGGTTGGCGCGACGACGGGGACGGCTTGCGCTGGCGGGATTGGGCGGGGGTGGCGGCGCTGCTGGCACTCGCCTGGCAGCTTTATGCGGGGGGTGCCGGTTGGGGCGTGTTCGCGCTGGCCGGGGCGATACTGGGCCTCGGCCTGGCGCTGATCGGCCACCGCCGCTTCGTCGGCAAGCCGACGGGCGTGCCCGGATGGCTTGCCGATCTGGATACCGCGATCTGGGGCCTGCTGCCGTTCGCGGTATTCGGCGCATGGGTGGCCGGGCTGGTGGCGGTGGCCGGACATATGCTGGCGACCCTGCTGATGATCCAGAAGTTGACGGCGCGAAAGGGAAGCGAATGCCCTTAACGTCGTTTTCACGGCATTGGCGCTAGGGCGGCGGGCATGTCAGTGGTGATCAGCGAGGAGCGGACGCAGCAGGCGGCGCCGGGCGGCGAGCGCCTGCTGGGCGATGCGGCGCGGGCGGCCGAAAGCAGCCACGCCCGGCTGGCCGGCCTGCTGACCGACATATTCCTGCCCGATGCCCACCGCGCCAGCGACCGGACGCGCGCGGTGATGGCGCGGCTGTTCGACCAGCTGGTCGGCGCGGTCGAGGCGGATCTGCGCGCGATCCTGACCCCGCATTTCGAAGGCGAGGCGCCGGACGTCGCCGCCGTACTCGCCAGCGAGCGGGTGGCGATCGCGCTGCCGATCCTGCACGAAACCGGGTTGCTGCGCGACACTGATCTGGTCCAGTTGCTGCTCGTCCGTGCCGAGGAACACCGGGTCGTCCTGGGGCTGCGGCGGATTGCCGAATCCGGACTCGACCCGGCGCCGGTGCTGTCGCCGCCGGACGATGTCGTTGCCGCCGCTGCCGACCATGCGCTGCGGTTGGCCGAGAATGACCGGATCGACGCCGCCTATGAGCCGGTGTTGGCGGCGTCCGACCTGCCCGCCGACCTGCTGCGTCGGGTGATATGGCGGGTCGCGGCGGCGCTGCGCGATTATCTGGTCCGCGCCCGCAATGTCGACCCGGCGGTTGCCGACCGGCATATCGCCGCCGCCGGAGCGGCGCTGCTCGCGGCGCATGATGCCGACGCGACGCTGGAGGCGGCGGCGCTGCGGCTGGCGACGCGCTGGCGGGAGCTGGGGAGCGATGACGATGCCCGGCTGCACCACGCGTTGCGGCAAGGGCGTTTCGTGCTGTTCGCGGCGATGCTGGCGGTGCGTGCCGGGATCGACGTCGATACCGCGACCGCGATGGCGGCGGACAGCGACATCGCCCGGCTGGCGGTGCTGCTGCGCGCCGTTGGCGTCGGCCGCGACACGGCGGTGATGATCCTGTTCGAGATGGCGGCGATCCACGGGCTGGAGGAGCAGCGGCTGATCGCCTGCGCCGACGCCTACGGCCGCCTTGACCCGGCGGCGGCGCGGGCGGCGCTGATGCCGCCGCCGCTCGACCCGGGCTACCGCTCGGCGCTGGCGGCGCTGGCGGTGGAGCGGGCGCCGTGACCGGCTTCGACGCCGTGCATGGCCGTGTCGACGGCGACGGGTTGCTGATCGAGGCCGATCCGCCGCTGGCCACGCTCAACGCCCGCAGCGGCGGCGCGATCGGGCGCGGCCTTGCCATCCCGCGAATCGCCGCCCTGGCGCGGCTGGCGCGCCGGCTGAACATTCCGGTGTCGCGCAGCGTCGTCGTCGCCGACGACGGTCAGGACCTGGAACTGTGGATACGCGCCCGGCCGGACGGCGACGGCGTCGCACTGGCGATCGGCGGCTGGCACCAGCGAGCCGCCCCGGCCGCGTCGCTGACCGAATCCGTCGAGCGCGAGCATGATTTCCTGCGCGCGAGCGCCGACTGGCTCTGGGAGACCGACGAGGCGATGCAACTGGTCGCGGTGCAGCCGGGCGGCAATGGCGTCGACCCGGCGTCGCTGATCGGCGCGCCGCTGACCGGGTTGTTCCGCTTCGTCGAGGATAGCGACGGCACGATGCCGCTGCTTGGTGCGCTGGCGGCGCACCGGCGCTTTTCCGGCCAGCCGGCGGAGATGCGGCCGACCGGCGCCCGCGTCCGGCTGTCGGCGGTGCCGCTGGTCGACGGCGCTGGGCGCTTTTCCGGCTATCGCGGCGCGGCGATCGTCGACGATGCCTGGCTGACGGAGCCGGAACCGGCGCCGGCGGTCAATGACGCGTTCGGCGAGCGGCTGGACGCGGCGCTGCGCCAGCCGCTCGGCCGCATCGTCGCCAGCGCCGAGGGATTGAGCGCGCGGGCCGATGGGCCGCTGCGCCGCGACTATGCCGATTATGCCGCCGACATCGCCAATGCCGGGCGGCACCTGCTGGCGCTGGTCGACGATCTGGTCGACCTGCAGGCGATCGAGCGCGCCGATTTCCAGCCACACCATGACCCGGTCGACCTGGCGGAGCTGGCGCGCAACGCCGCCGGACTGCTGACGATCAAGGCCGGGGCGCGGCGCATCCGCATCGATGCGCCGGGGCCGAAGGAGGCGCTGGCGGCGACCGGCGACTATCGCCGCGCGTTGCAGATCATGCTGAACCTGATCGGCAACGCCATCCGCCATTCGCCGGAAGACGCGATGATCTGGGTGCGCTGCGAGCAGCAGGACGAGATGGCGACGGTGACGGTCGCCGACCAGGGGCGGGGCATCGACCCGGCCGATCACCAGAAGATCTTCGAGAAATTTGTGCGGGTCGCGCCGGAGGATGGGCCGGGCAGCGGCCTTGGCCTCTACATTGCGCGGCGGCTGGCGCGGGCGATGGGCGGCGACATCCGCGTCGACAGCGCGCCCGGGCAGGGCGCCCGCTTCCAGTTCTCGCTGCCGGCGGCGCGGTAAAGCGCGGCACCCCGCCCGCGCCAAACGGACAGGGTGCCTGAGGTGCCTTACCGCTTGTTCAGCGGCACATAATCGCGCTGCGTCGGCCCGACATAGAGCTGACGCGGGCGGCCGATCTTCTGATCGGGATCGGCGATCATCTCGTTCCACTGCGCGACCCAGCCGACGGTGCGGGCGAGGGCAAACAGCACGGTGAACATCGAGGTCGGGAAGCCGATCGCCGACAGGATGACGCCGGAATAGAAGTCGACGTTCGGGTAGAGCTTCTTCTCGACGAAATAATCGTCCTTGAGAGCGATCTGCTCCAGCTCGCGCGCGACGTCGAATACCGGGTCGGTGACGCCCAGCTTGTCGAGCACCTCGTTCGCGGTCTTCTGCATCACCTTTGCGCGCGGATCGTAATTCTTGTAGACCCGATGACCGAAGCCCATCAGGCGGAACGGATCGTCCTTGTCCTTGGCGCGGGCGATATATTCGGGGATTCGCTCCGGACGGCCGATCTCGCGGAGCATGTTCAGCGCCGCTTCGTTGGCGCCGCCATGCGCCGGCCCCCACAGGCAGGCGATGCCGGCAGCGATGCAGGCGAACGGGTTGGCGCCCGACGAGCCAGCCAGCCGGACGGTCGAGGTCGACGCGTTCTGCTCATGGTCGGCGTGGAGGATGAAGATCCGATCCATCGCCTTTTCGATCAGCGGATCGACCTCATACTTCTCCGCCGGCACGCCGAAGGTCATGCGCAGGAAATTGCCGGGGTAGCTGAGCGCATTGTCGGGGTAGAGGAAAGGCTGCCCCAGCGAATATTTATAGGCCATCGCCGCCAGCGTCGGCATCTTAGCGATCAGCCGGTGGCTGGCGATCATGCGCTGGCGCGGATCGGTAATGTCGGTCGAATCATGATAGAAGGCGGAAAGCGCGCCGACCACGCCGCACATGATGGCCATCGGGTGCGCGTCGCGCCGGAAGCCACGGTAGAAGGTCGCCAGCTGCTCGTGCACCATTGTGTGGCGGCTGATCGTGTAGGTGAACTTGTTCAGCTCGTCCGGGCTGGGCAGTTCGTCGTTCAGCAGCAGATAGGCGACCTCCATGAAGGTCGACTGCTCGGCGAGCTGATCGATCGGATAGCCGCGGTGGAGAAGGATGCCGGCGTCGCCGTCGATATAGGTCAGCTTCGATTCGCAGCTTGCCGTGGAGGTGAAACCGGGATCGTAGGTGAAGGCACCGCCCTGGCCGTAGAGCTTGCGGATGTCGACGACATCCGGCCCGACGCTGCCCGATCGCACCGGGAAGGTCAGTTCCTGGTCGCCCAAGGTCAGCTTTGCGCTGGTTTCACCCATGTCGTTCTCCTTGATCAGTCAGATTCACGCCGACGCCGCATCGGCGATGCGCGCCAGCGATTCGTCCCGGCCCAGCAGAACCAGGACGTCGAAGATACCCGGCGAGGTCGTGCGTCCGGTGAGGGCCGCGCGCAACGGCTGCGCCACTTTACCCAGGCCGATGCCGGCCTTCTCCGCAACCTGCCGAATCTGTGCTTCAAGCACATCCGCCGACCAGACCGGCGCGGCGGCAAGCGCATCACGGGCATTGCCCAACAACGTGCGGGCGGCTGCGTCTAGCAGCGCGGATGCCTTGTCGTCGAGAGGAAGCGGCCGGCGGGCGAACAGAAACGCAGCCCCGTCGGCGATTTCATCGAGGGTGCGCGCCCGCGTCTTCAGCGACGGCATTGCCGTGGCGAGCAATCCCTCCTCGGCGCCGGTCAGGCGCGGCGCGACCAAGGCAGCCAGCCGCGCGTCGTCCGCCTCTCGCAGATAGTGGCCGTTCAGATTTTCCAGCTTCTTCAGGTCGAAGCGGGACGGAGAGCGGCCGACGGCGGCGATGTCGAACCATTCGATCGCCTGTTCGCGGCTGATCACCTCGTCATCGCCATGCCCCCAGCCGAGGCGGAGCAGATAGTTGCAGACCGCCTCCGGCAGCATGCCCATCTGGTCGCGATAGGCGTCGACGCCCAATGCGCCGTGCCGCTTCGACAGCTTCGCCCCGTCCGCGCCGTGGATCAGCGGGACATGGGCGTAGGCCGGTTCCGGCCAGCCCATCGCCCGGATGATGCCGAGCTGGCGAAAGGCGTTGTTCAGATGGTCGTCGCCGCGGATGACGTGGGTGACGCCCATGTCGTGATCGTCGACGACCACCGCCAGCATATAGGTCGGCGTGCCGTCGGAGCGCAGCAGCACCATGTCGTCCAGCTCGGCGTTGTTGACCGTCACCGTGCCCTGCACCAGATCTTCGATCGTCGTCGCGCCGTCCGTCTCCGCGCGCAGGCGGACGCTGAACGGGGCGCCGGCCGGCGCGTCGGACGGATCGCGGTCCCGCCAGCGGCCGTCGTAGCGGATCGGTTGCCTGGCGGCGCGCTGGGCCTCGCGCATCTCCGCCAGTTCCTCCGCCGTCGCATAGCAGCGGTAGGCGTTGCCCGATTCGAGCAGGGCGGCGACGACCTCGGCATGACGCGCGGCGCGTTCCGACTGGAAGACGACGTCGCCGTCCCAGTCCAGCCCGAGCCAACGCATGCCGTCGAGGATCGCGTCGATCGCCGCCTTGGTCGAGCGGACCTTGTCGGTATCCTCGATCCGCAGCTTGAACGTGCCGCCGAGGTGGCGCGCATAGAGCCAGTTGAACAATGCGGTGCGGGCGCCGCCGATGTGCAGAAACCCCGTCGGCGACGGGGCGAAACGGGTGACGACGTTGGCGGCTTCGCTGCTTGCGCTCACGCGCGCTTGCTCCCAGGATTCACGGATGGACGGCGATGCCCCTAGCATGGGTTCAGCGACCCTTCAAACAGTTGCGTTCGCACGTATTCGCCATGGCTGGCGGACGGCGATCGCGGCGGTCGAGCGGGGGCTGGAGGCGGAGCGCGACCAGGTGGCGCTGTGGTTGCCCGTTGCCGTTGGCGGCGGCATTGCCGCCTGGTTCGTGTTGCCGGATGCCTGGGAATGGGCGGCGTTCCTGCTGCTGGCGGCGGCGACCGCGCTGGCCGGGCGCTGCCTGCCCGGAACGCGGCTGGGCCGGGTGCTGACCGTCGGCGGGCTGGCGGCGGGGCTAGGTTGCGCGTTGGTCTGGGCGAGCGCCGAGCGGGCGGCCGCGCCGGTACTCCACCGGCCGCTGGTCGCCAGCCTGCTGGTGCGAGTCGATCAGGTGCAGCCACTGGCGGCGCGCAATGCGATCCGGGTAGTGGCGACGCCGATAGGCGCGCCGGCGATGCCGTTCCGCCTGCGCCTGACCATCGCCGAAGCCGACGCACCGGCGCGGCTTGCCGCCGGCGACCGGCTGCGGCTGCGCGCAAGGCTTGTGCCGCCGCAAGCCGCGCCGGTGCCCGGCGCCTATGATTTCGCCCGCGTTGCCTGGTTCCAGCGGGTTGGTGCGACCGGCCGGGCCTTTGCGCCGGTGGAGCGGGTCGGCGTGGGGGCGGAGGGACCCGGGCTTCGCGAGCGGCTGTCCGCCCATATCCGCGCGCGGCTGGCCGGCGGGGCGGGGGCGATTGCCGCCGCGCTCGCCACCGGCGACCAAGGGGCGATGCCCGATGCCGATGCCGACGCGATGCGCCGGTCAGGGCTGGCACACCTGCTGTCGGTCAGTGGCCTGCACATTACCGCCGTCGTCGGCTTTGCCATGCTGCTGGTGCTGCGGGTGCTGGCGCTCAGCCCCCGGCTTGCGCTGCGCTGGCCGCTGCTGCTGATCGCCGCCGGGGCAGGTGCGGTCGCCGGCATCGGCTACACGCTGCTGACCGGGGCGGAGGTGCCGACGATCCGTTCCTGCGTCGCCGCGCTGCTGGTGCTGGCCGCGCTGGCGATGGGGCGCGAGGCGCTGACCCTGCGGCTGGTCGCCGCCGGTGCGCTGGTCATCCTGCTGCTGTGGCCGGAAAGCCTGGTCGGCGCCAGCTTCCAGCTGAGCTTCGCGGCGGTGACGGCGCTGGTCGCGTTCCACGAGCGCCCGGCGGTCAAAGCGCTGCTGGCGCGGCGGGACGAGGGATTTGCCGCCGGCACCGGCCGGTTGCTGCTCGGCGCGTTGCTGACCGGGCTGGTCGTCGAACTGGCGCTGGCGCCGATCGCGCTGGTCCATTTCCACCGGGCGGGGCTGTACGGGGCGCTGGCCAATATCGTTGCGATCCCGCTCACCACCTTCGTCATCATGCCGCTGGAGGCGCTGGCCCTGCTGTTCGATGTCGCCGGGCTGGGCGCACCGTTGTGGTGGGCGGCGGGCAAGGCGCTGGCATTGCTGCTGTGGATCTCCCACGCCGTCGCGGCGGCGCCCGGCGCGGTCGCGATGCTGCCGACGATGGCGCGCGGCGCGTTCGCGTTGATTGTGGGCGGCGGCCTGTGGATGGTCCTGTGGAAAAGCCGGTTGGCATGGTGGGGAGCGATCCCGCTCGCCGCCGGCGCGGCGCTGGCGCTGGCCACGCCGGTGCCCGACCTGCTGGTCACCGGCGACGGCCGCCACGCGGCGGTGCGGGACGGCGGCACGGTGCGGCTGCTGCGCCCGCGGACCGGCGGATATATCCGCGACCTGCTCGCCGAGTCGGCGGGGCTGGACGGGCCGCCGGGGCTGATCGACGACTTGCCTGGTGTCCGCTGTGGGCCGGACAGTTGCATGGCTGAACTGATGCGCGACGGACGGCGGTGGCGAATACTGGCAACGCGTAGTGGCTATTTCCTGCCGTTCGCGCCGCTCGTCCGCGCCTGCGCTGCCGCCGACATCGTGATCAGCGACCGGCGATTGCCGGCGGCGTGCCGGCCGCGCTGGCTAAAGATCGACCGCACGTTCCTCGCGCACAACGGCGGAGTGGCCGTCACGCTGGCGACGGAGCGGGTGGAGACGGTGGCGGCGCTGGCCGGCGCCCATCCCTGGGCCGGCCGTTAGCGCGGATCAGGCGTTGGCGCCCACCGGACCGCCGACACGCCGCGGCGCTTCGCCCCGGTAATGGGCGATGCCGAGTTGAAAGCTTTCGGCGATCCGGTGGGCGCGGTCGGAGAACATCTCCGCTGCTTCGGCGGTTGCGACCTGACGGGCGGTACTGACAAACAAGGCCAGCCAGCGCGCGAAATGCAGGCGGTTGACCGGCAGGACCATGTGCTTGGGCATCGGTGCGCCCTTGAACCGGCCGGTCATCAGCATGACGCCGGACCAGAAATCGCACATCGTCTCGAGGTGGCTGTCCCAGTCCGCGATCCGTTCCTCGAAGATCGGGCCGATCAACGGGTCGTTGCGGACCTCGGCATAGAAGCCGTGGACCAGATCGTGGATCACTTCCTCGGTGATCCCGGCGGCGACGGCCGGCGCGATCGCGCGTGCCCGGCGCTGCAGGATGTCCTCGGATTCGGTGATCATCGGTTCGTCCTCATGCTGCTGAGCCGGCTATCTCACAGGCAAAGATGCATCGTCAATACATGTTTTGATGCGGGCGCACGAAATCGGCGGTGCCGGGGCGGACCGGGATGGCCTGGGCTCCTGCTTTCGCAGGAGCCCAGCGGCGGTGTGTCTATAGAATTTCGCGCACGGTTTCGGGCGGGCGGCAGAGGCGGACGCCCTTGTCGGTTTCGACCAGCGGTCGCTCGATCAGGATCGGGTTGACGACCATCGCGTCGAGGATCGCGTCGTCGTCGGCGCTTTTCAGCCCCAACTCGCCGGCCAGCGCTTCCTTGGCGCGCAGCCCCTGGCGCGGGGTCATGCCGGCGCGGGCGTAGAGCGCGGCCAGTGTCTCACGCGTCGGCGGGGTCGCCAGATATTCGACGACGGTGACCGAGACACCATGCGCCCCGCGCAGGATCTCCAGCGTCTTCCTGGAGTTGCTGCACCGGGGATTGTGCCAGATCGTCGCTTTCATCGCCTAACCTTCCTGCCGGGCCAGCCATTCCTCCAGCCACTTGATCGTGTAGTCGCCGGCCTGGAATTCCGGGTCGTCGAGCAGCGCCTGATGGAGGGGAATGGTGGTCTTGATCCCGTCGATCGCGAATTCCTCCAGCGCGCGTCGCAGGCGGCGCAGCGCCCCGGCGCGGGTGGTGCCGTAGACGATCAGCTTGGCGATCATGCTGTCGTAATAGGGCGGGATGCGATAGCCGGCGTAGAGGCCGCTATCGACGCGCACATGCATTCCGCCCGGCGTGTGGTAGCTTTTGACCAGCCCCGGCGACGGCGCGAAGCTGCGCGGGTCTTCCGCGTTGATCCGGCATTCGATCGCATGGCCGCGGAACTGCACATCCTGTTGGCGCAGGGTCAGGCCGTGGCCGTCGGCGATGCGGATCTGCTCGCGCACCAGATCGAGGCCGGTGATCGCCTCCGTCACCGGATGTTCGACCTGAAGCCGGGTGTTCATCTCGATGAAGTAGAATTTGCCGGCTTCCCACAGGAATTCGATGGTGCCGGCGCCGCGATAGCCCATGTCGGCCAT
This sequence comes from Sphingomonas flavalba, assembly GCF_004796535.1. Lineage (GTDB taxonomy): Bacteria > Pseudomonadota > Alphaproteobacteria > Sphingomonadales > Sphingomonadaceae > Sphingomonas_L > Sphingomonas_L flavalba. The sequence goes on along the minus strand of NZ_SPHY01000013.1, from coordinate 18,750 downwards.
CGCCCTGGCGACGACGCCGCCCATCCGCGCCCGTTCCTCCGGCGTGATGACAGGGGAGGGCGCTTCTTCGAGCACCTTCTGGTGACGGCGCTGCAGCGAGCAATCGCGCTCGCCCAGGTGGATGGCGTTGCCGTTGCCGTCGCCGAAGATCTGGAATTCGATATGGCGCGGATTGCCGAGATATTTCTCGAGGTAGACGGTGGCGTCGCCAAAGGCGGCTTTCGCCTCCGATCCGGCCTGTGCGATCAGGCTGTCCAGCTCGTCCGGGCCGTTGCACACCTTCATGCCGCGCCCGCCGCCGCCGCTCGCCGCCTTGATGATGACCGGATAGCCGATCTCGGCCGCGATCCGGTGCGCTTCCTCGCTGTCCGACACCGCACCGTCGGAGCCGGGGACGAGCGGCAGGCCGAGCTTGCCGGCGGTGTGCTTCGCCTCCACCTTGTCGCCCATCGTGCGGATATGTTCCGGCTTCGGGCCGATCCACACCAGATTGTGCATCTCGACGATCTCGGCGAAGCGGGCGTTTTCCGACAGGAAGCCGTAGCCGGGGTGGATTGCGTCGGCGCCGGAAATCTCCGCCGCCGAGATGATGTTGGGGATATTGAGATAGGAATCGATGGCGGGCGGCGGGCCGATGCACACCGCCTGATCGGCCAGCCGGACATGCATCGCGTCGGCATCGGCGGTGGAGTGCACCGCGACCGTCTTGATCCCCATTTCATGAGCCGCGCGGTGGATACGCAGCGCGATTTCGCCGCGATTGGCGATCAGTATCTTGCTGATGGGCATCGGATCAGCCGACGACGATCAGCGGCTGGTCGAACTCGACGGGCTGACCGCTTTCGACCAGCAGCGCCTTGACCGTGCCGGCGGAGGGCGCGGTGATCGGGTTCATCACCTTCATCGCTTCGACGATCAGCAGGGTCTGACCGGCCGCGACGCTGTCGCCGACGGAGACGAACGCGCGCGCGCCCGGCTCCGGCGACAGATAGGCGGTGCCGACCATCGGCGAGCGGATGGCGCCGGGATGGTCGGCCAGTACATCGCCGGTCGGCGCAGCCTCTGCGGCCGAGGCGGGGGCAGGCGCGGGGGCCGCCGCCGGGACGGCTGCCGCGGCGACGGGCGCCGCCGCGACGGTTACGGTGCGGGCGACGCGGATCGAGCGGTCGCCGTCCTCCACCTCGATTTCGGTCAGTCCGTTTTCGTCGAGCAGTTCGGCGAGCTGGCGGACCAGCGCCGTATCAACGCGCATCGGCGCGGCATCTTTCTTCTCGGTCATGCGACCCTCTTGGTTCCCTGTTGCGGCGTTCCCTGTCAGAGACGGGCGGCCGCGTCCAGCGCGAGCAGGTAGGACAGCGCGCCGAAACCGGCGACCGTGCCTTTCGCCGCACCGCCGACATAGCTGCGGTGGCGGAAGTGTTCCCGCCGGTGCGGATTGGACAGATGCACCTCGATCACCGGGACCGCAATCGCCTTGATCGCATCGTGCAGCGCGACGGAGGTGTGGGTGTAGCCGGCGGCGTTGAGCAGCACGGCCTTCGCGCCCGCCGCATTCGCCTCGTGCATCCAGTCGACCAGATGACCTTCGTGGTTGGACTGGCGGACGTCGACGGTCAGGCCCAGCTCGCGGGCGCGGTCCTCGAGCATACCGGCGATGTCGTCGAGCGTGTCCGCCCCGTATATCTCCGGCTCGCGCAATCCGAGCAGGTTCAGGTTGGGACCGTTCAGCACGTACACGGTATCGGCCATGACAGAAGCGCCTTTCGGTTGCGGCGGTGCGAAGCCGGTTCCTATATGACCCCTCACTCCAACACGCAAAGGCGCAGGATTCGATGAGCGGCGACAGGACGATCAGCATCACGGTCAACGGGGAAGGCCGCCGGGTCACGGCAGGACTGACTATTGCCGGGCTGGCGACCGAGCTGGGCCTGGCGCCAGAGAAGGTGGCGGTCGAGCGCAATCTGGAGATCGTGCCGCGCTCGACGCTGGCGGATGTGGTGATCGCCGATGGCGATTCGCTGGAAATAGTCCATTTCGTCGGCGGCGGCGACAGCGCCCGGCCGGTTGACGAGGACCGCTGGACCGTTGCCGGGCACAGTTTCCGTTCGCGCCTGATCGTCGGCACCGGCAAATACAAGGATTTCGCGCAGAATGCGGCGGCGGTCGCCGCTTCGGGCGCGGAGATCGTCACCGTCGCGGTGCGGCGGGTCAACATCGCCGACCCCAAGGCGCCGATGCTCACCGACTTCATCGACCCGAAGACGGTCACCTACCTGCCCAACACCGCCGGCTGCTTTACCGCCGAGGAGGCGATCCGCACCCTGCGGCTGGCGCGCGAGGCGGGGGGCTGGGACCTCGTCAAGCTGGAGGTGCTGGGCGAGGCGAAATCGCTCTACCCCGACATGCTGGAGACGTTGCGCGCGACCGAGGTCCTGGCGAAGGAAGGCTTCAAGCCAATGGTCTATTGCGCCGACGACCCGATCGCCGCGCGGCGGCTGGAGGATGCCGGGGCGGTGGCGATCATGCCGCTGGGCGCGCCGATCGGCTCCGGCCTCGGCATCCAGAACCGCGTTACCATCCGCCTGATCGTCGAAGGCGCGAAGGTGCCGGTGCTGGTCGACGCCGGCGTCGGTACCGCGTCCGACGCGGCGGCGGCGATGGAACTGGGCTGCGACGGCGTGCTGATGAACACCGCGATCGCCGAGGCGAAAGACCCGCTGCTGATGGCGGCGGCGATGAAGGCGGCAGTCGAATCCGGGCGGCTCGCCTATCGCGCCGGGCGGATGGGGCGGCGGCTGTATGCCGACCCGTCCAGTCCGCTCGCCGGGCTGATCTGACTGGAACAACAGGCGCTGCCCGTCCGTTATGCCGATCTACCCCGTATCGAGGAGTATGCGTAATGGGCGAGATGATCGACAAGGCCAAGGGCACGGCGAACGAAGCCATCGGCAAGGCCAAGCAGACGATCGGCAAGCATACCGACAACGACAAGCTGGCGGCCGAGGGCGCGGGCCAGCAAGTGCGCGGCAAGGCCCAGAAGGCGGCCGGCGCCATCAAGGGCGCGCTTGGCGACAAGATATAAGAAAATTTGCCGGACAAGCGACGGGCCGCGCGGTGCAATGCCGGGCGGCCTGTTCGATTCCGGGGGCTTTCCGGTCATTGCGCGGCACGGCACCCGATAGCCGGGACGCGAGGCGCCTCGGCGTCGTCGCGCCATGAAATCGCAATGGGCTTTCCGTATGTTGGCGCGGTTCCCCGCCGGATTTGACCGGCGGCATCGGCGCGCTTAATTGCCGTGTCGACAGCGGCAGCCGGAGGATATTTTCGTGAAGAAGCTCTATTCCGACGCGGCGGCGGCACTGGACGGCGTGCTGTTCGACGGCATGACGATCTGCGCCGGCGGTTTCGGCCTGTGCGGCGTGCCGGTCAGGCTGATCGAGGCGATCGAGGCGGCCGGGACCAAGCGGCTGACCTGCGTATCCAACAATGCCGGCATCGACGGGCAGGGGCTGGGCAAGCTGCTGCGCAGCCGCCAGATCGCCAAGATGGTCGCCTCCTATGTCGGCGAGAACAAGGAATTCGAGCGGCAATATCTGGCGGGCGAGCTTGAGGTCGAATTCTGCCCGCAGGGCACGCTGGCGGAACGCTGCCGCGCCGGCGGCGCCGGCATCCCCGGCTTCTACACCAAGACGGGCGTGGGCACGCTCGCCGCCGAGGGCAAGGAGCTGAAGGAGTTCGACGGCGTGACCTACGTGCTGGAACGCGGCATCCGCGCCGACCTGGCGATCGTCAAGGGCTGGAAGGCGGATGAGGCGGGCAATCTGGTGTTCCGCAAGACGGCGCGCAATTTCAACCAGCCGATGGCGACGGCGGGCAAGATCTGCGTCGCCGAAGTGGAGGAGATCGTACCGGTCGGCTCGCTCGACCCGGACCACGTCCACCTGCCCGGCATCTTCGTCAACCGGCTGATCCTGGGCGCGCCCTACGACAAGCCGATCGAGTTCCGCACCGTCCGTCAGCGCGAGGCGGCGTGATCCGGCCGGTGCCCGAACGGCCGCTGGCTGCCGCGGCGCTTGGCCTGCTGCTGTCGGCCTGCTCGACGGTGATGGGTGGAGCGCCGGAAGCGGCGCCGCAGGCCCCGACGGCACCGCCGGCGACGATGCAGTATCTTTATGGATCCGGCGAGGCGGCGGCGCTGGGCGTCCAGGCCTGGCAGGCGTTGGTCGACCATGTCGTCGTCAATCGCGGCGGAAACCCGGAGGACAGCGTCGTGCTGGCCGCCGGCACGACGCTGACGGCGCCGGGATTCGTCCGCTGCGGCGACCGGCCGCCGGCGGTGGTCGTCGATATCGACGAGACGGTGCTGCTCAACCTTGGTTATGAATATGCCGAGGCGGTCAGCGGCGCACCGTTCGACCCGGAGCGCTGGACCCGCTGGGAGCAGAGCGGGGCCGACAAGGTCGTCGCGGCGCCGGGCGCGGCGGCGGCGGTCGACGCGCTGCGCAAGGCGGGCGTTACCGTCGTGTTCAATTCCAACCGCGCCGCCGCCAATGCCGCCTGGACGGCCTATGCGCTGCGTGCCGCCGGGCTGGGCAATGCGGTCCACGGCCAGACGCTGTTCCTGGCCGGCGACGATGCGGGCGGATCGGCCAAGGACGGGCGGCGCGCGACCATCGCCGCCAAATATTGCGTGATCGCGATGGCCGGCGACCAGCTCGGCGATTTCAGTGACCTGTTCGCGGCGATCCCGTCGGTTGCCGAACGGCGGGCCGCGGCGGCGAGCGGGCCGATCGCGGCGCTGTGGGGGCGCGGCTGGTTCCTGCTGCCGAACCCGGTCTACGGAAGCGCGCTGAAGGGCGGCTTCGACGATGTCTTTCCGTCGGACAAGCGCTGGTCCGACCCCGCTACCGTACCTGCCACCGAAGGAGCACGATAATGGCCTGGACCCGTGACGAAATGGCCGCCCGCGCCGCGCGCGAGCTGAAGGACGGCTATTACGTGAACCTGGGCATCGGTATCCCGACGCTGGTCGCGAACCACGTGCCGGACGGCGTCGAGGTGACGTTGCAGTCCGAGAACGGCATGCTGGGCATCGGCCCATTCCCCTACGAGGACGAGGTCGACCCCGACCTGATCAACGCCGGCAAGCAGACGGTCAGCGAACTGCCGTCGACAAGCTTCTTCAACTCGGCCGACAGTTTCGCGATGATCCGCGGCGGGCATATCGACCTTGCGGTGCTCGGCGCGATGGAGGTGTCGGAAAAGGGCGACATCGCCAACTGGATGATCCCGGGCAAGATGGTGAAGGGGATGGGCGGCGCGATGGACCTGGTCGCCGGGGTCAAGAAGATCATCGTCGTCATGGAGCATAACGCCAAGAGCGGCTGGCCGAAATTCATCCCCGAATGTACCCTGCCGCTGACTGGCGCCAATGTCGTCGACATGATTGTCACCGACATCGCGGTGTTCCAGCGCCCGGACCATGACAGCCCGTTCAAACTGATCGAGACGGCGCCCGGCGTCGCCGCCGAAGACGTGGCGGCGCGAACGACCGCGCATTATCTGCGCTGAGTGCCGGCGTCATGGCGTTGGTCGCGCGCCGGACTCACATTGCCGTAAGTTTTCACACTTTATCTTGAAATTGGTGCAATTATCTGATTCCTGAGCTTTCGAGGCGTATAAGGGTCGCGAAGAGCGTGGGGATGTGGAAGGACTATATGCGCGGTGCGCGCCCCCTGCTGGTGGTGGCAGGGGCGTTGGGCACCGTGGCCGCGCTGGTCGCGACCGGCGGGCGGTCCAGCGCCTCCGCGCAGGTCGAACCGCAGCCGCCGCATCTGTCGATCGCCCGCGAGGCGATCGCCGCCGACCCGGCGCTGTTGCGAGCGCCCAGCCGCATCGATTACGCCTTGCTCGACGAGCGGCTTCGCCAGTTGGTCGAGCGGCCGGACATGGTCGGCATGGCGGTGGCGATTATCGAGAACGGCGAGATCAGCTTCGTCAAGGGCTATGGCCTGACCGAGGCGAAGGGCGCCGAGCCGGTCGGCGTCCGCACGGTTTTCCGCTGGGCGTCGCTGTCGAAGGGGGTGGCGGGCACGCTGGTTGCTGAGCTGGCGGCGGAAGGCAAGTTGTCGCTCGACGACCCGATCTCCCGCTATTCCAAGACGCTGCGCCTGCCGCGCGGCGGCGAACAGATCGCCACCGTCGCCGATGTGCTGTCGCACCGCGTCGGCCTTAGCCACAATGCGTTCGACGACCGGCTGGAAGGCGGGCAAGACCCGCGCGTGATCCGGACGTCGCTCGGCGGCCTGTCGGCGCTGTGCCAGCCCGGCACCTGCCACAGCTACCAGAATGTCGCGTTCGATTCCGTCAGCGAAGTGGTGGAGGCGGTGACCGGCCGCCCCTATGCCGAGGAAGTGCGCGACCGGCTGTTTCGCCCGCTCGGCATGCAGGATGCGAGCCTGACCCGCATCGGCCTGATGTCGTCCAGGAGCTGGGCGCGGCCGCATGTCGGGCAGACGACGGTGTCGGTCGAGGACCCGTATTACCGGGTGCCGGCGGCGGGCGGGGTCAACAGCTCGATCATGGACCTGGCGTTGTGGATGCGCGCCCAGATCGGCCTGACGCCGCGGGTCGTGTCGCCGGCAGTGCTGGATGCGGCGCATATGGCGCGCGTCGACACCGGACGGCGCAACACCGCTTTTGCCCGCGCGATGGGGCCATCGCGCTACGCGCTCGGCTGGCGCGACTATGATTTCGAAGGGCATCGGCTGATCGGCCATCAGGGTGCGGTGCGCGGCTATCGTTCGACCATATTGTTCGATCCGCGTACCCGTGCCGGCGTGGCGGTGCTGTGGAATTCGCAGAGCGGGGCGCCCAGCCGTATCCAGTTGGAGGTGCTCGACATGCTTTACGGACTGGGCGACCGCGACTGGTTGCGCCTTGACGGCGGTGTCGGCGGCCACGCGACAATCACCGCGCGGTGACCCCCCGACTTCCCTCGCCGGCGTTAACCGGTTAAGGCGCCGCCGTCATGACCAGCAAGCCCCGCACCCTTTACGAGAAAATCTGGGACGCCCATGTCGTCGAGACGCGCGACGATGGCACCAGCCTGATCTACATCGACCGTCACCTCGTCCACGAGGTGACCAGCCCGCAGGCGTTCGAGGGGCTTCGAGTCGCCGGGCGCACAGTGCGCCGGCCGGACCTGACGCTTGCCGTGCCCGACCACAATCTGCCGACGACGGCGCGGGTCGACGCCGCCGGCCGCCGGTTGCCGATCGCCGATCGCGAAAGCGCCGACCAGCTCGCCGCGCTGGAACACAACACCCGCGCGTTCGGTATCCGCTATTTCGATGCCGTCGCGCCGGAACAGGGCATCGTCCATGTTGTCGGACCGGAACAGGGCTTCACACTGCCGGGTACGACGCTGGTGTGCGGCGACAGCCATACTGCCGCGCACGGCGCGCTGGGTGCGCTCGCCTTCGGCATCGGCACCAGCGAGGTCGAGCATGTCCTCGCCACCCAGACGCTACTGCTCAAGCGGTCGAAGGCGATGGAGGTGCGGATCGACGGCACGCTGGGTTTCGGTGTGACGGCGAAGGACCTGATCCTGGAAGTGATCGGGCGGATTGGCGCGGCGGGCGGCACCGGCTATGTCATCGAATATACCGGCTCGACAATCCGCGCGATGTCGATCGAGGGGCGGCTGACCGTCGCCAACATGTCGATCGAGGGCGGCGCCCGCGCCGGGCTGATCGCGCCGGACGACAAGACCTACGCTTATCTGGAAGGCCGCCCGATGGCGCCGAAGGGTGAGGCCTGGACCAAGGCAATGGCCTGGTGGCGGACGCTGCCGTCCGACCCCGGCGCCGTCTATGACCGCACCGTTCTGGTCGATGCGGCAGAGATCGCACCCAACGTCACCTGGGGCACCAGCCCGGAGGATGTGGTGTCGATCGCCGGCACCGTGCCCGATCCGGACAGCTTCTCCGATCCGTCGAAGCGAGAAGCGGCGCGCCGTGCGCTGGCCTATATGGGGCTGGTGCCGGGCCAGCGCATGCAGGACGTGGCGATCGAGAATATCTTCATCGGGAGCTGCACCAATAGCCGGATAGAGGACCTTCGCGACGCCGCCGGAGTGGTGAAGGGGCGCCGCGTCGCCAGCGGCGTTCGTCAGGCGCTGGTCGTGCCCGGTTCAGGGCTGGTCAAGCGGCAGGCGGAGGAAGAAGGGCTGGACCGCATCTTCATCGAGGCGGGGTTCGAATGGCGCGAGGCCGGCTGTTCGATGTGCCTGGCGATGAACCCGGACAAGGTGCCGGCGGGCGAGCGTTGCGCGTCGACGTCCAACCGCAATTTCGTCGGCCGGCAGGGGCCGGGCGCGCGCACCCACCTGCTGTCGCCGGTGATGGCGGCGGCGGCGGCGGTGACCGGGCGGCTGACCGACGTGCGCGAATTGATGAGGGGGTAGGGCGATGAAACGGGCGCTATTTCTGCTGATTGCCGGGGCCGCGCTCAGCGGCCTTGCCGCCTATGCTGCCTCCGCCAAGGTCGAGCGGCCGGTGTCCGGCTATGCCGGCGGAGCGTGGCGATGAAGCCGGTCAGCCACATTTCCGGCCGCGCTTATCCGTTCGGCGCCAAGAATGTCGACACCGACATCATCATCCCGGCGCACTGGCTGAAGACGATCAGCCGCAATGGCATGGGCAAGGGCGCGTTCGAAACCGTTCGCGCCGAGCCGGGCAACGTGTTCGACGACCCCGAATATGCCGGTGCGCCGATCTTGATCGCCGGCGACAATTTCGGTTGCGGGTCGAGCCGTGAGCATGCTGCCTGGGCGCTGGCCGACATGGGCGTGCAGGCGGTGATCGCACCCAGCTATTCCGACATTTTTTCCAGCAATGCCTTCAAGAACGGCATATTGGCGGTCGTCCTGCCGCAGGAGGCGGTCGACCGGCTGATCGAGGTGGCGAAGACCGACCCGATCGACATTGACCTGGAGAGCCAGACGGTGACGACGCCGTTCCAGGACCGTTTCACCTTCGAGATCGATCCGTTCCGCAAATCCTGCCTGCTCGGCGGGCTCGACGAAATCGGCCTGACGTTGAAGATGGACGGGGCGATCGGTGCTTATGAGGCGCGCCGGGCAGAGGCATTCTCCTGGATGTAGCCCCGTCGCGGCGGCGCAGCCGTAGCGGATTTTGAACGCGGTTCCCGGCTTGCTACCCCCGGTCTTGACGATTCGAGGGAGAGACGGATGAAGGCGCTGTTGTCGCTTGCCCCCGGGGGGCCGGAAACGCTGGTGCTCAGCGACGTCGCGGAGCCGGTTGCCGGTGTCGGCGAACTGCTGGTCCGGGTGGTCGCCTGCGCGATCAATTTTCCCGACGTGTTGATCATTGAGGATAAATACCAGCTCAAGCCGGAACGACCATTCGCGCCGGGCGGCGAGGTATCCGGCATCGTCGAGGCTGTCGGCGAGGGCGTCAGCGGCTGGCGGGCCGGCGACCGGCTGATCGCGATGACCACCGCCGGCGGGCTGGCGGAGAAGGTGGCGGTGCCGGCGGCACGCTGCTTCCGGGTACCGGACAAGCTGTCGATGGTGTCGGCTTCCGCGCTGTTGCTGACCTATGCCACCGCCATTCACGCGTTGCTCGATCGCGGCCGGTTGAACGCCGGGCAGTCGCTGCTCGTGCTTGGCGCGGCCGGCGGTGTCGGCTTGGCGACGGTGGAGCTTGGCAAGGCATTCGGCGCGCGCGTGGTCGGTGCGGTTTCCGACGCCGATAAGGCTGCGGCGGCGCGGGATGCCGGGGCGGACGACGTGCTGATCTATGGCCGGGCGCCGTTCGACAAGGCGCAGTCAAAGGCGTTGGCCGATGCTTTCAAGGACAAGGCCGGGCGCGACGGGTTCGATGTCATCCTCGATCCGGTCGGCGGCGACTATGCCGAACCGGCGCTGCGGGCGATCGGTTGGGAAGGGCGCTATCTGGTCGTCGGCTTCCCCGCCGGCATACCGCGCCTGCCGCTCAACCTGACGTTGCTCAAGAGTTGCGACGTCTGTGGTGTGTTCTGGGGGGCGTTCGCCGCGCGCGATCCGCACGGCAATGCCGCCCATGTCGAGACATTGTTCGCGTTGTGGGACGAGGGGCGTATCCATCCGCGCGTCACTGCCACCTACCCGCTGGAGCGGGCCGGCGAGGCGATTGCCCGACTTGGCGCGCGCGGGGCGATCGGCAAGCTGGTGGTGGTCGTCGACCCGGCGAACGGCTAAGCGTTGTTTTGGACGCTGGCGCTCCCTATTTCGGGGGCGAACGGTTGATACGGGGAGTGGTGATGAGTGGATTTGACGAACGCCAGCGCGCCTTCGAAGCGAAGTTCGCGCGCGACGAGGATGTCGCTTTCCGGATTACGGCGCGCCGCAACCGGCTTGTCGGCCACTGGGCGGCGGAAAAGATGAATCTGACACCCGAAGAGGCAGATGCCTACGCCAAGGCGGTGGTGCAGGCCGATTTCGAGGAAGCGGGCGACGAGGACGTGATTCGCAAGCTTCTCGGCGACCTGACGTCGGCTGGGGTCGAGGTCAGCGAGACTGAGGTCCGCCAGGCGATCGAGGCCAAGGCCGTCGAGGCGCGGCGCCAGTTCATCGAAGAGCAGAACTGACCACGGCATGGCGATGACAGCGGATGAGATCGCGGCGATGATCCGTGCCGGGATACCCGGCGCGGAGGTCGAGATCACCGACCTGGCCGGCGACGGCAATCATTATGCGGCACGGGTGGTCAGCGAGACGTTTCGCGGGGTGTCGCGGGTGCGCCAGCATCAAGCCGTCTATGCCGCGCTGGGCGGGCATATGGGCGATACGCTGCATGCGTTGCAGTTGACTACCGCCGTGCCGGACTGACCGCCCCCTTGAATTCGCGCCCCGACATGGCGATGTGTCGAATGCACAGGGGGATTTTGCGATGGATGATGCGATGACGGACGATGGAATGGCGCGGATCAGCAGCCTGCTGGCCGACAATGACGTGCTGCTGTTCATGAAGGGCACGCCGCTGTTTCCCCAATGCGGCTTTTCCAGCCGCGCTGTCGCGATCCTGGAGCGGGTCGGCGTGCCGTACGAAAGCGTCGACGTCCTGCAGGACCAGGGCATCCGCCAGGGCATCAAGACCTATTCCGACTGGCCGACGATCCCCCAGCTCTACGTGAAGGGCGAGTTCGTCGGTGGATCCGACATCATGCTCGAAATGTACGAGAGCGGCGAACTGGCGCAGCTGATGGTTGACAAGGGCGTCGCCGCTGGTTGAGTCGGCTCGCAGAGCGATTATCGGGCGCGCGACGCGGGGCGTGCGCGCCTTTTCTTTGCGGATATCGTAGAAAGGGGCCGAGCCTGAAAGCGGGTGAGGGTGGGCCAGCGCGAGATCGGGTAAGCAGCTGGCCCACCGCTCAGTTACGCGGCTTTGGAACCGCCTTATCCTATGCAGCCGCCGTGCCAGTCGCATGGAGCCACGGGTTTTCGCCAGGTAGAATGGTAAACGCGCTTTGCCGGGGTGGACCGGGTGTAAGCGTGTCCGACACCGCCGCCACTTGACCGTTCATGGTCGGTTCAGTTAAACGACTACATCTGTAATCGTTACATCTACACATGTGGTCGTGCGATGCCCGAACGGATCAGTGATGCCGAATATGCGGTGATGGAGGCGCTGTGGGAGAGCAGCCCGCTCACCGCCAGCGAAGTCGCCGAACGCGCCGGGGCGGCGCGCGGCTGGAACATGTCGACGGTCAAGACGCTGCTGTCGCGGTTGCTGAGCAAGGGCGCCGTTGACCACGAGCAGGACGGCCGGCGCTACCTCTACCGCCCGGTCATCGCCCGCGCCGACTATGTCGCCAGTGAATCGCGCCGGCTGGTCGATCGGCTGTTCGGCGGGCGGGTGACGCCGCTGGTCGCCCATCTTGCCGAGGATGACGGGCTGTCGGCGGCGGATATCGCCGAGATCGAGGCATTGCTGCGGGAGTTGAAGCGATGACCGGCTGGATCGTCGAGACGCTGATCGCGACCAGTATCCTGATGCTGGTGGTGCTTATGCTCCGTGGTCCGGTCGCCCGGCGGTTCGGCCCGCGCGTCGCTTATGCGTTGTGGCTGCTGCCGGCGCTCAGGACGATCCTGCCGCCCTTGCCCGTGACGGTGGCGCCGCACCCTCTGGCCGCGCTGCCGCCGCTGCTCGACATCGAGATCGTCCGCGAGGCGACGCAAGTGGCGCAGGCGGCCCCGGCGGTCGACTGGGCGGCGCTGCTGCTCGCCCTGTGGCTGGGCGGGGCGGTGGTGCATTTCCTCTGGCATCTGGGCGCCTACGGCCTGTTCGTGCACAGGGTGATCGGCCGTTCGACGCCGCTGCCGATGCTTGACCGCGACGGCATAGAGGTATGCGCCAGCCGCGCGATCCGCGGGCCGTTCGCCACCGGCATCTTCGTCAAGACGATCGTGCTGCCGCATGACTATCGCCGGCGATACGATGCCGACGAACTGCGGCTGGCGATGGCGCACGAGGCGCAGCATCATCGCCGTTGCGATATGTCGGCCAATCTCGCGGCACTGATCGTGCTGTCCGCCCACTGGTTCAATCCGATCGCGCACCGCGCCCATCGCGCGTTCCGCATCGACCAGGAACTGGCCTGCGACGCCGTCGTGCTCGCCGCCGCCACACCGTTCGAACGCCACGCCTATGGTTTGGCGCTGCTGAAATCGACCTGCGACCGCCTGCCTGTGGCAGCGTGCGCACTTGGGGCCGGGGATGACCTCAAGAGGAGATTGAAGATGATGGGCCATAACAAGCCGAGTCGCCGCGCGGCGCGCTGCGGCACGGCACTGGCAGTGGTGCTGACCGGTGGCGGGTTGCTGCTGACCGCGTCGGGCGGGATTGCCGCGGAGGCGGGTGGCGCCGTGGGCGAGGATGTGAGGCTGGCGGTTGCGCAGACGGCAGGTTGGGCTCCGGTCGCGGTGCCGGCGGAGCAGGCTGCCGACATTGCGGAGGTGCTGCCGCCACCGGCTCCCCCGGCGCCGCTCCCGCCGCCTCCGGCGCCCGATGCTGTGGATGCCGTGCCGCCAGTGCCGCCGGCCCCACCCGCGCCCCCGGTACCGCCCCGTGAGGCGTTGGGCGACATTGGGGATATCGGGCGCGAAGTGAGCGTGGCGATGCGCGATGTCGAACGTGACGTACGCGTCGCGGTGGCGGACGCCCGGCGCGCGGTTGTGGATGCGCGCCGCGACGCGCTGGCCGCACAGCGCGAGGCGGCCGCTGCAAGCCGGCAGGCCCGCACGCGAGTGCGCGTGGTGATGCATGATTGCAGAAGCGAAGGGCGCGTTCCGACCACAAGCGTTGCCTATGATCGCAACGGTGCCGAGCTGCACACCGTTTCGGTGTGTGAGAACGGCGGTGTCGATCAAGCCGAGATCCGCCAGACGGTCATTTCCGCGCTGGAAGGCGCGCGCCGTAGCGTCGCGTCGATGGACATTCCGGCCGCTGGGGAAGCGGGGCGCGCCCAGGCGCTCGCCAACATCGACCGCAAGATCGCGGAACTGCGCGCGCGCTGATCGACCGGATCCCGGCGGAAGCCCGGCCCCAGTCCCCGGGCGGCCTCACCAAGGCGGCTTCCGCCGGGCACGATGCCCGATCGCCGGCAAAGGATGCTTGCTTCCTGGTGGCAAATCGCCACATCGGACGGCATGGATGATCTGCCGACCGGACGCGTGATGCGACTTGAACCATTGGTTCGCCGGCTGCTTGCGCCCAACCCCTCGCCGTTTACCTACACCGGCACCCAGACTTACATCGTCGGCAATGGCGAGGTGGCGGTGATCGATCCCGGCCCCGACGCCGCCGATCACGTCGCGGCGCTGCTGCGCGCGGTTGCCGGGGAACGGGTCGCGGCGATCGTCTGCACCCATACCCACCGCGACCACAGCCCGGCGGCGGCGGCGCTGAAGGCGGCGACCGGCGCGGCGATCATCGGTTGCGCGCCACTCGCCCTGGATGATGACGGGCCCCGTGCCGATGCGGCTTTCGACCGGAGCTACGCGCCCGATCGGGTACTGGCCGACGGCGGGACGGTGGCCGGGCCGGGCTGGACGCTGGAGGCGGTGGCGACGCCGGGCCATACGTCCAACCATCTGTGCTTCGCACTACCGGAGACCGGCGCGCTGTTCACCGGCGACCATGTCATGGGCTGGTCGACCACCGTCATATCGCCGCCAGACGGTGACATGGCCGCCTATATGGCCAGCCTCGACAAGCTGGGCCGACGCGACGATCGCATCTACTATCCCGCCCATGGCGACCCGGTCGAGCGGCCGCAGCGGCTGATTCGTGGGCTTGCCGGCCACCGCAGGCAGCGCGAGGGCCAGATATTGCGTCTGCTCGACGAGGCACCGCGCGCCATTCCGGCGCTGGTCGAGCGCATGTATGTCGGGCTGGATCCCCGCCTGGTCGGCGCTGCCGGGCGCTCGGTCCTCGCCCATCTCGTCGACCTGCGCCAGCGCGGTGTCGTCGTCGAGGCGGGAGGCCTTTGGGCGAAGGCGGCATGATGGGATCGCTTGGACGCCTTGTCGTCGGCGTGCTGCTGCTTGCCGTGCTCGTCGGCGCGGCATTCCTGCTGGCGGTTCGCTATGTTGAGCGCCGGGTCGCGCCGGAACCCGAGACGATCGTTTCCGGCAGCCTCCAGGGGTTGCGCGAGCAGAATCGGCTATCGGCCTTTGCCGCACGCTATGTCGCGGTCGTCACCTCCAAGCAGCAGCGTTTCGGCGTGCTCAGCGCCGAGCGGACGCTGATCATGCCCGGCACGGTGCGCTACGAGGTGGATCTGGCGCGGCTGACCCAGCGCGACGTGGCGTGGGATGCGGCAACGCGGACATTGAGCGTCACCCTGCCGCCGGTCGAACTGGTCGGGCCGCAGGTCGACGTCAATCAGGTCAAGGCGTATGACAGCGGCGGCCTGCTGCTCAGCCTGACCGATGCGCGGCAGATACTCGATGACGCCAATCGCAAGGGGGGGCAGGCCGAACTGCTGCGGCAGGCGCGCGACACGGTGCCGATGCGGCTGGCCCGCGACGCAACGCGCCGGGCGGTCGAGCGCAGTTTCGCGATGCCGCTGCGCGCGGCCGGGGTCGAGGCGACGGTGGTCGCCCGCTTTGCCGACGAGGATCGCCCGCCCAGCTATCTCGACCGCTCGCGCTCGATCAAGGAAGTGCTTGGGGATGCGGCCACCGCCCGCTAAACGCCCAAGGAGGAGTGAGGAATCGATGGACGTACGTGGTGGATTGGGCGGCAGCCTGAAGGGGCTGGATCTGAAGGCGGAGATCGAGCGGCTGCGCACCGAACGTAACGCGGTGATCCTGGCTCATTATTACCAGAAGCCCGAAATCCAGGACATCGCCGATTTCGTCGGCGACAGCCTCGACCTGTCGCGCAAGGCAGCCGACACCGACGCCGACGTCATCGCCTTTTGCGGCGTCCGCTTCATGGCGGAGACGGCGAAAATCCTGTCGCCGCAGAAAATCGTTGTGCTGCCCGACATGGAGGCTGGCTGCAGCCTGGAGGACAGCTGCCCGCCGGACCAGTTCCGCGCGTTCCGCGCCGCCCACCCGGATCATATCGCGCTGACCTACATCAATTGCTCGGCCGAGGTGAAGGCGCTGAGCGACATCATCGTCACCTCGTCTTCGGCGGAAAAGATCTTGAGCCAGATCCCGGCGGACCAGAAGATCATCTTCGGCCCCGACAAGCATCTCGGCGGCTATCTGGCGCGCAAGACCGGGCGTGACATGCTGCTGTGGCCCGGCGTCTGCATCGTCCACGAGGCGTTTTCGGAAACCGAGCTGCTGAAGCTGAAGGCGCAGCATCCCGACGCGCCGGTTGCCGCCCATCCGGAATGCCCGGCCTATATCCTCGACCATGCCGATTATGTCGGGTCGACCAGCGGCATCCTGAACTTTGCCAAGACGATGCCGGGCGACACGCTGATCGTTGCGACCGAGCCGCACATCATCCACCAGATGGAAAAGGCGGTGCCGGACAAGCATTTCATCGGCGCGCCCGGCGCCGACGGCAACTGCAACTGCAACATCTGCCCCTATATGGCACTGAACACGATGGAGAAACTCTACCTGGCGCTGCGCGACCTGGAGCCGCGCATCGAGATGGACGAGGCGCTGCGGGTCCAGGCGAAGAAGTCGCTTGACCGGATGCTGGCAATGGCGAGCGCGACCGTCGGCATGGGCGATCTGGGGCCGGTCCGGGTGACCGGCGACTGATAGCGCCGCGGCGCGACGGAACGGGGGAGCGGACGGACGCGATGATCGACATTGCCGGCTTCGACCTCGATGCCTTCGTCGCCCAGACGCTGGCCGAGGATCTGGGTGAGGGGGGCGACATCACGTCTACGGCCGTGATCCCCGCCGATGCGCGTTTCGACGGGGTGATGGACTGCCGCGAGGCGGTGACTGTCGCCGGCCTGCCGATCGCCGAGGCGTTCTTCCGCGCGCTCGACCCGGACGTGCGGATCGAGCGGCTGGTCGAGGACGGGGCGAGCGTTGCCGCCGGGACCGATGTGATGCGGCTGAACGGGCTGGCGCGCGGGCTGCTGACCGCCGAGCGATCGGCGTTGAACACCGTCCAGCACCTGACCGGCATCGCGACGCTGACCCGTCGCTATGTCGACGCGATCGCCGGTACCGGCGCGATCCTACTCGATACCCGCAAGACGATCCCCGGCCTGCGGCGGCTGGAGAAATATGCGACGCGGATGGGCGGGGCGACCAACCATCGCATGGGGCTGTGGGACGCGGCGATGATCAAGGATAACCACGTCGCCGTCGCCGGCGGGGTGGGCGAGGCGGTGCGCCGGGCGAAGGCGGCCGGCATCGCCCGGATCATCGTCGAGGTCGACCGCGTCGACCAGATCGAGCCGGCGCTGGCGGCGGGGGCGACGCATCTGCTGCTCGACAACATGGACCCGCCGACATTGCGCGGGGCGGTGACGTTGGTCGGCGGACGGGTGCCGACCGAGGCGTCGGGCGGGGTGCGGCTCGACACGATCCGGGCGATCGCGGAGAGCGGCGTCACCTATATCTCGGTCGGGCGGCTGACCCAGTCGGCACCGGCGGCGGACATCGGCCTCGACTTCGTCAGTGCTTAGGGCGGTGCTGGCCGGGGCGGTGCTGGCGCTGCCGGCGGCGCTGCCGGCGCAGGCGCTGCATTGCAAGATTCCACCTGGGTTATCACGTCCACATCAGGATGGGCCGACCGGCAACCAACCGCGGTGGGTGGTGCCGATCGGCGGATATACGCTGGCGCTGACCTGGGCGCCGCAGGACTGCGCGGCAAACGGACGCCAGGCGGACAGGCGTTTGCAGTGCGGCGGCGGCAACCGTTTCGGCTTCACCCTGCAGGGCTGTGGCCGGATGGCACCGGGGCGCAGTGGCCGCAATATTGCCGGGGGGCGGCGTTGCTGCCGCCGGCGGTGATCCGCCGCAGCCTGTGCGCGACGCCGTCGGTGCAACTGTTGCAGCACGAATGGGCGAAGCACGGCACCTGCATGGCGCGCGAGCCGGACGCCTATTTCGCCCGCGCGACCACGCTGTACCAGCGGATCCGTTATCCGGACATGGGGGCGCTGGCCGCCCGGCCGCTGACCGTTGGCCGCTTCGCCGCCGCCTTCGCCGCCGCCAATCCGGGGATGAGCGCGGCGATGCTGCGGGTGACGACCGACCGGCGCGGCTGGCTGGAGGAAGTGTGGCTGTGCCTGGACCGGCGGTTCCGCGCCACCCGCTGCCCGGCGCACCAGGCCGGCGCGACGCCGGCGGCGCGGTTGCGGATCAGGCCGAGCTGAGGGCGGGGCTGGGGGGCGGCCCGGCCGGTTCGGATCAGCGTTCGATGGTCGCGGTCGCCGGGTGATGGCGGTCGAGATGCTTGCGGATGATCCTGAGGTTGCGGGTGTTGGAGCGGAAGAAGAAGTCGGGGATCGCGCCGATGAACGGCACCGCGCCGAGCAGCGTGTCGATGCCGACGTTTCCGGCCATCCGCGTCATCTGCCATTTCGACATGCCGAGGTTGCGCGCTTCCCAGACGATCCACGCACCCATCGCGGTGCCGATGACGTCGCCGACCACCGGCACGATGTTGAGCAGCACGTCCAGGCCGACTGGGCGGTTGATGCCGGGAATGACGAACATGCGTTCGAGCAACTGCTCCATCGCCTCGATGCGGCGGCGGACGGAGGCCGGATCGCGTCCGATGTCGGGCATCGCATCGGCAATGCGGTCGAAGCGGGTGTTCGGCAACGGCGTCTCCTTTGCCGATGATATTGGGACGGGCGGCGGCGCTGTCCAGTGGCGGGCGCTGCAGGGCGGGGGATGGTTTCACGCCCTGTGAAACTGGAGACCATGCGGGCGGCGGTCTTGTGCAAGGTTTCGAGCCCCCACCCCAACCCCTCCCCTGAAGGGGAGGGGCTTTATATGTCTCGATCAAAGTCGGAAAAGCTCTAGCGGCTGCTGCCGATCAGGCGGTTGAGCGGGTGCCAGGCGCGGGGGTTTTCGCGGAATTCGGTGAGCCGGCGGGTGGCGAGCGCCCAGCGGACCGGGCGACCGAGCACGATGAAATGGGCGGCGGCGACCAGCGCCTGGTCGGCCTCCGCCAGCGCCTGCCCGCGCGCGGCGGCGGTATCGGCGGCGGTCGCCCGCGCCAGCGCGTCGGCGGTCGCCGGGTC
>NZ_SPHY01000012.1 GCF_004796535.1 Sphingomonas flavalba | reverse complement strand
CCAGCAGGCGGAGCGCCGCGCCACGGCCGCCCTGGCGCCGGTCGTCGCCACGGCCGGGCGGGCGCGGCTGCTCGGCTTCGGCGGCGACGGGCCGCCGCTGCTGCTTGTCCCGTCGCTGATCAACCCGCCGGACATTCTCGCCCTGGCCGGCGAGCGTTCGTTTGCCGGCTGGCTGGCGACGCAGGGCTTCCGCCCGCTGCTGCTCGACTGGGGCAGCCCGGCGCCCGGCGAGGCGGCGCTGTCGGTCGCCGGCCATGTCGAGACGCTGCTGCTGCCGCTGATCGACGCGCTGGGTGAGCCGCCGCTCGTCGCCGGCTACTGCCTGGGCGGCACGATGGCGCTGGCGGCGGCGATGCTGCGCCCGCTCAGCGCGCTGGCGCTGATCGCCGCGCCGTTCCGCTTCTCCGGCTTCGGCGACGGCGCCCGCGCCGACATCGCCGCGCTGTGGGCGGGGACCAAGCCGCCGGCGGAGACGATGGGGCTGGTGCCGATGGAGGTGCTGCAGACCGGCTTCTGGCGGCTCGACCCCGGCCGGACGATCGCCAAGTACGAGGCGTTCGGCCGGCTTGACCCGGCCAGTGCCGCAGCGCGCAATTTCGTCGCGGTCGAGGATTGGGCCAATGCCGGCGCGCCGCTGACCTACGCCGCCGGGCGTGAGCTGATGGAGGATTTCGTCGCCGCCGATCGCCCCGGCACCGGCGGCTGGCGGGTCGGCGGGCGCGTCGTCGATCCGGCGGCGCTTGCCTGCCCGGCGATCGAGATCGTCTCGACCAGCGACCGCATCGTGCCGGCGGCGTCGGCAGCCGGCCTGCCCGAACGGATCAGCCTGGGCGCGGGCCATGTCGGCATGGTCGTCGGCGGCCGCGCGCGCGCGCAGTTGTGGCAGCCGCTGGCCTCATGGCTTTCGCGCGCCGCCTCCGCCTGATATTGCAGGTGCGAAGATATTCCTGAGGAGTCGTCACCCATGCCCGATATCGTCATCACCGCCGCCAAGCGCACGCCGGTCGGCAGCTTCCTCGGCGCGTTTGCCGCGACCCCGGCGCACGAGCTGGGCCGCGTCGCGATCGAGGCGGCGCTGGCCCAGGCCGGCGTCGGCGGCGAGGAAGTGTCGGAGGTGATTCTCGGCCAGGTGCTGACCGCGGCGCAGGGCCAGAACCCGGCGCGGCAGGCGGCGATCGCCGCCGGCGTGCCTAAGGAGGTGCCGGCCTGGGGCGTCAATCAGGTCTGCGGCTCCGGTCTGCGCGCGGTGGCGCTGGCGGCGCAGGCGGTGGCGACCGGCGATTCGCTGATCGTCGTCGCCGGCGGGCAGGAGAGCATGTCGCTGTCCGCCCACGCCCAGCAGTTGCGCGGCGGCACCAAGATGGGCTCGGTCGAGCTGGTCGACACGATGATCAAGGACGGCCTGACCGACGTGTTCAACGGCTACCACATGGGCATCACCGCCGAGAATCTGGCGGAGAAGTACCAGATCAGCCGCGAGATGCAGGACGCGTTCGCCGTCCGCTCGCAGAACCTCGCCTCCGCCGCCCGCGCCAGCGGCCGGTTCCGGGACGAGATCGCGCCGGTGACGCTCAAGACCCGCAAGGGCGAGACCGTCGTCGCCGACGACGAATATATCCGCGACGGCGTTACGCTGGAGGGCATTTCCGGCCTGCGCCCGGCGTTCAAAAAGGACGGCACCGTCACCGCCGCCAACGCCAGCGGCCTGAATGACGGCGCGGCGGCGCTGGTCGTCACTACCGCCGAGGAGGCGGCGCGGCGCGGCACCCCGGTCCTTGCCCGCATCGCCAGTTGGGCATCGGCCGGCGTCGACCCGGCGATCATGGGCATCGGCCCGGTGCCGGCGTCCCGCCGCGCGTTGGAAAAGGCCGGCTGGAGCGTCGGCGACCTCGACCTGATCGAAGCGAACGAGGCGTTCGCCGCGCAGGCGCTGTCGGTCAACAAGGAGCTTGGCTGGGATCCGGAACGGGTCAACGTCAACGGCGGCGCGATCGCCATCGGCCATCCGATCGGCGCCAGCGGCGCGCGCGTCCTGATCACCCTGCTCTACGAAATGCAGAAGCGCGACGCGAAGAAGGGGCTGGCGACACTGTGCATCGGCGGCGGCATGGGCATCGCCGTCTGCGTCGAGCGCTGATCCGCCGCTGATCCGCCCGCCCCTGCGCCGGGGCGGGCGCTCAGCCGCGCGGCGCGATCGGCAGGTTGTCGATCAGCCTGGTGCCGTCGATCCGCGCCGCGACCAGCAACCGCGCCGGCCGCTCCGGCGCCGGGTCGGCGGCCAGCGTCTCGGCATCGCGCAGGTCGAGATAGTCGATCGCCTCGAACCCGGCCCGCTCTATCGCGGCGCGGGCATGGGCGATCGCCTCGGCCGGGTCGCCGCCCTTCTCGATGGTCATCGCCGCCTCGCCCAGCGCGCGCGGCAAAGCGCGGGCCTTCACCCGGTTTTCTTCGGTCAGATAGGCGTTGCGCGACGACAGGGCGACGCCGTCGGCATCGCGCTGGGTGACGACGCCGATCACCTTGACCCCCATGTCGAGGTCGGCCGCCATCCGGCGGATCATCGCCAGCTGCTGGTAATCCTTTTCGCCGAACAGCGCGACGTCGGGCCGCACCTGGTTGAACAGCTTGGTGACGACGGTGGCGACGCCGTCGAAATGGCCGGGCCGGGCGGCGCCGTCCATCGCCTCGGTCAGCCCGCCGACCGACACGGCGGTGGCAAAGCCGGCCGGGTACATCGTCGCCGCCTCCGGCATCCACAGCAGCGAGACGCCGGCCTCGCGCAGCATGTTGGAATCCGCCGTCGGCCGGCGCGGATAGGTGGCCAGGTCCTCGCCCGGCCCGAACTGCGTCGGGTTGACGAAGATCGAGACGACGACATGGCGGGCGTGCAGCCTTGCCTCGGCGACCAGCGCCATGTGCCCGGCGTGCAGCGCCCCCATCGTCGGCACCAGCGCCACCGTCCCCTCCGCGCGCAGGGCGGCGAGCGCCTTGCGAAGGGGCGCGAGCTGACGGATCGTTTGCACGGCGACGAGGGCTCCGATAAGGCGGGGGAAGCGCCCTTTAACGGGGCGCGGGGCACAGTATCAAGCAAAAGGCGCTGGCAACGGACATGGCTTCGGCGGGCAGGCACATCATCGTCTTCGCCAACGAGAAGGGCGGGACCGGCAAATCGACGACGGCGGTGCATGTCGCCGTCGGCCTTGCCGCGCGCGGGGCGCGGGTTGCCGCGCTCGACCTCGACCACCGCCAGCGCACGCTCGGCCGCTATCTCGACAACCGGGCGGAAACCATGAAGCGGCGGGGCATCGCCCTGCCCCAGCCGGTCTACGCCACCTGCGACGCGACCGATCCGGACGGATTCGAAGCGGCGCTGGCCGCGGTCGCCGACGGCGCCGATTTCGTGGTGATCGACACCCCCGGCCGCGACGATCCGGTCGCCCGCCACGCCGCCACCCGCGCCAATACGCTGGTCACGCCGATGAACGACAGCTTCGTCGATTTCGACCTGATCGGCCAGGTCGACCCGGAAAGCTTCAAGGTCAGCCGCCCCAGCTTCTATTCCGAACTGATCTGGGACGCGCGCAAGGCCCGCGCCAAGGCGGACGGCGCGACGATCGACTGGGTGGTGCTGCGCAACCGCCTCCAGCATATCGAGGCGCGCAACATGCGCCGGGTCGGCGACGCGCTCGGCCAGCTGTCGAAGCGGGTCGGCTTCCGCCTGATCCCCGGCCTTGGCGAACGCGTCATCTACCGCGAATTGTTCCCCAGCGGGCTGACTCTGCTCGACATCGCCGCGCTCAAGGATGTCGGAATGAGCCATGTCGCCGCCCGGCAGGAATTGCGCGAGCTGGTCGCCGGCCTGCAACTGCCCGAAACGGCGAGGGCGGCCGCGGCCTGATGCTGAAGCTGATCGCGATCGCGATCTTCGCGGCGCTGCTGTGGGCATGGCTGCGCGCCCCCGCCCGCCGGGCGCCGATGCCGCTGGCCGAGGCGCGCTCGCTGCTCGGCCTAGACGAAGGCGCCGACGCCGACGCGATCCGCGCCGCCCACCGCCGGATCATCGCCCGCGTCCACCCCGATGCCGGCGGCAGCGCGGAACTGGCGCGGCGGACCAATATCGCCCGCGATCTGTTATTGGCGGAGGCAGCCCGCCGCCGTCCGTCCGCACCCTGAACGCCCGAGGGAGTTTCCATGTCGCATATTTTCCACCCGACCTCGCTGCGCGAATACGACATTCGCGGAATCGTCGGCCAGACCCTCGGCACCGCGGACGCGCTGGCGATCGGGCGCGGCTTTGCCACCCTGCTGCGCCGCGCCGGCGGCACTCGCGTCGCCGTCGGCTATGACGGCCGCGCCTCGTCGCCGGTGCTGGAACAGGCGCTGGTCGACGGGCTGACGCAAAGCGGCGTCGATGTCGTCCGCGTCGGGCTGGGGCCGACGCCGATGCTCTATTACGCGGAAGCGGTGCTGGAGGTCGACGGCGGCATCATGATCACCGGCAGCCACAACCCGGCCGACTATAACGGCTTCAAGATGGTGTTCCAGCACCGCCCCTTCTTCGGGGAGGACATCCAGACCCTCGGTCGCATGGCGGCGGAAGGGGATTGGGACAGCGCCGAAACCCCCGGCACGGTCAGCGAATTCGCGATCCTCGACCAGTATGTCGGGCGGCTGACCGCCGGTTATGCCGGCGGCGCCTACCGCATCGGCTGGGACGCGGGCAACGGCGCCGCCGGCCCGGCCCTTGAAAAGCTGGTCAAGCTGCTCCCCGGCGAGCACCACACGCTCTATACCGATGTCGACGCCGCCTTCCCCAACCACCACCCCGACCCGACCGAGGAAAAGAACCTAGCCGACCTGAAGAAACTGGTCGCCGACAAGGGCCTGGATTTCGGCATCGCTTTCGACGGCGACGGCGACCGTATCGGCGCGGTCGACGGCAAGGGCCGGGTGGTGTGGGGGGACCAGCTGCTCGCCATCCTCGCCGAACCGGTGCTGCGGGCGGAACCGGGCGCGACGATCATCGGCGACGTCAAGGCCAGCCAGGCGCTCTATGACCGCATCGCCGAACTCGGCGGCACGCCGCTGATGTGGAAAACCGGGCACAGCCTGATCAAGTCGAAGATGAAGGAAGAAAACGCCCCGATCGCCGGCGAGATGAGCGGCCACATCTTCTTCGCGCAGGATTATTACGGCTTCGACGACGCGCTCTACGCGGCGGTGCGGCTGATCGGCGCGGTCCGCCAGTCGGGCAAGACGCTGACCGAGTTGAAGGATGCAATGCCGCCGCTGGTCAACACCCCGGAAATGCGCTTCCAGGTCGATGAAAGCCGCAAATTCGCGGTGGTCGACGAAGTGCTCGGCCGGCTGGAGGCGGACGGCGTCGCCGTCAACCGCACCGACGGCGCCCGCGTCAACACGCCGGACGGCTGGTGGCTGCTGCGCGCCTCCAACACCCAGGACGTCCTCGTCGCCCGCGCCGAAGCCAGGGACGAAGCCGGCCTCGCCCGCCTGCTCGCCCAGATCGACGACCAGCTCGCCAAATCCGGCATCAAGCGCGGCGAACAAGCTGGCCACTAAACGCGGGGCCCACCCCACCCGTCATTGCGAGCCCCGCAGGGGCGCGGCAATCCACAACCGCGCCCCCGGCCTCTGCCCGCGAAGCAGGAACCGATGACGGGTCAAAGCCGGCGGCTCAGGCGCTATTCCACCCGTTCGAAAACGCGGAACCCGGCCACCACTCCCCGCTGGCGATACCGGGCGAACAGCGCCGGATAGCCTGGTTGCGCGCCAAGAAAGCGCAGATAGTCGAACGCCATGTCGCCAAATCCCGGCTTATGCGGCCGCTCGTCGACCAGAATCAGCGTTGGCGGGCGGTCGTTCAGTTGGTGGAGGACCCTCGCCAACTGGCGTAGCCCGGCCGCGCGCGCCCGACCGGCGCGGCGCCTTTCCGGCTGCTCTCCCTCGCGCACCAGCGCCGGCAGTTGATGCATGCAGCAGGCGGCTGCGTCCCAGCCAACGCCAGACAGCAACAGCGCCGGGTGGATATCGCGCGGCGACGTTGTGAAGGCGAAAACGGCACCCCCGCCGGCCTTCGCGGCGAACAGGGCGGCGAGATCATCGACATGGGTCACTGTGCCGTTGACGGTACGGGACAGGGCCGGATCGGCTACCGCCGGCCCGAAGCCGGCCAGGATCGCCAACCCGAGTGCCCCAACCGCCGCCGGTCCGCCGCGGGGCGGAAAAAGCGCGATGCAGCCGATCGCGCCAAAACCCAGCGCCGGCAGGAAGTGGTAGTGCCAGCCCTTGTGCTGCAGGATCGCCACGATACCGGCGGCCATAAACGCGACGATCATCGCCTGCGCCGCCAGCGGCATCGGCCGCCCCCGGCGCGCGCCGACAAGCACCGTCAGCGCGCAAGCCATTGGCAGCAGCGTCGACAACGCGCCGCGCCACAGCCGTGCCGAGGCTTCTTCATATGCCCAGTAGCCGGCAACGGCGTCGGGCACGACGCTGTGCAGATAGGCCGGCGCCCACACCGCGACGGCCGCCGCATAGAGGCATCCGGCAACGCCCAGGACCAGCGCTTCGGTGCGGAAGCGCCGACAGCTTTCCGGTGCGCAGCAACACCCACAGCGCCAGCGCGGCGGGGATGATCAGGAAATACGGCTTCAGGCAGAAGCCGATGGCGGCGAGCAAGCCGATGACAAGGCTCAGGCCGGGCGGGATCGGCCGCGCGCGGCTGGCGACGGCAGCCGCCATGCAATAGGGTAAGGCGGCGATCAGCAGCAGATGTTCGCGCTGTCCGTAATCGTAACCGGGGACGAAGAGCAGGGCCGCCGCGGCGGCCAGCACCACCCTGCGCCCGGCCTCGCCGCCGCCGCCGTGACGCAACGTCACCTCGGTCAGGCGCACGCTCGCCAGCGTCAGGGCGGCGACGCATGCGACGAATATCGGATAGCGAGGCCAGCCGCCGCTGTCGGCGATCGCAACCGGCACCGCCAGCACCCACCATGCCAGCGGCGGATTGACGTCGACGATGTCGCGCCCGAACCGCCCGCCGTCCAGCAGACGTCCGGCACTGGTCAATATCCAGGCAACGTCGTGATTGGGCACGCCGGACAACTGGATGCCGACGGCGATCGCGGTCAGCGCGAGCAGGATCGGCCAGGTCGACATGCGCGTCCCGGCCCATCGATCGTCCTTCAGCCTGCCCGGAAACGATGTCGCCACGCCTGGCACCCCCCTGCCGCGTTGCGGGTCCGCCCAAATTGCGCGGATATGGTTTATATTTCGTTTAGCGCGGCCCGCTGCCGTTAATCCGCCTCGTCCTCATACCCGATCAGGTCCAGCGCCCGCGCCTTGATTTGGCGGGTCTCGCACCAGTGGAGCAGCGCATCCTCGCGGCCGTGGGTGATCCACACCTCCTTCGGGGCGATCTCGGTCAGCGTCGCGGTCAGTTCTTCCCAGTCGGCATGGTCGCTGATGATCAGCGGCAGCTCGACGTTGCGCTGGCGGGCGCGCTGGCGCACCCGCATCCAGCCCGACGCCATCGCGGTGATCGGGTCGGGCAGCCGGCGGCTCCAGCGGTCGTTCAGCGCCGATGGCGGGCACAGCACGACATGCCCGCGCATCGCGTCGCGCGGCGTCTCGCTCGCCGGCAGCAGGGTGCCGAGCGCGACGCCGTGGTCGCGGTAGAGGTCGCACAGCCGCTGCAGCGCGCCGTGGATGTAGATCGGCGCGTCATGGCCCATCGCCCGCAGTTCCGCGATCACCCGCTGCGCCTTGCCCAGCGCATAGGCGCCGACCAGCACCGACCGGTCCGGGTTGGCGTGGAGCGCGGCGAGCAGCTTGTCGATCTCGTCGCCGGTCGGCGGGTGGCGGAACACCGGCAGGGCGAAGGTCGCTTCCGTCACGAACACGTCGCAGGCGACCGGCTCGAACGGCGGGCAGGTCGGGTCCGGCCGCCGCTTGTAATCACCGGAAACGACGACCCGCTCGCCGGCATGGTCGAGCACCGCCTGCGCCGAGCCGAGAACGTGGCCGGCGGGCGCCAGCGTCGCGGTGACCGGACCGAAGGCCGCCGCCTCGCCATAAACCAGCGGATGTCCGGCCTGCGGCCCGTAGCGCGCCGCCATGATCGCCAGCGTCTCCGGCGTCGCCCAGACGGCGCCGTGGCCGCCGCGCGCATGGTCGGCATGGCCGTGGGTGACCAGCGCGCGCGGGCGCGGGCTGGCCGGGTCGATCCACAGGTCCGCCGCCGGGATGTAGAGGCCGTCGCGATGCGCCTCGATCCAGCGGCCGGACCGCGCCATCAGTCCGGCGTTGGTCCGCCGTCCGCCACCGCGTCTTCCGTCTCCACCGCCGGGCGGGCGCGCCCGGCCAGCCAGCCGCCGGCCAGCCCGGCGATCAGCTTGGTGCCGATCGACAGCGACGCCGCGCGCCAGTCGTTGCCCGCGTCCGGCATGACGAGGAAGGCGGCCAGCTCCGCCACGATGCTGACGCCGGCGACGACCAGCCCCGCGATCAGCGCCGGGCGCATCGGCATGCGCCGTGCGGCGCGCCAGGCGAACAGGCCGACCAGCACGATGCCGGCCCCAACATAGAAGCGGCTGACCGCGTCGCCGTAATAGGCCATCGTCCGCCCCGGCTGGAGCAGGACCATCTCGACCACCCCCCAGACGAGGGTGGCGAGGATCAGCGCGATGAAGGCAAGCAGGCCATGCGCCAGCGCGCGCGGATAGGGGTTGGGACTTTCCATAGCGATGCTGATCTAACCCGCTTGATCGGCGTTTGAACAGCGGTGATGACGTTGATGATGCCGGAACCGCGCCGTTGACCGCCCTGCCGCCGCCGATCGCGGCCTGGTTCGCCGCGCGCGGATGGCAACCGCGCCGCCACCAGCTTGCCCTGTTGGACGCCGCCCGCGCCGGCCGCCACGCCCTGCTCGTCGCGCCGACCGGGGCCGGCAAGACCCTCGCCGGCTTCCTGCCCAGCCTGGTCGACCTGATCCAACATCCTACAGACCGGCTCCACACCCTCTACGTCTCGCCGCTGAAGGCGCTTGCCGTCGACGTCCAGCGTAACCTTCTCATCCCGATCGGTGAGATGGGCCTGACAATCCAGGTGGAAACCCGCAGCGGCGACACCCCGTCCGACCGCAAGGCCCGCCAGCGCGCCCGGCCGCCGCATATCCTGCTGACCACGCCCGAATCGCTCAGCCTGCTGCTCTCCTATCCCGACGCGGCAACCCTGTTCGCCGGGCTGCGCGCGGTGGTGGTCGACGAGGTCCACGCCTTCGCCACCCAGAAGCGCGGCGACCTGCTGTCGCTCGCCCTCGCCCGCCTCCAGCGGATCGCGCCCGGCCTGCGCCGCGTCGCGCTGTCGGCGACGGTGGCCGATCCGGACGGCTACCGCGCCTGGCTGGCGCCGTGGGGTGACATCGATTCGGTGGTGCTGGTCGAAGGCGACAAAGGCGCGGAACCGGACATCGCGATCCTGCTGCCGGAAGGGCGGGTGCCCTGGGCCGGCCACTCCGGCCGCTACGCCGCGGCCCAGGTGATGGCGGAGATCGAGACCCACCGGACAACACTGGTCTTCTGCAACACCCGCAGCCTGGCCGAACTGATCTTCCAGGACCTGTGGGCGACAAACGCGCA
The DNA here is from genome assembly GCF_004796535.1 of Sphingomonas flavalba. Classification (GTDB taxonomy): domain Bacteria; phylum Pseudomonadota; class Alphaproteobacteria; order Sphingomonadales; family Sphingomonadaceae; genus Sphingomonas_L; species Sphingomonas_L flavalba. The sequence continues at coordinate 72,936 of NZ_SPHY01000012.1, read as the reverse complement.
GAAGCTGCCGATCGGCATCCACCATGGCAGCCTGTCGCGAGAGGCGCGGCGCAAGGTCGAGGCGGCAATGGCCGCGGGGCAGTTGCGCGGGCTGGTCGCCACCGCCAGCCTCGACCTCGGCGTCGACTGGGGCGATGTCGACTGCGTCGTCCAGATGGGGGCGCCCAAGGGATCGTCGCGGCTGCTCCAGCGCATTGGCCGGGCCAACCACCGGCTCGACGAGCCGTCGGAGGCGGTGGTCGTCCCCGGTAACCGCTTCGAATATCTGGAGGCGCGCGCCGCGCTCGACGCGGTCGCGGCGGGGGAGCTGGATCAGGATCCGTTCCGTCCCGGCGGCCGCGACGTGCTGGCGCAGCATATCATGGCCTGCGCCTGCGCCGCGCCGTTCGCCGAAGCGGAGCTGCTCGACGAAATCCGTAGTGCGACGCCCTATTCGGCACTGGACGCCGACAGCTTCGAACAGGTGCTCGGCTTCATCGCGACCGGCGGCTATGCGCTGAAGGCCTATGACCGGTTCCGGCGGCTGACCCGCGGCGCCGACGGTCTGTGGCGGGTCAGCCACCCGAATTTCGTCAAGCAGCACCGGCTGAACGCCGGGGTGATCGTCGATTCGCCGATCCTGACCGTCCGGTTCGGCAACGGGCTGACGCTAGGCACGGTGGAGGAAGGCTTCGCCGCGACCCTGACGCCCGGCGACACGTTCTTCTTCGCCGGGCTGAGCCTGGAAGTGGTGCGGATGGACACGACCGATCTGGTGGTACGCGCCACCCGCCGGCCAGCGCGCATACCGACCTATGGCGGCGCGCGGATGCCGTTGTCGACCAATCTGGCACGGCGGGTGCGCGGCCTGTTGTTCGACCGCAGCCAGTGGCCGCGCTTCCCCGCCGACGTGCGCGAATGGCTGGAGGTGCAGGAGCAGCGGTCTCGCCTGCCCCGCCCCGGCGAATTGCTGGTCGAGACGTTCCCGCATCAGGCGCGGCAATTCATGGTCGTCTACAGCTTCGAGGGGTGGAACGCCCATCAGTCGCTGGGTTTCCTGCTGACCCGGCGGATGGAGGCTGCGGGGTTGAAGCCGACCGGCTTCGTCGCCAACGATTATGCGTTGGCGGTCTACGGGCTGGAACCGATCGCCGACCCGGCGGCGCTGTTCTCGCCCGACATACTGGATCATGAATTCGTCGAATGGGTGCAGCAATCGGCGCTGCTCAAGCGGGCGTTCCGCGAGGTGGCGGTGATCGGCGGGCTGGTCGAGCGCCAGTTTCCGGGCAAGCGCAAGACCGGCCGGCAGGTGACCTTCTCCACCGACCTGATCTACGACGTGCTGCGCCGCTATGAGCCGGACCACCTACTGCTCGGCGCGGCCTGGGACGACGCCCGCGCGCGGATGACCGATGTCGGCCGCCTCGGCGCGCTGATCGACCGCGCGGCAACGACGATGCTGCACGTGGCGCTGCCTCGCTTATCGCCGCTGGCGGTGCCGGTCCTGGTGCTGATCGGCCGCGAATCGGTCGTCGGCCGCAGCGCCGACCACGCACTGCTGATCGAGGCGGAGAGCCTGGCGGCAGAGGCGATGCGCCCCAGCTGAGACGGCTTGCCGCGCCGCTGCGGCTGGCGTATTTTCGGCGCCAAGGGAGAGGCCGATGTTTCACGCTTCCCGGTCCCTGTGCGTTGCCGTCGCTGCCGGGCTTTTCGGCGCCCCGCCGCTCGCCGCCAATACCCCGCCCGCCATGCTGCCCGGCGTCCCGCTTGTCGGCGCGCTGCCCGACGACCCCGCCGCCCAGGCCCTTGATTTCGGTACCGACGCCACGCAGCGGATGACGGTTCCGGTGACGATCGGCGGCACCGGGCCCTATGATTTCATCGTCGACACCGGCGCGGAGCGGACGGTGATCTCGTCCCAGCTCGCCCGCAAGCTGGGCCTGCGCGAAGGCGAGGCCGCCCGCCTGCACAGCATGACGGAAGTCGGCTCCGTCCGCACCGTCATCATTCCCAGCCTGGAGATGACACGCACTCGGGTGACCGACATCCAGGCGCCGGCGCTCGACGGCGTCCATCTCGGCGCGGTCGGCTTGCTCGGGCTGGACAGCCTGAAAGCGCAGCGCGTGGTCATCGACTTCAAGCGCGGGCAGATGACGGTCTCCCCCGCCGAGCGCCACCGCGCCCTCGCCAGCGAGCCGGATGTCATCGTCGTCAGCGGCAAGAGCCGCTACGGCCAACTGATCCTGGCCGACGCGCGGGTCGGGCCGACCCGCATCAGGGTGATCGTCGACACCGGCGCCCAGATCAGCGTCGCCAACATGGCGCTGCGCCGCAAGCTGGCGGGCACCCGGCGGGATACCGGCATGAACCCGGTGGAACTGCTGAGCGTCACCGGCGGCCGGCTGGATGCGGGCACGATGGTGATCAAGCAGATGAAGGTCGGCGACGTGACCTTCACCAACCTGCCGATCGCATTCGTCGACGCCCACCCGTTTCGCAAGTTCGGGCTGGCGAATACCCCGGCGCTGCTGCTCGGCATGGACGCGCTGCGGCTGTTCGATCGCGTGGCGGTGGACTTCACCAACCGCGAGGTCCGCTTCCTAATGCCGAGCGGGGCTGAGCGAAACGGCCGCGCCGCGCTCGCCACCAACACTGTCCATGGACGGGACAGTGCGCCGGGCGGTCTTGCGGGCGAATCGAAATAGGCTTTTAACCTCCCCGGGAAAGGGGGAGGGACATGGCCAGTCATCTATTTCGCTTCGCGCAGCATGGCGCGGCCGCCGCGATGCTGGTCGCGCTCGCCGCCTGCTCAGGCCCGTTGCGCCCTTCGCAAGGCTCGCCGGACAGCTTCCACAACCAACTGCTGGTGCTCGACAGTCATCTCGACACGCCGGTGCATTTCGGCCGGCCCGGCTGGAACATTGCCGACCGCCACGGCTTCGTCGACGACTTGAGCCAGGTCGATCTGCCGCGCATGGTCGACGGCGGGCTCGACGGCGGCTTCTTCGTCATCTTCACGCCGCAGGGCCCGCTGACGCCGGACGCCTATACCAAGGCCCATATGTTCGCACTGAGGCGGGCGGGCGAAATCCGGCAGGTCGTTCAGCGGCACCCCGGCGCGCTGGCGCTCGTCACCACGCCGGCAGAGGCCCGGCAAGCCGCCGCCGACGGGCGCCGGGTGGTGTTCCAGAGCATCGAGAACAGCTATCCGCTCGGCACCAGCACCGCCGCGCTCGAGGATTTCTACGATCGCGGCGTACGCATGGCCAGCCCGGTCCACTCACGCAACAATCAGTTCGCCGATTCTACCACCGACACCCCGCAATGGCACGGCCTCAGCCCGCTCGGCCGCGAATGGGTGGCGGAGATGAACCGTCTCGGCATGCTCATCGACGCAAGCCACGCGTCGGACGAGGCGTTCGACCAGATGCTGGCGCTGTCCCGCGCCCCGATCATCCTGTCGCATTCCGGACCAAGGGCGGTCTTCGACCATCCACGCAATATCGACGACGCCCGTCTCACCGCGCTCGCCGCCAAGGGCGGGGTCGTTCAGATCAACAGCGTCTTTCTGGCGCCGACCAACCAGTCGCCGGCCTGGCGGGCGCTGCTCGACGAACGCGACAAGCTGCACGAGATGACGCCGCAGGAGCAGAAGGCGCTGGCGCGCCGCACGGCGGCGGAGGAAAGCCGCGATCCCTACATCACCGCGACGTTCGAGCTGTTCATGGCCAGCCTGCTGCACACGCTGAAGCTGGTCGGGCCGGACCATGTCGGGATCGGCGCCGACTGGGACGGCGGCGGCGGCGTGCGCGGTATGGAGGATGTCGCCGCCCTGCCCCGGATCACCGACAGGCTGAAGGCGGCCGGCTATTCCGATGCGGACATCGCCAAGATCTGGTCGGGCAACCTGCTGCGCGTGGTGCAGGCGGCACAGGACGCGGCCGATCGCTGACCGCTTGCGGCGGCGCGGCGATCCGCATTAGTGTCTTGCCCGGCACCGACACGCTTCCCCGAATCTGACCTTGAGCTGCGGCATGATTCCTTTTTCATTCGCCGGCTATGCGATGGCGGCGCTGCCGCAGGGCGCGCTGTTCTGGCCGGCGCGCCGGGCGCTGCTGGTCGCGGACATGCATCTGGAGAAGGCAAGCTGGTTCGCCCGCTTCGGCCAGATGCTGCCGCCCTATGATTCGCTTGCGACGCTGACCGCGCTCGACGCGGCGGTGGAGGCGAGCGGCGCGCGGGAGATTTGGTGCCTGGGCGATAATTTCCACGACGTGGACGGATGCGCGCGATTGACACCGCCGGCGCGGAGGTTGCTGACTAGGTTAACAGGGCAAACTCACTTCGTGTGGGTGACAGGCAACCACGACCCGGTGTTGGAGAATCATTACGGAGGCGTAGTGATGCGCGAGGCGGTGGTCGATGGTCTCGTCCTCCGCCACGAAGCGGACCCGGCGGAACGGCGCCCGGAATTGTCCGGCCATTTCCACCCCCGTCTGCGGGTCAGCCGGCGCGGCCGGGCGATCGCGCGGCGGTGCTTCGTCGCCACCGAACGCAAGCTGATCCTCCCCGCCTTCGGCGCATTGACCGGCGGACTGGACGCCGCGCACCCGGAAATCGCCCGCGCGGTTGGGGCCCCGGCCGAGGCGCTGGTCGCGCTGGACGACCGGCTGCTGCGCTTTCCACTCGCCGCATAAATACCCGACATTAACCAAAAATCCACCACGCCCAGCCCAGGAAAACCGACGGCAAGGCGGGATCCCGCCATGGTTGACGGGAAGTTTCAATGGTTTGCGTTTCAAGTTATTGGAAGACTGGGATTTGTTTGCTGGCACTGCTCCCCATGCCGGCGTTGGCGCAGGATGAGAGCGAGATCGTCGTCACCGCCCAGAAGCGGGCCGAACGCGCGATCGACGTACCCGGCGCACTGACCGCGATCGACGGCGACCGGCTGGCCGCGCTCGGCGTTGCCGGCACGCAGGACCTGGCGGCGCTCGCGCCGGGGCTGACCCTGGCCGGCACCAACCGCGCGGCATCGACGCTGATTCTGCGCGGCATCACCACATCGTCGATGGCGGCGAGCGCCAGCGTCGGCGTGGTCGTCGACGGCATACCGGCCGGGTCCAGTTCCAGCTTCGCGCTGGGCGGCGCGGTACCGCTCGACATCAACCCGTTCGACCTGGAACGGGTCGAGGTACTGCGCGGCCCGCAGGGCACGCTTTACGGGGCGAGCACGCTCGGCGGCCTGCTGTCCTACGTGACGAAGGCGCCCAGCCTGACCGCGACCGACGGCGCCGTCGGCCTGTCGACCCAGGTCGCCGAGGGCGGCGGCTGGGGCTTTGCCGCACGCGCGGCGGTTTCGACGCCGCTCGCGCCGGACGTCGCCGGCATCCGCCTGTCCGGCTTCTACGACCGGTTGCCCGGCTACCTCGACAATTCGGTGCTGGGCGCGAAGAACGTCAACCGCAACAACAGCTATGGCGGCCGCGCGGCGCTGCGCCTGAAGCCCGCCGAGACGCTGTCGGTAACGCTGGCGGCGCAGGCGCAGGTGCTCAACCGCCGGTCCAACGACGCGGTCCCCTATGATTTCGCCACCGACCGCCCGGTCGCCGGCGAGCGCGACCAGGCGCTGCCCAATTTCGAGCCTTACCACCAGAGGTTCCGCCTGTTCTCCGCGCATGTCGACTGGGATCTGGGCGGCGTGACGCTGACCGCGCAGAGCAGTTGGCAGCGGATCCGTTCGGCCAACAACTACGACTATTCGCTGACTCCGCTCGGCATGGGCGTCATCGGCCTTGGCGGCGGCGCAATCGCCGGCGCCCGGCTGCCGTTTTCCGCGACCACCCATAAATTCGTCCAGGAAGTCCGCCTGTCGTCGTCGGAAGGCGGGCCGCTGCGCTGGCTGATCGGCGCGTTCCATACCGACGAGGACAGCTTCCTCGACCAGCGGGTGATCGGCTACGGCGCCGACCTGAAGCCGGCGCTCGACGCGCTGGTGTTCGCGGTGCCGACCAGCCTGCGCGAGGACGCGCTGTTCGCCAACCTGTCCTATGCATTGAACGACCGGCTGACGATCGGCGGCGGCCTGCGCTACAGCGACAGCCACCAGCGCTTCGCCGAGACGGTGTCCGGCCCGATGGCGCCAGTGCTCGGCATCGAAGGCGCATTCCCCGCCGTTCGATCGTCCGAGGACGTGCTGACCTATTCCGCGTCGATCCAGTACCGGGTCGGCGACGCTGCCAACCTCTACGCGCGGGCGGCGAGCGGCTATCGGCCGGGCGGCCCCAACCTGGTGCTGCCAGGCATCGCGCCCCGCTTCAAGGCGGACCGGCTCGACAATTACGAAGTCGGCTACAAGGCCCGCTTCGCCGACGGGATGGGCAGCATCGACATCGCCGCATTCTACATAGATTATCGGGATATCCAGCTGACCGGATCGCTGGGCGGGCTGCTGTATTTCACCAACGGCAAGAGCGCGACCAGCAAGGGTATCGAGGCATCGGCGAGCTTTGCCCCGACGCCCGGCCTGTCGCTGGCGGTGAACGCCGCCTACGCGGACGCGGCCCTGGACGCCGCGGTGCCGGAGCTGGAGGCGCGCAAGGGCGAGCGGCTGCCGGCAACGCCGCGCTTCGCGGGGTCGGTCAACGCCGATTACCGCTGGGCGGCGGGCGACGGGGTCGAGGCGTTCGGGCGGGCCGCCCTGCGCTATATCGGCCGGCGGCCGGTGTCGTTCGATGCGAGCACGACCAGCCCGCAGTTCATGATGAAGGCGGCGGCGCTGGTCGACCTGCGCGCCGGCATCGAGCAGGGCGGCTACGAGATCGCTCTACAGGTGACCAACCTGTTCGACGCGCAGGCGCAGCTATACGGGACGACAACCTACGGCCATGCCAATATCAGCATCGCCCAGCCGCGCAGCTATGGCCTGTCGGTGACGAAGCGGTTCTGAGCGAGGGGGTTAGAGTCTGTCCGCTTGAAGCGGAATCGGCTCCACCCTCCAGCACCTTTCCAACGATGCTGCGCATCGCCGGAACCTTGGGCGCTTCCGCCCGCCCCCCCACCCGGCCTCCCACATAATACTGCCGTTGGGGGGCCGGGTGGGGGAGCGGGCTGGAGCCGCCTAAAACGAACAGACTCTAACCCCCTTGCGTTCAGCATTCGACGACGTTCACCGCCAGCCCGCCGAGCGAGGTTTCCTTGTAGCGTTCGTTCATGTCGGCGCCGGTGCGGCGCATCGTCTCGATCACCTGATCGAGGCTGACGCGGTGGGTGCCGTCGCCGAGCAGCGCCAGCCGTGCCGCCTCGATCGCCTTGATCGCGCCTACGGCGTTGCGTTCGATGCACGGCACCTGCACCAGCCCGCCGACCGGATCGCAGGTCAGGCCGAGATTGTGCTCCATGCCGATTTCGGCGGCATTCTCGATCTGGGCGTTGTTGCCGCCGAGCACCGCCGCCAGCCCTGCCGCCGCCATCGAGCAGGCGACGCCGACCTCACCCTGACAGCCGACCTCGGCGCCGGAGATCGAGGCGTTTTCCTTGAACAGCGCACCGATCGCCGCGGCGGTCAGCAGGAAACGGACGGTGCCGTCCGCATCCGCGCCGGGGACGAAGCGTTCGTAATAGCGCAGCACCGCCGGGACGATACCGGCGGCGCCGTTGGTCGGCGCGGTGACCACCCGGCCGCCGGCGGCGTTCTCCTCGTTGACCGCCAGCGCCCACAGGTTGACCCAGTCGACGACGGCCAGCGGGTCGGACAGGGCGCGCTCCTGCCGGGCAAGCAGCTTGGCGTGGATTTCCGGCGCGCGGCGCCGCACCTTCAACCCGCCGGGCAGGATGCCGCCGCTGCCGATGCCCCGGTCGATGCAGGCCGCCATCGTCGCGGCGATCGTCGCCAGCCGGGCGCGCACCTCCGCTTCCGGCAGCGCAGCGGTTTCGTTGGCCAGCGCCAGCGCGGCGATGGTCAGTCCGGCGGCGTCGGCGCGGGCGAGCAGTTCCGCGCCCGAATGATAGGGATGGGGCACGTCCCATAACAGCGTCGGCGCCGCATTCGTCTTGATCTCCGCCTCGTCGACCACGGCGCCCCCGCCGACCGAGTAGGATACGGATTCCGCCAGCATCGCGCCGGCGACGTCGAACGCGGCGAAGCGCATGCCATTTGAATGGAAGGACAGGCGCTCTCGCTGGTTGAAGCGGACGTCGGCCGCCTCGTCGAAGCTGACCGGGTGCAGTCCGGCGACATCCAGCCGCCCGGTCTGCCGGATCGCCACGACGATCCGCTCCGCCTCATCCGGGTCCAGGCTGCCGGGATGCCGGCCGGACAGGCCGAGCAGCACCGCCCGGTCGGTGGCGTGGCCCTTGCCGGTCAGCGCCAGCGATCCGTACAGGTCGGCGGTGACCCGCGCGACCGCCGGCAGCAGCGGCCCCAGCCCCTCCACGAAGCGGGCGGCGGCGGTCATCGGCCCCATCGTGTGCGAACTGGAGGGGCCGATGCCGATCTTGAACAGGTCGAACACGCTGTGGGGCATGACGCCTATCTAGGACCGTATCGGCCCGGGGGGAATGGCCGCGCCTATTCGACCACCGGCAACCACACCGCGCTGGCTGCGGCACCCGACCGTTCGATCGTATGCGTCGCCTTCTTGTAGTCTTCCGGCTTCGCCAGGAAGATGTTCTGCACATAGGTCTGCGGGTTGCGGTCGTAGAGCGGGAACTGCGTCGACTGGATCTGCACCATGATCCGGTGGCCGGGCTTGAACACATGGTTGGTGACCGGCAGGCGGAAGCGATAGCGCTGGACCTTGCCCGCCGGGATCGGCGTCGGCTTCTCGAAGCTGTCGCGATAGCGGCCGCGGAAGATGTCCTGGCTGATCGCCAACTGGTATCCGCCCATCGCCGGGTTGGAAGCCACCTCGTCCGGGTGGACGTCGATCAGCTTGACCACCCAGTCGGCATCGGTGCCGGTGGTGCGGGCATAGATGTCGGCATAGGGCACGCCGGACAGGCGCACCGGACTGGTCAGCACCTCACTGGTATAGGTCAGCACGTCCGGCCGCCCGTCGACCGCGCGCTGGTCGGACACCAGCCAGGTCTGCCAGCGGTCGCGCTGGCCGAAGCTGATCGGCCGGGTCAGATACGGCACCGGCTTGGCCGGGTCGGACACATAGCTGTCGGCGCCGGTATCGGACGGCTTCGCAAAACCGAGGCCGAAGCCGGGCTGCAGGTAGAGCGGCTTCAACGGCGACGGGCAGCCCGATTCGCAGGCAAGCGGCCAGGTATTGTAGCGATCCCAACGGTTCTCGCCGGTGTTGTAGAGGAAGGCGCGCGGCGGGGTGAAGGCTGGGCCGTCCTTCAGATAATGATTGAAGAAGGGCAGCAGCACGTCCCGGCGCCACTGCAGCGCGGTGTCGCCATCCCACTTTAACGGCCCAAGGCTGGACCCGTCGTAATTGGCCTGGCTGTGCCGCCACGGCCCCATCACCAGGAAGTTGTTGGCGCCGTGCCCGGCCTTGGTCAGCGCCTCCCAACTGGCGATCGCGCCATACATGTCCTCCTGGTCCCACAGGCCCTGTTCCCACATCGTCGGGACCTTGGACGGGTTGGCGACAAGCAGCTTGTCGAGCGCCTGGCCCTGCCAGTAGCCATCATAGGCCGGATGCTCGACCATGCGCCGCCATGCGGGCAGTTGGTCGAAACCCGAAACCTTCGCCCAATCGCCGGCCGAACCGAAGCGCAGGAAGGTTTCATACTGGTCGTAGATGCCGAGTGCCGGGCCCTTGCCGGCGCCCTTGAAGCCGGTCTGCGACTGCATCCAGCCGATGTTGACCTGGCGGAAGGCGCCGTGGTGGAACCAGTCGTCGCCCATCCAGCCGTCGACCATCGGGCTTTCCGGCGCCGCGACCTTCAGCGCGGGGTGCGGATCGAGCAGCGCCATGACCACGGTCAGCCCTTCGTAGGACGAGCCGACCATGCCGACCCGGCCGTTCGATTCGGATACGTTCTTGACCAGCCAGTCGACCGTATCCCACGCATCAGTGACATGATCGGTCGCCGTCTCGTTCAGCGGGCCGCGGACCGGACGGGTCAACTTGTAGTCGCCTTCCGACCCGTATTTGCCGCGCACGTCCTGGAACACGCGGATATAGCCGTCCTTGACGAACACCTCGTCCCCTTCGGGCAGGATCGACAGCATGTTGGGGCTGTCCATCCGGGTGGTGCGCCCGGCGGCGTTGTAGGGGGTGCGGGTCAAAAGGATCGGCGCGTTCTTCGCGCCCTTGGGGATGACGATGACGGTGTAGAGCTTCACCCCGTCGCGCATCGGCACCATCTCGACACGCTTGACATAGTCGTTGCGCTCGGACGGCGGCGTGAAACGGGCGGGAATGTCGTTGGCCGGCTCGGCCTGGGCGGCCACGGCCGGAGCGGCGGCGGCGAACAGCAGGGACAGGGCAGCGGTCGCCCGCAACATTCCACGAAAATGCACGTCGGTTTCCTCCAGTATAGCCGGCTTCAGCGGCCAGTGGCAGGCTTTTTCCAAGAACTCAACCGGCGCTATGGCCGGAGTTCAGCCCCGCTCGACCGCGTGGCGCAGTGCAGCAAAATCGGCATGGCGGGTGGGCAGGTCCTGCCGCGGCGCCGCGCAGCGATAGTCGCGCAGCACCTCCAGCGAACGCAGCAGCACGGCAAGCGGCGGGCCGCTGGCGGTGATGCCTTCCAGCCGCTCCTCCGGCAAGCTGGCGGCGGGCTGGTCGATGAAGCGGGCGACGAGCTGGTCGTGATGCTGCACGGCGCTGCGCGCAAACACGGCGCACACGTCGAGGAACGCCGCGGCATTCGCCCGGAACCAGCCGCTGTCGCGATGCTCCGCCATCGCCGCCAGCAGCTCGTCGAGCAGGCTGCGCCGCATCATGCAGTCGCGCAGCCGCGCCTGATCGCCCGGCAGCATGAACAGCATCTTGTCCATCAGCAACTGCGCGTAATAGGGGTCGTTGGCCCGGCAGACGCCGAGCAGCAGGTCGACCTCGTTGATCCCCGAGAAATCGCCGGCATTGGCGCCGCGCCAGACCTGCCGGCCAACCCGGTAGGGTTTGTAGTACGGCCGGACGCAATAGAAGAACCGGCCGACGTCGAGCCGGGCGAACAGCCGTTCGTTGACCGCGACCAGATCCTCCAGCGCGGCAGCGGCGTCGCGCAGCAGCGATTCGGCGAGCGGGCTGGACACGCCGAGCGGGACGATCCGGCTGAGCGCGTCCGCCGCGCGCTGGATGCACAGGATGCCGCGCGTATTTTCGTCGATGAACAGGAACTCGTCGGCGAGCGACGTGAAGCTCTTGCGGATGCCGTCGACCGCCAGGTTGTGCGTGGCGAGATGGGCGGTGGCGAAACGCGGCGCCATGCCGACCGACGCGCCGACGTGCAGGGCCAGCGACGACGCCTCGACGAACGGGGATTTTTCCTCCCGGTCCGGGTTGGTCAGCTCGTGCCGGCGCAGGGCGCCCATGTAGAGGCCGACATTGCCGAGCACGTTGAACGCGCTGTCGAAGCCCTCGCCGGTATTCCCTTCCGCCAGCAGGGCGACGACGTGGGCGTGGCCTTCATCCCGCAGCCGCGCCTTCAGATCGTCGCCGACGCCGATGACCTGCGACGGGTCGGGCCGGGCGAAATACAGATCCTCAAGCTCGGTGTTGATGGCGACGAACGTCGATCGAATCCAGCCATCGAAGGCTTCGGCAAGGCGGCTCATGGCATCCGCCTATATCGACCGGCACCGGCCGCTCAATGGCCAATCCGTATCAGGCGGCGGCGCGGTGCGCGTCGATCAGCAGTTCAGCATTGCGTTCGAGGATCGCCGGCAGTTCGCTGCAGCCGCAGCCGCAATAAAGCGAGAAGGCGCCCTCGATCAGCATCAGCAGGCCGTCGGCCAGCACTTCCGGCCGAGCGACCGGGATGGCGGCCGCCACCTCGGCCAGACGACCGCGAATCTCCGCCTTGCAGGCGGCGGCGACGACGCGGCCGGGGTGATCCGCCTCGGCGAATTCGGCGGCGATATTCGCCATCGGGCAGCCGCGGAAATCGCTGTCGGCCATCTTCGCCGCCTTGTAGCGAACGACGGCGAGAAGCTGGGCGCGCGGATCGGTGCCGGCGGCGCGGATCGCCTGCTCGACCGCGGCGCGGTTGCTGTCGCCGGCCGCCTGCAGGCAGGCCGCGACCAGCGCATCCTTCGACGCGAAGGCCCGGTAGAGGCTCGGCTTGGTGACCCCGGCGCGGGACACGATCTCGTCGACGCCGACCGCGCGGATGCCCTTTTCGTAGAACAGGCTCTGCGCCGCTTCGAAGACCCGTTCGGCCGCCTTCTTGTGCGGGGCCGATTCAGCCGCCTCAACCGTGTCGTTGGTCATGCGCAAAAAATCTCCGTTCCCCCGGTTGACGACTATGTAACTGAACGGTACGTATCAATCAAGAACGTACCGTTCAGTTACATTCCATCCGGGGATTCGTCATGGCCTTTCGCAATTTCCAGGCATGGCCCGAAGTCGAGGCGCTGGCGCTTTACGGCGCCGCCCACGCCGACAGCGCGCCGCTGTTCACCGCGCTCGAATATCGCGTCATCGGCCTGGGCGCGCGGGTCGACGTGCGCCGGGAACTGCGCCGCGAATCGCGACTCGGCCGGTGGCTCAACCGGCTGTTCGGCATCGCGCTGGCGTCACCGCTGGCCGACGGGCGGCTGGAGGCGCTGCGCCGCTTCGCGTCGATCGTCGGGCACAGCCCGCGCGGCGCGACCTGCGACGAAACCAAGGAATTTCTGGCAGCAGGCTACAGCCGGCGGCAAGCCGCCTGGTTGATACACATGCCCCTGCGCACGCGCACGCCCCTGCGCGCAGCGCTGGCTTGACCTGCTGACCGGAAAGCTGCGACGGGGGTTCATGCCCCCCCGCCCCCGTCGCAGCGCCCTATATCTTCCCGCCTCCAACGCCAGGGCGATCGCCAAGGCGCAGACCCTGGATGCCGACATGGTCATCCTCGACCTGGAGGATGCGGTGGCGCCCGAAGCCAAGGCCGATGCGCGCGCGGCGGCCGCGGCGGCGGTGCGCGAAGGCGGCTTCGGCCGGCGCGAACTGATCGTGCGGATCAACGCGCTGACCACCGAATGGGGTATCGCCGACCTGCGCGCGATCGCCGCGGCAGAGCCGGACGGCATTCTGGTCCCCAAGGTCGATTCGCCGCACGCGCTGGCCGACGTCCGCTCGCTGATGGGCACGGCGACGCCGCTCTGGGCGATGGTCGAGACCTGCGCCTGCCTGCCGGTGCTCCACGCGATCGCCGGCGTGACCGGCCTTGGCGGGCTGGTGATGGGCACCAACGATCTGGCGCTGGAGATGCGGGCGCGGCTGCTGCCCGGCCGCGCGCCGTTCCTGCCGGTGCTGACAGCGGCGGTCGCCGCCGCCCGCGCGCATGGCGCGGCGGTGCTCGACGGGGTCTGCAACGATTTCACCGACCTCGACCGCTTCCGGGCCGAATGCGAACAGGGTCGCGATTTCGGCTTCGACGGCAAGACGGTGATCCACCCCGCGCAGATCGCGCCGTGCAACGCGGTGTTCGGCCCGTCGACGGAAGAACTGGCCTGGGCGGACGCGGTGATCGCCGCCTTCGACCAGCCCGAAAACGCCGACAAGGGCGCGGTCAGGGTCGACGGCCGGATGGTCGAGCGCCTGCATCTGGAGGAGGCGCTGCGCCTGCGCGCGCTTGCCGGGGTTACCGCGGCGTAGGTTCGCGCGGCACCGGCCCTCTCCCCCACCCGGCCTCCCAACGACAGTATCCTGAAATGGGAGGCCGGGTGGGGGAGAGGGCCGGTGCCGTTTCCAGATTCAGCAACGCTGGATCACGCCCCGACTATTCCTCCAGAATGTGCATCAGCATCGGCGCGCCGGTCAGGCTGGGCGAATCGCTCAGCCGGGCGAGCGCCTCCGCCACCGCGCGTTCCGGGCCGGCATGGGTGACGATGGCGACGATCGCGCTGCCGTCCGGCCGCTTGCCGCGCTGGATCAGGCTTTCGATCGAGACATTGGCGTCGCGGGTCGCCGCCGCGATCTCGGCCAGCACGCCAGGGCGATCCTGAACGATGAAGCGCAGATAGGCCTTGCCGACACGGCCGCCGGCGTCGGCAGCGGGCTGTTCCGACAGCGCCGCGACCGGCATCGCGAAGGCGGGGCCGTATTCGCCGCGCGCGATGTCGATCAGGTCGGCGACGACGGCGCTGGCGGTCGGCCCGTCGCCGGCGCCGCGCCCCTGGAACAGCAGGCGGCCGACGAAATTCCCTTCCGCCACCACCGCGTTCAGCGAGCCGGACACATGGGCGAGCGGATGGTCGACCGGCACCAGATAGGGGTGGATGCGCTGGAACAGCCCCTGCTCCGTCGCCTCGCCGATGCCGACCAGCCGGATGCGGTAGCCGAGCGCCGCCGCCTCTGCGATGTCGGCGGCAATGACGTGGCGGATGCCGGTGATCGCCACGCCGCCGAACGCCAGCCGCGAGCCGAATGCCAGGCTGGCCAGGATCGACAGCTTGTGCGCCGCGTCGACCCCGTCGATGTCGAAGCTGGGATCGGCCTCCGCATAGCCGAGCGCCTGCGCCTCGGCGAGCACCTCGGCGAAATCGCGGCCTTCGCGCTCCATCGTCGTCAGGATGTAGTTGCAGGTGCCGTTGAGGATCCCGTAGATGCGGCTGAGCTGGTTCGCCGCCGCGCCCTCGCGCAGCCCCTTGATGACCGGGATGCCGCCGGCGACCGCCGCCTCATATTTGAACGCGACGCCGCCCGCCTCCGCCGCGCCGGCCAGTTCCAGGCCGTGATGGGCGATCATCGCCTTGTTGGCGGTGACGAAGGAGCGGCCGGCGGCGAGGCTGCGGCGGGCAAGGGTCAACGCCGGGCCGTCGGCCCCGCCGACCAGCTCGACCACCGTGTCGACGCCGTCGTGATCGGCGAGCGCGGCGGTGTCATCGACCCAGGCGAAGCGCGACACGTCGACGCCGCGGTCCTTCGACCGGTCGCGCGCGGAAACCGCGACGACCTCGATCGGCCGGCCAGCCCGCCGCGCGATCAGATCGCGATTCTCGTCGAGCACGCGAATCACCCCGCCCCCGACGGTGCCAAGCCCGGCCAGCGCGATCCTAAGCGGTTCCGCCATCGTCATCCTCGTCATTGCAGCCAAACGCCGCCCCTCCCTGCCCCGGCTCGGCCGGAAAAGGAACGGCTTTCACCCGAACGGGTGCTTATTTCAGCAGCCCGATCTCGCGCAGGCGCCGGGTCAAATACTGGTCGGCGGTGATCGGATCGGGATAGCGATCCGGGTTTCGCGGGGTGATGCACTGGGGCAGCGTGCGGATTTCAAAGTCAGACGCCAGATGCAGGAAATAGGGCATCGAATACCGCGAGATCCTGCGTCGTTCCGGTGGCGGGTTGACCACCCGGTGGGTGGTCGACGGCAGGACGTGGTTGGTCAGCCGCTGCAGCATGTCGCCGACATTGACGACCAGTGCCCCGTCCGGCGGCGCGACCGGCAGCCAGCGGCCGTCGCGGTCGAGCAGTTGCAGGCCGGCCTCCTCCGCGCCGAGCAGCAGGGTGATCAGGTTGATGTCCTCATGCGCGCCGGCGCGGACGCCGGGGGCATCGGCCGGGACCGGCGGATAATGGAGCAGGCGCAGCACGCTGTTGCCGTTTTCGGTCGGGCCGACGAACCAGTCGGGCGCGAGGCCGAGGTGGCAGGCGATGGCGGAGAGCAGACGCAGCCCGACCCGGTCGAGCGCGTCGAACAGGGCGAGGAAGGTCGGCTTGAAATCCGGCAGTTCGGCCGGCCACAGATTGTCGGCCATATGGTCGCGGTAGCGGTGGCCGGCGGGCAGTTCGCGCCCGACATGCCAGAATTCCTTCAGGTCGTGCTGCTTCGCATCCTTGGCGATCTCGATCCCGAACGGGGTGTAGCCGCGCGCGCCGGCCTTGCCGGGCAGGTGGTACGCGGCCTTTCGCCCGGCCGGCAGGGCGAAGAAGGCACGGGTTTCCGCCCAGGCACGCTCGATCAGCGCGGGATCGATACCATGGTCCGCGACGACGGCGAAGCCGAAGCGTTCGAAGCTGGTGCCGAGCGCATGGGCGAAACCGGCAGGATCGCGCGCCTCGTCGGCAAGGGAAAGCGGCGGAACGGACGACAGGGAAACACCGGACATGCCCGCGGTTTACGGCTATTCCCCGCCCGGCGCCAGCGGCCAGACGCCGCTGGCCATTCGGGCTTGGGCACCGCGCCCGAAGTGTTTAAAGCGGTGCCCCGGCCGCGTCGCATGGAGCCCCGCTTGTCCCCCGTCATCACCGTTTCCGGGGTCTCCAAGACCTACAAATCCGGGCATACGGCGCTGCACAGCGTCGACCTGGAGATCGCGCGCGGCGAGATCTTCGCGCTGCTCGGGCCGAACGGCGCGGGCAAGACGACGCTGATCAGCATCATCTGCGGCATCGTCAACCCGACGACCGGCACCGTCATCGCCGACGGCCATGACGTGGTGCGCGACGCGAAGGCGGCGCGGCGCAAGATCGGGCTGGTGCCGCAGGAATTGTCGACCGATTCGTTCGAGACGGTCTATGCTACCGTCCGGTTCAGCCGCGGCCTGTTCGGCCGGCCGCCCAACCCGGCGCATATCGAAAAGGTGCTGCGCGACCTGTCGCTGTGGGACAAGCGCGACAGCAAGATCATGACCCTGTCCGGCGGGATGAAGCGGCGGGTGCTGATCGCCAAGGCGCTGGCGCACGAGCCGGACATCCTGTTCCTCGACGAACCGACCGCCGGCGTCGACGTCACCCTGCGCCGCGACATGTGGGATCTGGTCAGCGGCCTCAGGGCCAATGGCGTCACCATCATCCTTACCACCCACTATATCGAGGAAGCGGAGGAGATGGCCGACCGCGTCGGGGTAATCGACAAGGGCCGGCTGATCCTTGTCGAGGACAAGGCGGCGCTGATGGCCAAGCTCGGCAAGCGGCGGCTGGTGCTGACCCTGCAAGAACCGATGACGACGGTGCCGGCGGCGCTTGGCGAATGGGACCTGACGCTGGAGGATGGCGGCCACCAGCTCGTCCTGACCTTCGACACCAAGGCCGACCATACCGGCATCCCGTCGCTGCTGCGGCGGATGGGCGATCTGGACATACCAGTCACCGACATGGACATGACACGCAGCACGCTGGAAGACATCTTCGTCGGGCTGGTCAGCCAGGGAGAGGCGGCATGAACGGCCATGGCATCCTGGCGATCTACCGTTTCGAAATGGCGCGGGCGCTGCGGACCCTGTGGCAGAGCCTGGTCGCGCCGGTTCTGACCACCTCGCTCTATTTCATCGTGTTCGGCGGAGCGATCGGCTCGCGGATGCAGCAGGTCGGCGGCGTCGACTATGGCGCGTTCATCGTCCCCGGCCTGATCATGCTGACCCTGCTCACCCAGAGCATTTCCAACGCGTCGATCGGCATCTATTTCCCGAAATTCACCGGCACGATCTACGAACTGCTGTCGGCGCCGGTTTCGGCGTGGGAGATCGTCGTCGGCTATGTCGGCGCGGCGGCGACCAAGTCGGTCGTGCTCGGCCTGATCATCCTGGCGACCGCCGCCTGTTTCATGCCGATCCACATCGCCCACCCCGGCGCGATGGTCGCCTTCCTGCTGCTGACCGCGATCACCTTCAGCCTGTTCGGCTTCATCCTCGGCGTCTGGGCCGACGGGTTCGAGAAGCTGAGCTTCGTGCCGATGCTGGTGGTGACGCCGCTGACCTTCCTCGGCGGCGCCTTCTATTCGATCGACATGCTGCCGCCGTTCTGGCGCAGCGTCAGCCTATTCAACCCGGTGGTCTATCTGATCAGCGGCTTTCGCTGGAGCTTCTATGGCCAGGGCGACGTGGCGGTCGGCATCAGCCTGGCGCTGACGCTGGTGTTCATGCTCGGCTGCCTGGCGGCGATCGTCTGGATCTTCCGCACCGGATACCGGCTGAAGGCGTAGCGTTTGTATGCGTTAGGCGGAATCGGCGCCGGCCCGCTCCCCCACCCGGCCTCCCATTTCAGGATACTGTCGTTGGGAGGCCGGGTGGGGGAGCGGGCCGGCGCAGCTCAAACGGAGCAAACCCTAAACCAGCGCGATATCCGGTGCATCCTCCGCCTTCATGCCGATGACGTTGTAGCCGGCGTCGACATGGTGGATCTCGCCGGTGACGCCCGACGACAGGTCGCTCAGCATGTACAGGCCGGCGCCGCCGACATCCTCGATCGTCACGTTGCGGCGCAGCGGCGCGTTCAGCTGGTTCCATTTCAGGATATAGTTGAAATCGCCGATGCCGCGCGCCGCCAGCGTCTGGATCGGACCGGCGGAGATGGCGTTGATCCGGATGTTGTCGGCGCCCAGATCGACCGCCAGATATTTGACGCTGGTTTCCAGCGCCGCCTTGGCCACGCCCATGACGTTGTAATGCGGCACCACCTTCTCCGCGCCGTAATAGGTCAGCGTCAGGATCGCACCGCCGTTCGGCATCATCGCCCGCGCCCGCTGCGTCACCGCGACCAGGCTGTAGGCGGAGATGTTCATCGTCATCAGGAAATTGTCGAGCGTCGTGTCGTAATAGCGCCCGCGCAACTGGTTCTTGTCGGAAAAGCCGATGGCGTGGACGACGAAGTCGATCGTCGGCCAGCGCGCGGCGAGCGTTGCGAAGGCGGTATCGAGCGCGGCCATTTCCGCCACGTCGCATTCGATCAGGAAGTCGGAGCTAAGCGATTCCGCCAGCGGGCGCACCCGCTTCTCGGTCGCCTCCCCCTGGTAGGCGAAGGCAAGCTCGGCACCCGCCTCGCTCAATTTCTTGGCGATGCCCCAGGCCAGCGACCGGTCATTGGCCAAGCCCATGATCAGGCCGCGTTTTCCCTTCATCAGGCCATTCACACTCATTCCCTTTCAGCGTGCATTTCGCTTTCCCGGCTCTTTAGCCTTGGTTCATCGCCCTCCGCCAGCGCCGCGTTCAATTCCGCGCCGACGACGACGCCCAGGCCGATGACGAAGAAGAACAGCAGCGACACGATCACCCCGGCCAGGCTGCCGTAGGTGCGGTTGTAGGACCCCAGCATGCCGAGGACGACCGGCAGCAATTCCGTCGTCGCCTGCCACCACAGCGTGACCAGCAAAGCGCCCGGCCATTTCGGGCAGCCGCGGGCGCGGCGGTAGCGCGACGGCGTCAGGCTGTAGAAGATGATGTAGAGCGCGACGAACAGCACCGCCGGCGGCACCAACCGCGACAGGCTGATCAGCTGCGCGGTTCCGCTGGCGATCGGCACCAGCCGGTAAACGAATTGCTCGACCCCGATCAGCAGCACCTGCGCGGCGAAGGCGATCAGCGCCAGCAGCACCGAGCCGATGATGATCCCCATCGAGATCAGCCGGTATTCGTAGAACGGCCGATTGTATTTGACGCCGTAGGCGCGGCGCAGGATGTCGCGGATCGTCTCGATGAAGCTGGCGGTGCTCCACAGCCCGACCAGCGCGCCCAGCCACAGCAGCATGCCGGATCGCGCGGCGAGCACGTCGGCGATCGGCTGGCGCAGAACATCCGCCACGCTGGGCGGCACCGTGCGCAGGAACAGCACGATCGCCGCCTGCCCGTCCGCCGTCTGCCCGAACAACTGGGCAAGCGCGGCGAGCAGGATGAAGAACGGAAACAGGGTGAGGAGTGACAGGTAGGCGAGGTTGCCGGCGTGCGGAAAGCCTTCGTTGAACGTGCCGGCAGCGACGCGCTTCACCACCGCCCAAATGCGGCGGCGCGACGGACGGCGGCCGGCGCGGCGGCGCGCTTCGGGCGAAAGCGGGGACGTGTCGCCGGACAAGCGCCTAGACGCCGAGCGCGGCGCGCGGGTTGCCGAGATCCCGATCCTTCAGCTTTTCCGCCACTGCGCGCATGTCCGGATCGTCCTTCGGCACGTCGACCAGCAAGGTAACCAACTGGCTGCCCCGCCCGTTCCGCCCGTGGAAACCCTTGTCCTTCAGCCGCAGCACCCGGCCGGACGTGGAACCGGCGGGGATGGTAAGGGTGACCGGCCCGTCGACCGTCGGCACGCGGACCCGGCCGCCGAGCACCGCTTCCGGCACGGTGATCGGCAGGTCGAGGCGGACATCGTCGCCGTCGCGGGTGAAGAAACGGTGCGGCACGACCTCGATCGTCACGATCGCATCGCCTGCACCGCCCGGCCCCGGCTCGCCCTTGCCGGCCAGCCGCATCTGGGTGCCGTTCTCCAGCCCGGCGGGCAGTTTCAGGTCGATCGTCTTGCCGTCGCCGAGCGTGATGCGCTGGTCGCGCCGCGCCGCCGCGTCCTCGAACGGCACGCGCAGCCGATAGGCGACATTGGCGCCCTTTGGCGGCGGCGCCTGGCGCCGGCCGAAACCGCCGGTGAAGCCGCCGCCCCGCCCGCCACCGAAAATCCCCTCGAATATATCGCCGAAATCGCTGGCGGCGAAGCCCTGGTCCTGATTGGGGCGAAAGCCGCCGGCACCGGGGCCGCGCGCGCCGAAGCCGGCATAGGTCGGGTTGCCGTCGCCGTCGATCTCGCCACGGTCGAAGCGGGCGCGCTTGTCCTTGTCGTTCAACAGATCATAGGCGGTCGTCACCTGCGAGAAGCGTTCCGACGCCTTCGGATTGTCCTTGTTCCGGTCGGGGTGCAATTCCTTGGCGAGCTTGCGATACGCCTTCTTGATATCGGCCTCGCTGGCGGTGCGCGCGACGCCCAGTGTTGCGTAAGGATCTGCCATGGCTCTCGCTATGTACGTGGTTTCTGTTGCTCGTCCACTAATTGGGAGCGGCGCCGCGCGATTCCAACGCCCGGCCGGGGGTGACAGCTTTGCGGGGGGCGCCTAAACCCCGTCCATGTCAGAGAATCCCTTCGCCCTGTTCGATGACTGGCTGGCCGCCGCCCAGGCGAACGAGCCGAACGACCCCAACGCGATGGCCCTCGCCACCGCCGATGCCGAAGGCCGCCCGTCGGTGCGGATGGTGCTGCTGAAGGGGCATGGGCCGGAAGGCTTCGTCTTCTACACCAACCAGCACAGCCGCAAGGCCGGCGACCTCGCCGACAACCCCAATGCGGCGCTGCTGTTCCACTGGAAATCGCTGCGCCGGCAGGTCCGTATCGAAGGGTCGGTGACGCCGGTCGACGCAGCGCTGGCCGATGCCTATTTCGCCACCCGCCACCGCGACTCGCGGCTGGGCGCATGGGCATCCGACCAGTCGCGGCCGCTGCCATCGCGCGCCGAGTTCGAACTGCGTTACGAAGCGGTCCGCGCCCGTTACGAGGGGCAGGAGGTGCCGCGCCCGCCGCACTGGTCCGGCTATCGCGTCACCCCCAGCCGTATCGAGTTCTGGGAGGACCGCCCCTACCGCCTCCATCACCGCCGCCTGTTCACCCGCGACGGCGACGGCTGGAGGGAGGGCCTGCTCTACCCGTGAGCGGCCATCGGCCCCTGCCCGGCCTGACCACCCGTGCGGCGCTGGCCAGCGTCGCCACCGCATTGTTCCTGCTGGCGCTGAAAGGCTATGCGACCTGGGCGACGGGATCGATGGCGATGCTCGGCTCGCTGGCCGACACCGGATTGGACCTCGTCGCCTCGCTCGTCACACTCTATGCCGTCCGCCACGCGGCACAGCCCGCCGATGCCGAGCACCGCTTCGGCCATGGCAAGGCGGAGGCGCTGGCCGCGCTGTTCCAGGTAATGCTGATCAGCGCGTCGGCGATCGCGATCCTGACCGGCGCCGTCGGCCGCCTCGCCAGCGGCGCGACGACCAGTGCCGCTGGCGAGGGTATCGCCGTGTCGGTGGCGGCGATCGGCGCGACATTGCTGCTGACCGCCTACCAGCGCCGGGTGATCGCCCGCACCGGATCGATGGCGATCGGCGCCGACCGGCTGCATTACCAGTCCGACCTGATGCTGAACCTGGCGGTGATCGCCGCGCTGGTCCTCGACCAATATGCCGGGCTGTCAGGTGCCGACCCGCTGTTCGGCATCGCCATCGCGCTGTGGCTGGCCTATGGCGCCTGGCGCTCTGCGACGGCGGCGATCGACGAGCTGATGGACAAGGAATGGCCGGAGGACAAACGCCGGCGCGTCGCGACGATCGTCAACGCCCAGCCGACGTTGAAGGGGATGCACGACCTGCGCACCCGTCGGTCCGGTACCCACGACTTCATCCAGTTCCACGTCTGGGTCGACCCGGCGATGACGGTGGCCGCCGCCCACCGGGCGGTCGAGGCGGCGGAAGCGGCGCTGGCGGCGGAATTCCCCGGCGTCGAAGTATTGATCCATGTCGATCCGGAAGGCCAGATCGATACCGCGGACAGCGCGCTCGAAGCGCTGCGGGAGACGCCGGAATGACGCTGGACCTGCCCTTCACCCAGGTCGACGCTTTCGCCGACCGCCCGTTCGCCGGCAACCCGGCGGCGGTGCTGCCGCTCGATACCTGGCTACCGGATGCGACGCTGCAGGCGATCGCGGCCGAGAATAATGTGTCGGAAACCGCCTTCACCGTGCCCGCCGACGGCGATGCGGATGCGGATTACGCCTTGCGCTGGTTCACCCCGACGACGGAGGTCGCGCTGTGCGGCCACGCGACGCTGGCCGCCGGCCATGTCCTGATCGGCGAGCGCGACCGGGTGCGTTTCCGCACGCGCGAGGCGGGCCTGCTGACCGTCGGCCGCGCGGACGCCGGCTATGCGCTGACCCTCCCCGCCTGGGCACCGGCGCCGAAGCCGCTGCCGCGCGTGCTCGCCGCGCTCGGCGTGACCGGCGAGACGCTGTGGCACCCCGGTGGCTATGCGGTGGTCGTGCTCGAGACGGCGGCGGCGGTGAAGGCGGTCGCGCCCGATTTCGCCGCGCTGGCCCGCGAAGGCGACCTGCTGACCATCTGCACCGCGCCGGGCGAAGACACCGCCATCGTCAGCCGCGCCTTCGCCCCCGGCGCCGGGATCGACGAGGATCCGGTGACCGGCTCGGCCCATGCGGTGATCGTGCCGTGGTGGGCGAAGCGGCTCGGCCGGACCCGCTTCACCGCCTTTCAGGCCAGCCGGCGCGGCGGCCGTCTCGACTGCGCGCTCGACGGCGATAAAGTGGTCCTCGGCGGCCGCTGCGTCACCGTGATCGAGGGTCGCTTCCGCTTAGGGGAAGAGGTCAGCGGGTGCGGGTGACGGCGCCCTTGTGCGCGCCGACGCCGTTGCGCGAGCGGTTCGGGCGGAACGGGCGCTTCGGGCGGTCTGCGGCGGCGGGCGCGGCGCGGCTGTCCTTGAAGCGGCGCTGGGCGGTCGGCGGCGCCTGAGTGGGCTTGGGCAGCGCCGCCTTGCGCCGGTTGAAATCCTCCGGCAGCGGCATCGGCTCCAGGCGGACGCGGGTCAGCCGCTCGATCCCGCGCAGATAGGCGCGCTCCTCCTCATCGACGAAGCTGATCGCGATGCCGGTCGCTCCGGCGCGCGCGGTGCGGCCGATGCGGTGGACATATTGTTCCGCCACGTTCGGCAGCTCGAAATTGAACACATGGCTGACGCCGGACACGTCAATGCCGCGCGCGGCGATGTCGGTCGCGACGAGGATACGGATGCGGCCGTCGCGGAACGCCTGCAACGCGGTGGTCCGTTGCGGCTGGCTCTTGTTGCCGTGGATCGCCGCGCAGCCGATGCCGGCGGCGAGCAGATGCTTCACCACCCGGTCGGCGCCGTGCTTGGTGCGGGTGAAGACCAGCGCGCGGTCGATCTCCGTCTCCGCCAGCGTCATCGTCAGCAGCGCCTGCTTCTCCGTCTTGCCGACGAAGGTGACGAACTGGTCGACCCGCTCGGCGGTGGTCGCGGCCGGCGTGACCGACACCTTGACCGGATCGGTCAGGAAACGGTCGCCCAGCTCGGCGATCGCCTTCGGCATCGTCGCGGAGAAGAACATGGTATGGCGCTGGCGCGGCAGCAGCTTGTCGACCCGCTTCAGGGCGTGAATGAAGCCGAGGTCGAGCATCTGATCGGCCTCGTCGAGAACGAAGATCTCGACGTCGCGGAGGGTCAGCGCGCGCTGGTCGATCAGGTCGAGCAGCCGGCCCGGCGTGGCGACGAGGATGTCGACGCCGGCGCGCAGCTTGTTGATCTGGCGCCCGATCGGCACGCCGCCGAACACGGTTTCGACCGACAGGCGCAGGAAGCGGCTGTATTCGCGAAAGGAGACGGCGATCTGCGCCGCCAGCTCGCGCGTCGGCGACAGCACCAGCATGCGGCAGCCCTGGATCGGCGTCGGCTTCGGGTGGCGAACGAAATGGTCGAGGGCGGGCAGGGCGAACGCCGCCGTCTTGCCGGTGCCGGTCTGGGCGATGCCGCACAGGTCGCGGCCGGCGAGCACGGGCGGGATCGCCTGCGCCTGGATCGGCGTCGGCGTGTCATAGCCCTTGGCGGTCAGCGCCTTCAGGATCGGCTCGGCAAGGCCGAGCTGCGAAAAACTGGTCATGGAAAACTTTCAGTACGGCAACGCACGGCGCGCATGGCGCGGCCGCTAATGCCAGGGGTCCTTGACGACCCGCGTGATAGGGAAGCCTTGTGCGTCGGCGCATAAGGGGGGCGGCCGGGCCCGTTTCCGGGCTGTTCACGCTGCCGCCGCCGCGGGTTTGCCCCGTGCGCGGCACGCCCTATCGCGGCAAACAGTGGCGAAAGCAAGGCCGGGCAACCATCCGCCCCGCCGCGAGTTTGTTGCGGCAATGCTGTGACCGTTATGGATATGAGTACCAATCCGCGTCGTCCGTGGCTGTACCGGGCCGTCAAGAAGGCCCGCCCGTCACTGGACCGGCTGATCGCGCGCTATTCGGAAATCCCCGACACGCCGGTGTTGAACCCTGCCGATTTCCCGTTCACCCGCATGCTGCGCGAAAGCTGGCTGATGATCCGCCACGAGGCGGAAACGGTGCTGGCCAACCCGGACGGCATTCCGCCACTCGCCGCGATTTCGCCGGATCATCGGCGGATCGCGCCGATCGCCGAATGGCAGAGCTTCTTCCTCCACGGCTACGGCACGCCGATCGCCGAGAATCTGGCGCGCTGCCCAAAGACGGCGCGGCTAATCGGCGCCATACCCGACCTTAATTCCGCTTTCTTCTCGGTGTTGAGGCCGGGCGCGCATATCCCGCCCCATCGCGGGGTGACCAAGGGGCTGGTGACGACGCATCTGGGCCTGGTCGTCCCCGCCGGCGCCGGCTGCCGCATGCGGATCGGCAGCGAAATCGTCCGCTGGGGCCATGGCGAGACGCTGACCTTCGACGACACGTTCGAGCACGAGGTGTGGAACGACACGCCGGAAACCCGCGTCGTGCTGCTGATCCAGACCCGGCGGCGGTTGCGCTTCCCCGGCACGGTCGTCGCCGACGCGCTGCTCTGGGGCATACGCCGCAGCCCGTTCGTGCGCGAAGGCGTCGCCAACCTGTCGGCATGGAACGCCGCGCACCGGACAGGCGACCGGACGCGAGGCTGAATACCCGCCGCCGCGCTTTCCTTTCCCGCCTGCTTCTGCAAAAAACGCGGGCAGAGAGGATGACCGAATGAAATTGCTGCCTTTTGCCGTCGCCGCCGCGCTGATCGCCGGGCCGCTCCATGCCGCGCCGAGCACCGCCGAGAAGAAGATGGCCGCAATCGTTGCAGCGGAACAGGAGCGCAACGTCGCGCTGCTCGAAAAGCTGGTCAACGTCAATTCGGGCACGCTGAACCTGCCCGGCGTCACCGAGGTCGGCGCGATGGTCAAGCCGGAGCTGGACGCGCTCGGCTTCGAAACGCGCTGGGTGCCGATGGCGGAGGCCAAGCGCGCCGGACACCTGATCGCGGTGCACAAGGGCAACGGACGGGGCAAGCGGCTGCTGCTGATCGGCCATCTGGATACGGTGTTCGAAAAGGATTCACCGTTCCAGACCTTCACCCGCAAGGGCGACAAGGGCGAAGGTCCCGGCGCGTCGGACGACAAGGGCGGCGTCGTGGTGATGCTCGCGGCGCTGCGCGCGATGAAGGCGGCGGGCACGTTGAAGAACGCCGACATCGAAGTGGTACTGACCGGCGACGAGGAAGATGTCGGCGATCCGATCCCGCTGGCGCGGCGCGACCTGATCGAAGCCGGCAAGCGCGCCGACGCCGCCCTCGACTTCGAAGGGCTCTCGGTGGTCGACGGCAAGGACATGGGCAGCATCGCCCGGCGCAGCTCGACGAGCTGGACGCTGACCGTCACCGCCCGCGGCGGCCATTCCAGCGGCATCTTCAGCACCTCCGCCGGCAACGGCGCCGTCTATGAGATGGCGCGGATCATCGACACGTTCCGGCGCGAGCTGCCGGAACCGAACCTGACCTTCAACGTCGGGCTGGTCCTGGGCGGCGCGCAGGCGGCGCTTGACGGCCAGGGGATCCGCGGCACCGCTGCCGGCAAGAGCAACATCATCGCCGAACAGGCGATCGCGCGCGGCGACATGCGGACGCTGAGCAACGCGCAGACCGAACGCGTCCGCGCCCGGATGCAGGCGATCGTCGACCAGCCGCTGGCCGGCGCGAAGGCGACGATCCGCTTCGAGGAAGGCTATCCGGCGATGGCGCCGACCGACGGCAACCGCGCGCTGCTCGCCACGTTGAACGGCGTCAACCGCGACCTCGGTTTGCCGGAGCAGGCGCCGCTCGACCCGCTGAAGCGCGGCGCCGGCGACATCGCCTTCGTCGCCGCCGACGTCGCCGGGCTGGTCGGCCTCGGCCCGTCGAGCGAAGGCGATCACGCGCCGGGCGAGACGGTCGACCTGGGCAGTTTCGAGCGGCAGGCGACGCGCGCCGCGGTGCTGATGAGCCGGCTCGCCGCGACGCCACGCTGAACCGGCATGGAAATTTGGCCTTCCCCGACCGGCTTTCAGGGTTGATCGCGCGCACCGGCAGGCCCACATGACGGCCATGCTGATCGAGACCGAAACCACCCCCAACCCGGCAACCGTCAAGTTCCTCCCCGGCCGCACGGTCATGGAGGTCGGCACCCGGGATTTCGCGACGCCGGAAGACGCGGACGCCTCGCCGCTCGCCGAAGCGCTGTTCTCGCTGGGCGATGTCGAAGGTGTGTTCTTCGGGCGCGACTTCATATCGGTGACAATCGGATCCGGCGCTGCCTGGCGCGACGCCAAGCCCCAGATCCTGGGCGTGTTGCTCGACCATTTCGCCGGCGACATGCCGCTGTTCCGCACCGGCTCCGCCGCGGCGATCGCGATCGAGGAGGACGACACCGATTATGGCGACGCGCCGGAAGATGCCGACGTCGTCGCGCAGATCCGCGAACTGATCGAGACGCGGGTCCGCCCGGCGGTGGCCAATGACGGCGGCGACATCCTCTATCGCGGGTTCAGCGACGGCGTCGTCAGCCTGCACATGCAGGGCGCCTGCTCCGGCTGCCCGTCGTCGACCGCGACGCTGAAGCGCGGGATCGAGACGCTGCTCAAGCACTACGTGCCGGAAGTGACCGAAGTCCGCGCGATCTGACCGCCCGGTACCAGCCCCGCAGAAGGACCGACCATGGCCGCACCGCTGCCGCCCGAGGCACTCGACCAGATCTTCCGCACCGCGCGGACCTATAACGGCTATACCGACGAACCGGTCGGCGAAGACCAGCTCCGCGCGATCTGGGAGCTGATGAAGATGGGGCCGACATCGGCCAACCAGCTACCGGCGCGGCTGGTCTGGTGCATCAGCCAGGACGCGAAGGACAGGCTGGCGGCGCTGGCATCCGGCACCAACGGCGCCAAGATCCGCAAGGCGCCGGTGACGGTCATCATCGGCATGGACCAGGATTTCCACGAATATCTGCCCGAATTCTTCCCCCACACCGATGCGAAAAGCTGGTTCGACGGCAAGGACGCGCTGCGCCGCGAACATGCGATGCGCAACAGTTCGCTGCAGGGCGCCTATCTGATCATCGCCGCGCGCGTCCTCGGCCTCGACACCGGGCCGATGTCCGGCTTCGACAACGCGGCCGTCGACGCGGCGTTCTTCGCCGACACGCCATCCGTCAAATCCAATTTCATCGCGACGCTTGGCCACGGTGACCCGTCGACGATTTTCGACCGGCTGCCGCGCCCGCCGTTCGAACGGTTCAACCGGATCGCCTGACCCGTTGCGCACGCTGGCGATCGAGACCGCGACGACGGCCTGCTCGGTCGCCCTGTACGACGACGACCGGCTGGTCGCGCACGGCCATGAAAGCGTCGGGCGCGGCCATGCCGAACGGCTGGTGCCGATGATCGCGGCGCTGCCGGGCGGGGGACGCGCCGATCATATCCTCGTCGATTGCGGGCCAGGCAGCTTCACCGGCGTGCGCGTCGGCCTGGCGGCGGCGCGCGCGCTGGCGCTCGGCTGGGGCGCGACGGTCGGCGGATTCTCGTCGACCGCGCTGGCCGCCGCCAGCGCCTTCGCCGCGCCGGATGCGCCGGACATGCTTGCCGTCGTGCTGATCGGGGGGCATGGAGAATATTTCATCCACCCCTTCGCCGCCGGCCCGATGCACGAAACCGCCCCGCTCGCCTCGCTGCCGCCCGACGCCGCGCTCGCCGCGGTCGGCGCGCTGCCGCTGGTCGGATCCGCCGCGGCACGGCTGGCGGCGCTGCGCGGCGACCGGCCGCTGGGCGATGCGGCGCCGGACGCCCGCGCCGTATGCCTGCTCCCCGCCGGCTTCACCGCGCTCACCCCCAGCCCGATCTACGGGCGCGGGCCGGACGCACGCCTGCCCGGCGCCGCGCCGGTGCACTGACCGGCGATGGTGGCCTCTGTCACGATCACCGCCGGCAGCACGGCCAATCTGGGGGCGGTGATGCAGGTGATGGCGGACAGCTTCGACCCGACTTTCGGCGAAGCGTGGACCGACCCGCAATGCGCCGGGATCCTGGGCATGATGGGGAGCTGGCTGCTGATCGCGCGCGCGGACGGCGAGCCCGCCGGCTTTGCGCTGAGCCGAGCGATCGCCGGCGAGGGCGAACTGCTGCTGATCGGGGTCCGGCCGCAGCACCGCCAGCGCGGCATCGGCACCGCCCTGCTCGACCGGGTGGTCGCCGAGGCCCGCGCACTGAACGTAACCGCGCTGCATCTGGAAGTGCGTGAAGGAAATCCGGCGATCGCGCTCTACGAGCGCAACGGCTTCCGCCAGGTCGGCCGGCGCGCAGGCTATTATCGCGGCCGCGATGGAATCGCGCGCGATGCACTAACCTATAAACGAAACCTGCCAATCATTTAATGATGAATTATAGAAAAACGCCCTGATTTTCCTGTAGCGGCCCTTGTATTTATTCTATCATCAGGACATGAGACCCGACGCAGTCGAAATGACTGTCCCTTCAGAAGAAAGTCGCAGACATGTCCGAAGCATCCGAACTGAGCGAAACGCTCATCACGTTGACCGCCGATATCGTGGCCGCGCATGTCAGCAACAATAGCGTCGCGGTGTCCGACATTCCCGCGCTCATACAGAATGTGCACGGTGCGCTGGCTGGTCTGGGGCAGGCCGCCGAAGAACCGGAAGTGAAGCAGGAGCCGAAGGTCTCGGTGCGCGCCTCGGTCAAGCCGGATTACATCGTCTGTCTGGAAGACGGCAAGAAACTGAAGATGCTGAAGCGGCATCTGATGACCCATTACCAGATGACCCCGGACCAGTACCGCGCCAAATGGGGCCTTCCGTCTGATTACCCGATGGTTGCGCCGAATTACGCCGAACAGCGCCGCTCGCTGGCCAAGAAGATTGGCCTCGGCACCCAGCGCCGCAAGCGCTAGATCGATCCGCGAAGCCGCCGGACGCTTTCCGGCGGCTTTGCCAACCGCAGGAAAGCGGCTACACAATCGCCATGAGCCGGACCATCGACGTAGAAGCGCTTTGCGCCGAAAAGGGCCTCCGCATCACCGAGCAGCGGCGCGTCATCGCCCGTGTGCTTTCGGAGTCCGACGACCATCCCGATGTGGAGAAGCTGCACGCCCGCGCGGCGGCGATCGATTCGGGCATCTCGATCGCCACCGTCTACCGCACGGTCCGGCTGTTCGAGGAAGCCGGCATCCTCGAACGCCATGATTTCGGCGACGGCCGTGCCCGCTACGAAGCGGCGCCGGAGGCGCATCACGACCATCTGATCGACGTCGAGACCGGCAAGGTCATCGAGTTCGTCGACCCCGAAGTCGAACAGTTGCAGCGGCTGATCGCCGAGCGGCTGGGCTATCGCCTCGTCGACCACCGCATGGAGCTGTATGGCGTCAGCCTCGATCGCAAGGGCTGACCCGCTGGGCGGCATCCGGGCGCTGGCGCGCCTCGCCGCTCTGCTCATCCTCATCTTCCTCTGCCTGCTGCTCCACCTCGCCTGGCGGCTGGCGCGGCGGCCATCGCCCTGGCCGCGCCGGTTCCTGGGCGCCGTCGCCCGCATCTGCGGCGCGCGGGTGGCGACGAACGGGGCGCGGGTGGAAGCGGACGTATTCTACGTCGCCAACCATCTGAGCTGGATCGACATCTGCATCCTCGGCGGGGCGAGCGGCGCAGCGTTCGTCGCCCACGACGGAGTGGCGCGGGCGCCCATCGTCGGCTGGCTGGCCAGGCTGAACAACACGGTGTTCGTCGCCCGCGCCGATCGGCTGAACGTCGGCGCGCAGGTGGCGGCGATCCGCGCCGCGCTGGACGCGCGCCAGCCAATTGCGATCTTCCCGGAAGGGACGACCACCGACGGCCATGGCCTGCTGCCGTTCAAGCCGGCGCTGTTCGCGGTGATGGCGCCGCCGCCCCGGCCGATGCGCATCCAGCCAGTGCTGCTCGATTTCGGGCCGGACAGCGCCGCCGTCGCCTGGGTCGGCGACGAACCGGGGCTGGACAATGCCCGGCGGCTGCTCGCCCGGCCCGGCGGCTTCGCGGTAACGATCCGCTGGCTGGAGCCATTCGACCCGGCGCCGATCGGCGACCGCAAGGCGATTGCTCATGAAGCGCGCGAGCGGATCCGCACGGCGCTGTCGGCTTCCCAGGGCGGCAAGGCGGGCCTATAGCGCCGCCGATGGACCGCCCGCTTCCCCGCCGCTTCCACGTCAAGTCGTTCGGTTGCCAGATGAACGTCTATGACGGCGAGCGGATGACCGAACTGCTCACCGCCGAGGGGATGACGCCGGCGGCCGGTGCCGACGACGCCGATCTGGTGGTGCTCAACACCTGCCACATCCGCGAGAAGGCGGTCGACAAGGTCTATTCCGACATCGGCCGCCTGCGCCGGGAAGACGGCAGCCGGCCGATGGTCGCTCTCGCCGGCTGCGTCGCCCAGGCGGAGGGGGAGGAAGTGGTGCGCCGGACCCGCGATGTCGACATCGTCGTCGGCCCGCAGGCCTACCACCATCTGCCCGGCTTGGTCGCGCGGGCGGCGCGCGGCGAAAGCGCGGTCGACACCGACATGCCGGCCGATTCGAAGTTCGGCGCCCTGCCCGCCCGACGCCGCAGCGGCCCCAGCGCCTTCCTGACCGTGCAGGAGGGCTGCGACAAATTCTGCACCTATTGCGTCGTCCCCTACACCCGCGGGGCGGAGATAAGCCGGCCGTGGGCGGCGATCGTCGACGAGGCGAAGGCGCTGGCCGACGCCGGCGCGAAGGAAATCACCCTGCTCGGCCAGAACGTCAACGCCTGGGCCGACGAAGCCGGGCGCGGGCTGCACGACCTGATCGAGGCGATCGCGCTGATCCCCGGCATCGCCCGCATCCGCTACACCACCAGCCACCCCAACGACATGAGCGACGGGCTGATCGCCGCGCACCGCGACATCGCCAAGCTGATGCCGTTCCTCCATCTGCCGGTGCAGTCGGGCAGCGACCGGGTGCTGAAGGCGATGAACCGCAGCCACGACACCGCCAGCTACCTGCGGGTCATCGACCGGGTGCGGGCAGCGCGCCCAGACATCGCCCTGTCCGGCGACTTCATCGTCGGCTTCCCGGGCGAGACCGAGGCCGAGTTCGCGGCGACGCTGGATATCGTCGACCGCGCCGACTACGCACAGGCCTACAGCTTCAAATATTCCCCCCGCCCCGGCACCCCGGCGGCAACCATGGCCGACCAGATCGCGCCCGAGGTGATGGACGAGCGGCTGCGCCGGCTGCAGGCGGCGATCAACGCCCGCCAGATGGCGTTCAACGAAGCAACCGTCGGGCGGCGGACCAGCGTGCTGCTGGAACGCAAGGGCAAGCTCCCCGGCCAGTGGATCGGCAAATCGCCCTGGCTGCAATCGGTGCACCTGATCGGCGGCACGATCGGCGATCTGGTCGAGGTCGATATCGTTGCGGCGGGGCCGAACAGCCTGAGCGGCGAAGCGTGCGGCACCCTGCCGCGCGCCTGATCGGCGGCCCGCAACTGTGGCCCGGCCGCATCGGGCGGCCGGCCGATTATGCGCGGCGCGCGCGATGGCGCTGGATTTTCAGGCTGCGCCGCCCCATTTTGCGGATCGTGACTCGTGCCAATGAAAGGTCCGGATGAGCCGTAAGCCAGTGCCCGCCCAGGCGGGGGAGCGTGCCCGGCTGGAGGTGGTGTTCGACCGTCCCCAGCTTCTCGGCCAGTTGTTCGGCCATTACGACCAGAATCTGGTGGCCATCGAGAACCGGCTCGGCGTCTACATCGCCGCGCGCGGCAACAAGCTGCAGATCGAGGGAGAGGCGGAAGCGGCGGCGCGGGCGCGCGACGTGCTGACCGGCCTCTACAACCGCATCGTTCAGGGCGAGCCTATCGATACCGGCACCGTCGACGCGGTGATCCAGATGTCGACCGAGCCGACGCTGGACGGGATCATCCGCGCCGACGTGTCGCAGCCGCCGAGCGTGATGATTCGTACCCGCAAGAAGACGATCGTCCCGCGCTCCGCCACGCAAATCCGCTACATGGAGGCGCTGGGGCACGACGATGTGATCTTCGCGCTCGGCCCGGCGGGCACCGGCAAGACCTATCTGGCGGTGGCCCAGGCGGTGCAGCAACTGATCCAGGGTTCGGTCACCCGGCTGATCCTGTCGCGCCCGGCGGTCGAGGCGGGCGAGCGGCTGGGCTTCCTGCCCGGCGACATGAAGGAGAAGGTCGACCCCTATCTGCGCCCGCTCTACGACGCGCTCTACGACATGCTGCCCAACGAGCAGGTCGAGCGGCGGATCACCAGCGGCGAGATCGAGATCGCGCCGATCGCCTTCATGCGCGGGCGCACCCTGTCCGACGCGTTCATCATCCTCGACGAGGCGCAGAACACGACCCCGGCGCAGATGAAGATGTTCCTGACCCGTTTCGGCCAGAACAGCCGGATGGTGGTGTGCGGCGACCCGCGCCAGGTCGACCTGCCGGACATCGGCAAGTCCGGCCTTGCCGACGCGGTCGGGCGGCTGGAAGGGATCGACGGCATCGCCGTCGTCCGCTTCGGCGCCGCCGATGTGGTGCGCCACCCGATCGTCGGGCGGATCGTCCAGGCCTATGAGGGACCGGATGAATGATGCGGTGCGGGGTTTCGGTGCGTCCCTCGACTGCGCTCGGGATGGACGGTTTCATTCGTAACCCTGAAAGCTGGTCAGGCGCTTCAGGCACGATCACGCGTCGCCTTCCGGCCATCGGCGCGCACTCTCAACCCCGTCCATCCCGAGCGCAGTCGAGGGACTGCCCCGCCCGGCCGCACGTGAAGGACACAGAGAAGGCCCCGAATGCTTGACATAGCCGTCCAGGCCGAACCCGCATGGCCCGCCGCCGACTGGGATGGCGCGGCCGCGCGCGCCGTCACGGCGGCGATCCGCAACAGCCCATTCGTCGCGCTCGCCGATGCCGATTTCTCCGTCGAGGTCGCCGTTCGGCTGACCGACGACGACGAAGTCCGCACGCTGAACGCGCAATATCGGGGGAAGGACAAGCCGACCAACGTCCTGTCCTTCCCGATGGTCGAGCCGGACATGCTCGCCACCCTCGCCAATACCGACGACGGCGAGGTACTGCTCGGCGACATCGTGCTGGCGCACGGGGTCTGCGCGGCGGAAGCGGCGGCGCGCGGCGTCGATATTGACGCCCATGCGATACATCTGATTGTCCACGGCACCTATCATTTGCTAGGTTACGACCACCAGGGCACGGAGGAGGCCGGGGCGATGGAGGCGATGGAGCGCGAAACCATGGCGAAACTCGGCCTGCACGATCCTTATGACGACACCGACGAGGGGGGCTGACCGGCTCGCTAGATGCCAGACGATTCCAGTAGCAGCGGCCATCCGGCGCAAACGGGTGGCCTGTTCAATGGGCTTTTCGGGCGCCTGTTCGGCAATGAGGGCGAGCCCACCCTTCGCGACCAGATCGAAGAAGCGATCGAGGAGCATGAAGGGGACCCGGAGCCAGACGCGGCCGGCGACCTGTCGCCGATCGAACGGCAGATGGTCCGCAACCTGCTGCATTTCGGCGAGCGCACCGCAGGCCATGTCGCGGTGCCGCGCGGCGACATCGTCGCCGTGTCGGAAACCGCCAGCTTCGACACGCTGGTCGCCCTGTTCGCGGAGGCGAGCCACAGCCGCCTGCCGGTCTACCGCGGCAGCCTGGACACGGTGATCGGCATGATCCACGTCAAGGACGTGTTCTCGATCCTGGCGACCGGCGCGGAGCGCCCGGCGGCGATCGCCACGCTGATGCGCCAGCCGCGCTACGTGCCGCAGTCGATGCGGGTGCTCGACCTGCTGGCCGAGATGCGGGCGACGCGCACCCATCTGGCGATCGTGCTCGACGAATATTCCGGCACCGACGGCCTCGTCACCATCGAGGATCTGGTCGAGGAGATCGTCGGCGAGATCGAGGACGAATATGACGAGCACGCGCCGGAGGCGCTGGTCCACGGCGAGAATGGCCAGTGGGAAGCGGACGCGCGCGCCACGCTGGAGGAGGTCGGCGAGACCGTCGACGTGCGGCTGGCGGAGGTCGACGAGGATGTCGACACGCTGGGCGGGCTGACCTTCGTGCTCGCCGGGCGGATTCCCCAGTGCGGCGAGATCGTCACCCATCCGAGTGGCTGGCGCATCGAGGTGGTCGATGGCGACGCGCGGCGGGTGACGCGGCTGCGCCTCCACCCGCCGGGGGCCGAACGGCTGCCGGAGGAGTGAAACGCTGATCGCCGCTCTCTGTCGGCCGGATTGAGACCGGGGCAGGAGCCGCTTCCCCACACGCCGATCAGACTCTAAAGTCCCGGCGACGCGGCGTTGAACCCGACCGCATTATCATCACCGCGCCCCCCGGGCCGGAAGGAGCGAACGCGATGAGCCGCAGGCTGCTGATCTTCATCCTGATCGTGATCGTGGCGGCGGCCGCCGCGGTCGCGCTGCTCAGCCGCCGCGACAACGTCAAGCTGGCGTTCGACGCGGTCGTCGGCCAGCGCCCGACCATCTCGCCGCCGCGCAACGAGCTGATCCCAACAGTCAATATCGCCAAGCCGATCGGCTGGCAGGGCAATGCCCGGCCGGTGGCGGCGGCAGGACTGACGGTCAGCGAATATGCCGGCGACCTTGACCATCCGCGCTGGATGACGCTGCTGCCCAACGGCGACGTGCTGGTCGCCGAAACCAATTCGCCGCCGCGCAAGGGCGGCGGCGTCACCGGCTTCGTCATGAATCTGCTGCTCGGCCGCGCCGGCGCCGCCGT
This sequence comes from Sphingomonas flavalba, assembly GCF_004796535.1. Taxonomy (GTDB): domain Bacteria; phylum Pseudomonadota; class Alphaproteobacteria; order Sphingomonadales; family Sphingomonadaceae; genus Sphingomonas_L; species Sphingomonas_L flavalba. Next base: position 37,248 of record NZ_SPHY01000012.1, on the reverse strand, counting down.
CCCTTCCGCCAACCGCATCACCCTGCTGCGCGACGCCGACGGCGACGGGCGGCCGGAGGCGCGCTCGGTGCTGCTGACCGGCCTCAACTCGCCGTTCGGCATGGCGCTGGTCGGCGACCGGCTGTTCATCGGCAACACCGACGCGATCGTCGCCTACCCGTTCAAGGTCGGCCAGACCAAGATCACCGCCAAGCCGCAGAAGATCGCCAGCCTGCCCGGCGGCGGCAACCACTGGTCGCGCAACCTGATCCCGGCGCCGGACGGCAAATCGCTGTTCGTCGCCGTCGGATCGGCCAGCAATATCGGCGAAAAGGGGCTGGAGCTGGAAACCCACCGCGCCAATATTCTGCAGGTCGACATCGCCAGCGGCCGCTACAACATCTTCGCCTCCGGCCTGCGCAACCCGGTCGGCCTCGCCTACGAGCCGAAGACCGGGGCGCTGTGGACCGTCGTCAACGAACGCGACATGATGGGCGGCGACCTGTCGCCCGACTATCTGACCCGTGTCGAATTCGCTGCTTTCTACGGCTGGCCCCACACCTATTGGGGCGGCTATCTCGATCGGCGGGTACAGCCGGAGAGGCCGGACCTGCAGGAATATGCCAAACGCCCGGACTACGCGCTCGGCGCGCACGTCGCCGCGCTCGGCCTGGCCTTCGCCACCGACGCCAAGCTCGGGTCGCGCTTCGCCAACGGCGCCTTCGTCGGCGAGCACGGATCATGGAACCGCAAGCCGCCGTCCGGCTACAAGGTCGTCTACGTCCCGTTCGGCGACAACGGCTATCCGGTGAAGGGCGTAAAGCCCGTCGACCTGCTGACCGGCTTCCTCGATGCCAAGGGCCGCGCCCAGGGCCGGCCGGTCGGCGTCATCGTCGACAAGACCGGCGCGCTGCTTGTCGCCGACGACGTCGGCGATCGCATCTGGCGAGTCAGCGCGGCAGAAGCGCAGGCGCCCGCGAAGTAAGCCCAGCCGGGGCGGCCTTTGTTCCGCGCGCCTAATTTCCGGCCGGCTTGCGGTAGTCGAGCGGCGGGGTACGGTCGCCGACCATCGCCTGATATTTGAAATCGGCGCCGCGCGCCTTGTCCAGCTCGGCGCGGGCGGCGGCGAGCGTGTCCGGGCTGCGGAACAGTTCGGCGGCGCTCAACGCCAGCGCCTTGGCGGCGACAACGCCGCCTTTTGCGCCGATCGACCCGCCGCTGGCAGCGACGGCCTGCCAGCTATGCGCCGGGGTTCCGGGCACCCAGGTCGCGGTCGACAGGCCGACGGTCGGCGACACCCAGCTGATGTCCGACACGTCGGTCGAGCCGCCGGAATCCTGGCGGTGGAGCGGCTGGATCTGCGCCGCCGACGCCAGATCCTTCTTCGTCGGCAGCGACGGCTGAAGCTTTTCCGCCCAGCCGCGCTCCGCCGCCGTCCATGCCGGGCCGCCGACCGCCTCCAGATTGCGCTGCATCACCGCCGCCAGCGTGTCGTTGCCCAGCATCGAATAGACGCCGCCGGTGATCTCCACCTCCACCTTGGTGCCGGAGGCGAGGGCGGCGCCCTGTGCCGCGTCGTTCACCCGCTGCCACACCGCCTTGACGATCGCCGGGTCGGTGTGCCGGACGTAGTAATAGACCTCGGCGAAATCGGGGACGACGTTGGGCGCCTTGCCGCCTTCGGTGATGACGTAGTGGATGCGCGTGCCCTGCGGAACGTGCTCGCGCAGGAAATTGGTCGCGACATCCATGATCTCGACGCCGTCGAGCGCCGACCGTCCCTTGTCCGGCGCGGCAGAGGCGTGGGCGGAGACGCCGCGGAAGCGGAACTTGCCGCTGATATTCGCCTGGCTCTTGCCGACGCTGACCGCGTTGCCGTCGCCGGGGTGCCAGTGCAGCGTCGCCGCAACATCGTCGAACAGGCCCGATCGGACCATGTAGACCTTGCCCGATCCGCCTTCCTCCGCCGGGGTGCCGTAGACGCGCAGCTCGCCCGCCACCTTGTTGCGGACCATCCAGTCCTTGACCGCCATCGCCGCGGTAATCGATGCAGCGCCGAACACATTGTGGCCGCAACCATGGCCCGCCGCCTGCCCGGCGATCGGCGTCGCCACCGGATCGGTCGTCTGGGCGAGACCGGGCAGCGCGTCGAACTCGGCGAGGATGGCGATGACCGGCCCGGCCCCGTTCTTGAAGATGGCGACGAAGGCGGTCGGCATGCCCGCCACCCCAGCGGTGACGGTGAAGCCGGCCTTGCGCAGATCCTGCTGGAGCAGGGCAGAGCTTTTCACCTCCTGATAGCCAACCTCGGCATAGGTCCAGATCGCCTTGGCGGTGTCGGCAAGAGCGCCGGCTCGCCCGTCGACATCGGCGGTGATCGCGGCGTTCTCGGCCGGGGGGAGCGGCGCGGCGGCCAGCGGAGAGGCGCCGATCAGCAGGCAGGCGGACAGGGCAAGACGGGTCATCACAGCTCCTTCGTTGCGGCGGCGCCGGAGGCCGAATCCGCTCCGCGCCGCCGATCCTTCCTAGCGCACGCCAAGCGCCAGCGCATCCGGGCGGCGGGTGTCGGCGGCGCCCAGGAACAGCCCGTTCGTCACCATGATCGACTGGGTGCTGCCCATCGTCGCCGAGGACTTCACCGCATGCCCTCTTGCCTCCAGCAGCGGTACGATGTCGGGCGAAAAACCGGGTTCAAGCTCGATCGGCGCGCCCGGCCCGCTCTGGTTGATGCGCGGGCGCTGCGCCGCTTCCGCGACGTTCAGGCGGTGGTCGATGACGTTGGACAGCAGCTGCACCATCGTCGCGATGATATAGCCGCCGCCGGGCGTGCCGGTCAGCAGCCAGGGCTTGTCGTCGCGGAACACGATGATCGGGGTGATCGTCGATCCGACCCGCTTGCCCGGCACCGGCTTCGTCGCCTCGCGCCCGGCGCCGCGCAGCCCCCAGGCCAGGTTGCCGAACGAGTTGTTGAGCAGGAAGCCGGTGCCCGGCGCCACCACATGCGCGCCATAGGAGGCGGACAGGGTATAGGTGTTGGTCACCGCATTGCCCGCCGCATCGGCGACGGAGAAATGCGTCGTGTCGCGGCTTTCGTACGGATAAGGATTGCCGTCCGGCAGCGTTGCCGCGCCAAGCGTCTTGTCGGGCTGGATCAGCTTCGCACGCTCGGCGGCAAAGCCCTTGCTGGCCAGGCCGGTGGTCGGCGTGTTCCAGTCGGGGGCGCCGCCGACCAGCCGGCGGTCGGACCAGGCGATCTTCACCGCCTCCGCCACCGTGTGCAGCGTCGCGGCGCTGCCCCAGCCGGTTTCGGCCAGTGGGAAATGTTCCAGGATGTTCATCGCCTCGGCGACGGTGACGCCCGATGCGGTCGGCGGCATGTAGGCGATGCGCTGCCCACGATAGTCGGACCAGATCGGCTGGCTGACGATCGCACGGTAATCGGCGAGGTCGGCCGCATCGATGATGCCGCCGCCGGCCTTGATCCCGGCGACCAGCCGTTCGGCCACCGGCCCCTTGTAGAATCCGTCGCGGCCGCGCGCCGCGATCTGCTTCAGCGACCAGGCCAGATCGGGCTGGCGGAACAACTCGCCCGGCTGGTAAGGCGCGCCGCCGGGTTTGAAGAACGCGGCCATCGCGCCGGGATCGTCGGCCATCGCCTTCGCCTGCTCGGCGGTCGCCTTCGCTTCGTCGTCGCTCAGCACCACGCCGTTGCGGGCGAGCGCGATCGCCGGGGCGATCAGCGTGCCCCAGCGCAGCTTGCCGAACCGCTGGTGCGCCTCCCACAGCCCGGCGACGGTGCCGGGGATGGCGACGCCCTTCATCGAATAGCCCTTTTCCCGGTCGAAGCGGCCGGCGGCGTCGAGCAGCAGGTCCGGCGTCGTCGCATGCGGCGCCTGGCCATAATAATCGATCGCGATCGTCTGGGCCGGGCGGTCGGGCGTCGCCGCCATATGGATCAGCATATAGCCGCCGCCGCCGATATTGCCGGCGCGCGGCAGCGTCACCGCCAGCGCGAAGGCGGTGGCCACCGCCGCGTCGACCGCGTTGCCGCCCTTGCGCAGTATTTCGACGCCAACGCGGGTGGCGATGGCGTTCTGGCTGACCACCATGCCGTCGCGGCCGATCGTCGGATGGTGGATCTCGCCATAGCCGACGATGTCGCCGCCCGACGGCCCGGTCTGGGCGACGAGCCCGGCCGGGACCGCCAGCGTGATCGCCAGCAGCCCGGCAAGGCAGCGGAAACCGCGCCGCACCCCGGCGCCCCGCTTAGAAGGACGCACGGAAATTGGCGTACCAGTAACGCGCATAGGGGTTGTAGAGGCTGGCGAGATAGCCGTCCGACGACAGCGGCGGCTTCGCGTCGGTCAGGTTGCGCACGCCGATCCGCAACCGGTAGCGGCCGGTGCTGTCGCCGCCGACCTCGACTTGCGCATAAAGGTTGAAGGTCATCTGATCGTCGATGACCCACGGCACGCCGGCCGGGTCGAGCAGGCCGGTATCCTCCACCGACCCGGTATATTGGGTGTAGGCGCCGATCTGGAACCGGTCATAGGTCCAGGTCAGCGAGCCGGAGCCCTTCCACCGCGGCTTGCCGCTCTGTCGGATGCGGTCGCCGGCCTCGGCGATGATCGTGCCGGGGTTGATCGTGCCGGCGGCGCGGGCGTCGATCAGCGTCTGGATCGGCGGCGACGGCTGCAGGAAGAACTTGCGCAGATAGGCGGCGTTGGCGCTGAGCTGGAACGTGCCGATGCCGAAATCGGGCAGCTTCCAGAAGAAGCCGAAGTCGACGCCCGACACCGTCTGCGGCAGCAGGTTCACATATTTGTCGCGGACGAACAGCACCCGCCCGGCCGGGGTCAGGCCGGTGCCGGCGAACAGCGCGATGTCGTCGGCGGTCGGAGCGGCGCGGATGACGTTGGCGTCCTCACCGCCGCCAACCCGCTCCAGATAGTCGTTGATCAGCGCGTTGCCTTCGCCGAACAGGCCGACGATGCCCTTCTGCCGGATGTTCCAGTAATCGACGGTGAAGGTCATCCGGCCCAACCGGTCCTCCAGGAAGCGCGGCTCCAGCACAACGCCGGCGCCCCAGGTGGTCGAGGTTTCCGGCTTCAGGTCCGGGTTGCCGGAGCGCTGGGCGGAGGTGGCGAAGCCCTGGCTGCAATCGGCGAAGCTGGCGATCCGCCCGGCGCGCAGGTCCGCCTCGCAGCGGATATAGTCGGTGCGGGTGTTGGACCGGGTGACCACCGTCGCGTTGATCTGCTCCAGGTTCGGCGCCTTGAAGCCCTGGGCATAGGAGCCGCGCAGCCTGAGGCCCGGGACGATGTCCCACGCGCCGGCAACCTTCGGCTTCGCCACCGACCCGACGTCGCTGTAATGCTCGTAGCGCCCGGCGACCTGCAATTCGGCACGGTAGACGAGCGGCACCCCCATGTCCGGCGACACCAGCGGGATCGCCAGCTCGGCATAGGCGGCGGCAACGGTGCGGCGGCCGCGGGTGTCCGGCGACGGGCTGGACCCGATCAGGTCGCTGGCGTTGACGAAGCCGCTGACCGCGTCAACGAACTGGATCGTGCCGTCGACATGCGGGTCGCGGTTGTCGATCTGCGTCTCGCGCCGAATCTCGCCGCCAAAGGCAAAGCCGACATCGCCGCCCGGCAGGGTCAGCAGATCAGCGCGGCTGCCGCGCAGGTCGGCCATCGCCAGCGTCGCCTTGTTGAAGCGGGTGGTGGTGATCTTGATCGCGTCGATCGCCGCCTGGCGGCTCGGCGTCGCGTCGGCGCCGGCCGGATCGGCAATCGTGCCGCCGCTGAACGGGTTGTAGGCGTCCGGCGTGGCCAGCGCCAACTGCTTCTGGAGCAGCGTCTGGCTGAGGCCGTCGGACCGGTCGCGGACCGTCGCCTCCGAATAGACCAGCGCGCTTTCCCACTTGAAACCGAGCGCCTCGAAGCGGAGGCCGCCGAGCAGGCGGAACTGCTCGTTCTTCACGTTCACGACATTGGGGCCGACATCGGCGAAATTATAGCTGCTGAGGGTGATCGCCTGCCCGTCCGCCGGCGCGTCGATGCCCGGCAGGCGGTTGGGGTTGGGCGATCCGTCCGGCAATGTCGTCGGACCGAACGGGTTGTAATAGTTGCTCGTCGGGATGACGAGCGGCCCGGAACTCAGCGTGCCGGTCGACGCCTGGATGCTGCGGGTGGTGGCGCGATAATACCCGGCCTCGCCGAAGAATTCGAGGTTGTCGGTCAGGTCGTAATGGCCGTTCAGGAACAGGTTCAGCCGCTTGACCGCCGGGATCACGCTGGTGTTGAACGCGTGGGCCGCGTCGAAGCGCAGGTTGCGGTCGGCGGCGCCGCTGATCGTGCCGTCGTCGATGCACAGCCCGCCCGCCAACGCCGTCTGGCAGCCGCTGTTGCTGTCCGGCTGGATATGGAACTGGCCGGACGCGTTGGTCAGGTTGGTCGCGCCCTGCCGCACCCGGACGTTGCCATAGGTCTGGAACGAACCCCACGGGGTGATCGTGCTGCGCCCGTCCAGTCCGTTCAGCCCCTCGAACGGGGTGCCGTCGAACAGCGGCCGCTTGTCGGCCGACGCGGTATAATCCTGGTCCCGCGCGTCGAGCGAGGTGCGGTGGTCGTAGCTGGCGAACAGCGTGACGTTGCCGCGCCCGCCCAGATCGGTGCCGGCCAGCAGATTGGCGTTGAGCTCGACCATGCTGGTGTCTTCGGCATAGCCGACCTGGGTCTCGGCCATTACCCCGTTATAGTTGGTGCGCAGCACGGTGTTGACCACGCCGGCGACGGCGTCCGACCCGTAGATCGCCGCCGCGCCGTCGCGCAGCACCTCCAGCCGTTCGAGCCCGAACACCGGAATCGCGTTGGTGTTGTAGGTCAGCGTCGGCACCAGATTGTCGTCGGCGCGGCTGGTCGGGTGGTTGACCACCCGGCGGCCGTTCAGCAGCACCAGCGTGTTGCCGACGCCCAGGTTGCGCAGGTTGACCGAGCCGACATCGCCGCGCGCCGAATTGGAGCTGTTCGGCAGATAGGCGCTGTTGAAGCTGACGTCGCCCATCTGCGGGATCGAGCGGAACAGCTCGTCGCCCGACAGCGAGCCGGTCGCCGAGATCGACTGCGCGTCGACGATGGTGACCGGCAGCGCCGCCGTCACCTTGCTGCCGGCGATCCGCGACCCGACGACGACGATGTCGGCGGCGGCATCCGCGTCACCGGTGGTCGCGGCGATCGCTTCCTGCGTGGAGTTGCGCGCCGGCGCGTCAGCGGCGGCGGGAACGGCCGCCGTCGGCGCCGGTTCGCCATCCTGCCGATAGGCAATCGGCGTCACCCGCGGCGTGTCGGCGCGGATGATGCGGACACTGTTCTCGCCGGTGACGCGATAGGTATAGCCGCTGCGGGCAAGCACCGCGCTCAGCGCCTGCGCCAGCGTATAGCGTCCGGCGACGCGCGGCGCGTGCAGGTGGGTGATCTGTTCGTCGGTGAAGATCAGTTGGACGCCGGTCGCCCGCGCGACCTGATACAGCGAAGCATCGAGCGTCTGCGCCGGCAGGTCGATGGCATAGCGCGCCTCGGCCGACAGGGCCGGAGAAGCGATGGCGCACAGGGCGGCCGACAGCAAATATCCTGATTTCACGCGATTCCCCCTTCGTCTGCCCGGCCCTTTCCCCTTGGCCCGGTCTAGATATGACGTTCGGCGGGCGCGTTTACGAACCGCCGTGCCGCCCGGTGGCGCGATTTATTTTCGCTGTTGCCGAAAAACAGTTCGCTTCGCCCTGGCTCCAGCGTCATCATTGACGACAGGGGATGCAAGGCATGGCGAGCAGGCCACAGCAACGGATCGATTCACTCCGTGCAAGCGGCATCGAGGCCGAGTTGCTGGAGTCCAGCCGCGCCGCGCTGCGCGCCTTCGTCGCGCGGCGGGTCAGCGATCCGACGGAGGCGGAGGATCTGGTGCAGGAAGCCTGCGTACGGCTGATCCAGGCCGGGCGCACCCATCCGGTCGAACGGCCGCAAGCCTATCTGTTCCGCATCGCCGCCAACCTGATCGCCGATCGCGGCCGCCGCCCGGCCCCCGCCGAGCCGTTCGACGAAGCGCTGGCGCCGCCGGTCCGCGCCGCGCAGGAGGACGGCCGCACCCTGGATGATCTGCAGCATCTGCTCGACGCGGCGCTGGCCGAACTGTCGCCGCCCTGCCGGCGGGTGTTCGTCATGCGCCGCTTCGACGAAATGTCGACGGCGGACATCGCCAAGGCGCTGCGGATCAGCCCCCGCATGGTCCAGAAGCATCTGGTCCACGCCGTCGCCCATCTCTATCAGCGGCTCGCCGCCCTGCGAACGGACCGATGATGCGCGACGAACCGCCAGTCAACCGCTTGGGCCCGCGCGCGGACGCGGTGTTCGACGGCGTCCTCGCCGGGCGGGCGGATTCGCTTCACCCCGACGACCGCGCCGAGGCGGAGGCGTTCTGGGCGTGGCTCGGCCGGTTCCAGCATCCCGGCGAGCATGCCGCCGAACCGGCTGCCCGGCGCCGCTGGCCGCTGGCAGCCGGCCTGGCGGCGGTGCTGGTGGGGGCGGTCGGCGCCGGCGCCTGGCTGTCGACGCGGGACGTCAGCGCCCCAGCGCCGCGCGGCGCCGAATACGCCGCTGACCGCGCCGAACGGCGGGTGCTACGGCTGAACGACGGATCGGTGGTGACGCTGGGCGGCGCCAGCCGCGTCGCCCTCGCCTACACCCCGGCCGAACGCCGCATCCGCCTGACTGAAGGCGAAGCGCTGTTCAACGTCGCCCATGACAGCCGCCGGCCGTTCATCGTCGAGGTCGCGCATGGCGAGATTCGCGCGGTCGGCACCGCCTTCGACGTAAGGGTCGCGCCGCATCAGGCGGCGGTGACAGTGGTCAGCGGCGTCGTCCGCATCGCGCTGCGCGGCCCGTCGGTCGACGGCGCCCGCGGCGACACCGTGGTCAAGAGCGCGCGCAAGGGCGAACAGGTCCGCTTCGGCATGCTGAACGACGGCGGCGAAAGCGTCGGCTTCATTTCGCAGACGAAGGAAGCCAATGTCGACCAGGCGACCGCCTGGACGCGCGGGGTTCTGGTGTTCCGGGGCGAGCCGCTGGCGCAGGTGGTAGCGACGGTCAACCGCTATACCCACGACACGGTCGTCGTCACCGATCCGCGCAACGCCGCCCTGCCGATCTACGGCGTGATCGATCAGGGCGACACCTCTGCACTACGCGAGCTGGTGCACGATCCGCGCATGATCTCGATCAGCAAGGCGCGCGCCGGCGGGCTCAGCGGCCAGCGTCCAGCGCCGCGCTGATCCGGGTGACGAACACCCGGCGCGCTTCGCTCAACGCCGGGTCGGTCGCCCTCGGCCACGCGCTGACCATCGCCACCACCAGCCCGCGCGCCGGGTCGATATGGATCATCTGGCCGAAGATGCCGCGCGCATCGAAGCTGGCGTCGGGTTCGGTCCACCATTGATAGCCATAGCCGTAGCCGGGCGCGCCGGTATCGGCCTGGCCATGGGTCGCGGCGGCGAACCACCCGTCCGCCACCACTTTCCGCCCCGCGGCGACGCCGCCGTCGAGCACGAACTGGCCGATCCTTGCATAGTCGCGCAGCGACGCGGACAGGCAGCAGCCGCCGATATTGCCGCCACCGCTGTCGACCATCCAGAATAGCGGCTGTTCCATGCCATAGGGCTGCCAGATCTTCTCGGCCGCATAGGCGGCGAGCGATTTACCCGTGGCGCGCGCGACCAGCACGCCGATCAGGTTGGTCTCGCCGGTCTTGTAGACCCATTTCGTCCCCGGCTCCGCCTCGCGCGGCAGGGCGCGCATATAAGCGACGGTCTGGTCAACCCCGGCCGGCGGCGGCTCGGTCAGCATCCGCGCGACATCCGATTTCGGGTCGGTATAGTCCTCGTTCCAGCGCACGCCCGACGTCATCGTCAGCACCTGGCGGATGGTCACGCCGTCATAGCCGGCACCGGTCAACTCCGGGATGTAGCGGCTGACCGGGTCGTCGACCGAAGCGATATATCCGTCGGCGATCGCCGCGCCGACCAGCGTCGAGGTCAGCGACTTGGCGACAGAGAAGCTGGTCCAGCGCCCGGTGCGCGAAAAGCCGCGCGCATAGCGCTCCAGCCGGACCTTGCCATGCTGGAGGACCAGCAGCCCGGCGACGTTGTTCGCCACCATATACGCCCCGGCCGGGTCCCCCGGCCCCAGGGCGAGCGGCTTCCCGTCCGGCAACGGGCGCGGGTGGTCCGACGCCGCCACCGTATCGCCGGGGAACAGCCGCTCCATGTTCGGGAAGTTGGCGTCGCGCTCCGCCTGGCTCCAGAACAGCACCTCCGCGCCGGCGTTGCGCAGCTTCGCGGCCTTGTCTGGCGTAAGCCGGACGCCGTCCTTCGCCATCCCCGCCGCCGGCAGCACCAGCAGCCCGGCGGCCAGCGCCGCCCCCAGCCAGGTCCGCATCATCCCCCCTCCTTGACCAGCGTCACCTGCGCGACGTCGATGCCGCCGCCGCGAAAGCCCCCTTCGCAATACATCAGATAATAACGCCACAGCCGCACGAAGCGTTCGTCGAAGCCGGGCGGCAGCCGCCCCGCCTCGATCGCCGCGTCGAAGCGCTCGCGCCAGCGGCGCAGCGTTTCCGCATAGTGCAGGCCGAAGCCGCGACGATCGCGCCAGGCAAGGCCGGCCTGCTCGCACAGCGCCCGGAACGCGCTTTCCGACAGCAGCATGCCGCCGGGAAAGATGCAGGTCTGGATGAAGTCCGCCCCGGTGGCGTAGCGGTCGAAAATCGCGTCGTCGATCGCGATGAACTGGATCGCGGCGCGCCCGCCCGGCTTCAGGCAGCGGGCCAGCGCCTCGGCATAGGTGCCCCAATAAGCCTGGCCGACCGCCTCCACCATCTCCACGCTGGCGATCGCGTCGAACGTCCCGGCGACGTCACGATAATCGGTCAGCTCGATCCGCACCCGCCCAGCGTTGACGTTGGCGCGGTTGAGCGCCAGCGCATGCGCCCGCTGCTCCGCCGACAGGGTGATGCCGGTGACGCCGACGCCATATTCGTCGGCCGCGATCTCGGCCAGCGTGCCCCAGCCGCAGCCGATCTCCAGCAGATGCTGGTCCGGTTTCAGGTCCAGCCGGTCGAGCAGCGCGCGGACCTTGTTCAACTGGGCATAGGCCAGTTCCTCGTCCGGGCGGATCGGCTCCTGGAACAGCGCCGCCGAATAGGTCATCGTCTCGTCGAGCCAGGCGGCGTAGAACGCGTTGCCCAAGTCGTAGTGGAAGGCGATGTTGCGGCGCGATCCGTTCCGGCTGTTGCGGCGCAGCCAGTGGCGCAGGCGGCCGAACAATCGGCCAAGCCCCCGCGCCCGCGCCACCCGGTCGAGCGACGGGGCGTTGCGCATGAACAGCGCGAACAGCGGCACCGGATCGGGGCTGGCCCATTCTCCCCTGTCCCAGGCGCGGTACCAGCCGAACGACCCGTCGCCGGCCAGCCGCAACAGCGCCCGCCAGCTGTTCAGCCGCACCTCCGCCACCGGGCCGGGCGCGCGGCCGCCGAGGATGCGGTACGAGCCGTCGGGCAGCCAGGCTTCGATCGCACCCGCTTCCAGCCCGGCGTCGATGCGGTCGAGCATGCGGTGGAACGGCGCCGCAACCAGCGCCGACCACAGCCGCCAGCCGACCGCGCCGCCGCGCCTTCTGGGCAGGAACTGACCGTCCCGATCGGGCTGCTGCGCATTCATGACGGCATCTTACGCGACCGGATCATGCGGTCCAGCGTTTAGCGTTTGTCCGCTTTAGGCGAAACCGCCCGGCTATTCGGCGCGCGGCTCCTTGTCGACCATCCAGGTCTGGCCCTGGGCGACCAGCTTCTGCAGGTCCGGCGCCTTGCCCTTCGCCGCCGCCTCGTTCTGAGCGACGACCTCGCGCTCGTAGCTGGGGCGCGGGTGGTTGAAGATGACGCCCAGCGCCACCGGGAAGCCGGCGCTGTTGTCCATGTCGATCAGCATCTGGGCGATGCCCTTGTTGGTCTGGTCGTGGACGATGACGCCCGCCGCCTGCCAATCGCCGTCGACGACGTCGACCATCTCCAGCCGCAGCGCCTTCGGGTCGAGGGCGAGGCCGCGGGTGCCGCCGGCGAACAGCATCGGCTGGCCGTCCTCCAGCCAGACCTGCCCGGCCGCCGCGTTGGCCTTGGCGGTGAACGGCGCGAACACGTCGTCATTGTAGACGATGCAGTTCTGGAAGATTTCGATGAAGCTGGCGCCCTTGTGGTAATAGGCGGCCTTCAGCACCGACGGCAGGTTCTTGTGCACATCGATGCCGCGCGCGACGAAGCGCGCGCCGGACCCGAGCGCGAAGCTGCACGGGCTGGCCGGCCGGTCAACCGAGCCGTAGGGCGTCGACGGGCTGCGCGTGCCGACCCGCGACGTCGGCGAATACTGCCCCTTAGTCAGGCCGTAGATCTCGTTGTTGAACAGCAGGATCTGGCAATCGAGGTTGCGGCGCAGCAGGTGCATGGTGTGGTTGCCGCCGATCGACAGCGCGTCGCCGTCGCCGGTGATCACCCACACGTCGAGATCGGGATTGGCCAGCTTGACGCCGGTGGCGATCGCCGGCGCGCGGCCGTGGATGGTGTGGAAGCCGTAGGTCGCCATGTAATAGGGAAAGCGCGACGAGCAACCGATGCCGCTGACGAACACGGTGTTTTCCGGCCGGGCGCCGATGTCGGGCAGGGTGCGCTGCACCGCCTTCAGGATCGCATAGTCGCCGCAGCCGGGGCACCAGCGCACTTCCTGGTCGGTTTCCCAATCCTTCACCGTCGTCTTGACGGAGGTCATCTCGTTCATGAGAGCGCACTTTCGATAGCCGCCGCGATTTCCGCGATACGGAAGGGTTGACCCGACACCTTGGCCAGCGACCGGGCGTCGACCAGATACTGGTCGCGCAGCACCGTCTTGAACTGGCCGGCGTTCATTTCCGGCACGATGATCCGCTCGTAGCGGCGCAGCAGATCGCCCAGATTGGTCGGCAACGGCCAGATGTGGCGAACGTGGACATGGTCGACCGACAGGCCGCGCTCGCGCGCCCGGCGCACCGCCTGGTGGATCGGCCCGAAGGTCGAGCCCCAGCCGACGACGGCAAGCCGCCCCTCACCGTCGCCCAGCGTCACCGTCTGTTCGGGAATGTGGGCGGCGATGCCGTCGATCTTCGCCTTGCGCAGGTTGGTCATCGCCTGGTGGTTGGCCGGCGCATAGTCGATGTTGCCGGATCCGTCCTGCTTCTCGATCCCGCCGATGCGGTGGAGCAGGCCCGGCGTGCCCGGCCGCGCCCACGGCCGCGCCAGATTCTCGTCGCGTGCATAGGGCTTGAACCCGCCGTCCGGCACATGGTCGAGGAAGGCGACCGGGAACGGTGCGTAGCCGCTCATGTCCGGCACCTTCCACGGCTCCGCCGCGTTGGCGATATAGCCGTCGGTCAGCAGCATCACCGGGGTCATGAACCGGGTGGCAAGGCGGCAGGCCTCGATCGCGCAGTCGAACGCGTCGGCCGGAGATCGCGCGGCGATGACCGGCAACGGCGCGTCGCCGTTGCGGCCGTAGACCGCCTGATACAGGTCGGACTGCTCGGTCTTGGTCGGCAGGCCGGTCGACGGGCCGCCGCGCTGCGAGTTGACGATGACCAGCGGCAGCTCGGTCATGATCGCCAGCCCGATCGCCTCGGTCTTCAGCGCGATGCCGGGGCCGGACGACGACGTGACGCCCAGCTTGCCGGCATAGGAGGCGCCGATCGCGGAACAGACCGCCGCGATCTCGTCCTCCGCCTGGAAGGTGGTGACGCCATATTCCTTCAACCGCGACAGGTGGTGGAGGATCGCCGACGCCGGGGTGATCGGATAGCCGCCGAAGAACATCGGCAGATCGGCCAGCTGCGCGCCGGCGACCAGCCCGAGCGAGATCGCCTCGCCGCCGGTGATCGTCCGGTACAGGCCGGGCGCGGCCGGGGCGGCGGCGATCCGGTGCTGCTTCATCGGCCCGGTCAGTTCGGCCGTCTCACCATAGGCATGGCCGGCGTTCAACGCGGCGATATTCGCCTCCGCCAGCTCCGGCGCCTTGGCGAATTTCGATTTCAGCCAGTCGACGATCGGCTGCCGGTCGCGGTCGAACATCCACAGCGCCAGGCCTAGCGTCCACATGTTCTTGCAGCGCAGCGCTTCCTTGTTGCCAAGGCCGAACGGCTTCACCGATTCAAGCGTCAGCGCGGAAATGTCGAAGGCCAGCACCTGCCAGCGCGCCAGCGACCCGTCGTCGAGCGGGCTCGCCTCATACCCGGCCTTGGCCAGGTTGCGCGGGCCGAACTCGCCGGTGTCGACAATGACCAGCCCGCCGTCCTTCAGCGCGCCGACATTGGTTTTCAACGCCGCCGGGTTCATCGCCACCAGCACGTCCGGCTGGTCGCCGGCGGTGTCGATCGCGCGCGATCCGAAATTGATCTGGAAGGCGGAGACGCCGAAGGTCGTGCCCTGCGGCGCGCGAATCTCGGCCGGAAAATCCGGGAAGGTCGACAGGTCGTTGCCGGCCAGCGCGGTCGACAGGGTGAACTGACCGCCGGTCAGCTGCATGCCATCGCCGCTGTCCCCGGCAAAGCGCACCACCACCGCTTCGGGAGGAGGAGTGTCGGCGGCCTCTGCGCGGGTCACCTGATGTACGGCTGAAGCCATTGGCTATACGTCCTGCAATTCAAGCCTGGGCCTCTTAGGCCCCGGCACGGCTATAGCCTATTTAGAAAAACTGGGGAGAGTCGCAATCGACCTTGTTTCGGCGGCGTTGCGCCGGAGCTTGTTCCGCATAACGCGAACAAACTCCAGGCGGATGGACGGGCCGCTGCCGCCCGCCTAGGCTGGCCGCCCGATAACCGAGAGTGACAAGCCGATGTCCCAGCCTTTCGTCCGGCCCGATGTCCGTGCGTTCCTGACCCTGCTCGACTCGGTGCCCGGCCCGAAGATGCATGAGCTGGACCCACCGGCGGCGCGGCTGGCGTTCAACGCGATGATCGCGGTCGCCGAGGCGCCGGCGGAGCCGCTTGCCGTCCGCCGCGACTTGGCGACGCCGGACGGCATCGGCCTGCGCCTCTACGACGCGCGCGAAAGCCGGACGCCGGGGCCGGTGCTGCTGTTCTTCCACGGCGGCGGCTTCGTGATCGGCGATCTCGAGTCGCATGACAGCTTCTGCGCGGAAGCGGCGCGGCTGCTCGACCTGCCGGTCGTCGCCGTCGCCTACCGGCTGGCGCCGGAACACCCGTTCCCGGCGGCGCCCGACGATTGCGAGGCGGCGGCGCGCTGGGTGGCGGGCAGCCCGGCGGCGCTGGGCGTCGGCGTGACCGCGCTGGTCCTCGCCGGGGACAGCGCCGGCGGCAACCTCGCCATCGGCACCACGCAGGCGCTGCGCGACCGGCCGGCGGCGGCGCCGGTCATCGCGCAATGGCCGATCTACCCGGTCGTCGACGAGGCGGAGGACTATCCCTCGCTCACCGATTTCGCCGACGGCTACCTGCTGACCGGCGACGCGATGCGCTGGTTCGGCACCCATTACGCCCCGGTGCCGGGCGACCGGCGCAACGGCGTGCTGCACGCCGACCAGGCCGGCACGCCGCCGACACTGGTCGTCACCGCCGGGCTGGACCCGTTGCGCGATCAGGGCCGCGCCTATGCCGCGGCGCTCGTCGCCGCCGGGGTGCCGACCGTGTTCCGCGAGGCGGCGGGCAGCATCCACGGCTTCATCAACCTGCGCAAGGCGGTCCCTTCCGCGCAGGGCGACGTGGCCGCCTGCCTGTGCATCCTGAAGGACATCGTCGCGGAGGCGGAAGCGAACCGGGTGATGGCGCAGGCGGCAGGCGCGGCGAAGGGGCAGGCATGATGGAATATCTTGAGGATATGGTCGTCGGCACGAAGCGCGGCTTCGGCCAGTACCACGTCACCCGCGAGGAGGTGATCGCCTTCGCCGCCAAATACGACCCGCAACCGTTCCACCTGTCGGACGAAGCAGCGGCCAAGACCCATTTCGGCCGGCTGTCGGCCAGCGGCTGGCATAGCTGCGCGATGGCGATGGCGATGATCGTCGAGGACCTGAAGGCGCATGAGCATGCCGGGCTCGGCTCGCCGGGCGTCGACGAGCTGCGCTGGCTGAAGCCGGTCTATCCCGGCGACACGCTGCGGCTGGAAAACGAGCTGGTCGAGGTGACACCGTCGCGCAGCCGGCCGGACATGGGCTCGTTCCGCTCGCGCGTCACCATGTTCAACCAGCATGACGAGCCGGTGATGCGCTTCACCTCGATCGCGCTGGTCCGCCGACGGCCCTAGGGCCTGTCCGCTTTAGGCGGCACCAGCCCGCTCCCCACCCGACCTCCCACATGATGCTGCCGTTGGGAGGCCGGGTGGGGGAGCGGGCCGGTGCCGTTTCCGCTTCAAGCGGACAAACCCTAGGACAGCGCCGGCCCGCGCGACGGACACCTTCTACGCCGCGATCGACGCCTTGGCCGCGGACGCCATCTCGACTCGGTTCCGGCCGCCGCGCTTGGCATCGTAGAGCGCGAGGTCGGCATCGACCATCAGCCGGTCGATCGCGTCGCAGCGCCCGCAAGCGAGGCCGATGCTGACCGTCACATCGAGCAGGTCCGCACCGGCGGCACAGACCCCGGCCCTGATCCGTTCGGCAATGGTGTGCGCCCGCTTCAGGTCCAGCTCCATCAGCACGACGACGAACTCCTCGCCACCATAGCGGGCAACGATCGCCCCGGGCCCGGCGGCACGGGCGACCAGCATGCCGAGATCGGCCAGCACCGTATCGGCGCGGACATGGCCGTAACGGTCGTTGACCGCCTTGAAATGGTCGATGTCGATCATCAGCAGCGCCACCGGGCTGGATGGGCCGCCGATCTGCAATGCGCGCTCGATCGCCGCGACGAAGCCACGCCGGTTGGCGAGGCCGGTCAGCGCGTCGGTCGCCGCCTGGCGTTCCAGCACCAACTGACGCTCGCGCACCCGTTCATGGTCGAGCCGCATCGCCTTGATCCGCGCAACCACCGGCAGCGACAGGATCAGGCATTCGACCGTCACCGCCGCGACCATCGCGCCGTCGTCGACCAGCCCGTCGGGCACCACCCCCAGGATGCGAAGCGGATAGGTGACGCCGATCGCAATCGGCACCGCCCAGCCGAGGGCCAGGACACGGGCGGTGCGGCTGCCCCGCGCCGCGCCGACCGCCAGCACCAGCACGACCAGCGCCAGCCCGTTCATCCCGACCAGGTTGGCGGCGCCGTAGACCGGCGCGGTCAGCGCATCGGGGCCGAGCAGCAGCAGCAGCGCGCAGACGACCGAGGCCGCGGCGCTGACAATGGCGTAGAAGCGCAGCCCGCGCGGGACATAGCGCTGCTCGATGAAATCGGTGGAGAACAGCAGGCCGGTCGCCGTGGCGGCGGACAGCATCGCCGAGATCAACCGCGACACGCCATCGGCCGAAAGCCCCGGCGCGACCAGCAGCAGCAGGCCCGAATAGGCGGCGGCATAGGCGAACAGCACGGTGGCGTGGGCGACGTAGAACAACTGGAACCGCTGGCGGATCGCCGGGAACAGCGCCAGATGGACGAGGATGGTCAGCGCGAGCACGCCGAGCGCCAGCCCATACAGCGCGGCGTCGCGGCGCTCGCTCCGGAAATCCACATAGAGCGGCATCAGCCGGGTGGGGCGCGAGAAAGTGATCAGCTCGACATCCCCGAGTCGCACCAGCATCCGCGTCACCGGCGCGCTGGGGGGTACGATCATGCTCAGGTAGCCGCCGGTCCGCCAGCCGCGCAGCGCGGTGTCGGGGTCGTATCGTTCGTGCGTCACGCTGCCGTCGCCACGGGCGAGATAGAGGTCGATCTGGTGGACGCGGTGGTTGTCGATCAGCAGCCGGTGCAGGTCATGGTCATCGCGAAGCTGCGGCGGCGCGCCGAAATCCAGCCACACCGTGCCGCGCGTCGCCCGCGCCAGCGGCGCGCAGGGCCCAGCCGGACGGCGCAGCATCTCCGCCACGCCGGTGTCGGCCGCCGTCGCGATCCGGCAAGTTGGCACGATCTCCCCGCCCCCGCCCTGCGCGGTAGCAGGCGCCGCCAGCAGCAGCATCGCCGCCGCGGCCAGCCATCGCGCAAGCGTCATCGAAAGATCGGCGACCATATTGCCGCCGCGATAGCCGTTCCGGGCTAAGGATGAATTAAGCCTTGTCGCTCAATGGCCTGGGAAAGCCATCAGCGCGTCGACGGCCAGCCCGTCCGCGCGCAGCCGACCGGCACCGCCCAATTCGGGCAGGTCGATCGCGAACAGCGCCGCCGGCACCGTCGCCCCCGCGTCGCGCAGCAGGCGGACGGTGGCCAGCGCGGTGCCGCCGGTCGCGATCAGATCGTCGAGCAACAGCACGCGATGGCCGGGCAGCAATGCGCCTTCGTGGATTTCCAGCCGATCGGTGCCGTATTCCAGCGCATAGTCGATGCCGATGCGCGGCCCCGGCAGCTTGCCGGCCTTGCGCACCGGCAGCACGCCGGCACCGAGCGCGCGCGCGACGGCGGCGCCGAACAGGAAGCCGCGCGCCTCGATAGCCGCGACCACGTCGACCCGATGCGGCCGGGCGAGCGCGACCATCCGATCGACGGCGGCGGCAAAGCCGCGACCGTCGATCAACAGCGTCGTGATGTCGCGGAACAGGATCCCCGGCTTCGGAAAGTCGGGGATCGTCCGGACCAGCGCCTGCAATTCGGCGCGGGTCATCCGATCAATGCGGCTTGCCCGCCCAGATGTTCCGGTACGACAGGAAAGTCAGCACCGAAAAGACGATCAGGAACGCCACCGTCGCGATGCCGGCGCTGTGCCGGTTCTCCAGCTTCGGCTCCGCCGTCCACACCAGGAAGGCCGACACGTCCTGCGCCATCTGGTCGACGGTCGACGCGGTGCCGTCCGTATAGGTGACCTGCCCGTCGTTCAGCGGCGGCGCCATCGCCAGGTTCAGGTTGGCGAAATACGGGTTGTAGTGCAGCCCGGACCCGGTCTTGGCATCCGGGAACTTCTTCAGCAGCTCCGGCGGCTGATCCTGATAGCCGGTCAGGATCGAATAGACATAGGCGGCGCCGCCGTGATGCGTCTTGGTCATCAGCGACTGGTCGGGCGGCAGCGCGTTGTTGTTGGCGGCCCGCGCCGCGACCTCGTTCGGGAACGGCAGCGGGAAGTGATCGGACGAGATCGACTTGCGGGTCGTCGCCTCGCCGGTCTCCGGGTCGATCGCCGGCTGCTGGATCGCCCACTGGTCGGCGATCGCCTTGATCTCGGCCTCGGTGTAGCCGAGCGCCTGCAGGTCGCGGAACGCCACCAAGCGCAGCGAGTGACAGGCCGAGCAGACTTCCTTGTAGACCTGGAAGCCGCGCTGGAGCTGACGGCGGTCGAACTTGCCGAACGGCCCGTCGCTGGCCAGGTGCAGCGCCTTGGGCTGCAGGTGGAACTCCTGCTCGACCGTCGCCGCGGCCGGCTCGGTCAGGTGGTTGTAGGCGCCGGTGCCGAAGGCGATCAGCAGGACACCGCAGAATGCGGCGCCGATGGCTCCAAGAATGATACGAAGCATAGGTGCTGATGCCCCCTTATTCAGCCGGCGCTGCGGCGGCAGTGCCGTCGGCGTCAGATACCGTGGTCCCGTGCTTGGCGAGCACCGCCTCCGTGATCGAAGCGGGCAACGGCAGCGTCCGCTCGATGCTGGCGACGAACGGCAGCACGATCAGGAAATGCGCGAAATAGTAGATCGACGCGATCTGGCTCAGCATCACGAACGGCTCTTCCGCCGGCGCGCCGCCGCAATAGCCGAGGATCAGCACGTCGATGACCAGCACCCAGAAGAACTTCTTGTACAGCGGCCGGTAGGTCGCCGAGCGAACCGGCGACTTGTCGATCCACGGCAGGAAGAACAGCAGCAGGATCGCGGCGAACATCGCCAGCACGCCCCACAGCTTGGCCGGCAGGATGAAGTCGACCGTGAAGGCGCGCAGGATCGCGTAGAACGGCCAGAAATACCATTCGGGGACGATGTGCGCCGGCGTCGAAAGCGGGTTGGCCGGGATGTAGTTGTCCGGGTGGCCGAGCGCGTTCGGCGCGAAGAACAGCATGATCGCGAACAGCGTCATGAAGATCGCGACGCCGAAGCCGTCCTTGGCGGTGTAATATGGGTGGAACGGCACCGTGTCCTGCTCGTCCTTCACCTCGACGCCGGTCGGGTTGCTCGACCCGGGAATGTGCAGCGCCCAGATGTGGAGGACGATGACGCCGGCGATCACGAACGGCAGCAGATAGTGCAGCGAGAAGAAGCGGTTGAGCGCGGCGTTGTCCGGCGCAAACCCGCCGAGCAGCCAGGTGTGGATCGTCTCGCCGACCAGCGGGATTGCCGAGAACAGGCCGGTGATGACCTGCGCGCCCCAGAAGCTCATCTGGCCCCAGGGCAGCA
Organism: Sphingomonas flavalba; assembly: GCF_004796535.1. Classification (GTDB taxonomy): domain Bacteria; phylum Pseudomonadota; class Alphaproteobacteria; order Sphingomonadales; family Sphingomonadaceae; genus Sphingomonas_L; species Sphingomonas_L flavalba. The sequence continues at coordinate 16,727 of NZ_SPHY01000012.1, read as the reverse complement.
CATAGCCCATGAACGCCGTCGCCATCATCAGCAGGAAGATGACCAGGCCGAGCAGCCAGACCATCTCGCGCGGCGCCTTGTACGAACCGAAATACAGCCCGCGGAAGATGTGGATGTAGACGACGATGAAGAAGAAGGACGCCCCGTTGGCGTGCGCGTAGCGCAGCAGCCAGCCGGAATTGACGTCGCGCATGATGTGCTCGACGGAATCGAACGCGACACCGGCATTGGCGGCGTAATGCATCGCCAGCACGATGCCGGTGACGATCTGGATGGTCAGCGCGACCCCGGCGAGAACACCGAAGTTCCAGAAATAATTCAGGTTGCGCGGCACCGGATAGCCGGCGCCGACGGCGTTGTAGACCAGACGCGGAAGCGGCAGCCGGTCATCGACCCACTTCATCACCGGGTTGGTGGGGGCGTATTGCTTGGCCCAAGGGAAGCTCATGCCTTTGCTCCAACTTCGACGACGGTGTCCGACCGGAAGACGTAATCGGGCACGACGAGATTCTTCGGCGCCGGGCCTTTGCGGATACGGGCGGCAGTGTCGTAGTGCGAGCCGTGGCACGGGCAGAAATACCCGCCGAACTCACCGCGATTCTCACCCTCGCCGGCCCCGAGCGGCACGCAGCCGAGGTGGGTGCAGACACCCATCGTGATCAGCCACTGGGTCTTGCCCGGCTTGGTCCGGTCCTCGAGCGACTGCGGGTCGCGCAGCGAACTCGCCGGCACCGCGTCGGCCTCGGCGATCTCCTTCGGCGTCAGGTGCCGCACGAACAGCGGCTGCTTGCGGAACACCGTCTTGATCGCCTGCCCCGGCTGGATCGCGGAGATGTCGACTTCGGTCGACGCCTGCGCCAGCACGTCGGCGGACGGGTTCATCTGGGTGACCAGCGGCACGACGACCGCGGCCGCGCCGACCCCGGCGAAGCTGACCGCCGCCACATTCAGGAAGTCGCGTCGGCGGACGCCGTCTTCTTGGGCGATGTCGCCCGGTTCAATCTGTTCAAGCGTCGCCATTCACCAGCCCTTGCGCCATGACCCCTTATCACGCGTGCTGCCATGGCAGGAGGACGGCCGAAGACACGGCAACCGCGTTGCCGCATCTTGTTACGCCGCCGCCTGTACCCCCGGCAGTCGCGGGCCTGATAGCCAAGCCGCAAGGCATTTGCCAACAAGATTTCTGACCGGCTAACCGGCTACACCCCGCAACCGCACCCCAACGCCACGAAGGTTCCCGATGCGTATCGCCCTTTATCAGCCCGACATCGCCGGCAACGTCGGCGCGGTTCTGCGCATCGGCGCCTGCTTCGGCGTCCCGGTCGACATCGTCGAACCCTGTGGATTCGTGTTCTCCGACGCGCGGATGCGGCGGGCGGGCATGGACTATCTCGCCCATGCCGACATGACCCGCCATGCCGACTGGGCGGCATTCCGCCGGGCGCAGCCGGGGCGGCTGGTGCTGCTCACCGCGCATGGCGCGACTCCGCTGCACGCCACGCGCTTCGCCGCCGACGACATCGTGCTGATGGGGTCCGAAAGCGGCGGCGCGCCGGATCTGGTCCACGACGCGGCGGCGCTGCGCGTGCGGATTCCGATGCGGCCCGGCCTTCGATCCTTGAATCTCGCCGTGTCCGCGGGCATCGCCCTCGCCGAGGCGTTACGGCAGACAGAAGGATTTCCGGAATGATCGCCCTTGACGACGAACAGCAGACCGCCCGCGCCTGGTTCGAGCAACTCCGCGACCGGATCTGCGCCGAATTCGAGTCGATCGAGCGCGAAGCGGGCAGCGACGCCGCCTTCGCCTACCGTCCCTGGGACCGGACTGACTCGACCGGCGCGCCCGGCGGCAGCGGCGTGCAGGGGCTGATGAAGGGCCGGGTGTTCGAAAAGGTCGGGGTCAACGTCTCCACCGTCGGCGGCACCTTCGATGGCGAATTCGCCCGCTCGATCCACGGCGCGGCGGACGATCCGCGCTTCTTCGCCACCGGCATCAGCCTCGTCGCCCACATGGCGAATCCACATGTGCCGGCGGTCCACATGAACACCCGCTTCCTGACGACGACGAAGCGCTGGTTCGGCGGCGGCGCAGACCTCAACCCGCCGATCCCCTATGCGAAAGACACCGCAGACTTCCATGCCGCGCTGCAGGCGGCGTGCGACGCGCACGACCCCGATCACTATCCGCGTTTCAAGGCGTGGGCGGACGACTATTTCTACCTGCCCCACCGCAAGGTCCACCGCGGCGTCGGCGGCATATTCTACGATCATCTCGAAGGCGATTTCACCGCCAATTTCGCGTTCACCCGCGCGGTCGGCGAAGCGTTCCTCGCCGCCTTCCCGCCGATCGTCCGGCGGCGAATGGGCACCGCCTGGGACGATGCCGACCTTGCCCGCCAGCGCGCCTGGCGCGGTCGCTACGCCGAATTCAACCTGCTCTACGATCGCGGTACGCTGTTCGGGCTGAAGACCGGCGGCAATGTTGACGCGATCCTGATGAGCCTGCCGCCGATGGCGACGTGGGACTGACGCCACTTCCCGCCGGCCAGGTCGCCGCGGTCGTCACGACCCTCGAAATGCGCGAGCGGCCGCGCCCCCGGCCGATGCCGGATTCGCCGCTGCGGCTGGTCCGCTGGCCGGCGCCGGAGCGCGAACGCTATCGCGCGCTGTTCCGCCGGGTCGGCGAGCCGTGGCTGTGGTTCTCGCGCCTCATCCTCGCCGACGCGGCGCTCGATGCGATCCTCGCCGACCCCGCCGTCCATGTCTGCGCGGCGATCGACCGCCACGGCATCGAGGTCGGCATGCTGGAACTGGATTTCCGCCAGCCGGGCGCCTGCGAGATCGTCTATTTCGGGCTGGTGCCGGAACTGGCCGGGGGCGGGCTCGGCCGCTGGCTGATGGCGCAGGCGATGACCCGCGCCTGGGCGCCGGGCGTGGAGCGGCTGTGGGTGCGGACCTGCTCGCTAGACCACCCGTCGGCGCTCGGCTTCTACCGCGCCCAGGGCTTCGCGCCGATCGCGCGGGCGGTCGAAACCTTCGACGACCCGCGCCGCGCCGGCCACCTGCCGATCGATTCGGCCCCGCACGTACCGCTGCTTTAATTGGGGGGCGTCGCGAAACGCGCCCTCAGCAGCGCCCGATCAGCGCCAGCACCTCCTTGCGGCTGCGCTCGTCGTCGCGGAACACGCCCATCATCCGGCTGGTCACCATGCCGACACCGGGGGTCCGCACGCCCCGCGCGGTCATGCAGGCATGGCTCGCCTCGATCACCACCGCGACGCCGTGGGGGTGCAGATTGTCCCAGATGCAGTTGGCGACTTCCGCCGTCAGCCTTTCCTGCACCTGCAACCGCCGCGCATAGCCGTGGAGCACCCGCGCCAGCTTCGAAATGCCGACGACACGGTCGCGCGGCAGATAGGCGATGTGCGCCTTGCCGATGATCGGCGCCATGTGGTGTTCGCAATGCGAATGGAACGGGATGTCCTTCAGCAGCACGATCTCGTCATAACCGCCGACTTCCTCGAAGGTGCGGCTGAGGTGCAGGCCGGGGTCCTCGTCATAGCCGCGGCAATATTCCTTCCACGCCCGCGCCACCCGCGCCGGGGTGTCGGCCAGCCCTTCGCGGGCCGGGTCGTCGCCCGCCCATTCGATCAGCGTCCGCACCGCCGCCAGCACGTCGGCCGGCACCGGCGGCCGCGCCGCGTCATCCTTCTGTCGATCGCCCACGATCACTCCTTGCCTGTTCTGCCTCGCGCCTAGCACCGCAATCGCCGAAATCGAAGCCGCCGAACGCCGGCCCCGTTCCGGACGCATATCCGGCCCCGCACGCGCGGATTGGACGGGCGCGGTTCGCCGAAGTGCCCGCATCTCGTCGCCCGGCCCATTTTCTTGCGCAGCAAGGCAATGCCGTTACGGCATCCGCCGGCCCGCCGCCGCGATTGTGGCTATCCAACGGCAATTCCGCAGAAACCCTATGACTTGGCGGCGGCTCGCCCATTGACCGTAACGCAATCTACACGCAACATGTTGCAGCATAACGTGCCAGGCGCGATGGCCGGGAGACCGGCGCCATTGGGGAGGATGGTCTGATGAGGAAACTCGATCTTCTGGGCGCAAGCATGTTCGCTTTGCTGGTCGCGGCGCCGGTCATGGCACAGTCCGCGCCGGCAGCCGGCGAACCGGATACCGGCCTCGCCGATATCGTCGTCACCGCCCAGCGCCAGTCGGAACGGCTTCAGGACGTGCCGATCGCCGTCTCCGCCTTCTCGGCGGAAACGCTCGAGAAGCAGCAGATCCGCAACGCCACCGACCTGCAACTGTCGCTGCCCAACGTCACCTTCACCAAGACCAACTTCACCTCGTCCAGCTTCAACATTCGCGGCATCGGCGACCTGTGCGTCGGCATCACCTGCGATTCCGCCACCGCGATCCACGTCAACGATATGCCACTGCTGTCGACCCGGCTGTTCGAAACCGAATATTTCGATCTGGAACGGGTGGAGGTGCTGCGCGGCCCGCAGGGCACGCTGTTCGGCCGCAACGCGACGTCGGGCGTCGTCAATTTCATCACCGCGCGGCCCAGCCTGTCCGCGTTCGGCGCCAGCGGGTCGGTCGAATACGGCAATTACGACTCGGTCAAGGTCAACGGCATGGTCAACCTGCCGGTCGGCGAGACGCTCGGCGTCCGCGTCGCCGGCTATTATCTGAACCGCGACGGCTATACCCATAACCTCTACGACGACAGCCGGATCGATGGCCGCGACCTCTATGCGCTGCGAGGCTCGATCCGCTGGGAACCCAGCCCCGACACCACCCTTGACCTGATGGGCTATTACTTCCGCGAGAAAGACGACCGCTCGCGCATCCAGAAGCAGCTGTGCCACCGCGACCCAACCGGCGTGCTCGGCTGCCTGCCGGACAAGCTGGCGAACGAAACGCTGAACGGCAATTCCACCTTCCCGGCAACGCTGGTGTCGAACGAATTCCTCGCCATCCAGTCCGGCGGCGCGCTCACCCCGTTCGGCCTGGGCAGCGTCTATGGGCCGGACGTGTTCTCCAATGCGGTCAACCCGGCCGGGGTGCGCACCGTCAACACGGATTTCAAGCCGACCTATTATGCCCGCGAAATTCAGGTCATGGGCAAGTTCCACCAGCAGCTCGGCGACGCGTTCAGCCTGACCGTCACCGGCGGCTATGCCAAGAACGAGGTGGATTCGCGCTCCGACTATAATCTCGCGGTGCAGAACTCGCTGGCCGCCAACCCCGGCCTGCTGGCGCTGAACGCTTATGGCCGGACGGGCAGCCTTGCGCCATTCCTCGACCCCGTCCGCCAGGCGCTGATCCCCAACGGCCCGGCCGGCGGCATCTGCCAGTCGGACCTGGAACCGACCGGCACCGGCGTCTACGGCGGCCACAGCATCGGCTGCTTCGACACCAGCCTCGACTTCGACCGGTCAAAGCAGACGACCCGGCAATATTCGGTGGAGGCGCATATCGACAGCAAGCTGGACGGCATGTTCAACTTCCTGATCGGCGGCCTGTACTTGGACAGCAAGACCCGCGACAACAGCTACTATATCAGCTCGTTCGGCATCGATTACGCGTCCGGCCTGCTCGGCGCGGCGACGTCGGCGCAGATGGCGCCGCTCGGGGTGCCGCTCAGCTATTTCGGCACGCCGACCTACCGCAATCATTCGGACCTGTTCCGGCTGAAATCCTACGGCGTGTTCGGCGAAGCCTATCTGGAATTCTCCGACAAGCTGAAACTGACCCTCGGCGCGCGCTACAACAACGACAAGAAGCTGTACCGCGCCCGCACCACCCTGCTGCAGGATGCGTCGGGATCAAATCGCTTTGCGATAGTCCCCTTCGGAGCAGCCGACTTCAAAGACGCATTGAACTATGCGGCACTCGACTTCGATCCCAAAACACCGGGGACACAAGAATTTGCCGTCAATCGCGTGGGGTTTAGCCGAATGACTGGGCGCGCAGTCATAGACTATAAGATCACATCCGACAATTTACTCTATTTGTCCTATTCTCGCGGCTACAAGTCCGGCGGTATCAATCCGCCACTATCCGATGATACCGTGTCGGAAACATTCGGCCCTGAAACGGTCGATGCATTCGAAATCGGGTCGAAAAACACGTTCCTCAATGGCACACTGCGCCTGAACCTCACCGGATTCTACTACAAGTACAAGAATTTACAGCTCAGCCGCATCGTTTCACGCACTTCAGTAAACGACAATGTCAGCGCCAATATTTACGGGTTGGAAGCGGAAGCCATCGTCAGCCCGGTGCGCCGGCTGCTGGTCAACCTGAACTTCAGCTATTTGCACACCAAGGTTTCAGGCGACAAATATCTGGTCAACACCCGCGATCCGTCCGGCGGTCGGTCCGACGTCGTCATCATCAAGGATCTGGCGACTGCCGCCAACTGCGCGGTGGTGCCGACGGTGGCCGGCAACAGTGCCGGCGCCAACATGTTCGTCGGCTTGGTCAATACCCAGGCGTTTGGCCTGCAGGCGCCGGGGCCAATTCCCGGACTGGGCGCGACCGGCGCCTTCTCGTTGTGCGAAACACTTAAGCAGCTTGCCACCAGCACCCTGCCCAACGGATCGCAACTGCTGGCGTTGCAGCCGGTGGTCGACGGTCTGTTCGGGGCCAATGCCTTCCAGGTCGCCGACAGCGGGGTGGAGGTCAACATCCGCGGCAACCAGTTGCCGCAGGCGCCGCGCTACAAATTCTCGGCAGGCATCCAGTACACCGCCGATTTCGCCAACGGCATGTCGTTCGTGCCCCGCTTCGACATCACCTACACCGGCGAGTCCTACGCCGGCATCTTCAACGGCCAGATCGACCGGATGCAGGGCTATGCGATCATGAACGCGCAGGTGCAGCTGAATGGCGCCGAAGACCGCTGGTTCGTGCGCGGTTTCATCCAGAATCTCGCCAATAACAGCGCGATCACCGGCCAGTATGTGACCGACCAGTCAACCGGGCTGTTCACCAACATCTTCACGCTGGAACCGCGCCGCTACGGGGTCGCCGCCGGCTTCCGCTTCTGACCGGCTGCCGCGCGTCGGCAGTCGCCGGTGTAGGCCGCAAGGCCGGCGGCGACCGCGCAGCTATCGATGACGGCGCCTACTCATAAACACCAGCGAAGACTACTCGCGGTGTTCGCTTCGACACCGGTTCACCAATGCTTCGCCGCCGAATACACCGTCTTTCCGATATATCCGGCCGGATCGGGTCGACAGATACGGCATTTTCATGCAAGCATCGGCAGGCGATATTGGTCGGTCGTCCCCTTTCGACTGACCTATGGAGTATCCCGTGCTGTGCCGCCCCTGAATACGGAGTAGAAAATAATGGCCGACACCGAACAGACAGATCTCACCATGCTGACCGTCGACTTGTTGAGTGCCTATGTCACCAACAATTCGGTGCCGAGCGCCGAACTGGCCGCACTGATCAAGGCGACGCATGCGGCATTGACCGACATCAATGCGCCGGCCTCCACCGAACCTGATGCACCGGAAGTCCAGCCGGCAGTCACGGTCCGCAAGAGCCTGGGATCACGCGATTATATTCTTAGCCTGATCGACGGCAAACCATACAAGACCTTGAAGAGACATCTCGCCCGCCATGGCCTGACGCCAGCGGAATACCGCCAGCGCTACAACCTGCCGAGCAGCTATCCGATGGTCGCGCCTGCCTATTCGGAACAGCGCCGCCTCGTCGCGCAGAAGCTGGGTCTCGGCCGCAAGCGCCCCGCCGCCGCAAAGGCAAAGGCCGCATCCGCCCCGGCCAAGGCCCCCCGCGCCAAGGCCGGCGCCACGGTGAAGAAGCCCGCCAGCCGGCGCAAGACCGCCGACACCGCCGGCTGATCCGTCGTCACGCCTTTCCGTTCGGCCTCGACGCCACGGATTCCGGGCTTGGCGCTGGCCCGCGCCTTCCCGCCTGAACGCCGTGCCGAGAGAACGCGTAGCTACGGCGCACAGCCGTCGAACGTCGACCGTCGAAAAAAGCGGGTTCCGTTCCCAGTTCCCCCCTTTGAACGGAACCCGCCAGAAATCGCCGCGAAGGGAACGCAGCGAACTGGCTTGACTATGCGACGAAAGGATGAGGCTTGTCCACGCCTATCATACCGGCCTAGCACCATTTTAGCGGGCAGTAGGAACGGCATCGCCACGATCCGGCTTGCGGCGGCGACGGCGGAACGCCGTCCGCTCGTGGCTCAGTCGGCCGTCCAGCGCGCGAAGATGGCGGTGGGCAGCAGCAGCCCGCGCGCTTCCTCGCGCACCGCCAGCTCGCCGGCCTCGACCCGGCCGGGCAGGTCGGCAAAGGCCTGTGCCAGCAATTCGCCGATTGCCAGCGCCGACATCCTGACAGCGTAGACGGTCAGGAACAGGAAACGCGATTCGGCGTCGAGCAGCCGGCGGCAATCGGCGATCAGGCCGGGCAGCCCTTCTTCCAGCCGCCACACCTCCCCCGCCGGGCCACGGCCATATTTCGGCGGGTCGAGGATGATGCCGTCGTAACGGTGGCCGCGCCGCACCTCGCGGGCGACGAACTTGGCCGCGTCGTCGACTAGCCAGCGGATCGGCGCCGCCGCCTGACCGGACAGGATGGCGTTGGCCCGCGCCGCGTCCACCGATTTGCGCGACGCGTCGACATGGACCATGTGCGCCCCCGCCGCCGCCAGCGCCAGCGTGCCGACGCCGGTATAGCCGAACAGATTCATCACCGACGACGGCGCCCGCCCGGCGATCCGCTCGCGCATCCACGTCCACACCGGCGCCATGTCGGGAAAGAAGCCGAGGTGGCGGAACGGCGTGCAGTTGGCCTGGAAACGCACCTCGTTCCAGCCAAGCGGCCAGCCTTCGTCCGGCACCGGCCCGGTCAACTGCCAGCGCCCGCCGCCGTCCTCGTCCGATCCGGGGATGAACGCGCCATCCGCCCGCCAGTCGGATGCGGCGGGCGGCCACAGCGCCTGCGGTTCCGGCCGGATGAAGCGGAACCGGCCATAGCGTTCCAGCTTGCGGCCATGCCCGCTGTCGACCAGGCCGTAGTCGGCCCACGGCTCGCCGATGAGGGTGGTGAGCGTCACCGCGGCGTGGCGTGCGCCGCGATATGGGCGGTGACCGCGCCAAGATCGGCCGGCAGCGACACGCAGCGCTCGGCGCGAGCGAACAGGTCGCCGACCCGCGCCGGCAATGTCGGCCGGCTGCCGGTCGCGCGCTCAACCGCGTCGCGGAACTTGGCGGCATGCGCGGTGGCCAACGTGACCAGCGGGATCGCCGGATCGAGATCGGCGGCGCGGGCGGCGGCGAGGCCGACGGCGCTGTGCGGGTCGATCACCTGCCCGGCCGCCTCGTTCGCCCAGCGCATCGCCAGCGCCATGTCGTCGGCGTCGATCCGCGCGCTGGCGAACAGGCCGGCGGCGCCGCTCAACTGCGCGTCGGTCAGCCGCATCGCTTTCGTCGCCTCGAACCCGTGCATCTGCGCCGCCATCGCCTGGCCGTCGCGCCCGCCCAGGTCGAACAGCAGGCGCTCGAAATTGGAGCTGACCTGGATGTCCATCGACGGCGTCGCCGTCGCGGTCACCGTGCCGGTCGAATAGTCGCCGCTGGACAGCGCGCGGTGAAGGATATCGTTGACGTTGGTCGCGACGATCAGCCGGGCGATCGGCAGGCCCATCTTCGCCGCGACATAGCCGGCGAACACGTCGCCGAAATTGCCGGTCGGCACCGAGAAGGCGACCGGTCGCCCCGGCGCGCCGAGCCGGACGGCGGCGTAGAAATAATAGACGACCTGCGCCATCAACCGCGCCCAGTTGATCGAATTGACCGCCGACAGGGCGAAGCGCCCGGCAAAATCGCGGTCGGCGAACATCGCCTTCACCAGCGCCTGCGCATCGTCGAAGCTGCCGTCGATCGCGATGTTGTGGACATTGGGCGCGAACACCGTCGTCATCTGGCGGCGCTGCACGTCGGATACCCGGCCTTCCGGGTGGAGCATGAAGATGTCAACCTTGGCACGCCCGGCGATCGCGTCGATTGCCGCCGATCCGGTATCGCCGCTGGTCGCGCCGACAATGGTCAGGTGGGTGTCGCGGCTGGACAGGAAGCGCTCGAACAGCAGGCCGAGCAGTTGCAGCGCAACGTCCTTGAACGCCAGCGTCGGGCCGTGGAACAGCTCCAGCAGCCACTGCCGCTCGTCAAGCTGGACCAGCGGGGTGACGGCGGCATGCGAGAAGCGGCCGTAAGCCTGCTCGCACAGCGCGCGCAGCGCCGCCTCGTCCAGCGCATCGCCGACGAACGGCTTCATCACCGCGACGGCGGTGTCGACATAGGACAGGCCGGCCAGCCCCGCGATCGCGTCGGCCGAAAAGGCCGGCCAGCGTTCCGGCAGGTACAGGCCGCCGTCGGGCGCGAGCCCTGCCAGCGTCACCTGTTCGAAGTCGAGCGGCGGCGCGGCCCCCCTGGTGCTGATATAGCGCATGGCGGGCGCTTAGCCGGGCTGGCCGCACATCGCAACGCCGCTGCGCCGCGCCGCCGCCGCCTCAGCCCCGCCGGCGCAGCGCCAGCACGTAGATGACGGTCGCGACACCGGCGAACAGGAACCATTGGACGGCATAGGACAGGTGGTTGTTGGGAATGTCGTCGGGCGACGGCGGCGCGGAGGCTTGCAGGCCCGGCGCCGGTTCGCTCGCGACCAGCCGGATGACATGCCGGCTGTCGGGGGCGATGACGCCGGAAACCAGTCCGCCCGTCCACGCCGGGTCGTCGGGCCGGTCGGACCAGCCCATCACCGCCTGGAACCCCGGCCCTTCCGCCCCGCGCCGGCACTGGGCGATGTGCGACCAGCCGGGCGCCCCGGCCAGGTTGCGCCCGCTGGTCGACCGCCAGCCGACGACCGCAACGCACATCGCGCTACTCCGCCGGAACAGCGGCGCGTCGCGCGGGTCGGGCACGGTGGGGTAGGCGACCGGCGGCTTGTCGTGCGCGGCGGCGTAGCTGGCGAGCAGCCCCGCCTTCCACTGCGCCCGCTGCAACTGCCAGATGCCGAGGCCGATCATCAACGCCACCGCCAGCGCGACGACGATCGTCGGGATGAGCGGCAGCCGCTTCATGCCCCGCCCTGTCGCCCCTCGCCGGCGTCGTTGTGATATTCGGAATAGAGCAATGCCGCCTTCGACACCCGCAGCGCGCCGACGACCAGCGCGGCGGTTATCGGCACCCACAGCAGCGCGTGCACCCAGAAGGGCGGGCCGAAGATCAGCTCCAGCGCGATCGCCAGGCCAACGACCAACCCGCCAAGGAACAGGGTCAGCAGTGCCGCCGGTCCGTCACCGACGTTGAACGCCGAATAGTCCAGCCCGCACGGCCGGCAGCGCGGCGCGAAGCCGACGACGCCGGCGAACAGCGTCTTGGCGCCGCAGCGGGGGCATAGCCCCCGCAACGATGCTCGGGCGAGACCGGGAAGCGTATCAGCCGCCGTGGATCGGTGCGCCGGCGCTGCCCCAGACATAGATGGTGATGAACAGGAACAGCCAGACGACGTCGACGAAGTGCCAGTACCAGGCCGCCGCCTCGAACCCGAAATGCTGGCGCGGGGTGAAATCGCCCTTGTAGGTGCGGATCAGGCAGACGATCAGGAAGATCGTGCCGACCAGCACGTGGAAGCCGTGGAACCCGGTCGCCATGTAGAAGGCCGCGCTGTAGTTCAGCCCCTTGAACGGGAACGGCGCGTGGATGTACTCGAACACCTGGATGCTGCTGAACAGCGCGCCGAGCAGGATGGTCAGCCACAGACCCTTCTTCAGCCCTTCGCGGTCACCGTGGATCAGCGAATGGTGCGCCCAGGTGATGGTGGTGCCCGAACACAGCAGGATCAGCGTGTTGAGCAGCGGGAATGCGAACGGATCGATCACCTCGATGCCCTTGGGCGGCCAGACGCCGCCGACCGACTCGACCGCCGCCGGGAACAGCGCGAAGTCGAACCACGCCCAGAACCAGCCGACGAAGAACATCACTTCCGACGCGATGAACAGGATCATGCCGTAGCGCAGGTGCAGCGACACCACCGGGGTATGATCGCCGGCATTGGCTTCGCGCACCACGTCCGCCCACCACAGATACATGGTGGCGAGCACGCCGGCGACGCCCAGCAGGAAAATGCTTCCGCCATGGGCGGCGGAATGCATCCACATCACCGCGCCCACCGCCATGGCCAGCGCCGAGAAAGAGCCCATCAGCGGCCACGGGCTGGGAGGCAGGATATGGTAGTCGTGGTTCTTGGCGCCGGCCATCTGTCTGAAGACCCCTTTGTTGATTCCGACCCGCTCTAGCTTCCGGCCTTCGCCGGGTCCACCGGGAAGAACGTGTAGCTGAGCGTGATTTCCTGAATATCGTCCGCGTCCCGATCGTCGAGGATCTTCGGGTCGACGAAGAAGATCACCGGCATCCGTACGGTCTCACCGGGCTTCAGCGTCTGCTGGGTGAAGCAGAAGCACTGGATTTTGGTGAAATATTTGCCAGCCGTGCTGGGCGACACGTTGAACGTCGCCGTCCCGGTCACTTCGTGGCTGGACGTGTTGCGGGCGACGAAGAACGCCATGTCGCGCGCGCCGATGGCGATGTCGTCGGTCTCGCGCTCCGGCTTGAACTCCCACGGCAGGTTCGGCGCGGTGTTGGAATCGAAGCGGACGCGGACCATCCGGGTCGACACCGCGCTGGTCGCCGGGGCAGCGGCGGCGCGCTGCGTCGTCCCCTGGAAACCGGTGACCTGGCAGAACAGGCGGTACAGCGGCACGCTGGCATAGCCGAGGCCGAGCATGCCGACGACAAGCACGGCGGCGGCGATCGCGCTGCGGCGGTTGCGGACGGTTAGATCGGTCATGACCCGCTCATCTTGGCCATGGCGATGAAATAGAACAGCACGACCAGCCCGCCGAGCAACAGCGCAGTGACCAGCGCCCGCGACCGCTGCCGCGCCCGGATCCGGTCGGTGTCGTCCGGCTCAGTCATGCCAGCAGCAGCCGGTCGAAGACCAGCGCCCCGAACAGCAGGAACAGATAGGCGATCGAGAATTTGAACAGCGCCCGCTCCGCCCGCATCGCCGCCGGATCGACGACCCGCGACAGGCCGACGCGCAGCGCCAGCAGCGTGAACGCCGCGCTCAGCGCCACCGCCGTCGCCCCGTACAGCGCGCCGGTCAGGCCGAGCGCCCAGGGCAGCACCGCGACCGCGCTCATCGCCACGCTGTAGAGCAGGATCTGGCGGCGGGTGACCCGCTCGCCGGCGACGACCGGCAGCATCGGAAAGCCGGCGGCGGCGTAGTCGGAGCGGACGAACAACGCCAGCGCCCAGAAATGCGGCGGCGTCCACAAGAAGATCAGCGCGAACAGCAGCACCGGCAGCAGCGTCACGTCGCCGGTTACTGCCGCCCAGCCGAGCAGCGGCGGAAACGCCCCGGCGGCGCCACCGATGACGATGTTCTGCGACGTCCTCGGCTTCAGCCACATCGTGTAGACGACGACGTAGAACAGGATCGACACCGCCAGGATCGCCGCGGCGAACCAATTGGTCGCCAGGCCGAGCAGCAGCACCGAGAAGAAGGACAGGCCGATGCCGAAATGCAGCGCCGACTGGCGGTCCATCCGCCCCGCGGGCAGCGGCCGGTCGCGGGTGCGCTTCATCCGCGCGTCGACGTCCGCCTCGAACCACTGGTTCAGCGCGCCTGCCGCGCCGGCGCCGACCGCGATGCACAATATCGCGGTGAACGCGATCGCGAAGGGCAAGTGCCCCGGCGCCGCGAGCAGCCCGCACAGCCCGGTGAAGACGACGAGCGTCATCACCCGCGGCTTGGTCAGCGCGAGGAAGTCGCGCCAATCGGCAACGGGCGACAGATCCGCCGTGTTCAACGCTGACGTGCTGCTCATCTCAAATCCCGTGCCGCCCGGCGGTCATGCCGGGCGGCTTCATCCTGTCTTGGTTCAGTCGATCCGCGGCAAGGTCGTGAACTGGTGGTAGGGTGGCGGGCTGGGCAGCGTCCACTCAAGCGTCGTCGCGCCCTCGCCCCACGGATTACCCTCCGCCTTCCGGCCCGCGGCCAGCGACCAGAACAGGTTGATGAAGAAGAAGATCATGCTGCCGGCCATGATCATGTAGCCGGTGCTCGCCATCTCGTTCCAACCGGAATAGGCCGGGGTATAGTCCGGAATGCGGCGCGGCATGCCCTCGATGCCCAGGAAGTGCATCGGGAAGAACAGCACGTTCACGCCGACGAAGAAGGTCCAGAAGTGCAACTGGCCGAGCAGCTCGTTGTACATCCGGCCCGACATCTTCGGGAACCAGTAGTAGAAGCCGGCGAACAGCGAGAACACCGCGCCCAGCGACAGCACGTAGTGGAAGTGGGCGACGACGTAATAGGTGTCGTGCATGTAGTCGTCGATGCCGCCGTTGGCGAGCACGACGCCGGTCACGCCGCCGACGGTGAACATGAAGATGAAGCCGAGCGCCCATACCATCGGCGTCTTGAAGGTCAGCGAGCCGCCCCACATCGTCGCGATCCACGAGAAGATCTTGATGCCGGTCGGCACCGCGATCACCATCGTCGCGGCGGTGAAGTACATCTTGACGTTCACGCTCATGCCGGTGGTGAACATGTGGTGCGCCCAGACGATGAAGCCCACCGTCGCGATCGCAACCATCGCGTAGGCCATGCCGAGGTAGCCGAACACCGGCTTCTTCGAGAAGGTCGAGACGATGTGGCTGATCATGCCGAAGCCCGGCAGGATCATGATGTACACTTCCGGGTGGCCGAAGAACCAGAACAGGTGCTGGTACAGCACCGGATCGCCGCCGCCGGCCGGGTCGAAGAACGCGGTGCCGAAATTGCGGTCGGTCAGCAGCATGGTCAGCGCGGCTGCCAGTACCGGCAGCGCCAGCAGCAGCATGAACGCGGTGACCAGGGTCGCCCAGGCGAACAGTGGCATCTTGTGGATGGTCATGCCCGGCGCGCGCATGTTGAAGATGGTGGTGATGATATTGATCGCGCCCAGGATCGAGCTGACGCCGGCGAGGTGGATCGACAGGATCACCAGGTCGACCGACGGCCCGGCCGACCCGCTGGTCGCGAGCGGCGCGTAGATAGTCCAGCCTGTACCCGGCCCAAGGCCGGTGCCGCCGGGGAAGAAGGTGGAGCCGAGCAGCAGCACGAATGCCGGGATCAGCAGCCAGAAGCTGATGTTGTTCATCCGCGGGAAGGCCATGTCCGGCGCGCCGATCATCAGCGGTATGAACCAGTTGCCGAACCCGCCCATCATCGCCGGCATGACCATGAAGAACACCATGATCAGCCCGTGGCAGGTGATCAGCACGTTCCACAGATGGTACGCCTCGTCCATCGTCGCCGGCCCGCCGCCGACGATGGCGTTGTGATAGCTGGCCCAGGTCTGCAGATACTGGATGCCCGGGTGCATCAGTTCCGCGCGCATCAGGCCCGATACGGCGCCGCCGATGATGCCGGCGGTGATCGCGAAGATCAGATAGAGGGTGCCGATGTCCTTGTGGTTGGTCGACATGAACCAGCGCGCGAAGAAACCGGGCTTGTGGTCGGCGTCGTGCGCGTGGTCGTCCTCATGGGCGTGAAAAGCGCTGGGGGTTGCGGCGATGTCTGTCATTGTCAGTTACCCGAATTGGCCGTTGCGGCCTGAGAAGGAGCAGCGGCGGGCGCCTCGGCCGTAGCAGCAGCGGCGGCGACGGTGGCGGGCGCCTCGGCGGCCGGCGTCTCGGCAGCGGCCGGCGCGTCCTCCGGCATCGTGCCGCCCTTGGAGCGGACCCACTGGGCGAAACGCTCTGGGCTGACCACCTCGACCGCGATCGGCATGAAGCCGTGGCGGGCGCCGCACAGCTCGGAGCACTGGCCGAAATAGAGGCCTTCCTTCTCGACCGTGAACTGCACTTCGTTCAGGCGGCCGGGGACGGCGTCCATCTTGGTCCAGAATGCGGGGACCGCCCAACTGTGGATCACGTCGTTGGAGGTGACGATCATCTTGATCTGCCGGCCGACCGGCATGACGATGCGGTTGTCCACGGCGAGCAGCGGCGGCCCGTCGGCGTCGGTGCGCTTGCGCTCGTTCGGCCCGGCGTCGTCCTTCAGCATGTTCGAAATGACTTCGAAACCGCCGTTGTCGGGGTATTCGTAGGTCCAGTACCACTGGTTGCCGACCGCCTTGATGGTCAGCGCGTCCTTCGCCGCCGGCTTGAACTGCGCGGCGAGCAGGCCGATCGACGGCACCGCGATCGCCAGCAGGATGAACACCGGCACCAGCGTCCAGATCACCTCGATGACGGTGTGGTGCGCCGTGCGCGACGGCACCGGGTTGGCGGCGGCACGGTAGCGGATCATCACCCATATCAGCAGCACCAGCACCAGCAGCGATATGCCGAGGATGACCGGCATCAGCACGCCGTCATGGATCCACAGCGCCTCCTGGCCGTTCGGCGTCACCTGATGCTCGACCTGCATCGACCCGGCCTGCGGCATGCCCACATTGGGGTCGGGCAGCAACGGGGCCGGCGCTTCCACCGCCTGCGATTCGGCGGCGGCCGGCGCCTCTGCGGCCGCCGGGGTCGCGGCGGCAACCGGCGTGATCGGCGCCGGCGCGGCGACCGTGGCGGGCGCGACCGGGGCCGGCGCTGGGGCCGGCTGGG
>NZ_SPHY01000011.1 GCF_004796535.1 Sphingomonas flavalba | reverse complement strand
CGCCTGCCCGCGCGCGGCGGCGGTATCGGCGGCGGTCGCCCGCGCCAGCGCGTCGGCGGTCGCCGGGTCGCAGCGCGCCGGCGTCGGGCAGAGCGCGGCGCGCAGATACCAGATGGCGCTGGGCGCCGGCGCCACCGCGTCGACGACCCGGATGTCGGCGGCATCGCCTTCCGCCACCCGCACTGCGGTGAGGCCGAGGGCGAGCCAGTCCGCGGCGAGCCGACCGAACAGCAGCGTCGCGCCCGGCGCGGCGGGGAGCGCGACGCGGATCGGGGGCGGTGCGTCTTCGCGTTCGCGCCAGCCGGCGATAATCGCATGGGCGCTCGCCTGGCGATCCGCCTGGGTCAGCCCGGCCCAGCGCGGAACGGCGGGGTCGGCGGCGGACCGATAGCGTTCCGGCAGTATGGCGACATCCGGCCGGGCGTCGTTGCCGCCGATCGCGGCCATCAGCGCCTGCCGGTCGATCGCCATCGCCAGCGCGCGGCGGATGTCCGGATCGGCGAAGAACGGGGCGTCGCCGGCGACCATCAGGCCGAACAGGCCCTCCGCCGGATCGATCCGCACGTCGCGGGTGCGCGGCACCCCCATCCGCGCGATCGGAAGATCGCCGTAGCGGCCGCCGAGCACGAGATCGGTTTCGCCGCGGGTGAAGCGGACGACCGCCAGCGCCGCGCGCTCGCCGCGCAGCAGCAGGGTGCGGTCCGGGCCGGGCGGCAGCGGTTCTCCATCCTCGTCGAATTCCGGCAGCGGGGTCAGCCGGATCACGCCGCCCTCCGCCTTCTGGCGCAGCGGGCCGGCGCCGCCGGCGGCGATCACCGCCATGTCAGGCTGGGCGAGCAGGTTGAGCAGCGGCGGGCGGGGCGCGCGCAGCCGGATCTCGATGATCTGCGGCGTCGTCGCCGAGATGCTGTCGATCAGGGCGAGGTCGGCGCGCAGCGGGTTGCGGCTGGAACGGGAGACCGCGGCGCGCAGGCGGCGGACGACATCATTGGCGGTGATCGGCTTGCCGTTGGCGCCGGTCGCGGCGCGCAGGCGGAAGATATAGCTCAGCCCGTCATCGGTGACGATCCAGCGTTCGGCCAGCGCCGGTTCGATCTGGCCGGCGGCATCCATCGCCACCAGTCCTTCCGCGACGGCGCCGGCAAGCACCGCCGCCGCCGTGGTCATCGGGCCGCGATCCGGATTGGCGAGCGCCGGCTTTTCGCCGATCACGCTGACCGCGACCGGCGCCCCGGCCTTTTCGCCGCAGCCGGCAAGCGCGGCGGCGAGGGCGCAGAGCGGAAGGAGCGGGCGAAGCGGTATCATCGGGACGCGGACCTTTGGCTGCACAGTCTGGGCCAGCCGGGCTGGAACGGGCGGCGGCGCGGGCCGGTGCCGCCTCCGCACGGCTGGACGACCTCTACGGTGCCGGGCGCGCCACGCCAAGCCCGGCGCGCAGATGATCGGCGAGGCGCAGGGCGAGGGCGACGATGGTAAGCGTCGGGTTGGCGACGCCGCCGGTCGGGAACAGCGCCGACCCCGAGACATAGAGGCCGGCGACGCCGAACACTTGGCCATTGGCGTCGCACACCCCCTCCGCCGGGCTGTTCGCCATCCGCGCCGTGCCGATATGATGGCCGGGAGTGGGGTGCAGCACGGCATGGTCGAGCGCGGCGTCGTCGCATTCCAGTTCGACGCCGCTGCCCCGGCTGGCGTCGCGCATCAGCGCCATGCCGCGCCGGAACATTGCCCGGTCGGCATCGGTGGTCCGCCAGTCGACGATGACGCGCGGCACGCCGAGCGCGTCGCGCGCGTCGGACAAAATAATCCGGCTGTCCGGGTTCGGCACCTGTTCGAGATGGATGTCCATCGCGTAGCGGCCGGTGGCGTTGCGCAGGAACACCGAGGGCAGCTTGCGCTTGGCGAAGGTTCGCAGCCGCAGCCAGCGGGCGACGAAGGCGACCAGCATCGGCACGCCGAGCAGCATGTTGCGCAGATGGGCGAGGTGGAAGGTGAACGGCCGGCGTTCCCGCCCGGCGCCGAGATTGCGGGCGCCGGTGATGATCCGCGCATATTCGGCGACCAGCCCGCCCTTGGCGAAATACATCGCCGACAGGATCGGGTTGCGGTGCGCGGGATCGGCAATGTCGGGGTGGGTCGGCCGGATGTTGATCTGAAACAGCCGCTCGCGTTCCAGCGTGGCGCGGTCGAGCGCGATATAGCGGCGGCACCACACCCCTTCGGGCGAGCGCTGATAGTCGAGCCGGGCGCCGGGGGCGCAGCGCATCGTCCCGACCTGAACATGCAGATGGGTCTGGTAATAGCGGCCGACGAGGTCGCCGCCGAGGCCGGAAGCGAGCAGCAGGCGCGGCGTTTCGATGCCGCCGGTGGCGATGACGACGCAGGGCGCGGCGATGGCGCCGGCCGGGGTTTCGACCCCGGTCACCCGGCCGTCGGCGGCGGTGATCCGCAGCACTGGGTGATCGAGCAGTACGGTCACGTCGCGCGCCTGGCGGAGGCGTTCGCCGTAGCTGGCGACGAAATCGGTCGGCAGGCTGAAGCGCTCGACCCGGTTGATGTCGATTTCCGGACCCGGCGCGCGATCGACCAGCGGCGCCGGCGCGGGGCCGAAGGCGGTAGCCGCGTCGAAACTTTCCGGCCCGGCATGGCAAAGGTCGAGCGCGGCGGCGTGGTAGCGGCGCACCTCCTCATAGCCGATCGGCCAGCCGGAATGCGGAATCCAGTCCCGCGTCGCGAAATCGACCGGGTCGAGCGGGATGCAGCGGCCGCCCCACAGCGGCGTCGTCCCGCCATAGCCACGGCGGCGGAACAATTCGGTCGGGATATGGGTGTCGGGCGATACGCTGTCGGCGCGGTAGAAGGCCTGGCTGGCGGGCGAGGGGCGGGCGCCGCCGGCCTCTACCAGTAGCACGCGGCGACCGCACCCTTCCAGCGAGAGGGCGAGGGCGATCCCGGCGGCGCCCGACCCGACGATCAGGATATCCGCTTCGGCGGGCTGGGTGTTGGCGATCATAGCAGGGCGGCGGCGGCGCGCAGATGGTCCGGCGAGGTCGTTTCGACCAGCACGGCGGCAAGGCGCGGGTCGGCGACGGCGGCGGCCAGCGCCTCCATCGGCGGCGTCGTGCCGCGATGGCGCAGCACGCCGCGCGCGACAAGCGGCACCGGGGCGGTGGCCGGCAGCGCCACATAGGGTGCCTGGACCATGCCGATGCCGGGCATCGCCAGCGCCGCCGCGACGACGTCCGCCGAATCCGCCGAGACGCCGTAGCCGGCGATCATGCCTTTGTCGCGGATGGCGGCGAGGGTGGCGACGACCGCCGGATCGGCGACCGTCGCCACCGACGGGCTGTGCAGCAGCAGCATGTCGATCCGCTCGATCCGCAGCCGCTTCAGCGCGGCGACGACGTCGCGTTCCATCGTCCGGTGATCCAGATCGAAGCCGACATTGGCGGCGCGCTGGCTGGCGACGAAGGCGTCGCCGGCCGGCGACGGGCGGCGCAGGCGCTTGACGATCGGCTTGAACGGCCGGATCAGCCGCATCTTCGCCGAGAAGCGCTTGCCGATCTTGGTGACGATGAACGCCTGGTCGCGCTTGCCGGCCAGCGCCCGGCCGAGGATGCGCTCGCTGTCGCCCTGGCCGTAGATATTGGCGGTGTCGAACAGCCGCACACCCAGCGAAAAGGCCAGTTCGATCAGCCGCTGCGACTCCGCCGGGCTGCTCGGGTTGGTCAGCGACCCCACGCGGGCGCAGCCCAGGCCGATGCGCGTGAAGGGGGGCGTGGAGGCCATCTTGGCGGGTTCCGTGACTGGGACGAGGACTGATCGCGCGCACAGTAGTGGAAGTTGGTTCATGGTCAATGAACGCAAGCGCCGGCTGGATGCTTGACCGGCGCGCGAAACTGGCGGCACACCGGGCTCAGGGTTCATTCCACGGGATTATTCGCCGATGCCGCTTCTTCGCCTGTCGCTGTCGTCCGCGCTGGCCTGTGCGCTGGCCGCTCCGTTGGCCGCCGCCGCGCCGGCCGCCGACCCCAACGCCTATCTGGAGGAGGTGGAGGGCACGCGCGCGCTGGCCAAGGTGCGCGAGTGGAACGCCGCGGCCGACGCGGTGCTGGAGAAGGAGCCGGGCTTTGCCGCGTATCGCGAGCGGGCGCTGGCGCTGCTCCAGGACGACGCGCAGATCGCGGTGCCGGACCGGGTGATCGGCGACCGGGTGCTGAACCTGTGGCGCGACAAGGCGCATGTGCGCGGGCTGTGGCGGGTCGCCTCGCTCGCCTCGTTCGCGGCGGGCAAGCCGGAATGGCGCACGCTGATCGACATCGACGCGCTCGGCCGGGCAGAGGGCAGAAGCTGGGTCTGGGGCGGGGCGGATTGCCGGGCGCCGGACTATGCGCGCTGCATCGTCACCCTGTCCGACGGCGGCGGCGACGCGGCGGTCAGGCGCGAGTTCGACATGGCGAGCGGGCGGTTCGTGGCCGATGGGTTCGTGCTGCCGGCGGCGAAGAGCGCCACCGCCTGGGCCGGGCCGGACGCGCTGTACGTGACCACCGATTTCGGACCGGGGAGCCTGACCAGTTCCGGCTATGGCCGGATCGTCAAGCTGTGGCGGCGGGGGACGCCGCTGTCGGCGGCGACCACGGTGGCGGAGGCCGAGGCGAGCGACGTCAGCATCCGCCCGCATGTGTTCGTCGAGGGCGAGGCGCGCTGGCCGGTGATCGCGCGCGGCATCGATTTCTACCGCAGCGAGGTGAGCCATGTCGCGCCGGACGGGCGGCTGGTGCGATCGCCGCTGCCGATCGACGCCGAGGTCGAGGATGTGCTGGACGGACACCTGTTCGCGACGCTGGCCAGCCCGTGGCAGGGGCACCCGGCGGGCGCGATCGTCGAATATGCGATCGCCGACGTGCTGGCCGGGCGGACGCCGGTGGTGCGCGCGGTGATGGTGCCGGGGCCAAGCCAGGCGATCGAGCAGGTCGCGGCGGGCAAGGCCGTGCTGTGGGTCAAGTTGCTCGACGACGTGTCGGGCAAGCTGGTCGCGCTGCGGCAGGGGGCGGACGGGGCATGGGCGCAGCAGGCGGCGGCGCTGCCGGCCAACGCGACCATCCATCTGGAAGCGGCGGCGGGGCGCGAGGAGCTGGCCTTTGCAACCGTCGAGGGGATGCTGACGCCGCCGACGCTGTACGCAGTGCGGCCGGGGGCGGCGCCGGCGGCGGTGCAGGCATTGCCGGCGCGGTTCGACGCGTCGAAGATGGAGGTGACCCAGCGCTTCGCGACGTCGAAGGACGGGACGAAGGTGCCCTATTTCCTGGTCCGCAAGCCGGGCGCCAAGGGGCGGGTGCCGGCGCTGATCCACGCCTATGGCGGGTTCCGGCTGGCGCAGACGCCGACCTACCTGACCGGCCAGCCCTATCGCAGCGGGCCGGCGGCGCTGTTCTGGGTCGAGGAGGGCAATGCCTATGTCCTCGCCAACATCCGCGGCGGCGGGGAGTACGGCCCGGCCTGGCACCAGGCGGCGCTGCGCGAGAAGCGGCAGAACGCCTATGACGATTTCCATGCCGTCGCCGAGGATTTGATCGCCGCCGGGATCAGCGCGAAAGGCCGGATCGCGGCGTCGGGGCGGTCGAACGGCGGGTTGCTGGTGGGCGTGCTGATGACGCAGCGGCCCGACCTGTACGGCGCGATCATCATGGGATCGCCGCTCACCGACATGAAGCGCTATTCCCACCTGCTGGCCGGCGCGTCGTGGATGGGCGAATATGGCGACCCGGACAAACCGGAGGACTGGGCGTTCATCGAACGTTATTCGCCTTACCAGAAGCTGGCCGCCGGGGTGCGCTATCCCAAGCCGTTCATCTACACGTCGACCAAGGACGACCGCGTTCATCCCGGCCACGCCCGCAAATTCGCGGC
This sequence comes from Sphingomonas flavalba, assembly GCF_004796535.1. Taxonomy (GTDB): domain Bacteria; phylum Pseudomonadota; class Alphaproteobacteria; order Sphingomonadales; family Sphingomonadaceae; genus Sphingomonas_L; species Sphingomonas_L flavalba. Next base: position 90,295 of record NZ_SPHY01000011.1, on the reverse strand, counting down.
GAAGCTGAAGCAGCTTGGCGACGGGTTCTATTATTCCGAGGCGATCGAGGGCGGCCACGCCGCCGGGGCCGACCGGCTGGAGGATGCCCGGCGCGCAGCGATGGTCACGGTCTATCTGAACAAGGAACTGGGCGCGGCGGCGCGGGATTGACGGTCCGGGGCGGTGGATAGCCGCGCCCCTGCTGGGCTCGCGATGACGGGAATGGCGGCGGTCGGGGCGCGGGGGGTTGGCTTCCGGCTCCGGTTGCCGCAACGGTGGCCGGCATGGCCGATGCCCCGCCCGAGACCGTGACCGCGCCCGGCGCGCCGCCGTCGCCGCTGTCGATCCCGGTATTCCGGGCGGTGTGGCTGGCGAGCATGGCGTCCAATTTCGGCGGGCTGATCCAGTCGGTCGGCGCATCGTGGATGATGGTGTCGCTGACCGGATCGCCGCAGATGGTCGCGCTGGTCCAGGCATCGACGACGCTGCCGATCATGCTGCTGTCGCTGTGCGCCGGGGCGGTGGCCGACAATCTCGACCGGCGCAAGGTGATGCTGTCGGCGCAGGCGTTCATGCTGGTCGTGTCGGCGGGCCTGGCGCTGTGCACCTGGGGTGGGCTGCTCAGTCCGTGGCTGCTGCTTGTCTTCACCTTCCTGATCGGCTGCGGCACCGCGTTCAACGGCCCGGCCTGGCAGGCGTCGGTCGGCGACATGGTGCCGCGCCCGGTGCTGCCGGGGGCAGTGGCGTTCAACAGCATGGGGTTCAACATTGCGCGCAGCCTTGGCCCGGCGGTCGGCGGGCTGATCGTCGCGGCGGCGGGGGCGGCGGCGGCGTTCCTCGCCAACGCCCTGTCCTATGTCGGGCTGATCGTCGTGCTTGCCCGCTGGCGGCCGAACCTGCCGCCGCGCCTGTTGCCGCGCGAGCGGCTGGGCGTCGCGATGGCGGCCGGGCTGCGCTATGTCGCGATGTCGCCCAGCCTCAGGGTAGTGATGCTGCGCGCCGCGCTGTTCGGTATCGCGGCGAGCGCGATCCCGGCGCTGATGCCGCTGGTTGCGCGCGACCTGATGGCCGGCGGCCCGCTGGTCTACGGCATGCTGCTGGGCGGGTTCGGCATCGGCGCGGTCGGCGGGGCGCTGGCCACCGTTCGCCTGCGCCGGTCGATGTCGACCGAGCGGATCGTGCGGATCGCGTCGCTAGCGCTGGCGGTCGGCGCGGTGGTGACCGGCGCCAGCCGCTGGATGCCGCTGACCATCGCCGCGCTGATGCTGGCCGGCTCCGGCTGGGTGCTGGCGCTGTCGACCTTCAACGTCACCGTGCAAATGGCGTCGCCGCGCTGGGTCGTCGCGCGCGGGCTGGCGCTGTACCAGATGGCGGCGTTCGGCGGCATGGCCGCGGGGAGTTGGGTGTTCGGCCTGATCGCGGAGGGCGACGGCGTTGCCATCGCCCTGTTCGCGGCGGCGATCGTCCAGGCGGCGGGTGTGCTGATCGGGTTCCGCCTGCCGTTGTCGCAGGTCGAGGACCTGAACCTGGACCCGCTGCGCCGATGGACGGAGCCGGAGACGGCGGTGCCGGTCGAGCCGCGCACCGGGCCGGTGGTCATCACCATCGAATACCGGATCGCACCCGGCGACGTGATGGCGTTCCTGAAGGTGATGGCGGAGCGCCGCCGCATCCGCCGCCGCGACGGCGCCCGTCACTGGACGCTGCTGCGCGACCTGGCCGACCCGATGCTGTGGATCGAGCGGTATCACGTCCCGACCTGGCTCGACTATGTCCGCCACAACCAGCGCCGCACCCACGCCGACGCCGACAACAGCGCGCAACTGTTTGCCCTCCACGCCGGGCCGAACCCGCCGGTCGTCCACCGGCTGATCGAGCGCCAGACCGGGTCGTTGCCGACCGGCCGGGTGCACGCGACCCCCGAAGTCAGCGACCCGATGACCGACCCGACGCGCAGCACCTGACCGGGGACGCTACGGCCGACCGGATTTTTGCAAAATGCCGGCGAGTGCGCGACAGTCTGCCGAGCCGGGAGAGGAACGGATCGGCATGGAGCATTTCGACGTCATCATCGTCGGGGCCGGATTGTCGGGCATCGGTGCCGCCTATCACTTGCAGAAGCATTGCCCGGACCGCAGCTATGCGATCCTCGAGGCGCGCGACGCGATCGGCGGGACATGGGACCTGTTCCGCTACCCCGGCATCCGATCGGATTCGGACATGTTCACGCTCGGCTATTCGTTCCGTCCGTGGGTGGAGGCGAAGGCGATCGCCGACGGCCCGTCGATCCTGAACTACGTCCGCCAGACGGCCAGCGACAACGGCATCGACCGACATATCCGGTTCGGGCAGCGGATGACGCGCGCGTCCTGGTCCACGGCCGAGGCGCGCTGGACAGTGACCACCGAGCATGACGGCGGCGCGGGCGGCTTCACCTGTTCCTTCCTGCTGATGTGCAGCGGCTATTACGACTATGCCGGCGGCCACGACCCCGACTTTGCCGGGCGCGAGGATTTTACCGGCCGGATCGTCCACCCCCAGCACTGGCCCGACGATCTGGATTACGCCGGCAAGCGGGTGGTGGTGATCGGCAGCGGCGCGACGGCGGTGACCATCGTGCCGGAAATGGCGCGGACGGCGGCGCACGTGACGATGCTGCAGCGATCGCCCACATATGTCGTGTCGCGGCCGGCGGAGGACCGGATCGCCAACGGCCTGCGTCGGGTGCTGCCGGCGAAGCTGGCCTATGCGCTGGTGCGGTGGAAGAACGTGCTGCTCGGCATTCTGTTCTTTAACCTGGCGCGCAAGCGGCCGGAGAAGACGAAGGCCAAGCTGATCGGCCTGGTCGGCGACCAGCTTGGCCCCGATTACGATGTCGCGCGGCATTTCACCCCCGACTACAACCCGTGGGACCAGCGGCTGTGCCTGGTGCCCGACGCCGACCTGTTCGACGCGATCAAGGCGAAGCGGGTGTCGGTGGTCACCGACCGGATCGCGCGGTTCACGCCGGGCGGGATCAGGCTGGAATCGGGCGCGGAGCTGCCCGCCGACGTGATCGTCACCGCGACCGGGCTGAAGCTGGTCGTGCTCGGCAAGGCTGAGTTCCTCGTCGACGGCGCCCGCGTCGATTTCGCCAGGACGATCAGCTACAAGGGGATGATGTTCAGCGGGGTGCCGAACCTTGCCTCCGCTTTCGGCTATACCAACGCGTCGTGGACGCTGAAGGCCGACCTGACCAGCGCCTATGTCTGCCGCCTGCTGAACCACATGAAGGCGGGCGGGCATGCCATCGCGATGCCGACTTTGCCCGCCGAGCCGATGGACGCGGCGCCCTGGCTGGATTTCACATCGGGCTATGTCCAGCGATCGCTGGCGCTGTTTCCCAAGCAGGGGACGCGCAAGCCCTGGCGCATTCACCAGAATTACCTGCGCGACCTGATGCTGTTCCGCTACGCGCCGATCGATGACGGGGCGATGATGTTTTCCGGGTCGCAGTTTACGTCAGCGTAAAGCGCCGCTATCGTCGGCGTCGAGAGGAGTCGGCCGGAATGGACCTGAATTTCACCGCGGATGACCTTGCCTTTCAGGGGGAGGCGCGCGCCTTCATTGCCGCACATTACCCGCCGGCGCTGCGCGCGCGGCAAGAGCGGGGCGAGGAACTGGGCAAGGAGGATTACCTGAGCTGGCACCGGGTGCTGGCGAAGCAGGGCTGGGTCGCGCCGGGCTGGCCGGTGGAGTATGGCGGGCCGGGCTGGACCGCGACGCAACGCTATATCTGGTCCGAGGAACTGGCCCGCGCCGACACCGTGCCGATCCTGCCGTTCGGCATCAACATGGTCGCGCCGGTGATCTACACGTTCGGGACGGCCGAGCAGAAGGCACGCTTCCTGCCGCGCATCCTGTCCGGCGACGACTGGTGGTGCCAGGGCTATTCCGAGCCGGGCGCCGGGTCCGACCTGGCATCGCTGCGCACCCGCGCGGTGCGCGACGGCGACCATTATGTCGTCAACGGGCAGAAAACCTGGACGACGCTGGCCCAGCATGCCGACTGGGGGTTCTTCCTGGTCCGCACCGACACGACCGGCAAGCCGCAGGAGGGCATCAGTTTCCTGCTGATCGACATGAACACGCCCGGCATCACCGTGCGGCCGATCATCACCCTGGGCGGCGAGCATGAGGTCAATGAAGTGTGGCTGGAGGATGTGCGCGTGCCGGTCGACCAGCGCGTGCACGAGGAGAACAAGGGCTGGACCTGCGCCAAATTCCTGCTTGCCCATGAGCGCACCGGCATTGCCGGCGTCGCCCGGTCGAAGCGCGGGGTGGAACGGATCAAGGCGATCGCCCGGACAGAGACGGACGGCGACCGGCCGCTGATCGCCGACCCGTTCTTCCGCCGCAAGCTGGCCGAGCTGGAGGTCGACCTGACCGCGCTGGAATTCACCGAACTGCGCACGCTGGCGGGCGAAGCGGCGGGCAAGGGGCCGGGGCCGGAATCGAGCCTGCTCAAGATCAAGGGCACCGAGATCCAGCAGCGGATCACCGAGTTGGCGCTGGAGGCCGTCGGCCATTACGGCGCGCCCTATTTCCGCGGTTTCGGCGAAGGCGACAACGCCCAGGCGATCGGCCCCGACTACGCCCGGCGGGCGGCGCCGACCTATTTCAACATGCGTAAGACCAGCATCTACGGCGGGTCGAACGAGATTCAGCGCAATATCATCGCCAAGATGGTGCTGGGCCTGTGACGCGGCGCGCCCGCCCGGCCGAAAGGGGCTGACATGGATTTCACCTATACCGACACGCAGGACATGCTGCGCGACACGCTCGGCCGTTTCCTGACCGAGAATTTCGATTTCGAGCGGCGGCGCAAGGTCGTCGCTTCTGACAGCGGGCGCGACCCCGGGATATGGAAGGCGCTGGCGACGGAGCTGGGCATATTGGGCGCGCCCTTCGCCGAGGCCCATGGCGGGCTGGGCGGCGGCGCGGTCGACAATCTGGTGGTGATGGAGAAGCTGGGCGAGGCGATCGCCATCGAGCCGTACCTCCAGACGGTGGTGATCGGTGGCGGCGCGCTGAAGGCGGCGGGCGGTGCGCTGGCCGATGCGCTGATCCCCGAGATCATCGCCGGCGACGCGATCATCGCCTTCGCCTATGCCGAGCCGCAGGGGCGCTACGACCTGGCCAATCTACGCACGACCGCGAAGCAGGGCGGCGGCGGCTGGGTGCTGAACGGGCACAAGGCGGTGGTTTATGCCGCGCCGTGGGCGACGCACCTGCTGGTGACGGCGCGGACCGGCGGCGGGCAGCGCGAGGCGGACGGGGTGTCGCTGTTCCTGATCGAGGCGGGGCTGCCCGGCATCGTCCGCCGCGATTACCCGACCGTCGACGGTTTCCGCGCGTCGGACGTGCATTTCGAGAATGCGGCGGTGCCGGCGGACGCGCTGATCGGTGGGGAAGGCGCGGCACTGCCGATCGTCGAGCAGGTGGTCGACGAAGCAACCGCCGCCGTCTGCGCCGAGGCGTGCGGGGTGACGCGGATGCTGCATCGATCGACGCTGGACTATGCGCGGCAGCGCAAGCAGTTCGGCCGTGCGATCGCCGATTTTCAGGTGCTGCAGCACCGGCTGGTCGACATGTTCATGGAGGTCGAACAGGCGGTCAGCATGACGCTGATGGCGACCCTGAAGCTGGACCTGCCGGCAGCCGAACGTGCAGCCGCCGTGTCGCAGGCCAAGGCGAAGGTCGGCAAGGCATGCCGCTTCGTCGGGCAGAACGCGATCCAGATCCACGGCGGCATCGGCATGACCGACGAACTGGCGGTCGGCCATTATTTCAAGCGGGCGACGATGATCGAGGGGCAGTTCGGCTCCGTCGACCATCACCTCGGGCGGTTCGAGGCGCTGACGATCGCGGCGTGACCGGCGGGGGCGTTCCGCAACCCCGGCGACGGTGATACGGTATACGAATCATCGTTCCAGGGGGATGCCTTCATGCGCCGTCGTACCTTCCTTGCCGCGGTTCCCGCCGCCGCGATCGCTTCGTCCGTGCGGGCACAGGGGGCGGCCGCGCCGGGGGGCGGCGCGGCGAAGCCGGTCGACAATGAGCGGCGGCTTGACGTGCGCGCCGGCGACCGGCCGGTCGGCGCCAATTTCGCCAGCCGATCGGCGGTGTTCGGGGTGAACGGCGCCGCCGGATCCGCCCATCCGCGCGCGACGATGGCGGCGATCGACATCCTGCGCAAAGGCGGGTCGGCGGTCGACGCGGCGATCGCGATGAACGCCTGCCTCGGCTTCCTGGAGCCGACCGCCAACGGCATGGGCGGCGACGTCTACGCGCTGATCTGGGACCCGAAAGCGGGCAAGGTGCAGGGCATCGCCGGATCCGGCCGCAGCCCGCGTGGGCTGAGCCTGGAGACGGTGCGGGCGCGGGCGAAGAGCGGCGCCATCCCGCCTTACGGCGCGGTGTCGGTGTCCGTGCCCGGCGCGGTCGACGGCTGGTGGACGATGCACCAGCGCTACGGCAAGCTGAAGTGGGCGGAGTTGTTCGAGCCGGTGATCGCGATGGCGGAGGACGGCGTGCCGGTCGCCCCGGTCGTCGCCTTTTACATGGCGCGCGGCGTCGCCAACTTCCAGCGGCCGGGGATGGGGATAGAGGAGGTCGCCAACATGCGGGCGACCTATGCGCCCGGCGGCAAGGCACCGGCGGAGGGCGACGTATTCCGCAACCCGGACCTGGCCCGGACGTTCCACCTGCTCGCCAAGGGCGGACGCGACGCCTTTTACGACGGGCCGATCGCCGACACGATCGAGGCCTATTTCAAGCGGATCGGCGGGTGGATGACCCGCGCCGACCTGGCCGCGCAGCACGCGGGGTGGAGCGAGCCGCTGACCACCGACTATCGCGGCGTCACCGTCCACGCGATCGGCGAGAACACGCAGGGCCTGGCGACTCTGCAGATGCTGAACATCCTGGAACGATTCGACATGCGTGGTGCCGGTTTCCAGTCGGCGTTGTCGATCCACCTGCAGGCGGAGGCGAAGCGCCTCGCCTATGAGGACCGCGCCCGGTATTACGCCGACCCGGAATTCGCCAAGGTGCCGTTCGCGTGGCTCGGGTCGAAGGAATATGCCGCCGAGCGCGCGAAGCTGATCCGCCCCGACCGGCTGATGACCGACGTGCGGCCGGGGCAGGCGCCCAGCCACGGCGACACCACCTATTTCAGCTGTTCCGACAAGGACGGCATGATGGTGTCGATGATCCAGTCCAATTTCCGCGGCATGGGATCCGGGCTGGTCGCCGACGGGCTTGGCTTCATGTTCCAGGATCGCGGGCAGCTATTCTCGCTGCGCGATGGGCACCCGAACGTCTATGCGCCGGGCAAGCGACCGTTCCAGACGATCATTCCCGGTTTCGCGACGCGGCAGGGCAAGCCCTGGCTGGCGTTCGGCGTGATGGGCGGCGACATGCAGCCGCAGGGGCAGGTGCAGATCCTGGCCAACCGCATCGATTACGACCTGGACGTGCAGGCGGCCGGCGACAGCCCGCGCTGGCACCACGGCGGATCGTCGGAAGCGATGGGCGAGGACGGGGCGGAGGAGAAGGCGTCGCCGACCGGCGTGCTGAACCTGGAAACCGGCGTGCCGGCGGAAACGCAGGCGAAGCTGGCGGCGATGGGCTGGAAGATCGCCGAGGCGCCGGGCGGTTACGGCCGCTACGAATGCGTCGAATGGCTGGAGCGGGCGGGCGGCCGCGTCTACGCCGCCGCCAGCGAGATGCGCGCGGATGGCTGCGCGCTGGCCTATTAGAGCCTGTCCGCTTCAAGCTGCACCGCCTTCCAGCACCTTTCCAACGATGCCGTGCATCGCCGGAACCTTGGGCGCCGGTGCCGATTCCGCTTGAAGCAGACGGAATCCAGGCTCTGCTGCCATTGGATTGCCCCGCTTCGTCATTGCGAGCGGAGCGAAGCAATCCAGGGCGTTGGCGCGCAATCCGGACTGCCGCGTCGCTGCGCTCCTCGCAATAGCGATTCCAGTTCATCGCATCATGCTCTGGTCGGCGGCGGACTGTCTTATTATGGGATGACGGGTGCGGCGCGGCGCCGGTTGCGCGCCCGGCACCGAGATGAAACAATAACGATGATTGAACGCCGCTGCGCCGCTTTGGCAGCGGTGCGGCAAATAGGGCGTCACGCATGGGTCTTGCCCGCATCGACACGGCGGATTTGCCGGCGCACCAGCGCTTCGATTTCTGGCGTAGCCTGCATGCCGGGCTTGATCTGTCGCTGACCGACCCGGCGGCGCATGACGGCTATGACGCGGAACTGCGCATGTGGACGACGCAGGACGGGGTGCTGCTGGGCCATTCGATCAGCGCCAATACGCGCTGCCGCTTCGGGCGGGGCTGGGCCGACCATTTCGTGTTCTCCTTTACCCTGGGCGGCGAGGTGCGGTTGCGCGCCGGCCATGACGAGGCGGTGGTACTGGACCGCGACAGCGGGCTGGTGGTGATGGATGCGAGCCAGGCCGCGACCACCGACGTCGGCGCGGTCGGGCACGACCACCTGTACCTGACCGTGCCGCGCGCGTTGGCGATCGGCGCGGTCGGCGGCGACCCGCTGCAACGGCGCGGCGGTGTCGTCAGGCTGGACGACATGCCGCTTGGCCCGGTGCTGCGCGCGCATCTGGAGCAACTGCGCCGGCATGGCGACCGGCTGTCGCGCGTCGAGATGGATGCCGGCGTCGCCGCGGCCACGCAACTGGCGATCGGCTGCCTGCGCCAGCTTCATGCCGACCGGCCCGACGAGGCGCTGCGCTCCGACGTCGTGCTGATCATGGCGGCGCGGGGGATCGCCGAACGCCACAGCGCCGATCGCGATTTGAGCGCGGCGGCGATCGCAGCGCGGCTCGGCTGCTCGCGCGCGCACCTGTACCGGGTATTCGCGCGACAGGGCCTGACGGTAGGGGAGATGGTGCGCGGCGTGCGGCTGGAGCGGGCGAAAGCGGTGATCGCCGCGCGGCGCGACGGCGCGATCGAGGATGCGGCGGCGATGTCCGGTTACCGCAGCGCCGCCGCGTTCAGCCGGGCTTTCAGGCAAAGCTATGGCATGTCGCCGCGCGCGTGGCGGGCGGATGTGCTGAGACGGTCGGACCAGTGATCTGAGACGCCCGGCAAAGCGCGTTTGGTAAAAGCGCCCTTCAGCTATTTGAGGGGGTATCCATGAAGATCCGTCCGTCCGCCCTGGCGGGGGCCGTCGCGCTGCTCGCCCTGGCCGTACCGGCACAGGCCGCCACTTACTACTTCACCTTCTCGGGGGATTTCGATGCCAGTTTCGAACTGGATTCGAACCCGTCCGCAGCCCTTTACGGGTCTGACTTCACATATAGCACGAGTATGTACGGCTACTTCCGGCTCCGCAACTTCACGGTCACGTCGAACGGCGTTACGTCGACGAATGGCGACATCCTCTTCTACCCGGCGAGCGCGGCGGGCGGCGTGCGCGTGGCGCTGGGCAGCACCCTGCTGTTCTCGCTGCTGGCGATCGACCTGTTCACCGGCCCGACGTCGAATCCCACCATCAAGCTGGGCGAATTCAATTTCACCACCCAGAAGCTGCCGTTCAGCACCCAGCCGCAGCCGACCAATACCAAGCTGGTGATTTCGGCGACGCGGCCGGTGTCCGCGGTGCCGGAGCCGGCGGGCTGGGCGATGTTGATCGCCGGCTTCACCCTGATCGGGGCCGCCGCGCGCGGACGCAGGGTGCGGACGGCGATTACCTACGGCTGATCCCGGTGGGGCGCCGCGCCTCCCGCCCTGCGACAGAGAGCAGGGCGGGAGGCGCGTTAGCTCAGGATGCGGTGCCGCGGATCAGGTCGGCGGCCTTTTCGCCGATCATGATCGTCGTGGCGTTGGTATTGCCCGAGATCAGCGTCGGCATGATCGATGCGTCGGCGACGCGCAGGCCGTCTACGCCGCGCACGCGAAGCTGGTCGTCGACCACCGCCATCGTGTCGTTGCCCATCTTGCAGGTGCCGACCTGATGCGAGACGCAGCCACCGTTCTCGCGGAAATAGCCCTCTATCTCATCGTCCGAGCGGATGTCGGCGCCGGGCAGGTGCTCCGACGCCACGAAATCGGCCAGCGGTGGGGTTTGCGCGATCTTGCGGGCGAGCTTCAGCGCCTCGACCAGTATATGGCGGTCGACCGGGTCGGCGAAATAATTGGGGGCGAGGCGCGGCGGTTCCGACGGATCGGCGCTCGCCAGCGTGATCCGCCCCCGGCTGCGCGGGCGGACGGGGCAGATGAAATTGGCGAAGCCGGAGAATTTGAACAGCCCGTCCTCGTAATAGCCGCCGCTGAACGTCTGGAACAGGAACTGGACGTCGGGCGTCGCGGAACTGGGCAGGATGCGGGTGAACAGACCGGCCTGCCCGGCGGGGACCGACAGCGGGCCGTTGCGCAGCAGCAGCCAGCGCAGGCCGGCGGCAAGCTGGCGCCGCTTGCTGAGCATCACGTCGTTCATGGTGATCGGCCGGGTGCAGCGCCAGGTGATCTGGCCGCCATAATGATCCTGCAGATTCTCGCCGACGCCGGGCAGGTCGGCCTCGACCGGGATGCCGAGATCGCGAAGCTGCGCGGCCGGGCCGACGCCGGACAGCAGCAGCAGATGGGGGGAATTGACCGAGCCGCCGGATAGCACCAGCTCGCGCCGGCAGGTCATCCGCACGGTGCGGCCGCCGGTGCGGAGATCGACGCCGACCGCGCGGCCGTTTTCGAAGACGATCTTCTCCGCCAGGCTGTCGGTGACGACGGTCAGGTTCGGGCGGCCGCGGGCCGGGCGCAGATAGGCGTAGGAGGCGGAACAGCGGCGGCCGTTGCGGATCGTCCCCTGATAATAGCCGACACCTTCCTGGCTGGCGCCGTTGAAATCGGGGTTGTGCGGAATGCCGTTGCGGCCGGCGCTGGCGATCAGCGCCTCGCACAGCGGGTTGCGTTCGCGGATGTTGGTGATGCTGAGCGGGCCGCCGACGCCGTGGAATGCGTCCGCGCCGTTTTCCTGGTCTTCCGACTTGCGGAAATAGGGCAGTACGTCCTCATAGCCCCAGCCCCGGTTGCCGAGCTGGCGCCAATGGTCGTAGTCGGCCGCCTGACCGCGAATGTAGATCAGGCCGTTGATGCTGCTCGACCCGCCGAGCGTCTTGCCGCGCGGCCAGTAGATCTGCCGGCCGCCGAGCGCCGGGTTCGGTTCCGTCATGTATTTCCAGTTGACCGCCGGGTCGGCGATAGTGCGGCCGTAGCCGACCGGGATCTTCAGCCAGAAGCTGTCGTCCTTGCCGCCGGCCTCGACCAGCAACACGCTGACGTCGGGCCGTTCGCTGAGGCGCGCGGCGACCACGCAGCCGGCCGAGCCGGCACCGACCACGATATAGTCGAACGCGGCGCTTTCAATCTGCATGTCTTGCTGTTCCCTGGACCCGTCGAAAAGGAGGGCCGGCCGGCGCGGCCGGCATCGGTCATTTGAGCGCGGCGGCGTGGGCGGCGACGGCGTCGATCGCCGCGTCGTCCGGCAGCACGGCGGCGGCGGCGCGCATCTGCTGGCCAAGCGTATCGCCTTCGCGCCCGCGGATGCCCGCCTTGTAGTTGCGTAGCTGCCGCGCGAGATAGGCGGCGTCGGTGCCGGCCAGCGGCGGCGCGCCGAGCGCCGCGTTGCCCTGCGCCTTGTCCCCGTGGCACGCAACGCAACTGACGAACAGATCCGCCCCGGCCGGGTTGGCCGGGGATGCCGCCGGCTGTTGCGGCGGCGCGGGCAGGGTGGCGATATAGGCGGCGACGTCGCGCACTGCCTGCTCGTCCGGCAGCGCCTTGGCCCGGCCGTTCATCTGCACACCGAGGAAATCCTCCGGCCCGCCGCGCAGCCCCTTGCGGTAAAGGATGAGCTGTTCGGCGACATAGGCGGCCGGCAGGCCGGCGAGACGCGGCGCGTTCATGCCGGCGAACCCTTCGCCGGCATTGCCGTGGCAGCCCTGGCAGGTGGTGTAATACGCCTGCCCGCGCGCGACCTCCGGCGGGACGGAAGAAGCCGGCGGCTTGCCGGCCGTGCAGGCGGCCAGGGCGGCGGCGCTGCCGAGCAGGAGGAGGCCGGCGCGCATCGGATCAGGCCATCGCCGCCGCGACGGCGGCGCTGTCGATATATTCGTCGAAGCTGGCGATGCGGCCGTCGGCGACGGCGATCGCGTGGATCCACGGCACCGAATAGGTCTTGCCGGTCGCCTTGACCCGGCTTGTCTCGATGCCGCGGACGAAGACGGTGGCGCCGGCCGCCTCCATCGACTGAGGCGCCATCTCGACCGGTTCGGCGTGCTCGCCGAAGCGGGCGAAGAACTGGCCGACGCCGTCCGGGCCGGTGAAGGTACCCGCCCACGGGATCACGCCGTCCGGGCCGTGGTAGGTCCAGCGGCAGTCGGCGGCGAGCAGCGCCATCGCCGCCGCCATGTCGCCGGAGCCGAGCGCCTGGAAGAAGCTGTTGACGGTATCGGTTGCGGAAGCGGTCATGACGGTCCTTTCAGGATTGGCGGGGCTGGGGCTCAAGCCCGTAGAAGGTGTGGAACACCCGTTCCGGATCGTATTTGGCGCGCAGGGCGGCGAGCTTCGCCCAGCCTTCCGCCGTGTAGCATTCGCGGATGCGGTGGGGCCGGCCTTCCTGGTTCAGCTCGTTGATGTAGCTGCCGGTGCCGAGCGGCTGCAGTTCCTCGTAGAGCGCGATCAGCCAGTCCTTGTTGGCCTTGTCTGCGGCCGGATCGTCCCACTGCGCGTAGCAGGAGACGTAGAAATTGCCCTTGGTCGCGGTCGCCCCGTCGGGCATGTCCGGCCGGCCCTTGTAGAGCAGCACCGGCGCGGTCACGCGCGAGGGGGAATGCGGCATGTGCCGCATGATGACCTCGATCGGCTTGGCGAGGCCGTCGGCATAGATGTTGTCGACGCAGTAACGGCGCTGCGGGAACGGCACCTCGTTGCCGTAGTAGAGATTCTCGAACGTCTCCGGCGCGTTCTTGTTCGCGACCAGCGCCAGCTTGGTGATCGGATGATCGGCGAGCGGCGCCATGCCGGCTAGCGCCTGCTGTTCGGTATCGACGAAGGCGACGCTTTGCAGCACCAGCACCTGGTCACAGCCGGGGGCCGAGCAGGCTTTCTCCAGCCCCGGCGGCGCGGCGGTGATGACGCCGATCAGCTCGACGTTCAGCGGCAGCTTCGGGCCGATTTCCTCCATCGCCTTCGCCACGTCCGGCGCGCTGGTGAACGGGAAGATGTAGGTGTGCGAGCGCATCGCCTTCGGCCGGGGGTAGCAGCGCAGGCGGAAGCGGGTGACGACGCCGAACAGGCCGGGGCCGCCGCCGCGCACCGCCCAGAACAGGTCCGGATTCTCGCGCTCGCTGGCGGTGCGCACCGTGCCGTCCGGCGTCACGATCTCCACCTCCAGGATCGCGTAGGTCGCCATGCCGCCCCAGGCGTTGCCGTTCCAGCCCAGCCCGCCGCCGAGCAAGAAGCCGCTGATCGGCACCATGCCGCAATGGGCGGTCGGGAAAGCAAGGTCGTGGCGGGCCAGATCCTCCTGCAGGCGGCGGCCGATGACGCCGGGGCCGACGACCGCTTCGCCGCGCGCGGCGTCGATCTCGATCGTCGACAGGCGCGACACGTCGACGAGCATGCCGTCGTCGCGCATGAAGCAGCCGCAAAAGCTGTGGCCGCCGGCGCGGGTGGTGATCCGGCGCTTGCTCTGGCGGGCGTGGTTGACGGCGGCGACGACGTCCTCGACGCTTTCAGCCTGGACGATGATGTCCGGCCGACGCGGGAATTTCTGCGTCTGCCAGATCATGCTCTGGCGCCACGGCTCGTAGAATTCGGTGTCGCGGGCGACGACCTGGCCCTTCACCGCCTTCTGTAAGTCGGCGACCTCTGCTGCGGCATCGGCCGCCCTGGCGATGCCGGACAGCGGCAGGCCGACCGCCGCCATGCCGGCCAGCGTCGCGGTGCCGGCGAGGAACAGGCGCCGGTCGGTGTGCGGGGCGCCGGGGAGAAGGGTGGGGCGGCTGTCGGATGTCATCCTAGCTCTCCGTCAGTGCCTGACGACGCCGGCCTTGACGGCGAGGTGCGCGTACAGCCCTTCCTCGCCAAGCTCGTGGCCGACGCCGGACTGCTTCCAGCCGCCGAACGGCAGGGAAAGGTCAAGCGTGTTGTGGTTGTTGATCCAGACCGTGCCGGCCTGCACCCGATCGACGAAGTCGGAGATGGTGGCGAAATCGCGCGACCAGATGCTGGCGCCGAGGCCGAAACCGCTGGCGTTGGCCAGCGCCAAGGCGTCGTCCATGTCGTCGAACGGGAAGGCGACGAGCACCGGGCCGAAAATCTCCTCCTGCACCACCGCATCCTCCTGCCGCGCGCCGACGAGCAGCGCCGGCCGCATGTACGAGCCGGGATCGTCGACCGGCGTGCCACCGTAGAGGAGGGAGGCGCCGTCAGCCACGCCGCGTTCGATATAGCCGAGCACCCGGTCGCGATGCGCGGCGCTGACCAGCGGACCAAGGGTGGAGGCGGGATCAAGGCCGGGGCCGATGACCAGCGAATCGGCGATGGCGGCGATGCCGTCGACGACGCGGTCGAAGACGCTGCGATGAACATAGAGGCGCGATCCGGCGCAGCAATTCTGGCCGTGATTGCCAAGGATCGCCCAAGCCGCGCCGGGGATCGCGGCGTCGAGATCGGCGTCGGCGGCGACGACCACCGGCGACTTGCCGCCCAGCTCGAGATTGTATTTCTTGAACCGGGGCGCGGCGGCGGCGGCGATGCTGCGCCCAACGGCGGTCGATCCGGTGAAGTTGATCTTGTCGACATCCGGGTGCGCGACCAGCGCGGCGCCGGCCTCCGCCCCGGTGCCGGTGACGACGTTGACCACGCCGGGCGGGATGCCCGCCGCGATGCACAGTTCCGCCAGCCGCAGCGTGGTCAGCGGCGTCTGCTCCGCCGGCTTCAGCACGATCGTGCAGCCGGTCGCCAGCACCGGCGCCAGCTTCCATACCGCTTCGCACAGCGGCACGTTCCACGGCATGATCCCGGCGACGACGCCGAGCGGCTGCAACCGGGTGAAGCCGGAGAAGCGGGTGCCGGGCATGTAGGGGACCGACAACTCCATCGTCTTGCCGGCGATCTTGGTCGCCCAGCCGGCCATGTAGCGCAGCGTGTGGACGGAGAATTGTGCGTCGAACAGCCGGGTGTTCTGGATCAGCTTGCCGCTCGACACCGTCTCGATCTGGGCGAGGGTTTCGGTTTCGGCGTCGATCAGCTCGGCAAGGCGCAGCATCACCGCCTCGCGCTGGTGCGGGCGCATCGCCGGCCACGGCCCTTCGACGAAGGCGCGGCGGGCGGCGCGGACGGCGCGGTCGACATCGCCGGCGTCGGCCAGTGCCGCCTCGGTGACGGCGCCGCCGTGGCTTGGGTCGACGATCGGCGCGTAGCGGCCGGCGGCCGGCGCCTGCCATTCCCCGTCGATGAACAGCATCTTGCGGCCGTTGAGGAAGGCGCGGGCGGCGTCGGTCAGCCCGGCATAATCGTTGGCGAGCGTCATCGCCGGCCGTTCCCGGTGCGGTGGTGTCGTTCGGCCGATTGGCGCCGTGCCTGCGTTATGTGGTCCATCGTTGACGGCGGGGCGCGTGCCGGCGCCCCGCATCCCTCCTAGAAGCGAAAGAACAGGCTGCCGCCGAACACGCGCGGTTCGGAGTAGATGAACTGCGTGTAGCCGATGTCGTTGAACTGGTAGATCTTGGTCGGCGCGACGTTGTTGGAGATGTTCCTGACGAACGCCTGCACCTGGACATTCTCGTTCAGGTCCAGTGAGATGTTGGCGTTGTGCTTGAAGTATGCGCGCAACCGCACTGACGGATCGTTGAAGTTGTTGGTGTAGCGCGACGAGCGGTAGTTGCCGTCCCACGACAGGGTCAGCGTCCGCCCGTTGGCGAGCGGCACGGCGTAGGTGATGCCGCCGTTCGCGGTCCACGCCGGCGCGTTCGCCATCTCGCGGTCGGCGGTGTAGGTGCCGCCGCTGGGCAGCGAGTTGGTCACGCCCTTGATCCTGGTGTTGAGGTAGGACCCGCCGAGCGACAGGGTCAGGTGGCGGACCGGAACCGCCTCTATCTCCACCTCGCCGCCATAGGCGCGGGCGTCGTGGTTGCTGAGCAGGCCGCCGACGCCCTCCCAGTTGAAGGTCTGGAAGTTCTTGTAATCATAGTAGAAGAAGGCGCTGTTCAGCCGCAGCCGGCGGTCGAGCAGGGTCAGCTTCTCGCCGACTTCATAGGCGATGTTGGTTTCCGCGCCGTAGCGTAGCTTGTCCGTCGTCACCCCGCCCGGATAGAAGCCGTTGCTGAACCCGCCCGACTTGGTGCCGCGCGAGATGCTGGCATAGAGCAGGGCGTTGCTGGTCGGCTTGAAATCGACCTCGAACTTACCAGACCACAGCGTCTTCTTGTAGCGGTCGGCATAGGGGTTGGCGATGCCGGGGCCGTCCGGCGCCGGGAAGCAGTTGGTCGGCAGCGCGAAGCCGGGGCAGGAGCGCAGCGACGCGTTGTCGGCGTCGCGGAACTTCTTGTCGTCGCGCGTCACCCGGATGCCGCCGATCACCGTCACCGTCGGCGCCACGTCATATTCGGCCTGTCCGAAAATGGCGGCGGAGTTGGTGCGTAGCCGCCAGTTGGCGGCGAGGTTGATCGGCAGGAAGGCGCCGTCGTAGAGGCCCGTCGCCGGATCGACCGCCGTCGGCCCGGAAACCGGCACGTTGAACACCGCGAACGGATTGTTCTTCGACCGCGAGTTCAGGCCGTAGACGCCGGCCGTCCAGCGCAGGCGATCACCCGAATAGTAGAAGCGGAATTCCTGGCTGGCCGAATCCGCCTTGTACGGGAAGCTGGCGTAGCAGGTGTCGTTCGGGCTGGCGTCGCAATCCTCGCTGTATTGGCGAGAGAAGTGCTGATAGCCGGTGACCGAGGTGAAGGTGACTTCCCCCAGCTTGCGCTCCGCGCGCAGCAGCAGAGTGGTGCCCTGCGACTTCAGATGCTGCGGCCGGTTGGTGTTGGTGACGTTGGGCGCGCCGGCGCCGAACAGGTCCTCGTTATAGCCGGCGGCGTCGGTGCCGGTCGGGTTGAGCGAGGCGAGGCCGGTCAGCGCGTCGCGGACGCTGGGTGTCTGCTCGTAATAGGTGTGGACGTGGTTCTGGCGGCCGTATTCCGCCTTGAACAGCACATCCCAGGTACCGTCGTCGTAACGCAACTGGCCACGCACCGCGTCGGTGCCGGCGGCGCCACCCTTCGCATCGGCAAAGGCAGGGTTCAGGTTGCGGATATAGCCGTCCGAATGATGCGAGAGCATCGCGACGCGCGCCGACAGCGTGTCGCTGATCGGCGCGTTGATCGCCGCTTCCAGCTTCAGCTCGTTGAAGCGCGCGTAGGTCGCCTTGGCGAAGCCTTCCAGCGTGTCGGTCGGGCGGGCGGTGACGTAGTTGACCAGGCCGCCGGTCGAGTTGCGGCCGAACAGCGTGCCCTGCGGGCCGCGCAGGATCTCCGCGCGTTGCAGGTCGAACAGCGCGAAGTCGACCGCCGGCACGTTGACGATGTAGAATTCGTCGACATAGACCGTGACCGGCGCTTCATTGCCTTCGCCGAAATCGTTCAGGCCGACGCCGCGAATGACGATGTTGGCGCTGGAGCCGGGGCCGTAGGGCGAATAATTGTCGACGCTCGGCGTCCGCACGATCAGGTCGATGCTGTTCGAGATGCCACGCTGCAGGATCTGCTCGCCGGTGATCGCGGTGACGGAGATGCCGACATTCTGAAGGCTCTGCTCGCGCTTCTGCGCGGTGACGACGATATCGTCCAGCCCTTCGCCGGCGGTCTGGGCCAGCGCGGCGGCCGGCACGCACAGCGCGGCGGCGGCAAGGGCGAGGATCGAGGTGGAAACGGAACGGGTCATGCGCCTCCCCAAGAAGCTTGTCCGGGCGCGATGATGTCGCGCCCTGCTTTGTTCAGGGTCGACCTGCGGTTCGGCAGTGTCGCCCAGGCGCACTTCTGATCGATCCGGGGAAGCCCTGCTATACCGTGCAGGAAACGGTTTTACCGATTTGGCAACAATTGGCGGCCGGTCAGCCCGCCCTGCCGAAGCGCAGCGTGGCAGAAGGCAGCTCGCCATACTGCCGCGCATAATCCTGCGAGAATTTGCTGAGGTGCGGGAAGCCGTTGGCCAGTGCGACGTCGGTGACGGTAAGGCCGCTGTCGCGGGCGGTGTTCAGCATGTCGCGCGCGCGGCGCAGGCGGTAGCGTTTCAGATAGCCCATCGGGCTGTCGTCGCGGAAGCGGCGGAAGCCCAGGTGCAGCGACCGGCCGCTGACCCCGGCGGCGGCGATCAGGTCGGACAAGGTGAGCGGATCGGCATAGCGCTCGCGGATCAACTCCTCCGCCCGGCGGACGTAATAGGGAACGGCGGTGCTGCCGCTGTCCGACAGATAATCGTCGCTGTGATTGTGCAGCACCGCGCTGAGCAGCAGGCGGCCGAGCATCTCCTCCGTCGAGGCCATGGTGCGCGGGTGCATGAAGCCGGTGTCCTGCTCATCCATGTCGTCGACCATCGCCCGGACGAAGCGCATGAACGATGCGGCATGGCCGGCGATCGGCACCGGATCGGGCGAAAAAACCAGCGCGGCGCGGTGCTGGCCGACATCCTGCCGCAACAGGCCTTCGAGATGGGTGCGGTCGAGCTTGATGGTGAAGTG
Source organism: Sphingomonas flavalba (assembly GCF_004796535.1). Classification (GTDB taxonomy): domain Bacteria; phylum Pseudomonadota; class Alphaproteobacteria; order Sphingomonadales; family Sphingomonadaceae; genus Sphingomonas_L; species Sphingomonas_L flavalba. Next base: position 71,513 of record NZ_SPHY01000011.1, on the reverse strand, counting down.
GCGGCAGCCGGTTTCGGTGATCTGCCGGATCGGCTCGTGCGGGCTGAGCACCGACATGTAGCCGGGGCTGAGCGCGAAGCTGCGGCCCTGATGGACGAAATGGGCGCGGCCGCTGAGCGCGAGCTGGACGAGGAAGGCGTTTTCGGACGGCGGGATGAACAGGGCGACGCGGCCGTAGGACAGGCCATAGTCGGTCGCGTTGAAGGTGCAGGAGTTGAGCGTCGCCTGGTTGTGGCGAAAGCGGATCGGCGGCAGGCCGCCTTCCGTCGTCAGATCGTGCGGGCAGAAGGCATCGATCATGTGCTGGTGCACCGCGTCCAGCTCGTTGCTGGCGAAATGCGCCCACCGGTTCAGCGGCAACTCCGGCGGCATCCAGGCAAACGCCGAATTGACAGGCTCGTTCGCCACAGTCAGCTCCTGCCGTTCCTCTCCAGAGTGAATTCGCCTTGTTGCCGCACACGCGCCGGCCGCGGGAGGCGCGCGCCGCCGGTGCCGGCCGTTAGCCGTCTATCATCCGTTTTTGGGCCGGCCGCGTCAATGGAGGGGCGGAGCGGCGCGGGCGGCGGCGGATCAGCGGCGGCGTTCGACCTTGTAGCCATGGGCCTCGCGGTCCCAGCTTTCCGGGGTGACGCCCTGTTCGCGCAGCTTGTATTTCTGCACCTTGCCGTTTTCGGTGCGCGGCAGATCGGCCGGGAACAGCAGGTAACGCGGCACCGCGAAATAGGGCAGGCGCGTCTCGCAGAATTTGAGCAGTTCCGGCCCGGCGAAGTCGGTGCCGGGGCGGCGGATGATCGCCGCCATCACCTCATCCTCCGCCAGTTCGGACTGGACCGGGTAGACGGCGGCTTCCGCCACGTCGGGGTGGCTTAGCAGCACCTGTTCGACCTCGTAGGACGAGATGTTCTCGCCGCGCCGGCGGATCGCGTCCTTGATCCGGTCGACGAACTTGAAATAGCCGTCGCCGTCGCGGATCACCCGGTCGCCGGTGTGGAACCACAGGTTGCGCCACGCCTCGACCGTCTTGTCGTCCATGTTGAAATAGCCGGTGGCAAAGGCGAAAGGCTCGTCGGCGCGCAGCACCAGCTCGCCCGCTTCGCCGGCCGGCAGTTCATTGTCCTCCGCATCGACGACGCGGGCGGTGAAGCCGTCGCGCAGCCGACCCATCGTCTCCAGCTTCTGGTCGGCGATGCCGCGGCCGATGACGAAATTGGTTTCCGTCGAGCCGTAGGCGTCGAGCAGGGCGACGCCGGTGCGGTCCATGAAGGTGGCGTGAAGATTAGCCGGAACGCCGGGACCAAGCGCGATCCGCACCCGGTGCTCGCGTTCCGCCGCGCTCGGCTCGCGCGACAGCAGGATCGGCACCATCGCGCCGAGCAGGTAAGTGACGGTGGCGCCGTGCTTCACCGCCGCCGGCCAGAAACCGGAGGCCGAGAAGCGCCGTTCGAGCACCATCGTTGCGCCGGCGATCAGCGCCTGGGCGAACGTATTGAGCGCGTTGATGTGGAACAGCGGCAGCGTCGTCATCAGCACGTCGCCCTCGACGACGCCGAGCGACTGGACCGAGAGCGTGCCCCACCAGTAATATTGCGCCTGCGGGCAGCAGACCCCCTTCGACGGGCCGGTGGTGCCGGAGGTGTAGAGGATCGCCATCGTGTCGCCCGGCCGGACCGGCGCGGCGGCGATCTCGTCGGTGCCGAGCGCATAGGCGCGGCACGGCCGGCCCTGGATCGCATCGGCCGGGGCGGTGCCGACCACCCAGATCGCCTCCAGCGGCAGGGCGGAGAGATCGGCAACGTCGAGCGCCGACAGCAGTTCGTCCTCGATCACCAGCAGCTTTGCGCCGCAATTGCCGAGGATGTACTGGACCTGCGGCCCCTTCGACGCGGTGTTGACCGGGACATGGACGGCACCGAGCCAGGCGCAGCCGAGCACCATTTCGAGGAAGGCGATGCGGTTGCCGCACAGGATGGCGACACGGTCGCCGCGCTTGACCCCGGCCGCGGCCAGCGTCGCGGCCGCGCGAGCGGCGGCGGCCAGCGCGTCGGCATAGCTCCACGTGCCTTCGTCGGTGACGAACAGGCGCTTGTCGCCATAGCGCGCCGCCTGCCGTTGCAGCATGACCGGCAGCGTCCGATCGGCGGGGGCGAACGAAGGCGCGGGGGAGAGCGCGGATGAAGGCATGGCGTCAGGCTCCGTTGGCGATCAGCGCGAGGACGCGCAATGGGCTGCCGCTGCCCCGCCGGATCTTCAGTGGCGCGGCGACGATCAGCGCGCCGGTCGGCGGCAACTGGTCGAGATTGGCGAGGCATTGCAGCCCGTAGCGGCCGGCGCCGTGCATGAAGCTATGGCAGGGGTAGGGCGGGGTGAAATGGGCGGCCTGACCGGCATCGGTGCCGATCGTTTCCGTGCCGAAGCCGATCACGCCGCGCTCGTCCACCAGGAAGCGGACGGCGTCCACGTCGGGGCCGGGGGTGTGCTGGCCGGTCTCGTCGTAATTCTGGTAGGCGGCGGGGTCGGTGCGTTTCGACCAGTCGGTCCGCATCAGCACCCAGCTGCCCGCCGGGATGCGGCCATGTTCGGCTTCCCAGGCGGTCAGCCGGTCGACGGTCAGCAGATAATCGGCGTCGCGGGCGCTTTCGGCCGAGCAGTCGACAACGCAGGCGGGGGCGACGAAATCGGCGACCGGGATGGTGTCGGTGGCGTTGTTCGGCAGGTTGCGGCCGGTGATCCAGTGGATCGGCGCGTCGAAATGGGTGCCGCTATGTTCGCCGCACGAGAAGTTGTTCCAGTACCAGCTTGGGCCGCGTTCGTCGTAATGCGACACTTCCTCCAGCCGGAACGGGCGGCTCTGGCCCATTTCCGGCGGCAGGCCGATCTGCGGGAAATCCGGCGTCAGCGTCTGGGTCAGATCGACGATGCGGATCTGCCCTGCCGCCAGCGCGGCGGCGAAACCGGTCAATGCGTCCGTGGTCATGGCAATCCCCGCTCCGTCAGCCGGCACTTGATGGCGATGCTGCCATCAGTTCGCGTTCAAGGGTCTTGGGGTCGGCGCGCCAGCGTTCCAGCCAGTCGCGCGCGACCGGATCGGGATAGACATCCTCGACCGTCGCCTTCAGCGCCTTGACGACCGCATCGGCCAGCCCCTTCGGCGCGATCTTCGGCGGCAGCACAAGCTGGTTCCACGGCTCGTCGACCGGGCCGGGAAAGACGTTGACGACGCGGATGCCGGCCGGGCGCATTTCCGCGCGCAGGCACTGGGCGAGCGACAACGCCGCCGCCTGCGCCGCCGAATAGGTGCCGTGCGGCGGGAAGTTGGCGAGGGCGAAGATCGACAGGATGTTGACCCAGGCGACGGCGCCGGCATCGCCGTCCGCCGCCCGGCCGCGCAGCGCGGGACCGAACGCCTGGGCAAGGCGGAGCAGGCCGAGATAGTTGACCTCCATTTCCGCCTGCGCCGTTTCCACCCCGCGTCGGCCGGCGATGCCATAGGTGCGGTGGTGGTCGGCGGTGTTGACGACGATGTCGACCTTGCCGCCGATCACGCCGGCCAGTTCGGTAACCGACTGGCCGTCGGTCACGTCGAGCGGCACCAGCGTCACCTGCGGCAGTTCGGCGAGCGCGGCGAAGCCGGGCGGCTGCTTCCACGGTTCGGCATGGCCGACCCAGACCTGGCTGGCGCCGGCGGCGGCGAAAGCGCGGACCATGGCCTGGCCGACCTCCGACTTGCCGTCGGTGACCAGGATCTTGCGGTGCGTCGGGTCGCAGGTCATGTCGTGCAAGCGCGGGTCCTCCGCCAGGGTTACGGCCGCATCGAGCGGCATCGCGACGAGAACGGCCTGACCGGCGCGGTCGAGCGCCACCTCCACACGCACATCGGCCGGCGCCGCCGCGCAGGCGGCGTGGACATAGGCGACCACCGTCGGCCCGGCGGCAAGCTGCACCAGACCGACCCGCCAGGGAAGCCGTTCGCGGAAATACAGTTCCATCGACGCGCGCGAGACGGTTTCGCTGAGCAGCGTGCCGAGGCCGTCCTGCGGCCGCCAGACGAGCTGGCCGGACAGGCAGCTCCGGCAGACCTCGCGCGCCGGATACTGGACGGTGCCGCACTGTTCGCACTGTTGCAGGTCGAGCCGGCCGACGGCGGCGCCGGCGGTCATGCCGAGCGCGACGCGGCTGCGCAGCGCCGGCGGCAGCGTCGGCTGGCGCGTCTTCAGGATCGGGTTCTTGCGCCTGACGCCGCCGGTCATGCCGCCCCCAGTATCGCGGCGCCGCTGCACAGCCCGCGATCGTAGTTGATCATGCCGAAGCCGCTGACCAGCGCATGGCGGGCGCCGTCCACCTGGGCGCCGAGCGTGGCGCCGGTCACCTGGCGCAGCCCCTCGACGATGCCGAGGAAGCCGCCGGCGGCGCCGGCCTGGCCGACCGAGAGCTGGCCGCCGCAGGTGTTGAACGGGAAGCTGCCGCCGACTTCGAAGCTGTTGCGGCGGACAAAACCCGGGCCTTCGCCCTTGTCGCAGAAGCCGAGATCCTCGAACTGCATTATATTGATGACCGGATAATCGTCATAGGTCTGGAGCACGTCGATATCCCGCGGGCCGACGCCAGCCTGCGCGTAGAGCGCGTCGCGGTCGAGCACCCAGCCGCCGCGATACTGGATCGGGTCGTCGGGGAACGGATTATGCCGCTCGATCGCGCCGAGCAGGCGGGCATAAGGCAGGCCGAGCCGTTCCGCTTCCGCCCGGCGCATGACCAGAAAGCCTTCCGCCCCGGCGCAGGGCATCACGCAGTCGAACAGACGGATCGGGTCGGCGATCATCCGCGAGGCGAGATAGGCGTCAAGCGTCAGTGGCGTGGTGAACAGCGCATGCGGATAGTGCAGCGCGTTGCTGCGCTGGGCGACGCAGAGCTTGCCGAAATCCTCCGCCGTCGCGCCGTAGGTCCGCATGTAATAGGCGGTCAGGAAGGCGAAGCTGACATTGGGGCCGCCGGCACCGTAGGGGTAGACCGCATCCTGCGAGAACAGGCTGAACCGCGCGGTGCTTTCGCGGAAGGAATCGACCCGGTTAGCGTCGCCGGCGATGCAGGCGACGACGCTGGCGTCGCCGGCCTGAACGGCGCGCGCGGCGCGGCGCAGGGCGACGATGCCGCTGGCGCCGCCCATCGGGATATGATCGAGCCAGCGCAGCGATACGTCGAGATGCTGGGTCAGGCCGACGGCGGAATCCGGGCCGAGCGAAAAGCTGGAGACGCACAGGCCGTCTATGCCGCTTTTCGGCAGGCCGCTGGCGTCGAGCAACCCGGCGACGGCGCGGCCGAGGAACCAGTGCGCGCCCTTCGTCGAATAGCGCTGATAGGGCACGGTTACCGGCGCGGTGACGACGACATCATCATAGCCGGCGGCCGCGGTCATGCGCCGTTATCCCCGACGCAGGGCGGTGCGTGCCGCCAGGCCACGGCGGGATGCGCATGCCGGGATTCGGCGCGATCGAGGGTCAACAGGCTTGCCATGACGTCGCATTGCCGGGGCTGATACCGAGGCGCCGCCCACTTGTCGAGCGGACGGCATCCGGGGTGCACGCGCCGGCCGGCGTTTGCAACAAAAAGTTGAATATTTAACCTATCCGATAGCCATCAGGCTGGCGTTGCCGCCCGCCGCCGTCGTGTTGATCGACGTCGCCACCTCCTCAACAAGCCAGTCGATGCAGTAGGCGTCGGCGCTGGCGAGCGCGGCGGTCGAGGCGGCATGCGCTGAGACCACCGCGCCAGGGCGGGCGGCGAGTTCGCGCAGCACCGCGCCGACGGCGGATCCTTCGCCTTCGACCAGGGCGGCGGACACGTCCGCCGACGGCCTGACCCAAGCGCTAACCGACGGCGGTAGATCGGCGAGCAGCGCGGTCAGTTCCGACGGGGCCTCGACGGTGACGGCGTTGCCGGTCGCCAGCGCGGCGGCAAGCTGGTGGAACAGCCCGGCGCGGGTGGCCGGGCGGAGCAGGATCGTCCCGCGCGGATGAAGGGCGTAGAGGTTGCGTTCACCGACCGGGCCGGGCAACTCCGCTTCGAACCCGACCGGCGAGGCGGCGCCCAACGCCCGGGCGATACCGGCGACATCGGTTTCGCCGCGCCCGTCCAGCCAGCCGGCGAGATCCGCCAGCACCGGGTTGGCCGGCGCGGCCGCCGGGGCCGGGCCAGGCGGAGCGACCCGGGTCAGCCGGTTGATGTAGAGCGGGCCGCCCGCCTTGGGGCCGGTGCCCGACAGGCCGCGCCCGCCGAACGGCTGGACCCCGACGATCGCGCCGATGACGTTGCGGTTGACGTAGAGGTTGCCCGCCTTCACCCGCCCGGTGACATGGGCGACCGTCTCGTCGAGGCGGCTGTGCAGGCCGAAGGTCAGGCCGTAGCCGGTGGCGTTGATCGCCGCGATCAACTGCTCCAGCCCCTCCCGCCGGTAACGGATGACGTGGAGGACCGGGCCGAACACCTCGCGCTCCAGGTCGGCGATGCTGTCCAGTTCGATGATCGTCGGGGCGACGAAGGTGCCGAGCGCGGTGTCGGCGGGCATTTCCTGCTGCTCCACCTTGCGGCCGCGCGCGCGCATCGCCTCGATATGCTTCTCGATGTTGGCCTTGGCTTCGGCGGTGATGACCGGGCCGGTATCGACGGCCAGCCGATCCGTCCGGCCGATCCGCAATTCCCGGAGCGCGCCTTTCAGCATGGTCAGCGTACGGTCGGCGACCTCGTCCTGCAGGCAGAGGATGCGCAGCGCCGAGCAGCGCTGGCCGGCGCTGTCGAAGGCGGAGGCGATGACGTCGGCCACCACCTGTTCGGCCAGGGCGGAGGAATCGACGATCATCGCGTTCTGGCCGCCGGTCTCGGCGACCAGCGGGATCGGTTTGCCGGCGGGAGACAGCCGCTCGGCAAGCTGCTTCTGGATCAGCCGGGCGACTTCGGTCGAGCCGGTGAACATGACGCCGGCGGTTTCCGGCGCCGCAACCAGCGCCGCGCCGATCTCCCCGGCGCCGCAGGCCAGTTGCAGCGCATCGGCGGGGACGCCCGCCTCGTGCAGCAGGCGGACGCCCTCGGCGGCGATCAGCGGGGTTTCCTCCGCCGGCTTGGCGAGCACCGGGTTGCCGGCGACCAGCGCGGCGCAGACCTGCCCGGTGAAGATCGCCAGCGGGAAGTTCCACGGGCTGATGCAGACGACCGGGCCGAGCGGCTGCTGCTCCGGGCCGAAGGTCTGGCGGGCGCGCAGCGCGTAATAGCGCAGGAAATCGATTGCCTCGCGCACCTCGGCTATGGCGTTGGGGATGGATTTTCCGGCCTCGCGCGCGATCAGGCCGAGCAGCACCGGCATCCGCGCCTGCATCGCGTCGGCGGCGCGTTCGAGCATCGCCGCGCGCTCGGCGACCGGGATGGACGGCCAGCCCGACGCGGCGGCGCGGGCCACCGCCGCACGGGCCTGATCGACCGACATGTCGTGGACGATGCCGACCAGATCGCGGTGGTCGGCCGGGTTGCGGACCTCTCGCGGCGTGCCGTCCCGCCCGGCGGCCCAGTCGGTCGCTGCGCTCTGAATGAGGGCCTGGCCGAGCGCGTGGAGCGCGTCCTCGTCGCTGAGGTCGATACCGGCGGAGTTCACCCGGTCCGGATAGAGCGCCGCCGGCAGGGCGATCAGGTCGTGGCTGGCGCCGGGAACCGGCGTGGCGCGCACCTCGTCGACCGGATCGCCGATCAGCTCGTCGATCGACACCGCAGGGTCGCCGATGCGGTTGACGAAGGACGAATTGGCGCCGTTTTCGAGGAGGCGGCGAACGAGATAGGCGAGCAGCGTCTCGTGTGTGCCGACCGGCGCGTAGATGCGGCAGGGGCGGTCGAGATTGGCGGCGCCGACGACCTGCTCGTAGAGCGGCTCGCCCATGCCGTGGAGACATTGGAATTCCCAGTCCCCGATATGGAAATCCGGCCCGGCAAGCTGGTAGATCGTTGCCAGCGACTGGGCGTTGTGGGTGGCGAATTGCGGGAACACCGCCTGCCGGTTGGCGAGCAGCTTCTTCGCGCAGGCGATATAGGCGACGTCGGTGTGGACCTTGCGCGTATAGACCGGGAAGTCGGCAAGGCCGTCGACCTGGGCGCGCTTGATCTCGGCATCCCAATAGGCGCCCTTGACCAGCCGGACCATGATCCGCCGGTTGGCGCGCTGCGCGAGCGCGACGATCCAGTCGATGACGAACGGGCAGCGCTTGCCATAGGCCTGGACGACGAAGCCGAGGCCGTTCCACCCGGCGAGATCCGGGTCGAGCGCCAGGCTTTCGAGCAGGTCGAGCGACAGCTCCAGCCGGTCGGCTTCCTCCGCGTCGATATTGAGGCCGATGTCGTGGGATTTGGCGAGCAGGGCCAGTGCCTTCACCCGCGGCAGCAGCTCGTCCATCACCCGGTCGGCCTGGGCGCGGACATAGCGCGGATGGAGGGCGGACAGCTTGATCGAGATGCCCGGTCCTTCGTAGATGCCGCGCCCGGCGGAAGCGGTGCCGATCGCGGCGATCGCATGCTCGTAGTCGCGCAGGTAGCGGGCGGCGTCGGCGGCGGTGGTCGCCGCTTCACCCAGCATGTCGTAGCTGTAGGTGAAGCCCTTCGCCTCCATCTTGCGGGCGCGCTTCAACGCCTCTGCGATCGTCTCGCCGGTGACGAACTGTTCGCCCATCATCCGCATCGCCAGCGCGACGGCGCGGCGGATCACCGGTTCGCCGGCGCGGGTGACCGCGCGCGCCAGCGCCGCCGCCAGTCCCTTGTCGTCGACGCTGTCGAACAGCGTGCCGGCGACGACCAGCCCCCAGGTCGCCGCGTTGACGAACAGCGAGCGTTCGCCGCCCATATGGGATTTCCAGTCGCCGCTGGCGATCTTGTCGCGGATCAGCGCGTCGCGCGTCGCATCGTCGGGGATGCGCAGCAAAGCCTCTGCCAGGCACATCAGCGCGACGCCTTCCTGGCTGGACAGCGAAAATTCCTGGACCAGCCCCTCGACCCCGCCGGTGCTGCGGTTGGCGCGCAGCGCGGTGATCAGCGTGCGGGCGGTGTCGCGCACCGCCGCCTGGGTTTCCGGCGGCAGTGCGGCGGCGTCGAGCAGCGGGCGGACGCAATCCGGTTCCGGGCGGCGATAGGCGGCGGTGATCGCACGGCGGAGCGCGGATTGTTCGCGGATCGGCGGCGCGAAGGCCGCGAAAAGATGCGTATCGTTCATGATGGTCCGCCTGCGCGCCCTGCCTTCGAGGATGGAGATGGTATCGTCCATGGCGAAGCGGGATTCCGCCCGCTCCGACAAGGGCTAATCGCCTTGCCGGGGCGCGCCGTCAACTCCCGCTTTGGTGCCGCCGGCAACGGCATGCCCGTCATAGACGGCGACGTCGATCTCGCCCGACCAGCGCGCCATCACGGTTGCGTTGACCATGTTGGTCGATACGTTGATCACGGTGCGCATCATGTCGAGCAGCCGGTCGAACGGCAGGATGAAGCCGACGATGATCGCAGCCTGCGCGTCGCTGATCCCGACGACGGAGAGCACCGCCGCCATCATGAACATCGCCGCCGACGGGATCGGCGGGGCGCCGAGGGCGAGCAGGGTCGAGACGGCGACGACCAGCGCCAGATCGGTCAGCGTCGGGGTGATGCCGAGCGCCTGGATCGCGAACACCGACAGCAACGCGACGAACATCGCGGTGCCGTCGCGGGCGATGCCGACACCGACCGGCAGGACGGTGGACAGGATCGTCTTGTGCAGGCCGAACTGCTTTTCGGCGATCGCCATTTCGACCGGCAGGCTGGCGGAGCTGGACGAGGTGGAGAAGCCGACGACCAGCGCGTCGACTGCCCCGCGCAGATAGCGCATCGGCGACAGTCGGGCGAGCAGCGCGATGATGCCGGTATGGACGATCAGCAGCTGGATCGCGCAGCCGGCCAGCGTGCCGAGCGCGAGCAGCGACACGTTGACGAACGCGCCGAGGCCGTTGGCGCCGACCACCGCCGCCATCAGCCCGAACACGCCGAAGGGCGCGGTTTCCATAACGAAGATGATCATCTTCATCATCGCTTCGGATGCGATGCCGATCACGTCGTTCAGGGGCTGCGCGCGCGAACCGAGGGTCAGCACCGCGATGGCGAAGAAGATCGCGAAGAAGATGATCGCCAGCATGTCCCCATCGGCGAGCGCCTGAACCGGATTGAGGGGGATGATGGCCAGCAATTGCTCGCTGAGCGTGCGTCCGGCGTTGATCGTCTGCGGCTTGGCGCCAAGCAGGCTGACGCCGACGCCGGGTTCGAGGATCAGGCCGAGGGCGACGCCGATCGTCGCCGCCACCAACGCCGTTCCCGCGAACAGCAGCAGCGCGCGGACGCCAAGCGAACCCAGCCGTTTCGGGTCGCCCATGCCGATGACGCCGGCGGTGATCGTGAAGAAGATCAACGGCGCGACCAGCATCCGCGCCAGCCGGACGAAGATGTCGCCCATCCATTGCAGCCGGGTGGCGTCCTCGCCGTAGAACACCCCGACGGCGACGCCGAGGATGAATGCCGGGATGATCCGTTTCCACAATGGCACGTCGAACCAATGGCGGCGCAGCCAGCCGCGCTTGTCCGGCAGCGGCACCGGTGCGGCGGTCATGGCCGGGGCGCGCCCGCCGTCGTCGCGCGACGGTGGTGGCGATTGCGGATCGTCAAGCCTGTCCTCCCATGGTCGTGTGCCGGTGACGGAAAGTCCCGCTTCTGTTGGGCGGGATCGCTGCCTGTCCGACGGCCTATCAGAATTTTTAATTGATTGTCGACAATCTATCGCGACTGCGCGGGGCAGGCAAGCGGCGTTGTGCCGTTCGAGAAAGGCGCGGTGGTTGTGCGGGATCGCCCGGCGCGCTATTTGTCGACAATCAATTCAGGAGAGAGCGATTGAGCGTTCCGGCGGTCGGAAAACTGCAAAAGCAGACCTTTGGCGCGCGCATTGCGGACGAGCTGCGCAAGGCGATCTTCGCCGGGGACCTGGTGCCTGGTTCGGCGCTGATCGAAACCGCGCTAGCCGAGCAGTTCGGTGTCAGCCGGGGGCCGTTGCGCGAGGCGATCCGCCAACTGATTGACGAGGGGCTGCTGGTCCAGGTGCCGTTCAGCGGCACGCGCGTCACCGAATTGTCGGAAATCGCGATCCGCGAAATCTATTCGCTGCGCACCACGCTGGAGATTTTCGCGTTCAGGCTGGCGTGGGACCGGCGCGATGCCGGGTTTCGGGCGGAGATGTTGCAACGCCAGCAGGCATTGCTCGCGGCGATCGACACCGGCGACGAGATGGAATGCATCCGCCGCGAAATGCACCTGCATTCGCTGGTCTACGAGGCGGCGGACCATCAATTGCTGCTGGAGATATGGGGCGGGCTGAAGGGGCGGCTGCAGCTTTACCTTGCCTCCAACTATCTGGCGCATGGCCGCCACGGGCCACGCCGCACCGGTCATGACAGCTTCGTCGCCGCCGCGCTGGGCGATTCCTGGCCGGTGATGGAGGCGGAAATCCTCCAGCACATGCGGCTTGGCAGCGAGGAAACCGAACGCTTCCTCAAAGCGCGCAAGGAAAAGGTCGACGCCTGAGCGATTTTTTGCGCAAGGTGCCGCTCCGCCATTGGTGCGCTGCGTCCGTCGCTATTTCCCCGCGACCTGGCGGGCGATCCAGTCGTCCATATGGGCATCGAGCAGGGCGAGCGGGATCGGGCCGTCGCCGATCAGCGCGTCATGGAAGGCGCGGATGTCGAATTTCGGCCCGAGCGCCTTTTCCGCCCGCGCCCGGATGGCGGCGATCCGCAGTTCGCCGATCTTGTAGGCGAGCGCCTGACCGGGCTGGCTGATGTAGCGGTTGGTTTCGAATTCGACCATCGCCGGGCTGAGCGCGGTGTTGCGGGCCAGACATTCGCGCGCCTGCTCACGGTTCCAGCGCAGCCAGTGGATGCCGGTGTCCATGACCAGGCGGCAGGCGCGGTACATTTCGAACGACAGCCGGCCGAAGCGTTCCTTGGCGTCGCGATAGAGACCCATCTCCCCGGCTAGCCTTTCGGCATAGAGCGCCCAGCCCTCGATGAAGGCGGTGACCCGCGCCTCGCGCCGCCAGGCGGGCAGGGCATCCTGCTCCTGCGACAGGGCGATCTGGAAGTGATGGCCCGGCACCCCTTCATGCACCACCCAGGCGGGCAACTGGTAGAGCGGCGATTTGAGCGCGTCGCGATGCGACATCATGATGCTGCCCGGCACGCCCAGCTCCGGCGATCCGCGCATGTAGATGTTGGCGGTGCCTTCCTGCTCCGGCGTCTTGAACACCGGGCCCCAGGTGAGGCGCGGCAGCTTGCCGAACCAGCGCGGCGCGGCGCGGTCGGCGCGCTTGGCGACCTCGCTGGCCTTTTCCATATAATCTTCCGGGCTGCTGGCATAGTTCGCCGGGTCCTTGCGCAGGGCGTCGTTGAACGCGGCGACGTCGCCGGCGAAGCCGACCTCGCGCAGGATCGCCTGCATTTCGCCGAGGATGCGCGCGACCTCCTGTTCGCCGAGCGCGTGGATCTCCTCCGGCGTCATCTCGGTCGTGGTGAATTTGCGGATCAGGAAGCGGTAATAGGCGTCGCCGTCGGGCAGGTCGCGCGCGGCGAGCGCGGTGCGCGCCGCCGGGCGATATTTCTTCTCCATGAACGCAACCAGGCCGCGCTGGGCCGGGCGGACGCGGGTCTCGACCAATCGCGCGGCACGAGCGCGCAGCCGCGTCTGCTCGGCGGCCGGAATGGCGGGCGGCAGGTGAGCGAACGGCTTCAACAGCGCGTCGGCGGCCACCGGCACTTCGACCGCGGCGCGCAGCGGCTGCAGGACCTGATCGACAATCAGCACCGGCTGGATGAAGCCGCTTTTCAGGCCGCGCCGCATGTTGGCGATGTGGGCGTCGTAGAATTGCGGGACGCTGTCGAGCCGGGCCAGCCAGTTCTCCGCATCGGTCTGGTTGCGGATCACCGTGGTGTTGGCCGCGCCGCCAAGGGTACGGAAGAAGCCCTGGCCGTTGGAAAACGGCATCCGCCCCTCGTCGAAGCGGAAAGCGGCGAGGTCGGTCTGGAGCAGATGGGTGAGGAAGGCGCGATCGAACCGCGCTGCGGGATCGTTGGTGGCCGGCAGCCGATCGAGCCGGCTGGCGAGCGCGCGCAGCGCCTGTTCGCGCCGATCGCGGGCGGCGGGGGTCGGATCCGGCCAGGCCGGGGAGACGCCGGCATCGCGGTTGTCGCCAATCGCCGCGTAGCCGGCGCCGATCGCGTCGACCGTCTCGGCCGCAGGCGCCGCCGCGCCGACCAGCATCAGCGCCGCCAGCGACGCGCCGATCAGCCGTGTCCGGTAGGAACGGACCTTGTTCATGGCATACCCCTCTTTCGATTCCGCTATGCAAGTCTGGCCTGGAAAGACGGCCCGGCCAACCGGTTGCGGCTGGCCGGGCCGGCCGGTTAGAACTTCGCGTTGACGCCGGCGAAGTAGCGGCGGCCCAGCACGTCGTAAGTCGCCTCCGCCGTGTTGACCGGGCCGCCCATGCGGGAGCCGAGCAGCGGCGGTTGGTTGTCGAACACGTTGTTGACGCCGCCGTAGAGCGACACGCCTTCGCCGATTTTGACCCGGGCGGTCAGGTCCAGATAGCTTTCCGCCGGGAACCGGTCGCGATAGGCGGCCTGGCCGTCGCGCACGGTGATCGGGGCAAGATACCGTCCGCGCGCGGTGAAGCTGAGCGGGCCGCTGGAGTAGGTAGCCGACAGCTGCGCCTTGAAACCCAGCGATACCCAGCTGCCGACGCCGGTGCAGCCGGGGCCGAACCTGCCGGAGCATTCGATCGCCGCGCTGCCGGGCAGAGGCACGGTCGAGTCCTTGAACTGGCGGTTGCCCGCGAAGCGCAGGTCGATGCGGGCGGGCTCGCCGCCGATCGAGAAGCTGTCGCCAAGCGGAATGCCGTAGTCGACCTGCACGTCGACGCCGCGGACCTGGCGGCTGGCGACGTTCATCAGCGTCGTCTGGATCGTCTGGATGTCGCCGTTCGGGAAGCGCGAGATGCGCGAGCAGAACGGGTTGGCTGCGTCGAGCGACAGGAAGCACTGGTCGAGCGTCGCCTGCGCGGCGACCGTCGCGATCGCGTTGTTGACGGTGATGTCATAATAGTCGGCGGTGATGTTCAGCCGCGGGATGAATGGCGGCGAGACGACCACGCCGACGGTGTAGGTGTCCGAATCCTCCTCCTGCAGGCCGGGGTTGCCCCCGCCGTTGACGTTCACGTTGGTGCCGACCTGGACATAGCTGTCGATATCCGCAGCGGGGATGCCCTGCTGCACGCAGAACGCCTTGACCGCGGCCGACGGCGAGCGCCGGTAGTCGCACGGGTCGGTGCCCGACGATGAACCGGACGAGCGGTTGGCGAACAGGTCCGACAGACTGGGTGCGCGCACGGCCTGTTGATAGGCGCCGCGGACGCGCAGCCACGGCGTGATCCCCCACTGGCCGCCGAGCTTGTAGGCGAGGGTGGAGCCGATCGACGAATATTGCGAGAAGCGGATCGCGCCTTCGAACGACAATTCGTGGAGGAACGGCCGATCGGCGAAGATCGGCACGCGCACCTCCGCATATTGCTCGAACACGTCCATTCCGCCGCTGTTCGGCGGGTTCGGGACGTTGGCCGACAGCTGACCGGCGGCGACCTGGGCGTCCGGCGCGTAGTCGAAATGCTCCTTGCGGTATTCGACGCCGACCGCCACCGCCAGCGGCCCGGCGGGCAACTGAATCAGCGTGCCGTTCATCGACGCCGAGAACAGGTTGCGGGTAACGGTAGTGCGATCGGTCGCGACCGGGCTGATGAACGCCGCCGCTTCCGGCGTGACCGAGCCGACGCCGAAAATGTTGACCGGCACGCAGCCGAGCATCTTGTTGCGGCATTCGGCCGCGCCGGTCGTCGGGTTGACGACCACGTCGAGGCCAAGCGCCAGCCGGTCGTTCGACACCGTACCGTAGGCGGAGCGAAGCTGACGCACCGACTGGAAGGAATAATAGGCATCCCAGTTCCAGTTGCCCTCGCCAAGGGCGAGCTTGCCGCGCAGGCCGAAGGTGCCCTGATAGGCGGTGCGCTGGAAGTCATAGGAGCGCGGGCCCAGCTCGATCGGCCGGGTGAGCACGTTGGTCAGCGTGTATGTGCCGTCGCCGTCCGGGTCGAACAGCCAGGCGTTGTCGGCGAAGAAAGCGCGGGTCGGCGCCGAGATCGCCGGGTTGTTCAGCGCGTCGGGCAGCGACAGGGTGCCGGACAGGCCGTTCTGCGCGGTGAAGGCCACCGGCGCGATCTGGTAGCTGTTCTTGTTCTCGATGAAATAGCCCTCGGCATAGGCGGTGACCGTATCGGTCAGGTCGTAATGGCCAAGGACGGTCAGCTGATAGCGCTCCTGCGGGCGCATCAGCAGGTTGTCGGACGAAAAGTTGTACAGGTCCTCCGGGTTGCAGAACGGCTGGGCGGCGCCGGTCGAATCGAAGCGGACGCCGGTGACCGAGCAGTTCGCGCCCGCGACGTCGACGCCGACCAGCCGCTGGCGCTGGGCCGAGGAGAGGCCGATGTAGCTGCCGGGGATCTGCGTCGCCCCGGACGGGATCAGCGTGTCGCCGGATTCGTTGAGTGCGACCTGCGAGAATGCGCGGTCGCCCGCCATCACCTTGTACTGGCGGTGATAGGAAAGGTTGGCGACGACGTTGCCGCGTCCGTCGGCGAAATTGCCGCCGTAGGTCAGGCTGGCCTTGTGGCGGCGGCCGTCGCCACGCTCGGTCAGCGCGCCACTATAGTCGAGTTCCAGCCCCTCGAAGGAATCGTTCAGGATGAAATTGACGACGCCGGCGACCGCATCCGACCCGTAGACCGCCGATGCGCCGCCGGTGACGACCTCCGCCCGTTTGACCAGCGATTCCGGGATCGTCGACAGGTCGACCAGCAGGTCCGGGTTGACCGGCACGAAGCGCCGGCCGTTGACCAGCACCAGGGTGCGGGCGGGGCCAAGGCCGCGCAGGTCGGCGGTGTAGATGCCGGCGGCATTGGTGTTGCCGGCGGTGGCGCCACCCTGCGCCTTCAACTGGGGCAGTTCGTTCAGCGTCTGCTCGATGGTGCCGTTGCCCGACAGCTTGATCGCTTCGTCCGACACGACGTTGACTGGGCTGGTCGCGGTCAGATCGGGCCTGGCGAGGCGGCTGCCGGTGACGACGATCACCTCTTCCGCCCCGGCGGCGGGTGCCTGCGCGTGGGCGGCGGAGAGGCCGGCGCAGGCGAGCGCCATTACCGAAATGCCGCGTGCGAATTCGGCTGTACCTCTTTTGGGCGAACCCGTTGCTTTCACCGTCATGCCGCGCTTCCTCCTTATCGTCGTCAATTTATCACTGATTGTTGACAATCGATGATTATATTATTCAGTCGTCGGGGCGCAAGTGCATTTCGGTCGCCGGGGATGGTCGGGAGTGCCGCAGTCAGCCCGTGCCGCCGTCAAGCGGGGTCGAGGACGGCGCGATCGTCAGGTGGCGATGCGCATGGTGCCGACGAATTCGATCACCGCGCGGCCGCCAAGGGCGACCCGGTCGCCGCGCAGCCGGGTCCTGACCGTACCCCCGCGCGCCGACGCCTGCCAGCAGGTCAGCTCCGCGCCGAGGCGGTCGTGCCAGTGAGGGGCGAGGCAGGCATGGGCCGCGCCGGTCACCTGATCCTCGTCGACCCCGACGATCGGCGCGAAGTTCCGCGAGACGATGTCGTAGCCGGCGGCATCTGACCGCGCGGTCAGGATCAGCGAGCGAATGCCGGTGCGCGCTAGGCTGGCGAAATCCGGGCGGGCGGCGCGCACCGTCGCTGCGTCGGCGCATTCGAGCAGCCAGCGGTCGTGGTGGCGAGCGGCCGCGACCCAGCCGACGTCGAGGCAGGCGGCGAGTTCGGCCGGCACGTCGCCCGGTGTGCCGGCGGTGGCCGGGAAATCCAGCCAGATCGTCCCGTCGCCGTCGCGGGTGGCGGCGAGCGCTTCGCTGGCCGAGGCGAAATGCAGCACATCGCACTGGACGCCGAGCGCGTTCCACAGCACGCAGGCGGCGGCGAGCGTCGCGTGGCCGCACAGCGCGACTTCGACGAGGGGCGAGAACCAGCGGATCGCCCATCGGTCGCCGGCGCGCAGCAGGAAGGCGGTTTCCGGCTGGTGCAACTCGGTGGCGATCGCCTGCATCGTCTCCGGAGCGGCAGGCGCGTCGAGGATGCACACGCCGGCGGGATTGCCGTGAAAGGGCGCGTCGCTGAACGACGCGACGATGAAGCATTGCATGGGGCAGGGTCCGGTGTCTGGGGCCACGGCCGGTTACGGGCGCTGGGCGGCCTTTTCCGCCGCGACGATCCGTTCGACGTCGGCGAGAAGCTGGTCGGGGTCAAGCACCCGACCGTTGACGATGACGTTGCGGATCCGGCTGCGGCGTTGCGGATTGCCGGCGGCGTCGATCGGGGGCCGGCCCATCAGCACCTTGAAATCCTCCAGCGGGTTGTCGTCGACGATCAGCAGATCCGCCGCGAAGCCCGGGCGCAGCACGCCCATATTCGGTTGCTGGAGGGTGCGGGCGCCGTCCTCGGTGGCGGCGCGTATCACCTCCAGCGGGGTCAGCCCGGCTTCGAGCAGCAGTTCCAGTTCGCGGATGGTCTGGAAGCCATAGAGCTGGAACGGGCCGCCCGAATCGGAGCCGACCGACAGATGGCCGCCCTGCTTCACATATTCGCGGATGAACGCCATCCAGCGACGATAGGCCTGTGCCGCCGTCGCCTCGTCCATGCTGGTCCAGCGGTCGAAGATCGCGCCGTGGCGGGTCGGGTCCGGCGTGCGCCAGCGGCGCAGGTCGTCCGGCCGGGCGTAATGGTCGAGCCAGGGCGCGTTGGCGGCGCGGGTCAGGTCGCGCTGCTTTTCGTAGACGACCATCGTCGGGTTCATCGTGAACCGGCCTTCGCGGCTGGCCTTGACCAGTGCCGGCACGGTTTCCGCCTTCAGCCTGTCCATGTCGGCCTGTAGCCAGAGGGCGAGCGTCTCGCGGAAGCGCTGGCGCTCGTCACCATAGTTGTAGCCGGGGGCGAGGACCGGGATCGTCGTCTCGCGCAGGGCGGTTTCGGGGTAGCTGTAGTGATGCTCGATGGTGGTGACGCCGCTTTCGGCGGCAACCAGCGCGTTGACCGCCGGCGACGCGCTTTGCGGAATGTGGACCGCCAGCCCCATGCCGTAGCGCCGGGTCTCCGCGCCGAGCGCCTTCAGCATGTCGGGATATTGCTGGCTGACCTTGACCAGCTTGATCCCGTCGACGCCCATCGCGTGCCAGCGCTTGACCAACGCGGGGACGTCAGCGGCGGTTTTCACCGAGTCCGGCAGGAACGGATAGACCCACAGCCGCGGCGCGACGACCTGCCCGGCGGCGATCCGGCGCTTTTCCGCCACGATCCCTTCCGGCACGGTAGTGCCGAAGCCGAAATTCCCGTCGAGATTGCGCAGGCTGGTGACGCCGTTGGCGAGAAACAGGTTGTAGATGAACGCGCGCGGCGTCGGCGGATAGAGATGGGCGTGGGTGTCGATCAGCCCCGGCATCACGTATTTGCCGGTCGCGTCGATCTCCCGATCCACCGCGACGGCGCCGCTGTCGGCCGACAGCGCGGCGCCGGTGCTCGACCGGATCGGCACCGAGTCGCGGATGTCGGTGATCGTGCCACCGTGGATGAAGATGTCGACCGGCCCGCGCAGCGGCGACCCGGTGCCGTCGATCAGCCAGGCATTGCGGATGGCGAGCCGGTCAAACTGCCGTGGCGCCTCCACCGTGGCAGCGGGTGTCGGCTGGGCCTGGGCGGCAGCGGCCGGCAGTATCGCCATGCCGGCGAACAGGGTCAACGCCAGTCCCGTCCCACCACGCCGGAAGCCGCCTGTCCACCCGGCTTCGTCCCGTCTCGCCATAGGCCTTTTCCCTCCATCGACAGGCAGCTGTTATCGGATAGGTCGATTGTTGACAATCGTCTATATCAAACCTAGAGCCGGGCGGTGAGAACATAGCGAAAAGGGCCGGTTTGATGATCTCTTCCGCCAGCGACAGCGGTGAAAGCGCAACCAGCTTTTCCGGCGCGCAGGTCTATCCGCGCGATCCGCGCAACGACGATGTCCAGGTGTATGTGAACGGCGCGTTCTTCCATCGCTCGCGGGCGGTGGTGTCGGTGTTCGATTCCGGCTTCGCCATGGGTGACGGCGTATGGGAAGGGGTACGGCTGGTCGATGGCCGGCTCGTCGCACTCGACGACCATATCGACCGGCTGTTCGAGGGGTTGTGCGCGATCGATCTCGATCTCGGCAAGGACCGGCGCGAGGTCGAAGCGGCGATCCGCGCGACCGTCGACGCGAACGGCATGCGCGACGGCGTCCACATCCGCCTGATGGTGACGCGCGGGCTGAAGCGGACACCGTCCCAGGACCCGCGCTTCGCGGTCGGCACACCGACGATGGTCATCGTCGCCGAATACAAGGCGCTGATCCCCACCGCGACGCGGACCGGGCTGAAGCTGCTGACCTCCACCTTCCGGTGCAGCACGCCGGACGTGTTCGACCTGCGGCTCAATTCGCACAGCCGGCTGAACCTGATCCAGGCGCTGATCCAGGCGCTGAACGCCGGCTGCGACGAGGCGCTGATGCTCGACCAGCGCGGCTTCGTCGCGAGCTGCAATTCGACGAACTTCTTCATCGTCCGCGGCAAGGAACTGTGGACGTCGACCGGCGCGTGCAATTTCAACGGCATCACCCGGCGCAAGGTGATGGCGCTTTACGCCGAGGAGATCGGCGTGGTTCGCGAAAAGGATTTCACGCTGGCGGAGGTCTATTCGGCCGACGAAGCCTTCGTCACCGGCACGCTGGGCGGGATTACGCCGGTTGCGTCGGTCGATGGGCGCAAGATCGGCGACGGCGGGGTCGGGCCGGTCACGTGCGCGATCGGCGAGTCCTATCTGAGCAGAATAACGACGATCTGACGCGGGGCGACCGGGCCAGGCCGAATCGGACAGGGGGAAAGGCGATGGCGAAACGGTTGCGGGGATTGTGGGCGGCACTGGCGCTCGGAGTACTGGCGCCGGGTGTCGCCATCGCGGCTGGGCCTGCCCCTGCCGCACCCGAGGCGGCGACCGACCAGATCGAGACGGCCAGGCCGAGCCGCGGCAAGGTGACGGTCGCCGGGCGGACCATCCCCTATACGGTTACGCCGGGTACGCTCATCATTCGCGACGATGCCGGCGCGCCGATCGCCAGCATGTTCTACGTCGGCTATGTCGCCGACCGCCCGGCCGGGACGCCGGAGCGGCCGATAACCTTCCTGTTCAACGGCGGGCCTGGGTCGGCGAGCATGTTCCTGCACCTCGGCTCGATCGCGCCGGTGCGGATCGCCTTTCCGGCAGGCACGACGATCGCGCCGGCGCCCTATCGGCTGGCCGAGAACCCCTATTCGATGATCGACCGTACCGACATGGTGTTCATCGATCTGATCGGCGGCGGCCTGTCGCGCGCGGCGGGCAAGGCGAAGGAAGCCGATTTCTGGAGCGTCGACGCCGATGTGGACAGCTTCGCGCGCGCAATCCGGCGCTACCTGACGATCAACAAGCGGTGGAACAGCCCCAAATACCTGTTCGGCGAAAGCTATGGCACGACGCGGGCTGCCGGGCTGGCGTACAAGCTGGGGACGGCGGAGGGCGGCGGAATCAAGCTGAACGGCGTGATCCTGCTCGGTGTCAACCTCAACCACGGCATTTACCAGTCCGGCTTCGACGAAGCCTATATCAACTGGATGCCGAGCTATGCGGCGACGGCCTGGTATCATGATCGCCTTGCCAGCCGGCCGGCGGCGCTGGAGCCGTTCCTGACCGAGGTACGCGAATGGGCGCGGGGCCCCTATGCGCGGGTGTTGGCCAAGGGGTATGAGGCGACCGCCGAGGAACGGCAGGCGATCGCGCGGCAGTACAGCGCTTATACCGGCCTGCCCGAATCGCTGATCCTCGACGCCAATCTGCGGCCGGAGCAGGGGACGTTCCGCAAGCAGTTGCTGCGCGACCGCGGACAGACCGTTGGCCGGCTCGATTCCCGCGCGATCGGGCGGGATGCCGACAATCAGGGGGCCGTGCCGGAATATGACGCGACGGCCAGTTTCAATACCGGGCCGTTCGTCACCGTCCTCAACGATTACCTGTTCGGTACGCTCGGCTACCCGGCCGAACTGGAATACCGCCCGCATAATTACGGCAATATCCGCGGGCGCTGGGACCGCGGCCATACCGGGCCGGCGGGCAACCGGATGGCGCTGGCCAACGTCGCGATCGACCTAGCGCAGGCAATGCGGGAAAACCGGAGCATGAAGCTGCTGACGATGAACGGCTATTACGACCTGGCAACGCCGTTCTTCAAGGCGGAGTATGACGTGAAGCACATGCCGATCGACGCCGGCCTGCAGAAGAACGTCACCTTCAGCTATTTCGAGGCCGGCCACATGATCTACACCAACCCGGCGGCGATGGCCGAATTCAAGGCGGTGCTCGACCGCTTCTACGATGAGAATCCGGGCACGCCGACGCCCTGAGCGGGACGCCGACGAGCCTACGCGGCGGAGCCGGTGGTAAGCGGGCGCTGTTCCGGCATGCCCATTGCCGCCAGGATCGGTTCCTGTTCCTGGCGGTAGCGGAAATCGTCCTTGCTCGCCATGCCGCGCCAGCCGCCGAGGATCAGCGATTGCGCGATCGCGCCGCCCAGTGTCGTGCCGGGCCCGGTGACGATGAACAGATCCGGCGCGAATTCGCGCGCGGCGACATGGATCGCGCGGGTGAAGTCGTAGGTTTCGACGACCTGGGTGCCGAGGGTATAGGCGCGCAGCGCGGCGGGATCGCTGGCGCCCGGCCACCAGATTGCGCCGCGCCCGTCGACCAGCGGCAGGGCGGGGCCGTGGAACAGATCGGCCGGAAGTTGCTGGCGGCCCTGCTCCGCGACAGGAGCCATCAGCGGGGTGTGGAAGGCGGCGTGGTTGGCGAGCCGCATCGGGAAACGCCCCTGCGTCGGCTCCACCGCCGCCTCGAACGCGGCGAGCCCGGCGTCGTTGCCGGCGACGACCAGCATGCCGCCCAGTTCGATCGAGCGGTAAAGCGCGTGGCCCGGCCGGGCGGCGATGTCATCGACAAGCGCGCAGAGTTGCCGGTGGCGGGCCGGGTCGGGGCGCCAGTCCTCGCCGACGAACGGGTGGATCAGCTGGCCGCCGATCAGCGCCTGCTGCATCAGCGTGCCCATGGTGTTGGCGACGCGGAAGCCGTTTTCGGCCGACAGGGCGCCGCCGCAGGCGAGCGCGGTGTACCAGCCCATCGAATTGCCGGTGACCGCGATGATATCGATCGTGCTGCGGTCGATCGTCATGAAATCGCCGAGGCTGGCGGCGTAGATCAGCGCCGAGGCATTGTCGCCGCGCGAGTGGCTGGCGAGCGCATAGCGGTCGGCGCCGTCGAGTTCGGCGAGCAGCGGCTGGCCGGCCGCCCGCCGCTGGGCATCGAACCGGGCCAGCAGCGCCGGATCGGGGAAGTGGCGGCCGAGATAGCCCAGTTCCGCCTTGTTGTAGGTGCCGCGTCCCGGACAGATGACCACTGCCGTTGTCATCGGTCTTCCCCCGTCAGCGCGCGCGCGGCGGCGACGATGCTGTCGGCGGACGGCATTGTCGCGGCATAGGCCGGGCCGGTGGCGATGAAGCTGTCCTCCGCCGTCAGCCGCGCGTGCGGAATTTCGGTGCGTTCGGTGAGCAGGGCCATCAGCGCCTCCGCCACGCCGCCGCTGCGCCGGGTTTCGTCGACGATCAGCACGCGGCGGCAGCCGTCGAGCGCCGCGACGATATTGTCTTCCGGCAAAGGCGACAGCCAGCGAATGTCGATGACGCGGGCGGCGATGCCTTCGCCCCCCAGCCGCTTCTGTGCCTGGCGGGCGAGATAGGTGCCATTGCCGAAGGTGAGCAGCGCGATGTCCTCGCCGTCGCCGTGCCGGCCGACGTCGCCGAACCCAACGCGCTCCGACGGCGCCGGGTAGCGGTGCAGCCAGCCGCCGTCGCCCGCTTCGTGCAGGTCGCGCATCGGGTAGAGCGCGATCGGTTCGAGGAACACGACAAGGCGCTGTTCCTCGCGCGCCAGCCGCACGCACTCGCGCAGCATCATCGCCGCATCGGTGCCGTTGGACGGACAGGCAAGGATCAGCCCGGGTATGTCGCGCAGAACGGCGAGCGAATTGTCGTTGTGGAAATGGCCGCCAAAGCCCTTTTGATAACCGAGGCCGGCGATCCGCACCACCATGGGGTTGGTGAACTGGCCGCTGGAGAAGAAGGGCAGGGTGGCCGCTTCCCCACGCAACTGGTCCTCGGCATTGTGGAGATAGGCGAGGAACTGGATTTCCGGCATCGGCAGGAAGCCGTTATGCGCCATGCCGATGCCGAGCCCGAGGATCGACTGTTCGTCGAGCAGCGTGTCGATCACCCGGGCGCGGCCGAAGCGCGCCTCCAGCTTCTGGGTCACGCCGTAGACGCCGCCTTTGCGGCCGACATCTTCGCCCATCAGCACGATTTCGTCGTGATCGAGCATCAGGTCGATCAGCGCCCAGTTGATCAGGCGCGACATGATCTGCGGGGATTCAAGCGGTTTCAGGTCTCCGCCGAACGCCCGGGTTCGCGCCTCGGCCGACGGGCCGTTGCCGCGCCGGCATGGGCGCGGCGGCGGGATCAGATGGGCCATCACCTCCTCCGCCGTGCTCAGTCGGGGCCGGGTGACGACCTCCGCCGCGATGCGTTCGACGCGGGTTTCTGTGTCCCGGTAGATGGCGAGCGCGTCGTCCGGCGCCAGCGCGCCGGCTTCGGACAGCAGCCGGACGCCGTGGAGCAGCGGGTCGTTCGCTTCCTCCGCTTCCAGCGTTTCGCGATCCATGTAGGTCGTCGGCATGTCGGCGCCGGCGTGGCCGTAGAGGCGGACGGTGCGGACGTGGAGGAAGGCCGGCTTGCGGCGGTTGCGGACGAAGGCGGCCGCCTCGCTCGCCACCCGGAACGTATCGTAGAGGTCGAGGCCGTCGCAGGCGAAATAGCGCAGGCCCGGCCGGGCGGAGAAACTGGCGCCGATCCAGCCGCTGGGCGTACGGGTGGAAATGCCGATGCCGTTGTCCTCGCAGACGAAAAGCAGCGGCAGCGGCACCGACTGGAAAGCAGTCCACTGCGCGGTGTTGAACGCGCCCTGCGCGGTCGAGTGGTTGGCCGACGCGTCGCCGAACGAGCAGACGACGATCGCGTCTTCGGCCAGCGCCTTGTGCTCCGGCGGCACGCGGCGGGCGAGGCCGATCGAATAGGCGGCGCCGACCGCCTTGGGCAGGTGGCTGGCGATCGTCGAGGTCTGCGGCGGGATGTTCAGCGCCTTCGAGCCGAGCACCTTGTGGCGGCCGCCGGAGATCGGGTCCTCCGCGCTGCAAGCGAAGGACAGCAGCATGTCCCAGGCGATCGACTGGCCGGGCACCTGCGTCGACCGCTCGATCTGGAAGGCGGCATCGCGATAGTGGAGGAACGCCATGTCGGTGGGGCGGAGCGCGGCGGCGACCGCCGCCATCCCCTCATGGCCGGACGAGCCGATGGTGTAATAGCCCTGGCCGCGCGCCTGCATGCTCCGGCTGACCCGGTCGAGCGCGCGCGACAGGCAGCCCGAGCGGAAGATCGAGACTGCCTGTTCGGGCGATAACGGCCCCGCCGGCGGCCGCCCCGCGGGCAGGTCGCGATCACCGACCCGGCGCAGGAGATTGTCGTGGACGATCTGTACCCGATCCATCACCGCCCCCTCAGAAGAAGGCCTGCAGACCGGTCTGCGCGCGACCGAGGATCAGCGCGTGGACGTCGTGCGTGCCTTCATAGGTGTTGACGGTCTCCAGGTTCACCATGTGCCGCATCACCTGATATTCCTCGGATATGCCGTTGCCGCCGTGCATGTCACGCGCCATCCGCGCAATGTCGAGCGCCTTGCCGCAATTGTTGCGCTTGACGACCGAAATCATCTCCGGCGCCATCCGGCCTTCGTCGAACAGCCGCCCGACGCGCAGGCTGGCTTGAAGGCCGAGCGCGATTTCGGTCTGCATGTCGGCCAGCTTCTTCTGGAAAAGCTGGGTCTGGGCGAGCGGGCGGCCGAACTGCTTGCGATCCAGCCCGTACTGGCGCGCGGCGTGCCAGCACGCCTCCGCCGCGCCCATCGCGCCCCAACTGATGCCGTAGCGGGCGCGGTTGAGGCAGCCGAACGGGCCCTTCAACCCCTCGACCCCCGGCAGCAGGCTGTCCTCGCCGACCTCGACATCGTCAAGGACGACTTCTCCGGTGATCGAGGCGCGCAGCGACAGCTTGCCGCCGATCTTCGGCGCCGACAGGCCCTTCATGCCCTTTTCGAGCAGGAAGCCGCGGACCTGGCCGCCATGCGCGTCCGACTTGGCCCAGACGACGAACAGGTCGGCGATCGGCGCGTTGGAAATCCACGTCTTTGCGCCGTTCAGCCGGTAACCGCCGTCAACCTTGATCGCGCGGGTCTTCATGCCGCCGGGGTCGGAGCCTGCGTCCGGCTCGGTCAGGCCGAAGCAGCCGATGCATTCGCCGGTCGCCAGCCGGGGCAGGTATTTGCGCTTCTGTTCCTCCGACCCGTAGGCATCGATCGGATACATCACCAGCGACGACTGCACCGACATCATCGAACGGTAGCCGGAGTCGACCCGTTCGACCTCGCGGGTGATCAGCCCATAGGCGACGTAGCCGGCACCGACGCCGCCATAAGCCGGGTCGACGGTCACGCCGAGCAGACCGAGCGCGCCCATCTCGCGGAAAATCCCGGGGTCGGTCTGCTCCTCTGCAAAGGCGGCGGTGATGCGGGGTTGCAGTCGATCCCGCGCATAGGCGCGCGCGGCGTCGCGGATCATCCGTTCCTCGTCGGTCAACTGCGCGTCGAGCAGGAACGGATCGTTCCACGCGAAGCCTGCTGCCGGGCGTGGTGAACTATCAGGCATCAAAGACATGTCCTCGCGCGATCATTTTGCTCAGGAAGGCCGGGAATATGGTCGGAGATACGGCCTGTTGCGCGACCCCGCATATCGGCCGGCCGATGCCGCTTTTGCGGTGTTCCGCCGGGGCATTCCAATGCTTTGACTTCATGCATTGATGCAGAATCGGAATGGGTCGCCGGTTTCGCATGGCTTCACCGGCCGATGGGCCGGCCGGGCTATCCGTCCGCACTGGAATGGATAGCCGTTGGGTATGGGATGGATCATCTTTGCGATAGGCTGCGGGCTTCCTTTCGCCAGGCGATGCCGCCACACTCCGCCAGCACGAAAACATCATGAAGAACCCATCTTCGCCTTACCAATGGCGAAGCAAATATGTCGTTCCGGGGGATGTGCCAAAGAAGACGCCAGCTATTGCGGCAGGCGGGTCGGTATCATGGCGGAACGTTATTAAAATAAATGGGATACGGAGGGGAATAACCATGACGAAGTTCGCCGCCTGCATTTCTCGCGGGGCGTTGATGATCGCGCTTTTTCACGGTGCAGCATTTGCCCAGGGGCCAGGAAGCGGGCAGGCGGGTGCCGAGGAGGAAGGGCTGATCGTCGTCACCGGGTCCCGCATCGCCCGCAACGGGTATGATGCGCCGACCCCGCTGACCGTCGTTGGCAGCGAGGAGATCGACCGCGGGGCTTCGGCGAATCTTGCCGATTTCGTGAACGACATACCGGCGCTGGTCGGCAGTTCGACCCCGGCCACGTCGAATCTGAGCATCAGCTCGGGGGCGGCCGGCATCAACGCGCTCAACCTGCGCTCGCTGGGCAGCGAGCGGACGCTGGTTCTGCTGGACGGCCAGCGTTCGGTGGCGGCGACGGCGTCCGGCGTCGTCGACGTCAACAACTTTCCCCAGGCGCTGGTGAAGGGCGTCGAGATTGTCACCGGCGGCGCCTCGGCCGCCTACGGCTCCGACGCGGTCTCGGGCGTGGTGAACTTCATCCTCGACAAGGAATTCACCGGTTTCAAGGCGACGGTCCAGGGCGGCGAGACCACCTATGGCGACGGTGGCAACTTCAACGTCGCGCTGACCGGTGGCGCGCGCTTCGCCGGCGGGCGCGGCCATATTCTGCTGAGCGGCGAATATGCCAAGAAAGACGGTATATTGAGCGTGCCGCGGGCCTGGAACCGCAAGGGCTGGTACCAGATCACCAACCCGGCCTACGCGCCGGGCAATGGCGAGCCGGAGCGGCTGATCGTCAATCAGGCGGGCCTCAGCAACGGCACGCCCGGCGGCATCATCACCGATACGGCGCTGCGCGGGACCTATTTCGGCGTCGGCGGCACGCCCGGCCAATTCGCTTACGGCGTAGTGCGCGATCGCTGGATGATCGGCGGCGACTGGGAATCGGTCCAGATCAACAGTTACCAGGCGCTTGAGCCCAGCGAGGACCGCAAGGGGATTTTCGGACGGCTCAGCTACGAAGTGGCCGATAATGTCGAGTTCTTCGCGCAGGCATCGTTCAACCGCATGCAATCGGTGGGCATCACCAGCGTTTTGCAGAGTCTGGGCAACGTCAGGATCTATTCGGACAACGCGTTTATCCCGGCTTCGGTCAAGCAGCAGCTGGACGCCCTTGGCATCACTGAATTCATGATGGGCACGACCAACGTCGATCTGCCCACCAGGAAGGTCGACACCGAACGCGAAACGGAACGTTATGTCATAGGCGCCAACGGCCAGTTCGACGCATTCGGCACCAGCCTGCGCTGGGACGCCTATTACCAGCACGGCGTCACCCGCACGATGGAGATGGCGCGCGACGTGACCAACAACGGCCGGCTGGCGTTGGCGCAGGACGCGATATTCCACCCGGTGACCGGCGAGATCGTCTGCCGGTCCAGCGTCGCCAATCCGACCAACGGTTGCGTGCCGCTCAACCGCATGGGCATCGGCGTCGCGAGCCAGGCGGCGATAGACTATGTGATCGGCCATCCGTTCCGGAACCAGAAGTTCACGCAGGACGTCGCGGCGATCAACCTGTCGTTCGACGCCTTCCAGCTGCCGGCGGGCACGGTCGCGCTGGCGATCGGCGCCGAGCACCGCCGCGAGCAGATCAGCGGCCATGTCGACACCGCGTTCCAGACCGGCTGGGCGGTCGGCAACTTCCTTCCCAGCTTCGGCAAGTACAACGTCACCGAGGCCTATCTCGAGGCGCTCGTCCCGATCTTCAAAGGCTTCGAGTTCAACGGCGCGATCCGCGGCACCGATTACAGCACGTCGGGCTATGTCACCACCTGGAAGGCGGGGCTGACCTATCAGGTCATCCCGGACATCCGGTTCCGCGTGACACGGTCTCGCGACATCCGCGCGCCGAATCTGGCCGAGCTGTTCCAGGGGGGCAGCACGCGGGTGAACGCGGTGCAGGATCCGTTCAACAACAACGTCTCCACGCCCTTCGCCGGTACGACGACCGGCAACCGCAGCCTTGCCCCGGAAAAGGCCGACCAGTGGGGCGTCGGTGTCGTGCTGGAACCCACCTTCCTGCCCGGCGTCGGATTGTCGGTGGACTATTACGACATCCGGTTGAAGGGCGGTATCGGATCGGTCACCGCGCAGGTCGCCATCGACCGCTGCCATCAAGGCATTACCGCTTATTGCGCCGCCGTCGTGCGCGGCCCGAATGCCTACGGCACCAATCTCCAGATCTTCGAAAGCCCGTTCAACTTCGCCACCCAGAAGGCGCAGGGCATCGATTTCGAGATGTCCTATCGAACGCCGCTCGACAGAATCTCGTCGAAGCTTGGCGGGGACTTCCTGTTCCGGGCGATGGCGACCCATTATCTGAAGGACTATACCGACACCGGCCTGGGCGTGCCGATAGAAGAGGCGGGCCAGAACACCGGAAGCTCGCCGCCGAACTGGCTGTACCGGATGTCGGCCACCTATTCGAACGATCCGGTGTCGTTCACCCTGACCGGACGGGGAATCAGTTCCGGCGTCTACAGCAACGCCTATGTCGAGTGCACGGCGAACTGCCCGGCCTCGACCCCTGACAACCGGACGATCAACAACAACCGGATCAAGGGCGCCTTTTACGTCGACGCCAACCTGACCTACCAGTTCAGCGTAGCTGGCGAGGAATCTCAGATATTCCTGAACGTCAGCAACCTGTTCAACAAGGACCCGGCTGTCGTCGCTTCCGGGCCTGACGGTAGCTCGCCGTCCATTCCGGCGACCAACCAGGCGCTGTACGATCTGCTTGGGCGTACGTTCCGCGTTGGTCTGCGCGTCAAGATCTAGGCGCCGGTGCCGACCATGCGCCGAGAGGGCACATCGCATTCCGTAACAGAGAAGGGGGCGCTGCCGCTGGGTCACGCCGCGCCCCGCAACGCCGGAGACACGCCATGGGAAAAATCCTAACGAACCGTACTGAACGCCCGTTCTGCCGCGCGCTCGCCGTCGCCGGCCTTGGCGGATTGCTGTTGACGACGGCGGGCTGTGGCTCGGATTCGCTGGACGTGCTGATTACCGGCGGCACGGTTCTGGACGGGGGCCTCGGGCAGGGCGTCAAGGCCGATGTCGGCATACGCGGTGACCGCATCGTCTTCGTCGGCGATGGCAAGGGTAAGAAGGCGAAGCGGACGATCGACGCCGCAGGCATGATCGTCGCGCCGGGGTTCATCGACGGCCATACCCATACCGACGACGATCTGTTCGCCGACGATCCGGCCCGGCGCACGTCGCTCAGCAACCTAGCGCAGGGCGTTACCACGAATGTTATCGGTGTCGACGGGCACGGCGACCCGGATACGGCCGGGCTGTTCGTTCGCGCGAAGGAAAAGGGCGTCGGGATCAACTTTGCCGCCTATGTCGGCTTCCAGCCGATCCGCAAGGCTGTGCTGGGAATGGACAGCCGGGCGCCGGATGCAGCGGAACTGGAGAAGATGAAGGCGCTGGTCGCGAAGGGGATGTGCGGCGGTGCGATCGGCTTTTCGACCGGGCTGTTCTACGCCCCGCAAAGCTACGCCAAGACCGAGGAGGTCATCGCGCTTGCCCGCGAGGCGGCGGCGCGGGGCGGGATCTACGACAGCCACCAGCGCGACGAAGGGAATGGCGGGGCGGATTCGATCGGCATCGTCGCGTCGGTCGAGGAACTGATCCGCATCGCGCGCGAGGCCGGGCTGCCCGGCCATTTCGCCCATATCAAGAATTCCGGCGTGCGGTCCTGGGGGCTGAGCAGCGAGGTGATCGCGCTGGTCGAGAAGGCGCGGGCCGACGGGATCAAGATCACCGCCGACCAGTATCCCTATCTCGCCTCCGGCGGCAGCATCACCAGCATTCTGATTCCGCGCTGGGCGCAGGCCGGCGGGCGGGAGGAAACACTGCGCCGTTTCGACAACCCGCAGACCGCCGCCCGGCTTCGCACTGAAATGGCCGATTTCCTGGCGGCGCGGGGCGGAGCAAAGAACCTGCTCGTCACCCGGCAGGATTCGCCCTGGGTCGGCAAGACCCTCGCCGACCTCGCCGCGCTCTGGTCCGTCGACCCGATCGAGGCGGCGGTGCGGATCTTCAAGGAGGGCGACACCGGCATGGCGATCTTCGCGATCGGCGAGGACGATCTGCGCGCCTATCTGGTCCAGCCCTGGGTGATGACCGGGTCCGACGCGTCGTCGGCGCACCCCCGGCGCTTCGGCGCCTTCGCGACGGTCTACGACACCTATGTGGTGAAGGAGAAGCGGCTGAGCCTTGCCCAGTTCGTGCATCGTTCATCGATGCTGCCCGCCCAGACCTTCGGTCTCGCCGATCGCGGCCAGCTACGCCCCGATTATTACGCCGACATCGTCGTGTTCGACCCGAAAAGCTACGCGCCCCGTTCGACCTATGTCGAGCCGGCCCTGCCGGCCGTCGGGGTACGGACGGTGCTGGTGAACGGCAAGGTCGCCTTCGAGAATGCCCGGCCGACCGGCGAACTGGCCGGGCGCGGCCTGGCGAAGACGCCGCCCGCCGGCACGTGCGGCTGACGCCGGCCGCGACGTTGACGGGCTGAGGATGGGGAGACGATGATGAACGCGTTCAAACGATGGCTGGCGGCCGGGGCCGCCGCGACGATGCTGGTGTCCGCTTCCTCCGCGCGCGAACCGCGGCAGGTCGACGTCCTGATCACCGGCGGGCAGGTCTATTCCGGCGCGCTGGAGCCGGCCCGCAGCGTCGACGTCGGCCTGTTAGGCGACCGGATCGTCTTCATCGGCGACGCGCGCGCCGCCGGCATTTCCGCTGCCCGCAGCATCGACGCGGCGGGCAAGATGGTCGTCCCCGGCTTCATCGACGCCCACGTCCATGCGACGGACGAGATCGCGTCGAGTGACCCCAAGATGCGGCTGTTGCTGCGCCAACTGACCCAGGGCGTCACCACCAACGTCATCGGCGTCGATGGCGGCGGCGATCCGGATGTCGCCGCCTTCGCGAAAACGGCGACGGCTGCCGGCGCCGGTGGGAATTTCGCTTCCTATGTCGGCTTCGGCGCGATCCGGCAGCGGGTGCTGGGCGACGATGCCCGCGCCCCCGATGCCGGCGAACTGGAGCAGATGAAGGCGCTGGCCGCCAAGGGGATGTGCGAGGGCGCCTACGGCCTGTCGTCGGGCCTGTTCTACGCGCCGCAAAGCTTCGCGTCGACCGAGGAGGTGATCGCGGTCGCGACAGAAGCCGGGCGGCGCGGTGGCCTGTACGACACTCACCAGCGTGACGAGGGCAACACATCGATCGGCGTCGTCGCGTCGACCCGCGAGCAGATCCGCATCGCCCGCGAAAGCGGCGCGCCGCTGCATCTGGGCCATTTCAAGGTGTCCTCCGGTGCCAGGCCGGACGGCAGCTCGATGGCCGAACTGGTCGCGATCGTCGAGGAGGCGCAGCGCGGCGGGGTCAAGGTGACTGCCGACCAGTATCCGTGGAATGCGTCCAACACCGGGCTGGTCGCGATGGCGATCCCGCGCTGGGCGCAGGACGGCGGGCGCGAGGCGATGCTGCGCCGGTTCGACGAACGCGCCAGCCTGGCGCGGATCCTGGCCGAATCGACCACCTTCTTCGCTGAACGTGGCGGCGCGCAGAATATCCTGATCACCCGCGCGCCGGGGCAGGAGGCCCTGATCGGCCGCAGGATATCGGAGCTGGCGGCCGAATGGCGGATCACCCCGGCCGAGGCGGCGGTACGCATCCTGAAGGAAGGCAGCCCGAGCGTCGCGATCTTCGCGATCACCGAACCCGACATCCGCCTGCTGATGAAGCAGCCCTGGACGATGTTCTCCAGCGACGGATCGGCCACCGGCCATCCGCGCGGCCATGCCAGCTACCCCCGGCTTTACGCCAATTATGTGCTGGACGCCGGTGTGCTGAGCACCGAAGCCTTCGTCCACAAGGCGAGCGGGCTTGTCGCCGATACGCTTGGGCTGGAAGGGCGGGGCTATATCCGCGAGGGTGGTTTCGCCGATATCGTCGTCATCGACCCCGGCACCTTCCGGCCGCGCGCGACCTTTGTCGAACCGACGCTGCTGTCGACCGGCGTCGAGCACGTCATCGTCAACGGCAGGCTGGTCCTCGAGGCGGGCAAGCCGACCGGGGCGCTGCCAGGCCGCGCGCTGCTCCGCACGCCACCGGCGGGCACATGCTCATGACGGCGGCGATCCGCCGCGTCGTGCTGGCCGCCCTGCTCGGCACGGCGGCGCACGGCGGCCCGGCATGGGCAAAGCCGACCTATGATCTGGTGATCCGCGGCGGCGAGATCGTCGACGGAACTGGCGCGCCCGCCTATCGCGGCGATGTCGGCATCAAGGACGGCCGGATCGCGGTCATCGCCCGCGACGGGCTGGCGGCAAGTGCCGGGGCGGTGGCGCTGGATGCAACCGGCCATGTCGTTTCACCCGGCTTCATCGACAATCACGCCCACATCGCGGTCAACATCCACGAATCCCCGCTGGCGGAGAATTTCCTGCGGCAGGGCATCACCTCGATCATCGCCAGCCTGCACAGCGGGGCTCAGCCCTATCCGCTGCATGCTTATATGGCGTCGCTGGCCGTCGCGCCCAACGTCGGCTTCTTCGCCGGGCACAGCTTCGCGCGCGCGCAGGTGCTGGGCCAGCAGGATCGGGCGCCGACCGCGGCGGAGCTTGCCCGGATGCAGAAGATAGTCGCCGAGGCGATGACGGACGGCGCGCTCGGCCTGTCGACCGGGTTGATCTACGTGCCGGCCAACTACGCCAAGACGGAGGAACTGGTCGCGCTCGCCCGCGTCGCTTCGTGCCACGGCGGCATCTACGTGTCGCACATGCGCGACGAAGGGCGCGGCGTGCTCGATTCCATTGCCGAACTGGTCCGCATCGCGGAAGAGGCGGCGCTGCCGGCCCAGATCAACCACCACAAGGTGACTGGCGCTGGCCAATGGGGATGGAGCACGCGCACGCTGGCGCTGATCGACGGTGCCCGCGCGCGCGGGCTGGACGTGACCCACGACCTGTATCCCTATACCGCATCGAGTTCGACATCGGCGATCATGTTCCCGTCCTGGGCGCATGCCGGCGGGGCGGAGCGCTTCCGCGAGCGGATTGCCGACCCGGCGACACGCGCGCGGATCGAGGCGGAGACCCGCCGCATTCTGCTCCAGCAGCGCGGCGGCGCCGACCTGCGCCGGCTGCAGTTCCGTGTCGTGCCGTCCGCCCCGCAGTATAACGGCCGCACGCTTGCCGACCTGGCGGCCGACCGGGGATTGCAGGGCACGCCCGATGACGCGGTGCAGTTGCTGATCGAACTTCAGCTCGCCGGCGGTTTTTCCGCGATCTACCACGCGATGGAGGAGGAGGACGTCGTCCGCATCCTGAAACACCCGCTCGCCATGATCGAGACGGACGGCGACCCGGTCGGGTGGGGGGAAGGGCATCCGCATCCGCGCAGCTATAGTGCATTCCCCCGCGTGCTGGGCCGCTATGTACGCGAGCAGAATGTGCTGACGCTGGAGGACGCCGTCCGGCGGATGACCTCGCTGCCGGCGGACCAGTACGGCCAGGCCGACCGCGGGAGGCTGCGCGAGGGGGCGTTTGCCGACATCACGGTGTTCGATCCGGCGACCGTCGCCGACCGAGCCACCTTCACCGATCCGCATCAGTTTCCCGTCGGGATCAGGCATGTCGTCGTCAACGGCGTGCCGGTGATCCGCGCCGGAACGTTGACCGGCGCGACGCCGGGGCGAGTGCTGAAAGGACCGGCGCGGCCCGACCGCGTCCGCCCGGACCCGGCGACGCCGGGCTGCCCCGCCGGATGATCCGCGCGGGCGCCGGACGGCATAGCCAGTCGCTATGGAAGAGGCGCCCCTTGGTATTTTCCCTGGCTCCCCCGCCTTTCTACTAACTGGACGAACCCTTCGTTCACGCCGGCTTGCGAGGATGACGATGCTTCCTGCTCCCTATCTGCTCTACCTGGGTGATGTGACCGACCAGATCCAGGTCAAGACCTCGCGCGGCGTTGCGGTCTGGCGCCCCGAACTGTGTGTTGGCCAGTACCGGCTGCCGGGCAGCGGCGTCGACCTCGGCCTGCCGGAAATGACCTTCGCGCAGGCGAGGGCGGTGGGCGCGCAGACGCTGATCCTGGGCGTCGCCAATGTCGGCGGGGTGATGGGCCAAGGCGTGATCGCCGATGTCGTCGCGGCGCTCGACGCCGGGCTGAACGTCGCCGCCGGCCTGCACGACCGGCTGGAAGATGTCGCCGTCATTCGCGAAGCGGCGCGGGCCAACGGCGTGCGGCTTTTCGATGTCCGCCACCCGCCGTCGGGCGTGCCGATCGGCAACGGGCGGCCGCGGGCGGGGCGGCGGCTGCTGACCGTCGGCACCGATTGTTCGGTCGGCAAGATGTATTCTTCCCTTGCCCTTGAGCGGGAGATGCGGGGGCGCGGCTGGAACGCCGATTTCCGGGCGACCGGCCAAACCGGGATCATGATCGCCGGTGACGGTATCTCGGTCGACGCGGTTGTCGCCGATTTCATTTCCGGCGCGGCGGAAACCATTTCGCCGGCGCGCGACGACGATGGCTGGGACATTGTCGAAGGGCAGGGGTCGCTGTTCCACCCGTCCTATGCAGGGGTCTCGCTCGGCTTGCTCCACGGCGCCCAGCCAGCGGCGATCGTCATGTGCCACGATCCGTCGCGGCCGCATATGCGGGGCCTGCCGGCGCGCGCGCTGCCGTCGCTCGCCGCGTGTCTGGAGGCGAATCTTGCCGCCGCGCGGCTGACCAGCCCGGATGTGCAGGCGGTCGGCGTCTGCCTCAACACATCGGCGCTGGACGAGGCCGAAGCGCTGCGGCTGTGCGAGGCGACGGCGGCCGAGACGGGTCTGCCGTGCCAGGACCCGTACCGGCACGGCGTCGCCCGGATCGTCGACAGGGTGCAGGCATGCTTCGCAACCTCCGCCTCCTGATCGATCGCAGGCCGCTCGCGACGCCGTTCCGCATCGCCCGGGGGGTTCGGCACGTCGCCGACCTACTGGTCGTCGAACTGGAGGAGCAGGGAATTGTCGGTCGGGGCGAAGGCGCGCCGATCGCCCGCTACGGCGAGAGCGTTGAGAGCTGTGTCGCCCAACTGGAGGCGCTGCGCGGGCCGATCGAAGCGGGGATGACGCGGGCGGCGCTCGGCAAGGCGCTGGGGCCGGGCGCGGCGCGCAACGCCCTTGATTGCGCGCTGTGGGACCTTGAGGCGCGGCGCGCCGGCACCTCGGCGGCGGCGCTGGCCGCCGCGCCGGCCGCCGGCGCCATCGTTACCGCGCGCACCGTCGGCATCGATACGCCGGCGGCGATGGCGCATGCCGCTGCGGCGCTGGCCGGCGAGCCGCTGGTCAAGGTGAAAGTCGACGCGAACGACCCGGCGGCGCAACTGCGCGCGGTGCGGCAGGCCGCGCCCGACCCGACGCTGATCGTTGACGCCAACGAGGCGTGGTCGCCGGACCTGCTGACGGCGATGCTGCCGGTGCTCGCTGAGCTGCGTGTTATGCTGCTCGAGCAGCCACTGCCCGCCGGCGCCGACGATGCACTGGCGGGCTTGCACAGCGCGACCCCGATTTGCGCGGATGAATCCTGCCACGTCGCCGCCGATGTCGAGCGGCTGGCGGGCCGCTATCAGGCGGTCAATATCAAGCTGGACAAGACCGGCGGGCTGACCGAGGCGCTCGCTCTGCTCACCGCCGCCCGAGCTGCCGGCATGCAGGTGATGACCGGCTGCATGATCTGCTCGTCCCTGTCTATCGCGCCGGCGTTTCTGGTGGCGGCGCAAGCCGATTTCGCCGATCTCGACGGACCGCTATGGCTGGCGGACGACCATGCCGATGGTGTGCGGCTGGCCGGTGGCCGGTTGGCCGCACCATCAGGCGATCTGTGGGGTGGGCGATGAACGACGCGGAGCCGCATACGGAAGACGGCGGGCGGCAACCCGAAGCGTCCCCTAAAAGCGCGTTGCACCGCTATTGGATCGACATTCCGCTGTGGAAACGGATCCTGCCCGCCCTTGGCCTTGCGATCATCGTCGGCCTCGCCTTTGGCGAAGCGGCGGTCAACGTCAAATGGCTGGGCGACATATTCGTCCGGCTGACCCGCATGCTGGTCGCGCCGCTGGTCTTCTTCTCGATCGCGTCGGGGGTGATCGCGCTGGGCGATCCGCGCAAGCTCGGCTCGCTCGGCGCGCGCACCGTCAGCCTGTTCGTATTGACCGCCGGTCTGGCGGCGACGCTCGGCCTTGCCATTGCACTGCTGCTCCAGCCCGGTGTCGGCGTGGCGATCGCCGGCGCGGAGCCGATGGCGATCCGGTCGAGCATGACGCTGTCCGAACAGCTTCTCGGCATCATTCCGATCAACCCGGTCATGGCGATCGCCGAAGGCGACATGCTGGCGACGATCTTCTTCGCGATCCTTTTTGCCGTCGGCGTGCTGGCGCTCGGCGCGCGGGGGCGGCCGCTGGCCGACACGCTGGTGCTTGGCGCCGAAGTGATGATGCATCTGGTGCGGGTGGTGATCGAAACTGCCCCGATCGGCGTGTTCGGCCTTGTCGCCGCCGCGGTTGGTGTCGGCGGTGTCGGCGTATTCATGAACATCTCGCTGCTCGCGCTGGGCGTGGCGGGCGGCTGCGTGATCCTGACCGTGGTCGTCCAGCCCGGCATCGTCCAGGCATTGACCGGCCTGCCGGCGACGAAATTCCTGCGCGGTACCGTCGATGCGATGTTGGTCGCCTTCTCGACCTCATCCAGTTCGGCGAGCCTGCCGGTCGAGATGTCGGTCGCCGAGCGCAATCTGGGCATCGCCAAGCCGGTGCTCTCGTCGGTGCTGCCGCTGGGCGCCAGCATCGCGCGCGACGGCACCGCCATGTATGTCGCAATGCTGTCGATCTTCGGCGCGCAGGCGCTGGGCGTCACGCTGGAGCCATTGCAGATGGCGCTGGTCATCGCGGTTTCGACGATCATCGCGCTCAGTTCCCCGCCGGTGCCGTCCTCCGCGCTGTTCATGATGGCGGCGGTGCTGTCGGTAGTCGGGATCGATGACGCGCAGAGCGCAATGATCGTCGGCTTCATCCTGCCGTTCGATCGCTTCCTCGACATGATGCGGACGGTGCCCAATGTCGGCACCAACCTGACCAACGCGACGGTCGTCGCCCATTGGTCCGGCGACATCGACAGGGAGGTATTCCATCACGTGCCGGAGGTCTGAGGGCAGGAAAGCGCGCGTGCCCAGCCTCCGCTGGCGCCGCTTGCCGATGCCGTGCAGCTGTGCGAGCCTGCCCTGGCGATGATGAATCTGCGGCATATCGAGGTTTTCCACGCGGTTTACACCCACGGGTCGGTCAGCGCGGCGGCGCGTGCGCTGAACGTTGCCCAGCCGTCTGTCAGCAAGATGCTCCGCCACGCCGAAAGCCGGGTCGGGTTCCCGCTGTTTCACCGGGCGCGGGGCCGACTGACACCGACCGACGAGGCGCGCATCATCTTCCTCGAGGTGGATGAGATATACGCGAAGCTGGGGTCGCTACATCAAACTTCGGTCAATATCGCGCGCGGAGTGAACGGCGTCGTCCGTCTGGCGGTGATGCCGGGGTTCGGGCTGGACGTCGCGCCGAACGCGGTGGCGACGTTCCGGCGGAGATACCCGAACGTCAAGGTCGACATCCACACCATCCATCACGCCGATATCCCGCGCGCGCTGGTCGAACGCACCTGCGACGTGGCGGTCGGCTACGACCCGGTCCACCACCCTCGGCTTGCCCGCACCCAGATCGGCACCGGCGAGTTGGTCCTGCTGTTCCGCAAGGGCGAGTTTCCGGAAGGGACAGCGCCGGTGCCTCTTGAGGCATTGGCATCGCGCGATTTCATCAGCCTCATTCACAGCGGCCCGCTCGGCAACCTGTTCAACGACGCGGTCGAACGGCTGGGGCTGGTGCTGAACGACGCGATCACCATCAACACCATGTACATCGCTGCGTCGCTGGTCAGGCAGGGGCTGGGCGTCGCGCTGGTCGATGACTTCACCGCGCGGGCCTATTCGGGCGATGAACTGGAATACCGTCAGGTCGAGCCGCGGCTCGGCTTCGGTATCCACTGCATCTACCTTGCCGACCGGCCGCTATCGCGGTTCATGAAGCAGGTGATCCAGATTCTCGGATCGTCGATGGCGGGCGGGCAGTCGCCGGGCGCGAGATCGGCCGCCGTCACCGCCGCCGGGGGAGGCGCCAGCCTTTGAACAGGCCGCGGCGGCTGAGCGGCTCGAACATCGCGTCGGGGCCTTCGGGGTCGAGGATTTCGTTGTCGGCGAGCCAGGTTTCGGTGCCGCTCAGTTCCGGCAGCGTGTAAGGCACCAGGCTGCGCCCGCTGCCGCGAAGCGCCTCGATCGTCGCGATCAGCGATCCGGTTTCGTTCAGCGTCGCGCCGACCCTGTCCCGGGCGACGCCCAGATGCTCCGCCAGCAAATCATCGCGGATCGCGGCGACGGTTTCGCGCTCCGTGGCGGTGCCGCCCTGCGCCACGTCGAGGATCACGTCGCACTCGGTGTCGAGGCGGAGGGAGCGGTTGTTGAAATTGGACGAGCCGACACGAAAGCCGCGATCATCGATAATCATTACCTTGGCGTGGACGTAGATCGGCTCGCCGCCGCCGGTGACCGGATGATAGATGCGGAAACGGCCGTGGCGGTCGACGCGTTGCAGCGCCTCGACCAGCCGCGCGCGGGCGGAGTCCATCGCGATCGGCTCCAGCCAGCCTTCGGCGGCCTCGGGGTTGATGATGACGATTTCCGGTCCATCCTCCTCCTGCAGCCGGGCGGCGATCGCGCGGGCGATCTTGCGCGACGCGAAATACTGGCTTTCCGCATAAATATAGCGGCGCGCCCGGCCGATCAGGTCGAGATACATCTGCTCAATCTC
Source organism: Sphingomonas flavalba (assembly GCF_004796535.1). Classification (GTDB taxonomy): domain Bacteria; phylum Pseudomonadota; class Alphaproteobacteria; order Sphingomonadales; family Sphingomonadaceae; genus Sphingomonas_L; species Sphingomonas_L flavalba. The sequence goes on along the minus strand of NZ_SPHY01000011.1, from coordinate 31,983 downwards.
GTGCACGCCGCCGCTGTCGTCCATGTCCGGGCAGGTGCGTGCGATGGCCAGTGTCACGTCCCGGAAGCTCGGCTCCACGCCGTCCGGCCAGCAGTCATGCGACACGTCGGCCGGCTGGAGTCGCTCGCCGGTCGCCGCCAGCCAGCGTTCGCGGGCAAGGTCGCCGACCGTGCGCGCGGCGTCGCCGTCGAACGCGCTGGTTGCATCGTGCCAGGGCGTATAGCGGCTGCCGTCGGGGTCTCGACGGCGCGGTTCGTCGTCTTTGTGGGCGCGGCGGTCCCAGCGGCCGGTCGTCATGTCGATGCCGCCGCAAAAGGCGACGCAGTCGTCGATCACGACGATCTTCTGGTGGTGGGAGCCGGCGATCGGGTGGGCGCTGTCCAGCTTCAACGTCACGCGCGGATGCATCTTCCAGCGGATGATCGTCGCCAGTGTCCGCGCTTTGAACATCGCCTTGAGCGCGCCGGTATCCCAGCGGAGCAGCCGGATTTCCAGTTCGGGCGAGCGGTCGGCCAGCCAGATAATGAAGTCGCCCAGCTTCGCCGGCCCTTCCGACGCCTGTTCGTCCAGGGTTATGCCGGCGTCGAAATCCCAGCCGACAAGGAAAATGCTCTTGCGCGCCGCCAGCATCGCCTTGCGCGCGGCGATGAAATAATCGGCCGCGTCGACGATGAACGCGAAGCGGTCTGCCCGTGCGACCCGCCAGCAATTGCGCCCGGGTTCAGGCAGCGGCGTTTCGTCCCCTCGTGTCATCGGCATCCTCTCACGACCCGGCCGCGCCCGTTGCCGGGGCCGGTGGCGATCATGCGCCCGGAAAGCGGCTGACGCCAGACACGACGCTCCGGCGGTATCGCCGGCGTGAGCATAGGCGATTCCGCCCCTGATCGGTGTTTCCCGAGTTGATCGCGGCTCCGCAGATAACGGCGGACGGCCCATCGATCCTGCCTTCTGCCGCGTGATCGCCGCATGTCGCATCATACGGCGCCCAATTGGCGGCGTATGAAGGGAGGCGTCAGGATGCCGCTGATCGGAAAGTGGCTCCCCGGGCCTGATTCGAACAGGCGGCCGTCCGATTAACAGTCGGATGCTCTACCGCTGAGCTACCGGGGAACACGGTTGCGAGGCGCGCCTATAGCAGCGGGTTTCGCCGCAAGGCAAGCCGGTCACACCATGAATTGTTCCATCGCGATCCGTTCGTCGAGCGCGTGCTCCGGATCGAACATCAGGCTGAGCGACGCGGCGTGGTCGATGCCGATCTCCACCTGCGTCACGTCGCGCACTTCGCGCTGGTCGGCGACGGCGCTGACCGGGCGCTTGACCGGCTCGAGCACGCGGAAGCGGATGCGGGCGCTTTCGGGGATGACGGCGCCGCGCCAGCGGCGGGGGCGGAACGGGCTGATCGGGGTCAGCGCGTGCAGCGCCGATCCGAGCGGCAGGATCGGCCCGTTCGCCGACAAGTTGTAGGCGGTCGACCCGGCCGGGGTCGCGACCAGCACGCCGTCGCAGACCAGTTCCTCGATGACGACGCGGCCGTTGACCATGACTTCCAGCTTGGCGGTCTGGCGGGTTTCGCGCAGCAGCGACACTTCGTTGATCGCCGGCAGCGAGACGTGCTCGCCCTCGATCGTCGACGCCTCCATGCGCAGCGGGGTGACGGCGAAGGTGCGCGCCCGCGCCAGCCGTGCGTCGAGCCCGGCGGGATCGTAGCTGTTCATCAAGAAGCCGACGGTCCCGCGGTTCATGCCGTAGACGGGGACGGTGCGGTGGCGTTCCAGCATCGCGTGCAGGGTCTGCAGCATGAAGCCGTCGCCGCCGAGCGCGACAATCAGTTCGGCTTCGCCCGGATCGACCCACTCATAGCGCGCCCGCAGCTCTGCCTCGGCGATGCGCGCGGATTCGGCCGGCGAGGCGACGAGCGCGCGCTTCACGGCCGCCGGGCGGCCGAACAAGGGGCGGGGCAGGGGCGGCGACTATCCACGCTGTCGGGTTAGGCGGTCGCGGCGACCGGAGCAAGGCCATTGGCGGCGGCGCAAAGCCCCGCTAGCATCGCCGGCGTGGAGAGCCCCTTGTGAGCGAGCCGTCGCCCGCACCCTTGCCGAGTTCCGTGAGTCAGCCGCTGTTCCTGCTGTCATTCCGGCACCGGGACGAGCTGGCGGCGGTGCTGTCGCGCGCCGGCTGGCGGGCGATCGCGGCGCGGCGAGCCAGCGGGCTGGAGGCGCGCTTCATCGCCAGCGGCGCGACGGTTGCGGTGGTCGACGCGCGCGGCGCGTTCGACGACGGGCTGGCGGCGGTGCAGGCGTTGGCCGAGCCGGCCCAATCCAATGCGTCGGCGCTGCTCGTGCTGCTGTCGCGCGGCGACATCGCGCGGCTCGATACGCTGTATGCGGCCGGCGCCACCCATTATCTCGCCAGTCCGTTCGGCGACCAGGAGTTCGGCCAGGCGCTGCGCTTTGCCGCGCGGCATGCCGATCGACTGGCCGCCGGCTGGCGCGGTGAGGGCGGCGTGGCGGCGGCGAGCATGGCCTGGCGGTTCAGCGACGGCGTGCTCCATATGGGCAGCGGCCTGGCCGGTGTGTCGGCCGGCGCGCGGACCGCAGGCGCGCTGTACCGGCGGCTCGATGCCGAGGGGCGCCGCGCCGCGCGCGAGGCATTCCGGCGGCTGCGCGACGGCAGCGACGCCACCGCCTTCACCCACCGCCTGCCGGGCAGCGGCGAGCCAGTCGCCCATCACCTCCAGCGCCTGCCCGGCGGCATTGCCGGGACGATCGAAGCGCTGGCCCCGGCTGCCGGTGGCCGCCGCCGCTTCCGCGACCCGCTGACCGGTCTCGCTGATGCCGGGGAGGCGCGACGCTGGATCGCGGCGGCCGTACGACGCGGCGCCGGCACCTGTTTGCTGCTGGTGTCGGTCAACCGGTTCGAGATGGTCAACGCCGCCTATGGCCGGGCGACCGGAGACGCGCTGCTGAAGGCGGCGGCGCGGCGGGTCGAGCGGCTGGCGGAGGATGTCGGGGGCCGGCGCACCCTGGTCGCGCGGATGGCCGGCGCCTCCTTTCTGGTCGGCGTCGCGCCGGGGTTGGCGGCGGAAAGGGCGCGCCTGCTTGCCGAGCATATCGTCGATGCGATGGCGCGGCCGTTCATGCCGGACGCGGAACCGGTCAGCGTCGGCTGCCGGATCGGTGGGGTGATCGCCGGGGAAGGAGAGGACGACCCGATCGAGATGCTGCGCCGCGCCAGCGCCGCGCTGGCCGAGGCGCGCATCCAGGATTCGGCGCCGATCCGCCTGCTCAGCGGCAGCGAGGCTGTGGCGGCCGGGCGGGAAGAGCGGCTGGCGGTCGACATCCGCACTGCCCTCGCTCAGGATGAGATCGACATCCTGTTCCAGCCGCAGGTGGCGGTGGCGACCGGCGAGATCGTCGGCGTCGAAGCGCTGGCGCGCTGGCGCCACCCGGTTCTTGGCGAACTGGGCGCGGAAATGCTGTTCGCCGCCGCCGAGCGGTCCGACCATATCGTCCAGCTTTCCGAGCATATCCAGCGCCGGGCGATCGCGGAGGCGGCGGCGTGGCCGGCGGCGCTGGCCGGGCTGCGCCTGTCGGTCAACATCGTCGCCGCCGATATCGGCCGGCCCGGTTTTGCGGAGCATTTCCTCGCGATCGTCGACGCCGCCGGGTTCAGCCGGTCGCGGATGACCGTGGAGTTGACCGAGAGCGGGCTGATCAACGACCTGAATGCCGCCGCCGACCTGCTTGCCGCGCTGCGCGCCGGCGGCTGCCGGGTAGCGATCGACGATTTCGGCACCGGCTATTCCAGCCTTGCCTACCTGAAGGCGCTGCCGCTCGACTATCTGAAGATCGACAAGAAATTGTCGGAAGACATTGCCGGGTCGAGCCGTGACCGGGTGGTGGTGCACGGGGTGATCGAAATGGCGCGTTCACTTGACCTGGGCGTCATTGCCGAGGGTGTGGAAACGGAGGAGCAGCTGGCGCTGCTCGCCGAAGCCGGCTGCACTTATTGTCAGGGCTTCCTCTTTGCGATGCCGTTGACCAGTGCAGAGTTGGCGGCGTTGATCGACAGTCAGGAATAGTCGCTATACGGTTGACTATAATGCTTAATTTATTGCTGTATCGTCATGAACTGCGATGGGCTTTCTTCCGGTTTTCGGCGCTCTTGCTGCTAATTCGGTCTGTCATTGCCCCAATTTGGGATGGAGCACCCGTTCAAGTGTCTTGATGATCGGTTAATTTCGCAGTAACTCTTTTCAGCTGGCGGTAATAGCCGACGCTTTGGGTCGCATACGTGATTTCCGGACTCATGAGAGTCCCAGTTTAGGGGAATACGCATGAAGACTCTTCTTGCATTTTCGGCCGTCGTGCTGTTCGCCGGAGCGGCGCAGGCGCAAATCGTTCGGGTCAACCCAGGGGACTTCCACCCGGACGCCGGCCTCATCACCTTCAGCGAATATGCTCAGGGTACGGTCAATCCGGTTTACGCGCCGGCCAATTATGGCGGCGGTGCCGGCGCCCCGAACGTCACGTTCGGCGGATTCTTCGTCGGTCAGGCGCTGAGCGCGAATCCGGGGACCGATTGCCCCGGCGCGGCAGCAAGCGGCTGTGTTTCGGGAAGTCCGACCGGACCGCTGACGCTGGACGCAGCCTCGCCGAACACCTTCATCTCCTCGGACGGCGCCAATCCGACGTCGCCGGTCCTGTCTGGTTCGCCGACGTTCAATGGCCCGATCGCGGTGCTGTTCGATGTTGATCTGGCCGGTGTCGGGTTTGACGGCGGTTTCTTCGACAATATCGGCTCGACCGGCATCACTGCGTTCGCTCGTGACGGTTCTTTGTTGGGAACGGTTGTCAACACTGGCTTCGGAATCGAGTTCCTGGGGCTGGTGACGGCCGATGGCACGCCGCAGATCGCCGGTGTGTTCCTCAATCTGGTCGGAGCCGAAGGCAGTGGCTTCGCTATCGACAATCTGCGCTTTGCCCAGGCTGGCCAGATCACCGTTCCTGGCGGGGTGCCGGAACCGGCGACCTGGGCGATGCTGATCGCTGGCTTCGGCCTGATCGGCGCGGCGACACGGCGGCGGGTCCGCACGGTCAGCTACGCCGCCTGATCGCGTATTCGCGGCGGTTCCCCGGCATGTTGCAGGCCGGGGGCCGCCGCGTCCTTCTTCTTTCTATCCGACGATTTTCGCCAGTCCGCGCGAGAGCTGGAGCGCGCCGTTCAACCGCGCCTTGGGGTCGCCCCACGGCCGGCTGATCACCAGCCGGTTGTCGGGGCGCAGCTTTGCGGTGCCTTTCAGCCGCTCCACGTAAGCGAGCAGGCCAGGGATGTCGGGGAAGCTGTCCTGGTGGAAGCTGACCAGCGCGCCGCGCGGCCCGGCATCGATCTTGGCGACGCTAGCGCGCTTGGCGTTCAGCTTGATCTCGATCACCGTCAGCAGGTTGGCGGTCGCCTCCGGTAGCTTGCCGAAGCGGTCGATCATCTCGGCGGCGAATGCTTCGATGCCCTGCTTGTCCTCGATCTCGTTCAGGCGGCGATAGAGGCCCATGCGCAGGTCGAGGTCCGGCACGTAATCGTCGGGGATCATGATCGGCGCGTCGACGGTGATCTGCGGCGAGAAATCGTCCTTCGCCATTTCCCGGCCGATGCCGCCGGCCTTGGCGCTCAGGATCGCGTCTTCAAGCATCGCCTGGTACAGTTCGAACCCGACTTCCCTGATATGCCCGGATTGCTCGTCGCCCAGCAGATTACCGGCGCCGCGAATGTCGAGGTCGTGGCTGGCGAGCTGGAAACCGGCGCCGAGGCTGTCGAGGTCCGACAGCACCTTCAGCCGTTTTTCCGCGGTTTCGGTCAGCACCCGCTCATGGGTGGTCAGATAGGCATAGGCGCGGGTCTTGGACCGGCCGACGCGGCCGCGCAGCTGGTAAAGCTGGGCCAGGCCGAAGCGGTCGGCGCGGTGGACGATCAGCGTGTTGGCGCTGGGGATGTCGAGGCCGCTCTCGACGATCGTTGTCGACAGCAGCACGTCGTAGCGCTTGTCGTAGAAGGCGGCCATCCGCTCCTCCACCATGCCGGGCGCCATCTGACCATGGGCGACGATATAGCGCACCTCCGGCACCTCTTCGCGCAGGAAGCGTTCGATGTCGGGCAGGTCGGCAATGCGCGGGGTGACGAAGAAGCTCTGGCCGCCGCGATAATGTTCGCGCAGCAGCGCCTCGCGCAGCACCACCGGGTCCCACGGCATCACATAGGTGCGCACCGCCAGCCGGTCGACCGGCGGAGTCTGGATGACCGATAGTTCGCGCAGGCCCGACATCGCCATCTGCAAGGTACGCGGAATCGGCGTGGCGGTCAGGGTCAGTTGATGCACGTCGGTTTTCAGCGCTTTCAGCCGTTCCTTGTGGACGACGCCGAAACGCTGCTCCTCATCGACGATGACCAGGCCCAGCCGCTTGAAGGTGACGCCTTTGGCGATGACCGCATGGGTACCGATGACGATGTCGAGCGTGCCGTCGGCCAGCCCCTCCTTGACCATCTTCGCTTCCCGCGCCGGGACCAAGCGGGACAGGCGGCCGACGCGGATTGGAAAACCCTGGAACCGCTCGACGAAATTCATGTGGTGCTGGCGGGCGAGCAGGGTGGTCGGGCAGACCAGCGCGACCTGCATCCCCGCCATTGCGGCGACGAAGGCGGCGCGCAGCGCCACTTCCGTCTTGCCGAAGCCGACATCGCCGCAGACCAGCCGGTCCATCGGCTTGCCGGCGGCGAGGTCGGCGATGACGTCGCCGATCGCGCGTTCCTGGTCGTCGGTTTCCTGATAGGGAAAGCGGTCGACGAAGGCGGGGTAGCCGCCGGCATCCGGTTCCGCCACGTCGGCGGGGCGCAGCGCGCGTTCGGCGGCGGTCTTGATCAGCTCGTTCGCGATCTCGCGAATCCGCTCCTTCATCTGCGCCTTGCGCCGCTGCCATGCCTCGCCGCCCAGCCGGTCGAGCGCGATGCCTTCGCCTTCCGCGCCGTAGCGTGACAGCACGTCGATATTTTCGACCGGCACATACAGCTTGTCGCCGCCGGCATAGGTCAGCCACACGCAATCGTGCGGGCTGGTGCCGACCGGGATCGATGCCAGCCCCTCATAACGGCCGATGCCGTGGTCGACATGGACGACAAGATCGCCCGGCGTCAGCGTCGCCAGTTCGGACAGGAAGGCGTCGGCGCTTTTCTTGCGCTTCTGCCGCCGGACCAGCCGGTCGCCGAGCATGTCCTGCTCGGTCAGCAGCGCGACATCGGGCGCGGCAAAGCCATGGTCGAGCGGCAGGACGACCAGCGCGACGCCGTGCTGGGCGGCACCCAGCGCCTCCTGCCATGTATCCACCGGGGTCAGGCCAATCATGCCGTGGTCGGCAAGCAGGGTGGACAGCCGCTCACGCGAGCCGGCGGAATAGCTGGCGAGGACCAGCTTGCGGCCGCCGCGTGCCAGCGTGCGGGCGTGGGCGGCGACCGCTTCGTAGACGTTGGCGTTCTGCGCCCGCTCCGGCGAGAAATCGCGTGGGCCGTCGACGGCGAAGTCGAGGACGCCGGCGCTTTCCGGTTCGCGGAACGGCGAGACGAGGTGCATCGGCCGCGCCGCGACCAGCGCCGCCCAGTCATCGGCATGCAGATAGAGTGTCGCCGGGTCGAGCGGGCGATAGCTGCCCGGGTCTGACGACTGGGCGCGGACGCGGTTGGCGTGATAGTCGGCGATCGCCTCGAACCGGGCGGCGGCCGCCGCCGGGGCGCCGTGGTCGCGGATGATGACGGTGTCGTCGGCGAGATGGTCGAACAGCGTCGCCATCCGGTCCTCGATCAGCGGCAGCCAGTGCTCCATGCCGGCCAGCCGCCGGCCGTCCGAAATCGCCTGGTAGAGCGGGTCGCCGGTGGCGGTGGCGCCGAATGTCTCGCGGTAACGGCCGCGAAAGCGCTTGATCCCGTCCTCGTCGAGCAGCGCCTCCGACGCGGGCAACAGGGTGAAACCGTCGACCCGGCCGGTGGTGCGCTGGTCCGCCGGGTCGAAACGGCGGACGGTTTCGATCTCGTCGCCGAAGAAGTCGAGCCGCAGCGCCTGTTCCTCGCCCGACGGGAACAGATCGACCAGCCCGCCGCGCACCGCATATTCGCCGGGGTCGGCGACGGTTTCGACCCGGACATAGCCGTTGGCCTGAAGCATCGCGGCGAGCCGGTCGCGCTCGATCCGTTCACCGGGGGCGAGGCGGGCGACGAGCTGGCGGATGCGGAACGGCGTCAGGGTGCATTGAGTCGCGGCGTTGATCGTGGTGACGACCAGTTCCGGCCCGACCGGCTTCGCCTGCAACGCATGGAGCGTCGCCAGCCGCTCGGCGGTGGCGCGCAGCGACGGCGAAGCGCGGTCGTACGGCAGGCAATCCCACGCCGGAAAGGTCAGGATGCGCAGTTCCGGCGCGAAGAAGGCGGCGGTGTCAGCCAGCGCACGCATCGCCTGCTCGTCCGGCGTGATGAACAGGGTGCGGCGGCCGCGCGCGGCGCGAGCGACGTCGGCGGACAGCCACGGCAGGAAGCCGGCCGGCGCGCCGGACAGGACAAGCGGATCGGCCGCGTTCAAGATCGTCTGGATGGCGGTCATTCGGCGATCGGGATATAGTCCAGCGCCTGCATCGCCCGTATCATCGGCCCGTCGATATCGGGCGGGACCGGGATGGTGCCGATCGCCCAGCCGAGGATGTCGGCGTCCTGTTCGTCCATCAGCGCCTCGTACCAGGCGATCTCGTCCATGCTCCAGCGGGCGGCGTTGCGGTCGAAGAATCCGCCGACCAGCAGGTCGGCCTCCTTGGTGCCGCGATGCCAGGCGCGGAAGCGGAGGCGTTTGAGGCGGGCGTCGCGATCCATATTTGTCCAATGCGAAGCGGCCGGCGGGCTTTCGGGCCAGCAGGCTGATGGGCTAGAGGGGTCAGATAGCCATGCGACCCGCCATACTCAATCCGCTGTTCGCCGAAGTGACGGCGCTGAAAGGCATCGGGCCGCAACTGGCCCGGCCGCTGGAGCGGCTGGGGCTGGCGCGGGCGGTGGATATCGCCTTTCACCTGCCGAGCGGGTTCATCGACCGGACGCCGGTGGCAAGCCTGGACGGCGTAGTTTCCGGTCAGGTTATCACGGTAATATTGACCCCGCTCGATTACCGGCAGGGCGGTGCGCGGTCGCCATTTCGCGTGCATGCCTCTGATTCAAAAGGAAATATCGTCAGCCTGGTCTATTTCGGGGGGAATCCGGGCTGGGCGAGGAAGCTGCTGCCGCTGGGCGAGGCGCGGGTGGTGTCCGGCAAGCTGGAAAGCTATGGCGAGGAGTGGCAGATCGTCCACCCGGACCATGTGCTGCCGCCCGAGGAGGCCGCCGACCTGCCGGAGCGCGAGCCGGTCTATCCGCTGTCGGAAGGGCTGACCGGCAAGCGGCTGGCGGCGCTGGCGGCGCAGGCGCTGGCACGGGCGCCGGACCTGCCGGAATGGATAGAACCGAGCGTCCTCGCCCGCCAGGGCTGGCCGGCGTGGCGCGCGGCGCTCGCCACCGCCCATGCCGACCCGGCCGACAAGGCGGCGCGGCGGCGGCTGGCCTATGACGAGATTTTCGCCAACCAGCTTGCGCTGATGCTGGTCCGCGCGTCCGAGCGCAAGCGGCGGGGCGAGCCGCTGGCCGGCGACGGGCGGCTGCGCGACCGGCTGCGCCTGCCCTATGCGCCGACCGGGGCGCAGGCCCGCGCGATCGCCGAGATCACCGGCGACATGGCGCAGGCGACGCCGATGCTGCGGCTGCTGCAGGGCGACGTCGGATCGGGCAAGACGCTGGTCGCGCTGATGGCGCTGCTGGCGGCGGTCGAGGCCGGGGCGCAGGGCGCGCTGCTCGCGCCGACCGAGATCCTCGCCCGCCAGCATTGCGCCAACCTGACCGCGCTGCTCGCCGGCCTGCCGGTCAATGTCGCGATCCTGACCGGGCGCGAGAAAGGCAAGGTGCGCGAATCGACGCTGATCGGGCTGGCCGACGGATCGATCGACATTCTCGTCGGCACCCACGCGATCTTCCAGCAGGCGGTCGCCTATAAGCGGCTGGGGCTAGCGGTGGTCGACGAGCAGCACCGCTTCGGCGTCGCCCAGCGGCTGCTGCTGGCGCAGAAGGCGGAGCGGCCGCCGCACCTGCTGGTGATGACCGCGACGCCGATCCCGCGCACGCTGACCCTGACCCATTATGGCGAGATGGACGTCAGCCGGCTGGACGAGATGCCGCCCGGCCGCCAGCCGGTCGAGACGCGGGTGCTGTCCGACGCGCGGCTGGACGAAGTGGTCGACGCGCTCGCCCGCCACCTGTCCGGCGGCGGCCAGGCCTATTGGGTCTGCCCGCTGGTCGAGGAGAGCGAGACAAGCGACCAGGCGGCGGCGGAGGCGCGGGCGGCGGCGCTGCGCCTGCGCTTCGGCGACGACCGGGTCGGGCTGGTTCACGGCCGGATGAAGGGGCCGGACAAGGACGCGGCGATGGCCGCCTTCGCCGCCGGCAAGACCGCGCTGCTCGTCGCGACGACGGTGATCGAGGTCGGCGTCGACGTGCCGAACGCGACGCTGATGATCGTCGAGGGCGCCGAGCGGTTCGGGCTGGCCCAACTGCACCAGTTGCGGGGCCGGGTCGGGCGCGGCAGCGGCCGGTCGGTCTGCCTGCTGCTGCGCGGGCGGCAGTTGAGCGAGACCGGGCGCGCCCGGCTGGCGCTGATGCGCGAGACCAATGACGGCTTCCGCATCGCCGAGGAGGACCTGCGGTTGCGCGGGGCGGGCGAACTGCTTGGCACCCGCCAGTCGGGCGAGCATGTCTTTCGCCTTGCCGACGACGCGGCCCTGCAGGAACTGCTGCCGATCGCCAGCGATGACGCGCGGCTGCTGGTCGACCGCGACGGTGGGCTGGACGGCCCGCGCGGGCAGGCGGCGCGGTTGGCGCTCTACCTGTTCGAGCGTGACGCGGGCGTGAACCTGCTGCGGTCAGGGTAGGGCGGGTGATGGGCATGCTCCTGCGAAAGCAGGAGTGCAGATGAAGGCTCGGTATTATGGGCTCCTGCTTTCGCAGGAGCACGATACGCCGGCTTGGTGGCCGGGTGTTCGCGTATCGGTATGGGATCCGGCTATCGCCGGCAGGGCGGGATGAGTGCGCCGGCGATGGGGCCGGCGCAGGCAGGGGTCAGCGCTGGCGGCGGTCGGTCAGGAAGGCGGCGTCGATCACGGGGACGCCGCAGGTGGCGCGGATGTGGTAGGCGGCGGCGAGGCCGCGGTGCAGGCGTGCGGCGGCCGGGGTCGTCGCGGCGAGCGCCGCCCGTGCTTCTTCCGCCGCCCGTCTGATCCAGATGTTCGATGTCGAGGTGGTCATTGCGCTCTCCGGAGCTGAACAGCCACCCCCCGCGCCGCGCCAATATAGCGTGAAGCGGGTAACCCGGACAGGGGCTGGGCACTCGCTTCGTCGCATCCGCCCGGGCGCCGGGCATGAAAAAGGGGACGACCGCTGGCCGCCCCCTTTTTTTCGAGCGTGTATCGGATCAGGCGAAGGAAACGCCGGTCCGGCGCCGACGGCGCGCTGCCACGCCGGCAAGGCCGAAGCCCGCGATCAGCATCGCCCAGGTCGCCGGTTCCGGTACCGCGTTGGTCGGCGGCGTATAGGTGCCGGTCGAATACACGCGGACGTTCGACAGCCCGGCCCGGTTGAAGTCCAGCGAGGTCAGGCCGCCCGGCAGGTTGCCGGCATCGAAAATGAAGAAGGCCGTCGACGTGTAACCGACACCGTTCGGTTCGCCCTTGGCGGCGCCGACGTGGATGGCGAGGACGGTCTGGCCGAAAAGCGGCGTGGCGAAATTGATGACGTTGCCGCCGACATCGAACTCGTCGATCCAGCTCAGCGTCTGCCAATCGAATGTCGTGGTGTTGAACAGAGCGTTGAGAGCGGCGGCAGAATCCTTCCGCTTCGCTTCGCTGTTGCCGTTCAGATTGTTGTTGTCGTACCAGCCGCGGCAGGCGATCGCTTCCGTGCCGGCGAGCGCGGAACCGATGTCCGACAGCGCGCAATTCGTGGCCCCCAGCGTCAGGGCGGAAGCCGGCGACGAAAGGCCGATGAAGGTGACCGCAGCAGCGGCCGTCAAAGCAAGCTTACCAAACATATGCGTCACCCCTGACATGAACGTGAACCAGCCAATCGAGGGAAGTTAATACGTAATTTACGATTCTTCAATGAACCAAATGGATCGGACTGTCCCGTTTTGTGGCGGTTTCGGCGTTCAGCGCCGTCGGATAACGAGATTGCGGATCTCGGTCATGTCCTCCATCGCGAAGCGGATGCCTTCGCGGCCGAGGCCGGAATCCTTGACCCCGCCATAGGGCATCGAATCGACGCGGTAGCTGGGGATGTCATTGACGACGACGCCGCCGACGTCGAGCCGGTCCCACGCGTCGAGCGCCTGGAACAGGTCGCGGGTGAACAACCCGGCCTGCAGGCCGAAGCGGCTGGCGTTGACGATGGCCAGCGCCTCGTCCCAGCCGTCGAACGGTTCGAGGCAGGCGACCGGGCCGAACGCTTCCTCACGGTAGAGGGCGCAGCTTTTCGGCACGTTTTCGAGCAGGGTCGCGTCGAGCAGCGTGCCCTTGCGCTCGCCGCCGCACAGCAGGGTGGCGCCGCCGGCACGCGCCTCTGCGATCCAGTCGGCGACGCGCGCCGCCTCCTTCTCGTCGATCATCGGGCCGACGAAGGTGGCGCGGTCCTTCGGGTCGCCGGCGACCAGCTTTTTTGCCGCGGCGACCAGCCGGTCGCGGAAATCGGCGTAGACCGCGCGATGGACGACGATGCGCTGGACACCGATGCAGCTTTGCCCGGACTGATAGAAGGCGCCGAACAGCGTGCGTTCGACCGCATCGGCGAGGTCGGCGTCGCGATCGACGACCACCGCCGCGTTGCCGCCCAGTTCCAGCACCACCTTCTTCTTGCCGGCGCGCGCCTTCAGATCCCAGCCGACGGCGGGGGAGCCGGTGAAGGACAGCAGCTTCAGCCGATCATCGGTGGTGAACAGATCAGCGCCCTCGCGGTGGGCGGGGAGGATGGAGAAGGCACCTTCGGGCAGATCCGTCTCAGCCAGCACTTCGCCGATAATCAGCGCGCCGAGCGGGGTGCGGCTGGCCGGTTTCAGCACGAACGGGCAGCCGACGGCGAGCGCCGGCGCGACCTTGTGCGCGGCGAGGTTGAGCGGGAAGTTGAACGGCGAGATGAACGAGCAGGGGCCGATCGGCACGCGTTTCCAGATACCCTGATAGCCTTTGGCGCGGGCCGAAATGTCGAGCGGCTGGACCTCGCCGTAAAGCCGCGTCGATTCCTCGGCGGCGATGCGGAAGGTGTCGATCAGCCGGCCGACCTCCCCCTCGCTGTCGCGGATCGGCTTGCCTGCCTCTACGCACAGCGCATAGGCCAACTCGTCGGCGCGCTCGGTGAAGCGGGCGACGCAGTGCTGGAGCACCGCCTGCCGTTCGTAGCTGGCCATCCGCGCCATCGGCTCCGTGGCGGCGACGGCGGCGGCGATGCCGGCGTCGATCGTCGCCGCATCGGCCTGGGCGACGTGGAACGCGACCTCTCCGGTATATTTGTCGGTCACCGCCAGATCGGCGTTGGGCTGCTGCGGCCGGTTGGCCAGATAGAGCGGATAGACGTCCTTCAGCCTTGCCATCGCGTTCAATAGCCTCGCACCAGATCGACCTGATTGCGCAGCGGTTCGCCGCGCTGGTAACGAACGAGATTGTCGAGGAAAAGCTCCGCCGCCAGCCGGAACATCCGCGTCTGGGCGCGGCCGGACAGGTGCATGGTCAGGATGCAGTTGGGCAAGCGCCACAGCGGGCTGTCCGCCGGCAGCGGCTCCGGCTCGGTCACGTCGAGGAAGGCGCCGCCGATCCGCCGGGCGGCGAGCGCGGCGATCAGCGCGTCCTGATCGACGATGCTGCCGCGTGCGATGTTGACCAGCCAGGCGTCCGGCTTCATCGCCGCGATCTCGTCAGCACCGAGCAGAAGGTGGGTTTCCTCCGTCGCCGGGGCGGCGAGCACCACCCAGTCGAAGCTGCCGAGCCGGGCGCGCCAGGCATCGGGGCCGATGATGCCGGATTCGCCCTCGGGCGTGCGGCGGACGCCGGTGACATCAACGCCGAACGCCTTGAGCCGCTCGCCGATCGCGCGGCCGATGGTGCCATAGCCGAGGATCAGCGCGCGGCTGCCGAACAGCTCGACCTTGCCCGGCGCGTCGGACAGCCATTCGCCCCGGTCCTGCGCGCGGACGACCTCTGGAAAGCGCTTGGCGGCGGCGAGCATGCCCATCACCGCATATTCGGCGACCGCGACGGCGTTGACCCCGGTGCCGTTGGTGACCAGCGTGCCGCGCCGGCGTAGCAGGTCGACCGGAAACGCATCCAGCCCGGCATAGATCGTCGACACCCATTTCAGCCGCTCGCCCGCCGCCAGAGCGGCGGCGGTGGCGTGTCGGTCCGCCATGTCGAGCCAGCCGATCTCCGCCGACGGGGCCAATGCGATCGCTTCCTCCGCGGTCATGAACCAATGGGCGGCGATGCCGGGCGGCAGATGGTCGGCGATCAGTGGGCGGGCGAGGGCGGGGAGGACGGCGACGACGGGCGTGGACATGGCGCGAGTGTAGACCCGCGCCGGACGATCAATCCAGCGAAACCGCCCAGTCCCAGCCGAGCGGGTCGCCGTCCATGATCTCCACTCCCGCCGCCGCCAGTTCGTCGCGCAGCGCGTCTGATGCGGCGAAATCCTTCGCGGCGCGGGCGGCGCGGCGCTCGGCGATCCGCGCCTCGACCGCCGCTTCGTCCAGCGCGGCACCCGCCGGGCGGACGCGCAAGGCGGCGCGGTCGGTGGTGACCAGCGCCAGGCCGAGGACCAGGTCCATCGTCGCGACCAGCCGCAGCCGGTCGTCGGCGGACAGCGCCTTCAGGCCGATCGCCTCGTCAAGCAGCGGCAGCGCCTGCGGCGTCATCAGATCGGCGCTGATCGCCGCGTCGAACCGGTCGAGCAGCGCGCGCGCCGGGGCGGGGAGCGGTGCCTCGATCGCCGCGCGCTGCCAGGCGCTGGAGGCGCCCTTGCCTGCCGCCGCCTCGTCCAGCACGCGCAGCCAGCCGGTGTCGGTCGCCGCCTCGCGCAGCTTGCCGACCGCCAGCACCAGCCGCTTCAGCCGGGTCAGCGCCGCCGCCATCGTCTCGGCGGTGAATTCAAGCTCGCCGCGATAATGGGCGGTCAGGCACAGCAAACGGTAGGCGAGGGGATGAACGCCGCGATCGACCAGCGATTGCAGGGTCGCGAAGCCGCCCTTCGACTTCGACATCTTGCCGCCGCGGTCGATCAGGAAGTTGTTGTGCATCCACCAGTTGGCGCCGCTGTGCGCGGTGCCGCTATGCGCCTGGTTCTGGGCGATCTCGTTGACGTGGTGGATCTCGCGGTGGTCGATGCCGCCGGTGTGGATGTCGAAGCGGTCGCCGAGATATTTGCGCGCCATCACCGAACATTCGAGGTGCCAGCCCGGCGCGCCGGGGCCCCAGGGTGATTGCCACTCCATCTGCCGGTTCTCGCCGGGGGCGGAGGCGCGCCAGATCGCGAAGTCCGGGGCGTGACGCTTGCCCTCCACCTCTGCAATGCGGCCGACGGTCTCGTCCGGGCGGGTGCCGGCGAGGGCGCCGTAATCGGGCACGGAGGTGCTGTCGAAATACAGGCCGCTGGCAAGCTGGTAGCAATGCTTGTCGGCAATGGCGCTGCCGAATTCGATCATGTCCTGGATATGGTCGGTGGCGACCGACCACAGCGTCGGCGGGCGGATGTTGAGCCGGGCGACATCGGCCTTGAACGCGTCGGTGTAGAAGGCGGCGATATCCCAGATCGACTTGCCGTCGCGCTTCGCCGCCGCCTCCATCTTGTCGTCGCCGGCGTCGGCATCGGAGGTCAGATGGCCGACATCGGTGATGTTGATGACGTGGTTGACCGGCCAGCCCTTCCAGTTGAGCACCCGGCGCAGCGTGTCGGTGAACACATAGGCGCGCAGATTGCCGAGATGGGCATAGTGATAGACGGTCGGCCCGCAGCTATAGATGCGGACCATGCCCTGGTCGATCGGCGCGAACGGCTCTGTTGCGCGGCTGAGGCTGTTGAACAGATGGAGGGGGGCGCCCGTGGTCGTCATGGCGAAGCGCCATGCCGCGTCCGTTCGCCGGCGGCAAGTGTTTGGGGCTGGGTGCGTCCCTCGACTGCGCTCGGGATGGTCCTTCGACTTCGCTCAGGATGGACGGGGAGGTTGGGCTGGGCGGATTCGGGCTGGGCTGCGTGGCGTTATGGCCGGGCCGCATTCCGCTATGGACGGGCCGCGCCGTCGGGTTAAATGGTGCGACCCAGTGAAGCGGAGGATCAGCGTGGCGGACGACAGCGGCGTCTATATCGGGTCGGGCGGCGGCAAGCCGCAGATCTTGAACTTCAAGCGAGCCAATCGCCACGGGCTGATCGCCGGGGCCACCGGCACCGGCAAGACGGTGACGTTGCAGGGGATCATCGAGGGCTTTTCCGCCGCCGGGGTGCCGACCTTCGTCGCCGACGTGAAGGGCGATTTGTCCGGCATCGCGATGGCCGGGGCGGCGACGGCCAAGACCCATGCGCCCTTTTCCGCCCGCGCCGCCGAGATCGGGCTGGCCGACTGGGCCTATGCCGACAATCCGGTGCAGTTCTGGGACCTGTTCGGCGAACAGGGCCACCCGGTCCGCACGACGATATCGGAAATGGGGCCGCTGCTGCTCGCCCGGCTGATGGACCTGAACGAGGTGCAGGAAGGCGTGCTGACCATCGCCTTCACCGTCGCCGACAAGGAAGGGCTGCTGCTCCTCGACCTCGACGACCTGCAGGCGATGCTGGTCCATTGCGCGGAGCGGGCGGACGAGCTGACCGCGACCTACGGCAATGTGTCGAAGCAGAGCATCGGCACGATCCAGCGCGCGCTGCTCCAGCTTCGTTCGCAGGGCGGCGAGCACTTCTTCGGCGAGCCGGCGCTGTCGATGGCCGATTTCATCCAGCGCGACGACAAGGGACGCGGCATCGTCAATATCCTGGCCGCCGACAAGCTGATGGCCAGCCCGAAGCTGTACGCCACCTTCCTGCTGTGGCTGATGTCGGAACTGTTCGAGAGCCTGCCCGAGATCGGCGACCCGGACAAGCCGGTGCTGGTGTTCTTCTTCGACGAGGCGCATTTGCTGTTCGACAATGCGTCCAAGGGGCTGCTGGAGAAGATCGAGCAGGTGGTGCGGCTGATCCGTTCGAAGGGCGTCGGCATCTATTTCATCACCCAGAACCCGATCGACATACCCGATACGGTGGCCGGGCAGCTCGGCAACCGCGTCCAGCACGCGCTGCGCGCGTTCACCCCGCGCGATCAGGCGGCGGTCAAGGCCGCAGCGACGACGTTCCGCGCCAACCCCGGCGTCGACGTCGCCACCGTCATCACCGAGCTGAAGGTCGGCGAGGCGCTGGTGTCGCTGCTGCTGCCCGACGGCGCGCCGTCCCCGGTCGAACGGACGCTGATCAAGCCGCCCTGCTCGCGGGTCGGCCCGCTCAGCCCGGACGAGCGCAAGGTGATGATCGCCACCGACGCGATCGGCGACCGTTACGATACCGCGGTCGACCGCGAATCGGCCGAGGAGATACTGGGCGCCAAGGCGCAGGAAGCAAGCGCTGCCGCCGCCGAAGCCAAGGCGCAGAGCGAGGCTGACAAGGCCGCCGCCGCCCAGGCCAAGGAGGATGCCCGCGCCGCGAAGGAAGCGGAACGCGCCCGCGTCGCCGCCGAGCGCGAAGCCGCCCGCCAGCAGCGCGAGGCGGACCGTGCCGCCGCCAATTCGCCGATCAACAAGGCGATCACCTCCGCCACCCGGTCGGCATCGTCGGCGATTGGCCGGCAGGTCGCCAACCAGGTGTCGAAGCAGATTTTCGGAACGACGCGCGGCGCCGGCAGCAGCGTGGTCGGCGGGCTGGTGCGCGGCCTGCTCGGCGGCCTGTTCAAGGGGCGGTGATGCGATCGCTGCTGCTGTTCGGGCCGCTGCTGATCGCGCCGGTCGCCGCCGCCAGCGCCGCGTCCTCGCCGCTTGCCGGCACCTACAGCGCTGATGCGATGGAAATGGCGGCCGGGCTGATCCTGGGCGCCGACGGCAAGTTTCGTTACGGCCTCAGCTACGGCGCGCTCGATGAGCAGGCGGAGGGGCGCTGGCGTGAGAAGGACGGCGTGGTGCTGCTGACCACCGAGCCGGCGGTGGTGCCGCCGCGCTTTGTCGCGGTCAGCGACACGGTGTCGGGCGACGGCGCGCTCTATGCCAGCCTCGACGAGCCGGACGCCCTCGGCGAGTTCACGCTGACACTGGCGGTTCGTTATGCCGGCGACCCGAAGGTGCACTATGTCGAGGCGGACGAGGATGGGCGGGTGCCGGTGCCGACGGGCCAGACGGTCGAGGCAATCGTCCCCGACCTGCCGGTCTACGCCGCGCCCTACGTGCCTTATGCGGTCAAGCCGGGCGGCCGGCGGATCGTCTTCCACTTCGAGGCCAACGACGTCGGCAAGGCCGATTTCCGCGATGAGCCGCTGGCCGTCGAAGGGAGCGAACTGGTGCTGACCCGCCACGACCGCACCATCCGCTTCCGGCGCGGAGTGGAATAGCGGCCGCACCCGGCGCCGTAGCCGATCCAGTCACGCTGAATCGCCCCCGGCGGCAGGGGACGGTCAGGACGCCTGCGGTGTTTCGTCGGGCGTGTCGCCGGCGCGGCGGGCGGCGAGCTTGCTGCCGCCATAGACGGCGGCGGCGGCCGTCGCCGCGACGCCGCCGACCACCGCGGCGGCCGCGTAGGGGCGCTCGCGGGCGAATTCGACGCCGCTTTGCCACAGGCTCTCCGCCTTGTCGCGCAGGTCGGCGCGCAACTCGCCGGCGCGCTCGCGCAGGGTGTGGGCTGTATCCTCGACCGCCGTCTCGGCATCGTCGAGCATCGTCGAATCGATCGGGGTGGCGGCGGGCAGAATCGGGTCTTCGGTCATCGGATCGCTCCTCGCTGGTCTGGTCTCTGCTTGAACCCGCGAGAGCGCGTATCTTTCCCGCCGCTGCGACGAAAAGAGGCGCGGCGGGGGTTTTTGGTTTTCGGAGGGCGGCGGGGCGTGTGCCCGTACCCCGTCATGCCGGCGGGAAGCCGGCATCTCCGGCGCCGCGTGCGGGTACACGCTTCGCCGGGATGACGGGGGGTGAACGGGGAGGCGCGCCTTAGAGCTGGTCGAGCATGTACTCGGCGGAGCTGACCTTGAAGTCGCCGCCTTCCTCGACGTTCAGGCTGGTGACGACGCCGTCGTCGACGATCATCGAATAGCGCTGGCCGCGCGTGCCGAGGCCGAACTTGCTGCCGTCCATTTCGAGCCCGACCGCCTTGGCGAAAGCGCCGTTGCCGTCGGCGAGCATCGTCACCTTGCCGTCGGCTTCGGCGCTCTTGCTCCACGCGCCGAGGACGAAGGCGTCGTTGACCGCGGTGCAGGCGATCTCGTCGACGCCCTTGGCCTTCAACTCCGCCGCCTTGTCGACATAGCCGGGCAGGTGGCGGGCCGAGCAGGTCGGCGTGAAGGCGCCGGGGACGGAGAACAGCGCGACCTTGCGGCCTTTGAAGAATTCGTCCGAATCGACCTGTTCGAGGCCCGATTCGCCGGGGGTCACGAAATTGGTCTTGGGTAGCCGGTCGCCGGTCTTGATCGTCATCTTCGCCTCCATGCCGTGAATATTAACATGCCCCTAGGTCGGGCGGCGGGGCGCCCGCGTCAAGCGGGATGGCGCGGCGGCGTGGCGAAATTCCGCCACGGGGCATGACGGCGGCGCGCCGATGCGGCTATGGAGGGGGGATGGAACAGGCGACATCGCTGTGCGGGCAACTGCTGCTCGCCATGCCGGGGATCGGCGACCCGCGCTTCGAGCGCGCCGTGATCGCGCTGTGCGCCCATGGCGAGGACGGGGCGCTGGGCATCGGCATCGGCCGGCTGGCGCCGCGCGTCGGCTTCCACGACCTGCTCGGCGGGTTCGACATAGAGGTGGGGCTGGCGCCCAACTGCCCGGTCCATGTCGGCGGCCCGGTGGAACCGCAGCGCGGCTTCGTCCTCCATTCCGCCGACTGGTCCGGCGACGATACCATCGACGTCGACGGGCGCTGGGCGCTGACCGGCACGATCGACGTGTTGCGCGCGATCGCGGAAGGGCAGGGGCCGGCGCGCTGGCTGGTCGCGCTCGGCTATGCCGGCTGGTCGCCGGGGCAGCTTGAGGGGGAACTGACCCGCCACGGCTGGTTCACGACCGAGGCCAGCGACCGGCTGCTGTTCGACACGCCGGTCGACGCGCGCTGGCGCGCCGCCTTCCGCACCGCCGGGATCAACAGCGCGATGCTGGCGCCGCAAGCGGGAACGGCCTGAGCCGCGCGATTCGCCGTGCCGCGGCTCATCGCGGGACACATATAAGGATATCTTTATATTTGCCTTGACCAGCGGGCGCCGCTAAGGGGCGCGCCAACGGCCGCCTTGTTGCGGTTCATCGTTCCAAGGAGATCGCAAGTGGCCACTGCTCCCGCCGCATCGTTCGACGACTATGTCGTCAAGGACATCAACCTCGCCGATTTCGGCCGCAAGGAAATCGCCATCGCCGAAACCGAGATGCCGGGCCTGATGGCACTGCGCGCCGAATATGGCGCGGCCCAGCCGCTGAAGGGCGCGCGCATCACCGGTTCGCTGCACATGACCATCCAGACGGCGGTGCTGATCGAGACGCTGACCGCGCTCGGCGCCGAGGTGCGCTGGGCATCGTGCAACATCTTTTCGACCCAGGACCACGCCGCCGCCGCCATCGCCGCCGGCGGCAACCCGGTGTTCGCGATCAAGGGCGAGACGCTTGGCGAATATTGGGATTACGTCCAGCGCATTTTCGACTGGGGCGATACGCCCAGCAACATGATCCTCGACGATGGCGGCGACGCGACGATGTTCGCGCTGTGGGGCGCGCGGATCGAGGCGGGCGAGACCATGCCGGCGCCGGAAAATGACGAGGAAGTCGAATTCCAGCGCGCGCTGAAGGAATTCATCGCTCGCAAGCCGGGTTACCTGACCGCCACCGTCAAGGCGATCAAGGGCGTGTCGGAAGAGACGACCACCGGCGTCCACCGGCTCTATGAGATCGCCAAGAAGGGGCTGCTGCCGTTCCCGGCGATCAACGTCAACGACAGCGTCACCAAGTCGAAGTTCGACAATCTCTACGGCTGCCGCGAAAGCCTGGTCGACGCGATCCGCCGCGCCACCGACGTGATGCTGTCCGGCAAGATCGCCTGCGTCGCCGGCTTCGGCGATGTCGGCAAGGGATCGGCCGCGTCGCTGCGCCAGGGCGGCGCCCGGGTGCTGGTCACCGAAGTCGACCCGATCTGCGCGCTGCAGGCGGCGATGGAAGGCTATGAAGTGGTGACGATGGAGGAAGCGGCGACCCGCGCCGACATCTTCGTGACCGCGACCGGCAATGCCGACGTCATCACCGTCGACCATATGCGGGCGATGAAGGACCACGCGATCGTCTGCAACATCGGCCATTTCGACAGCGAGATCCAGATCGGCGGCCTCGCCAACATGAAGTGGGACGAGATCAAGCCGCAGGTCGACCTGGTCGAGTTCCCCGACGGCAAGAAGCTGATCATCCTCGCCAAGGGGCGGCTGGTGAACCTCGGCTGCGCCACCGGCCACCCGAGCTTCGTCATGTCGTCCAGCTTCACCAACCAGGTGCTGGCGCAGATCGAGCTGTGGACCAAGGGCGACCAGTACAAGAACGAGGTCTACGTCCTGCCCAAGCACCTCGACGAGAAGGTCGCGGCGCTCCACCTGGAGAAGCTGGGCGTCAAGCTGTCCAAGCTGAGCAAGAAGCAGGCAGACTATATCGGCGTGCCGGTCGAGGGGCCGTTCAAGCCGGACCACTACCGCTACTGAGCTCAAGCGACCGCCAGAGAAACGGGCGCGCCTGCCATCCGGGTAGGCGCGCCCGTTTTCGTTGCGGGACCATGCAGGCTTTCCCCGCCCGTTCATCCCGTGCGTAGTGAGACTGTCCACCTGGGCACGCTGCGTCCCTCGACTACGCTCGGGAGGGACGGTGTGGGGTGTTGGAAAGGGAGTATGGTGGGGCGAGGGGTGCTGGGGTGGCGCGTGCGTGTCTTTGGCGCGGCGGCCCATGAGCCCTGGTGGCTTTCCCCACCCGTCCATCCCGAGCGTAGTCGAGGGACGCAGGATGTTCGGGTCGGCAGGTGCCTCGATTGCGCTCGGGATGGGTGGAGGAGAAGAGGGGCGGTGCGGTTGTTGTAGCCGCGGGCGTTCGGCCGCGTTTTTCTGTGTGGCGGATTGACGGGGGCGGTGGAACCCGGCTTGTTGCCGGCTGCCTATCGAGCGCGGGGGATTGACGATGCGGAATGCGGTGACGGCGGTGCTGGCGACGGTGCTGGGGATTTCGGCGGCATCCGCGCAGGAGACGAAACCGGCGTGGGACGTCAACGCGCCGCCGGGGCAGACCATCCGCCAGGTGCCGATCGACACCACCGAGGGGACGTGGATGGACATCGACGTCAGCCCGGACGGGCGGACGATCGCCTTCGTCCTGCTCGGCGACATCTACACCATGCCGATCGGCGGCGGGACGGCGACGCGGATCGCCGAGGGGCTGGCGTTCGAGACTCAGCCGCGCTTCTCGCCGGACGGCAAGCGGATCGCCTTTGTTTCCGACCGGGGCGGGGGCGACAACGTCTGGACGATGAATGTCGACGGATCGGACAAGCGCCAGCTCACCAAGGAAGAATTCAGGCTGCTCAACCAGCCGAGCTGGAGCCCGGACGGCCGCTTCATCGTCGCCAAGAAGCATTTCACCACCGGGCGCTCGCTCGGAACCGGCGAGGTCTGGCTCTACCATGTCGCGGGCGGTGGCGGCGTGCTGCTGGTCAAGCGGCCGAGCGAACAGCACCAGAAGGAGCTGGGCGAGCCGACCTTCGCGCCGGACGGCAAGCACGTCTATTTCACCCGCAATGTCACCCCCGGTCCGATCTTCGAATATGCGCAGGATTCCAACACCGGCCTGTTCGCGATCGAGCGCTATTCCCTGGACAGCGGAGAGACCGAGACGGTGGCGGACGGCCCTGGCGGCGCCGTTCGCCCGGCACCGTCGCCGGACGGGAAGAAGCTGGCCTTCGTCAGGCGCGAGCGGGCGAAGTCGAAGCTGTACGTGAAGGACCTGGCCAGCGGCGAGGAACGCAAGATCTATGACGCGCTTGACCAGGACATGCAGGAAACCTGGGCGGTGCAGGGCGTCTACCCGAACATGGCGTGGACGTCGGATTCGCGCAGCATCGTGTTCTGGGCCGGCGGCAAGATCCGCCGGGTCGACGCAGACGGCGGCAATGCGCGGGAGATCCCGTTCCATGTCGCCGACACGCGTGGGCTGATCGACCCGCCGCAGCCGCA
The DNA here is from genome assembly GCF_004796535.1 of Sphingomonas flavalba. Taxonomy (GTDB): domain Bacteria; phylum Pseudomonadota; class Alphaproteobacteria; order Sphingomonadales; family Sphingomonadaceae; genus Sphingomonas_L; species Sphingomonas_L flavalba. The sequence continues at coordinate 8,390 of NZ_SPHY01000011.1, read as the reverse complement.
GACGGAGATCGCCCCGGCCACATTCGAGACCCGAATGCCGCGCTGGGCGGCGGTGTCGCCGGACGGGCGGCAGGTCGTTTTCGAAAGCCTGGGCAAGCTGTACGTGAAGGACATGGCGGCGGGCACGCCGCGGCGGCTGACCAGCGGCGCCGGGCTGGAGCTGTGGCCGTCCTGGTCGCGCGACGGGCGGCAGGTGGTGTACGTCGAATGGACCGACGCCGGCGCCGGGCAGGTCAAGGTCGTCGCCGCCGGCGGCGGGGCTGGCCGCGCCATCACCAGCCGCCCCGGCCACTACGCGGTGCCGCGCTTCTCGCCCGACGGGCGGATCATCGCGTTCGAGGGGCGCAGGAGCGAGGGGTTGACCACCCCGAACTGGGAGCTGGAACCGGGCATCTACAAGGTGGCCGCCACGGGCGGCGCGCCCGAACTGGTCCGAAAGGGCGGCGGCGAACCGCAGTTCGGTGCGGATAACGACCGGCTGTTCATGGTCGAGCGCGGCGCCGGCGGCCTGACCCTGGTCAGCACCGACCTGAACGGCGGGGCGAAGCGCGCGCATGCCAAGGGCGAGATGGTCAACGCCTTCGCAGTCTCCCCGGCCGGCGACTATGTCGCGTTCCGCGAGAATTACGACGCGTTCGTCATGCCGCTGCTGCCCGGTAACCAGGACGTCGGCGCGATGGCGCGGGGCGACGGCCTGCCGGTCACCAAGGTGAGCACGGGCGGCGCGACCTATCTGGGCTGGGCCAATGGCGGCGCGACGCTGCATTGGAGCCTTGGCCCCACCGTCTACGCCGCGCCGGTCGCCCAGCTTTTTCCGGTCGAGCCTGCGTCGAAATTCACGCCGCCGACCAGCGGCGTGTCGCTCGCCCGCACGGTCACCGCCGCGAAGCCGACCGGCACGGTCGCCTTGACCGGCGCCCGGCTGGTGACGATGGCCACCGCAGACGGCGGCATCATCGACGACGGCGTCGTCGTCATTGCCGGCGACCGGATCGCGGCGGTCGGCCGGCGGGGCGAGGTCTCCATCCCGGCCGGTGCCAGGGTGCTGGACATGGCCGGCAAGACGATCATTCCCGGCCTGGTCGACGCCCATGCCCATGGCCCGCAGGGCGAAGGCGGGCTGGTGCCGCAGCAGAGCTGGTCCTCCGTCGTCAACCTGGCGCTGGGCACGACGACGATCCACAATCCGTCGTCGAGCACGGAGGAGATCTTTGCCGCGTCGGAACTGCAACGGGCCGGGATGAACCTTGCGCCGCGTATCTTTTCGACCGGCGAGCCGATCTACGGTGCCAAGGCGCCGGGCTATTACGCGCGGATCGACAGCCTGGACGACGCCCGCGCCCACGTTCGCCGGCCGAAGCAGCAGGGTGGCCACAGCATCAAGAACTACAACCAGCCGCGCCGCGACCAGCGCCAGCAGATTCTGGCGGCCGCGCGCGAGGAAGGGATGATGTCGCTGGTCGAGGGCGGATCGTTGTTCAACCTCGACATCACCCATATCGTCGACGGAAACACCAAGCTGGAGCATAATTTTCCGCAGAGCGTGCTGTACGACGACGTCGTCTCGCTGTTCGCGCAGAGCAAGGTCGCCTACAGCCCGACGCTGATCGTCACCTTCGGCGGGCCGGCGGGCGACCCCTATTGGCGCGCGCATACCGACGTTTGGACGCATCCGCTGCTGACCCGGCACGAGCCGCCCTCGATCCTGAACCCCACCAACGTCCGCCGGGTGATCGCGCCGGAGGAGGATTATGCCGACCGGATCAATGCGCGCGAGGCGCACAAGCTGGCGCTGAAGGGCGTCGCGGTGTCGATCGGCGCGCATGGGCAGGAGGCGGGCATCGGCTCGCACTGGGAGTTGTGGTCGTTCGTCCGTGGCGGCATGACCCCGATCGAGGCATTGCGGGCGGGGACGATCGAATCCGCGCGCTCGCTGGGCTACCAGAAGGACATCGGCTCGCTGGAGCCTGGCAAGCTGGCCGATCTGGTCGTGCTGGACGCGGACCCGACCGCGGACATCCGCAATTCGGACAAGATCAGCCGGGTGATGCTGGGCGGCCGCCTCTACGATTCGGCGACGATGAACGAGGTCGGCACCGGCAGTTTCCGGCGACTGCCCTATTGGTGGGAAACGGGCGCGGCCGGCGGCGCCGCCGCCGTCGCCCGGCCGGTTGCCCGCGACGTCGACTGAACGCCCGGCCGGGCGGGGCGGCGGGCGCGCTTGCCCGAACGCCCGGCAGGGCACTAGACAGGCCGCCGCATGACTGGCCTTTCCCCCACGATCGCGCTGCTTGCCGGCGTCGTGCTTGCCCTGTGGCTGGCGGCGGCGGGCTGGGCGGTGATGACCGGCCTCAGGATGCGGCTCGACGCCCGCGATACCGCCAGCCGGGCGGAACGCTTCGCGGCGCTGCTCGATTCGGCGCCGGCGCTGCCGCTGATCGTGCGCGGCGATGGCAGGATCGAGGCGCCGCCACGGCTGGGCGACTGGCTGGGGCTGGCGCGGATGCCGGCCTATCTGGCCGATCTGGCCGGGGACGGCGGTGGGCTGACCGCCGACGATGCCGCCGGGCTGGCCCGCGATGTCGCCGCTGCCCAGAAATCCGGCAAGCCGTTCACCCGCGCGGCGCGGGCGCAGGGATCGTCGCGCACGTTGCTGCTGCGCGGCGCGCCGACCGCGCCGGGGCTGGAGACGCCGGGTGGCGTGATCGTCTGGTTCTTCGACGCGACCGAAAGCCAGGCGGAGATCGGCCGGCTGGGCGAGGAGGCGAAGCGGCTCGGCCGCGCGTTCGAGGCGCTGTCCGGCGTGATCGAGGCGGCGCCGATCCCGATGTGGCACCGTGGCCCCGACCTGCGGCTGACCCTGGTCAACACCGCCTATGTGAAGGCGGTGGAGGCGGAGACGGCGGCCGACGCGATCCGCCGTGGGCTGGAACTGGTCGAGACGGCGGGCGGGCGCGGGCCGCTGGCGATGGCCGCCGCCGCCCGCGATGCCGGCGAGCCGATCAGCCGGATGGTGCCGGCGACGATCGGCGGCGCGCGGCGCATGCTGCAGGTGGTCGACGTGCCGCTGGGCGACGCCGGGGTCGCCGGCTTCGCGATCGACGTCAACGAGCTGGAACAGGCGCGGATGGCGTTCCGCCGCTTCGTCGACGCGCAGCGCGACATGCTCGACCGGCTGTCGGCCGGCGTCGCCCAGTTCGGGCCGGACCGCAGCCTCAGCTTTTCCAACCAGCCGTTCCGCCGCCTGTTCGCGATGCGCAACGAGTGGCTGGCCGACCGGCCGGAGTTCGACCGGGTGCTCGACCGGATGCGCGAGGCCGGGCGGCTGCCCGAGGTCCGCGATTTCCGCCAGTGGCGCGACGAGCGCCGCGCCTGGTTCACCGATGCGGCGGCGCATGAGGAAAGCTGGATACTGGCCGGCGGCGTCCACCTGCGCGTCGTCGCCCAGCCATTGCCCGACGGCGGGCTGCTGATCATCTTCGAGGACCGCACCGAGGAGGTCGCGCTGTCCAGCGCGCGCGACACGCTGCTCCAGGTCCGCACCGCAACGTTCGACAATCTGTTCGAGGCGGTGGCGGTGTTCGCCGCCGATGGCCGGTTGCAGATCTGGAACAACCGTTTCCGCGAGATCTGGGGGTTTGAGGAGGCGATGTTGGCCGCGCACCCGCGCGTCGACCAGCTGGCCGAAGCGGTCGGGCGGATGCTGACCAACCCGGCGCGCGGCGCGCTGATCCGTGAACTGGTCCGCATCGCCACGGTCGAGCGCAAGCAGCGCAGCGGCCGCATCGCGCTGAACAACGGCCGGCATTTCGAGTTCGCGACGGTACCGCTGCCCGACGGCAACGCGCTGTTCACCATGCTCGACATCACCGACAGCCGGCGGATCGAAAGCGTGCTGCGCGACCGCAACCAGGCGCTGGAGGCGGCGGATAGGATCAAGACCGCCTTCGTCGCCAATATGAGTTACGAGCTGCGCACGCCGCTGACCTCGATCGGCGGTTTCGCCGAGATGCTGGCCGGCGGCTATGCCGGGCCGCTGGAACCGACCGCGAAGGATTATGTCGCCGCGATCCTCGAATCGGTCGGGCGGCTGGGCGCGCTGATCGACGATGTGCTGGACCTGACCCACAGCGCGGCGGGCGGCCTGCCGATCGAGCGCCACCCGGTCGACCTGGCCCGGCTGGCGGCCGACGCGGCCGAAGGGATGCGCGCGGCGGCGGCGGAGAAGGCGATCGATTTCGAGCTGCGGGTGGAACCGTCGCTCGGCGGCGTGCAGGGCGATGCCCGGCGGCTGCGGCAGGCGCTGGACAATCTGCTGCGCAACGCGATCCGCTACACGCCGGAGCGGGGCCGCGTGCTGCTGTACGGCGACGGCGATGCGGGGGCGGCGCGGCTGGTCGTGTCCGACGACGGGCCGGGAATGGATGCCGGCCAGCAGGCGCGCGCGTTCGACCGGTTCAGCCGCGTCGGCGACGCGCGGGAGGAAAGCACCTCGCTCGGCCTTGGCCTGCCGCTCGCCCGCCAGTTCGTGGAGGCGCATGGCGGCACGATCGATCTGGTGTCCGAACCCGGCCAGGGCACCGCCGTCACCATCCGGCTGCCGCGATGATCCTGGCCGACGAGGCCGCCAGCGCCCGGCTGGGCGCCGCGATCGCCGCCCGCCTGCGGCCCGGCGATGTCGTCGCGCTGCAGGGCCCGCTGGGCGCCGGCAAGACGACGCTGGCGCGCTCGATCCTCGTCGCGCTGGGGCTGGAAGGGGAGGCGCCGAGCCCGACCTTCGCGATCGTCCAGCCTTACGACCCGCCGGCGGTGCGGCTGCCGGTCTGCCATGTCGACCTGTACCGGCTCGACGGGCCGGAGGACGCCGAGGAACTGGGGCTGGACGATGCGCTGGCCGACGGCGCGCTGCTGGTCGAATGGCCGGAACGGATGGGCGCGCGGCTGTGGCCGGAGGCGTTGATTCTGGCGATCGAACCGCAGGGCGACGGGTGCAGGCGCTTGACAGCGACGGTCCCGGCGCCATGGGAAGAGCGATGGCCGCCACAATGATTCCCCCCTCCGGCGCGGCTGACTTCCTCGCCACTGCCGGCTGGCCGGACGCTCGCGTCCTGCCGCTGGCCGGCGACGCCAGTTTCCGCCGCTATTTCCGTGTCGTCGATGCCCGGCGCAGCGCCGTGCTGATGGACGCGCCGCCGCCGCATGAGGACCCGCGCCCGTTCCTGAAGGTGGCGAAGCACCTCGACGCGCTCGGCTTTTCGGCGCCGCGCGCGCTGGCCGCCGATCTCGACGCCGGGCTGGTGCTGATCGAGGATTTCGGCGACGCGCGGATGCGCGAGGTGGTCGATGCGGCACCGGAGCGCGAGCGGGCGATCTACGCGGCGGCGGTCGACCTGCTCGTTGCCCTTCACCGCCACCATGCCGCGGACCTGCCGCCCTATGACCGCAGCGAATATCTGCGCGAGGCGCGGCTGCTGCCCGAATGGTTCACCCCCGCCGCCGGGCTGGCGGTGGACGGTGCCGGTTACGACGCGGCGTGGGATGCGGTGCTCGCCCCGCTCTACGGCAAGAGCGGGCAGGGGGTGACGGTGCTGCGCGATTATCATGCGGAGAATATCATGCTGATCGAAGGGCGCGAGGGTCTTGCCGCGCTCGGCCTGCTCGACTTCCAGGATGCGCTGGCCGGGCACCCGGCCTACGACCTCGTCTCGTTGTTGCAGGACGCGCGCCGCGACGTGCCGGAGACGCTGGAGGCGGAGATGCTCGCCCGCTACCGCGCCGCCGCCGATCCGGCGCCGGGTTTCGACGCGGCCTATGCGCTGCTCGGCGCCCAGCGCAACGCCAAGATCGTCGGCATCTTCGCCCGGCTGGCGAAGCGCGACGGCAAGCGCCGCTATCTCGCCTATCTGCCACGCGTCTGGGCCTATCTGGAACGTGACCTTGCCCACCCGGCGCTGGCGCCGGTCAAGGCGTGGTTCGACGCCAATATCCCGGCGGCAAAGCGGGGGGCATTGGCATGAGCCGGACCCGCAAGCCGCTCGCCCTGCGCCCGGACCCCGGCGGCCCGCCGCTCGGCACCGCGATGGTGCTCGCCGCCGGCCTTGGCAAGCGGATGCGGCCGCTGACCGCGACCCGGCCGAAGCCGCTGGTCAGCGTTGCCGGCAGGACCCTGCTCGACCACACGCTCGACCGGCTGCGCGCCGCCGGGGTCGCGCGGGTGGTGGTCAACGTCCACTATCTGGCGGATGCGCTGGAGGCGCATATCCGCAACAGAGTCAAAGGGATAGATGTCGTCTTTTCCGACGAACGCGAACAGTTGCTTGAAACCGGCGGCGGGCTGAAGAAGGCGCTGCCGCTGCTGCCGGAAGACCCGATCCTGTCGGTCAACAGCGACAATCTGTGGGTCGATGGGCCGAGCGACACGCTGCGGATGCTGGCGGCGCAGTGGGACGATGCGCGGATGGACGCGCTGCTGCTGCTGGTGCCGCTGGCCCGCGCCCATTGCCATGTCGGCGTCGGCGATTTCCACATGGACCCGGCCGGGCGGATCAGCCGGCGGCGGCCCGGCAAGGTCGCGCCGTTCGTGTTCACCGGCATCCAGCTGATTTCCCACCGCCTGTTCGCCGATGCGCCGGACGGCCCGTTTTCGACCAACCTGCTGTGGGACCGGGCGATCGCCGGGGGGCGCGCGTTCGGCTTCGTCCACCAGGGCCTGTGGTTCGACGTCGGTACCCCGCCGGCGATCCGCAAGACCGAGGCGATGCTGGCCAACCGCTAGGCATTACAGCCGCCACCGTCATCGCGAGGTGCCCTGCGGGGCGCCGCGGCGATCCATCCGCGGGGCGCGGCGCGATGATGCTTCAATCCGAACGGGTCAGGGTCTAGGCTGCACTCGTGTCGCCTGCCGCTTTCACCATACCGCCCCATCGCGCCTTTTCGGACGCATTGACCGCCGGGCTGCTGGCGCGGTTTCCCGATCGGATGGCGCTGGCGCGCGGGGTGGTGCTGCTGCCGACCAACCGCGCGGTGCGGGCGGTGACCGATGCGTTCGTCCGCCGCGCCGGTGGCGGGCTGCTGCTGCCCCGGCTGGTGCCGGTCGGCGACCCGGAACTGGACGAACATCTGGGCAGCGCGCTCGACCCGATCGATGCTGAGCCGCTGCCGCCCGCCATCGCGCCGATGGCGCGGCGGATGCGGTTGGCGCGGCTGGTGCAGGCGGAACGGCGGCGGGCCGGCCAGCCGATCGACGCGGCGGAGGCGCTGCGCCTTGCCGACGAACTCGGCCGCACCCTCGACCAGTTGCATGTCGAGCGGGTGGCGCCGCACCGGCTGCGCGACTTGCCCGTCGCCGCCGAGCTTTCCGCCCATTGGCAACTGTCGCTCGACCAGCTTCGGGTCATCCTCGACCTGTGGCCGCGCGAACTGGCGGAAGCCGGACGGATCGACCTGGCGGAGCGGCGCAACCGGCTGCTCGACCGGGTCGCGGCGCGCTGGGCGGCAGAGGGCGCCGCCGGTGGCTTCGTCGTCGCCGCCGGGATCGCGACCAGCGCGCCCGCCGTCGCCGGGCTGTTGCGCGTCGTCGCGTGGATGCCGGGCGGGATGGTGGTGTTCGCCGGGCTGGACCAGGCAATGCCGGAGGCGGACTGGCAGGCGATCGGCCCGCATCAGCCGGACCCGGTCACCGGCCTTTCGCCCCGGCCGATCGAGACTCACCCGCAATTCCACCTGAAGCTGCTGCTCGAACGGATGGGGATCAACCGCGCCGAGGTCGAGCGCTGGCGCTGGGGCGGCGGGCATGATGCGCCGGCGGCGCGCAGCCGGGCGATTTCCAACGCGCTGGCGCCGCCGGACAGCACCGCGAACTGGGCGGCGCTCGGCGCGGATCAGCGCAGCCTGGCCGGGGTGACCGCGCTTGAACTGGCGACGCCGGCGGAGGAGGCGCAGGCGATCGCCATCGCGCTGCGCCGCGCGGTGGAGGAGCCGGGGCGGACCGCCGCGCTGGTCACCCCGGACCGGGCGCTGGCGACGCGGGTCTCCGCGCATCTGCGCCGCTGGGGAATCGCGGCGGACGACAGCGCCGGCCAGCCGCTGTCCGTCCTGCCGCCCGGCACGCTGCTGACCGCGCTGGCCGAGGCGGCGGCGGAGGATTTCGCGCCGGTCGCGCTGCTGACCCTGCTCAAGCATCCGCTGGTCCGCCAGGGGGCGGAACGGCTGGCCTGGCTCGACGCGATCCGGCTGCTCGACCGGGCGCTGCGCGGGCCGCGCCCGCCGCCGGGGCTGGACGGGATCACCGCCTTCCTTGCCGCCGGCGACCGGCGCGAGCGCCGCCACCGCGCCCCGGCGGAGGCGGTGTGGCGAGACATTCGCCCGCTGCTCGAACCGCTGGCGGCGGC
>NZ_SPHY01000010.1 GCF_004796535.1 Sphingomonas flavalba | reverse complement strand
CGCCGGGGCGGGAGGAGCGGGGCCGCCGCCGCGCGGGGCGACGCAGGCGGCGAGCGGCAGGACAAGGGCGCTCGCCGCGGCCCAGCGCAGGGAGCGGGGGCGGGGCGCCGGTCCGCTCACGCGTAGGCGGCCCCCAGCATCTCCATCGACCGGTAATGGGTCAGGTCGAGGTGGAGGGGCGTCACCGCGACATAGCCTTCGGCCACCGCCTCCAGGTCGGTGGCGTGGGCCGGCGTCTCGATCGCCGGGCCAAGCGCGAACCAGTGATAGGGAAAGCCGCGTGGATCGACGCCGCTGACGATGTGGGTCCGGCCATAATCGCGCAGGCCCTGCGCGACGACGCGGATGCCCTTCACCGCTTCGGCCGGGACCGCCGGAAAGTTGACGTTGACCAGCGTGCGCGGGGCCAGCGGGGCGGCGAGCAGCGGCCGCAACACCTTTTCCCCCCACGCCTGCGCCGCGCCGAACGGCACGCTGTCCGCCATCCCCTCGCGCGCGTAGACCTGGCTCAGCGCGATCGAGCGGACGCCGGCCAGCGCCCCTTCCATCGCCGCCGACACGGTGCCGGAATAGGTGACGTCCTCGCCCAGGTTGGCGCCGCGGTTGACCCCGGACAGAATCAGGTCGGGCGGATTGTCCTTCATGATCCGGGCCAGCGCCATCATCACCGAATCGGTAGGCGTGCCGGTCACCGCGAAGCGGCGATCGTTGTAGGTGCGGACCCGGACCGGCCGGGTGAGGGTCAGCGAATGGCCGGCGCCGGACTGCTCCTCGCTCGGCGCCACCACCCATATGTCGTCGGACAGGGTGGCGGCGATCGCCTCCAGCACCTTCAGCCCCGACGCGTTGATGCCGTCGTCGTTGGTCAGCAATATCCTCATCGCTGCGGCTCCAGCACCGTTACCCCGCCCATATAGGGGACGAGCGCGTCGGGCACCCGCACCGATCCGTCGGCCTGCTGGTAATTCTCGAGAACCGCGACCAGCGCGCGACCGACCGCCAGCGCCGATCCGTTCAGCGTGTGGACGAAGCGCGTATTCTTCTCGCCGGCCGGGCGGTAGCGCGCGTTCATCCGCCGCGCCTGGAAATCGCCGCAGTTGGAGCAGGACGATATCTCGCGGTAACGCTGCTGGCCGGGCAGCCACACCTCCAGATCATAGGTTTTCGTCGCGGAAAAGCCCATGTCGCCGGTGCATAGCAGCATCCGGCGGTAGGGCAGGCCCAGCCCCTCCAGAATCGCCTCTGCCGCGCGGGTCATCCGCTCATGCTCCGCCGCCGACTGGTCCGGCGTGGTGATCGACACCAGCTCGACCTTGTCGAACTGGTGCTGGCGGATCAGCCCGCGTGTGTCGCGCCCGGCCGCCCCGGCTTCGGAGCGGAAACAGGGGGTCAGCGCGGTGAAACGCAGCGGCAGCGCTTCCGCGTCGAGGATCGTTTCGCGCACGATGTTGGTCAGGCTGACCTCGGCGGTCGGGATCAGCCAGCGCCCGTCGGTGGTGCGGAACAGATCCTCGGCGAATTTGGGCAGCTGGCTGGTGCCGAACAGCGCCTCGTCGCGGACCAGCACCGGCGGCGCCACTTCCTCGTAACCGGCGTCGAGCGTATTGCGGTCCAGCATATACTGGCCCAGCGCGCGCGACAGCCGTGCCACCGGCCCGCGCAGCAGCGCGAAGCGGGCGCCGGACAGCGCCGCCGCCGTTTCGAAATCCAGCCCCAGCGCCGCGCCGAAACGGTCATGCTCGTCGGCCGGGAAGGCGAAGTCGGGCGGCGTGCCCCAGCGTGCCTGCTCGACATTGTCGTCCTCGTCGGCGCCGTCGGGCACGTCGGCGGCGGGCAGGTTGGGCAGCGCGGCGAGCGCGGCGGTCAGCGCATCGCCGGCGGCCTTCTCCTCCGCCTCCAGCGCGGGCAGCCGCTCCTTCAGCGCCGCGACCTCGGCCATCAGCGCGGCGGCCTCGTCCTCGGCCTTGCGCGCCTTGGCGGCGCCGATCGCCTTCGATGCCTCGTTGCGGCGGGCGAGCGCGGTCTGCAATTCGGTCGCCAGCGCGCGGCGGCGCTGGTCGTCGGCAACCAGCGCGGCGGCCGCCGGCGGCGCGCCGCGCCGGGCGAGGGCGGCGTCGAAAGCTTCGGGATCGTCCCGTATCGTGCGGATATCGTGCATGGCCCCCGGCTATGGCCGGGCGCACAGCCGCGCGCAACCCTGTGGCCGGCGGCTCAGCCCCGGCGGGCGGCGTAGCGCTGGCGGGCGACCAATGTGGCGGCGGCGGCGCCGAACAACAGCAGCATCGGCGGCGCCGGCACCTCGGTCGGCGGCCCGCCGGACGACGAGCCACCGCTCGACGAGGCGGAGGAGGCACTGCTCGACGACGAACTGCTCGTCGACGTGCCGAAGCTGGAGGAGCCGGAGGATGAGGCGGATGTCGACGCCGAGGATCCGCTCGCGCCCGACGAGGATGCGGAGGACGAGGAGGCGCTCGACGAACTGCTCGTCGACGAGGAGACATTGCCGCTGCTGCTCGACGTCGAGCTAACGTTGCCGGACGAGGTGCTGCTGCTCGACCCGCCGGAGCCGCCCGACGCGCTGCTCGTCGATGTCGATCCGCCGCTCGACGTCGACGATACGACGATGCTGCCGCCGCCCCCGCCGCCGCCGAAGAACCCGCCGAAGAATCCACCGCCGCCAAAGCCGCTGCTGCCGGCCAGCACCACCGGCGGGCTGCCGCCGCCGCCGCCGTTGCCGCCGCTATAGCCGCCGGTTTCATAGGGAATGGCCGGGGGCAGCGGGATCGGCGCACCCTGGCTGGTGACGGTGATCGTCTGCGGCGCGCAGGCGACTTCGGGCGCCGGGGCCGGCGCCGCGCGGCGAGCCGGTCGCGCTTTCGGCTTGGCGCGCTGGACCGCCGGTTTCGCCTTCGGCTGGGCCTTGGCGACAGCGGCGGTGCGCGGGCGCTCGACGACATGGACGGCGCCGCCGCCGACGACCGCGCCGCCGCAGGCGCACGCGCAGAGTTTCGCCAAGGCCATCCGAACCGACATAGACCGCTCTTTCGCCTCCGGCCGCCGGCTCACCCGCTTGGCAGGCCGTCGCGGGAGTCGGTGGTCCTCGTCCTTCCATGCGGCCGGCGCGCGGCCGTCCACAACAGGGTTAACCCTTATTTCACCCTGCCGTCGGCGAAAAGCGCCGTGCCGGGGCGAAGCAGCATGGTAAACGTCCCATTCAGGCACGGTTCCGGCATGTTGCGACGGTTCTCGCCGCCGGCGGCCCGTTCCGGCAGGCGATGGGATGTCAGTGGCTTGTATGGTCACCGGCGCACCGGTATAGGCGCGCCGGGAAGTCGACTCCGCGATCCCGCAGCGATAGCGGGCGTGGAGCGGGTGTTTGGAGACACGTGTATGGCGACTGCGCCGAGTGACATGAGCGGGCCTTCGGATTTCGCGGTCGACGGCTTGGACGACAGCTATCGCCCTTCGCCAGACGAGTCCTTCATGAATCCCCGTCAGCTCGCCTATTTCCGTGCGAAGCTGAACGGCTGGAAGAACGACATATTGCGGGAAGCGCAGGGCACGCTGGTCCAGTTGCAATCCGATTCGCTGCGCGAACCCGACGTCACCGACCGTGCGTCGAGCGAGACCGACTGGTCGATCGAACTGCGCACCCGCGACCGTCAGCGCAAGCTGATCGCCAAGATCGACGCGGCGCTGCGCCGCATCGAGGACGGCGAATACGGCTATTGCGAGGTGTCGGGCGAGCCGATCTCGCTGGCGCGGCTGGAAGCACGGCCGATTGCAACGATGACAGTCGAGGCGCAAGAGAACCATGAGCGCCAGGAAAAGGTGTCGCGGGACGAATAGCGGCCGTCGCTGCCGCTCCCGTTCCCTTCACCTGGCTGGATCAGCGCTCTGGCTGGGGACATGACGGAAACCGACGCGCCATCGCCGGACGGCACCAGCCCACCGGAAAGCCCGGACGCCGTTCCCGATAGCGGGGAGGGCGAACAGCGTGGCGACATGCGCGACAGCCTGTACCTGTTGGCGCGGGTGCGCGGCTTGCCGACGGGCGGCGAGATACTGGCGCGCGTCCGCAACCTGTCGGCCAAGGGCATGATGATCGAGTTCGACCGCGCCGTCGCGGTCGATCAGCGGCTGGTGGTCGAAGTCAGGGGCATCGGCGCCGTCGGCGCGCGGGTTGCCTGGGCGCGGGACGAACGCGTCGGGCTTGAGCTGGATCGAGCGATCGACCCGCTGGCGGCCCGCCTGCCCGTGTCGGGCAGGCGCGACCTGGGGCGAAAGCCGCTGCGCGGGGATTGACCGGCGCTGCTGCCGTCCGGCTCAATGGCCGGCGATCACTTCCTTGATTTTCAGCTTCTGCTTCTTCAGCCGGGCGATCAGCGATTGATCCGGCGACGGGCGTTTCATTTCCTTGGAGATTTGGGCATCGAGCCCCGCATGCTTGACGTTGAGGGCGGAAAGATGCGCCTGTTCCATCCGAAAGCACTCCTTGGTCTGACGGTCTTGGCAGGTCAGTTAAACATGAAATTGGTAAACTGTCTCCCACTGCTTTGGGTGAATGCGACGGCATGGGTCGGGCGGCGCGACGAACGGCCGGCGCGCCGGGTGCTTGAGCGGCGGGCGTGCGCAAACTACCGTGGCATCCGCCAGTGCGGGGGATGGAGATGACGGCGGAGGAAGCGGCGCAGCGGTTGAACATCCTGCGAATCGAGCATCGCGATCTCGATTCGGCGATCGCCGCGCTGGCCGAACAGCCGCTGCCCGACCAGCTTCGCATCGCCCGGTTGAAGAAGCGCAAGCTGCGCCTGCGCGACGAGATCGCCGCGCTGGAGGACCAGATGATCCCCGACATCATCGCCTGACCGGCCGGCGCCGTTAATCGTAAATCGCCGAATTTACGCTGTTTTGCTCTGGCTGGCCTCCGGCGGCTGTGGCAACGCGGGCGGCATGGACGGGTCGCGGGACATGGCACGGGGCAGGGGGCGGATGACGGCGCGGCTGGTCGAGTCGCTCTATGTCGAGGCGATGCTGCTGGCCGACGAGGCACGCGGCTATTTCGACGAGCCCGGCCGTGCCGACCGCGATCGGCTGCCGCCGCTCGACCGGGTGACCTTCGCCTGCGAATCGCTGAAGGTGACGACGCGGCTGATGCACGTCATCGCCTGGTTGCTCCACCGCAAGGCGGAAGCGGCGGGGGAGATCGACGCCGCCGCCCTGCGCCCGGACAGCGGCCGGCTCGGCGCCGCCGCCGCCACCGAACCGGCGGTGCTGGCGATGATGCCGGCCACGGCCGCGACGCTGATCGCCGCCAGCATGGCGCTCTACGACCGCGTCCGCCGCCTGGAACGCGGTGACCGCCCGCCGCCCAGCCCGGCCCGCACCCTGATCCGCCGCCTCGAAAACGCGTTCTAGGGCGGTTTCCGGGGTCGTCAGGACCCGGCGCGCAAGCCGCCAACGTCATCCCGGCGAACGCCGGGATCTTTCCCGCCCGGCGTCAGGATCGTCCGCCGCTCATGCACCCGCCGATTCGGAATCCACGAAAATGGACCGGGCCGGTACCCGGCCGCCGGCGTCGTCCCGGTTGCCGCCTTCTAGCAATATATTGTTTTAATGTAATAAATTCTGGATTTATCCCTACCAGGCAACGTTAACAATTTTTTAGCCATGCCCTGCCGATAGTCTGGCCCTGTCCATTCTGGAGGGGAAAAGGCCAGTGGGGAACAGTTCGAGAAGCGCGGCTTTCCTGATCGAAAGCCGATTGGTCGACGCGGCGCGCGGCAATGCCGATGCCTGTTTCGATCTGGGCATCGCCTATTCGTCCGGCGCTGGCGGCGTCGATGTCGACCTGGTCGAAGCGCATAAATGGTTCAACCTGTCGGCGCTCGCCGGCAGCGACCGCGCCCAGCAATGCCGGGCCGAAATCGCCGGCGAGATGAGCGCGCGCGAAATCGCCGCCGCCCAGCGCATGGCGCGGGCGTGGCTGTCGTCCGGCCCCGAACGCCGCGCTGCCTGATCGTAGTCGCCGGCCGGCGGGGAGGAGCGAACCACGCTGCCCCGCCGCTAATCCGCCTTGCGGAACGGCGTCATTTCAGTGAGCAGGGCGATGTCGCGGGCGACCGCCTGCCGCTCGCGCGCCAGAAAATCGGCCACCGCCGCGCGGAAATTCGGATCGGCGATGAAATGCGCCGAAAAGGTCGGTGTCGGCGCATAGCCTCGCGCCAGCTTGTGCCCGCCCTGCGCCCCGGCCTCGACCCGCGCCAGCCCGCGCGCGATCGCCGCGTCGATCGCCTGGTAATAGCACAGCTCGAAATGGAGGAACGGCACCTCCTCCACCGCGCCCCAGTAGCGGCCGTAGAGGGTGTCGGCGCCGATCAGGTTCAGCGCCCCGGCGATCGGCCGCCCGTTTCGTCGCGCGAACACCAGCAGCACCTTGTCCGCCATCCGCTCGCCGAGCAGCGAGAAGAAGGTGCGGGTCAGGTAGGGGTGCCCCCATTTGCGCGCGCCGGTATCCTGGTAGAATTGCCAGAAAGCGTCCCAGTCCGCCTCGCCGATCGCCGCGCCGCTCAGCTGGACGATGTCCAGCCCGGCGACGGCGGCGGCGCGCTCCTTGCGGATCGCCTTGCGCTTGCGGCTGGCGAGGGCGGCGAGGAAATCGTCGAAATCGCGATAGCCGTCGTTCTGCCAGTGGAACTGGCTGTCGGTGCGGATCAGCCAGCCCGCCGCCTCGAACAGCGGCACCTGCTCCGGCGCGATGAAGGTCGCGTGGGCCGACGACAGGGCGTGGTGCGCGACCACCGCCTCCGCCGCCGCGATCAGCGCCGGCGCCGCCGCCGGATCGCGCAGCAGCAGCCGGGGGCCGGGCACCGGCGTGAACGGCACCGCGATCTGCAATTTCGGGTAATAGGCGCCGCCGGCGCGGGCATAGGCATCGGCCCAGCCATGGTCGAACACATATTCGCCCTGGCTGTGGCTCTTGCCGTAGGCGGGCATCACCCCGGCCAGCCGCCCGGCTTCGTCGGTCACCGCGATCGGCAGCGGCTGCCAGCCGGTCCGCGACCGGGCGCTGCCCGATTCCTCCAGGATCGACAGAAAGGCGTGGCTGACGAACGGGTTGGCGGCGCCGGCGCAGCCATCCCATTCGGCGGCGTCGAACCCGGCGACGCCATCGCCGATCCGCGCGGTGTAGGCGGTCATGGGTGGCGTTCGTAGATCGGCTGGTCGGCGTAGCGGGCGGCCGTCTCCTCCGCGGCGGCGGAGCGCACCGTCCAGGTCAGCAGCGGCAGCCCGCGCGCACGAAACTGCCCGGCAAAGCGTGACGGCAGGTCGCGCACATCATAGGCCAGGAAGTCCGCCCGCGCCTGCCACAGCGACAGCCAGCGCTCGGCCACGCCGCGCAGGCCCTGTTTGCCTTCCTCGCTGACCACCAGCCCGCGGGTCAGGCCGGGTGCATGGCGGGCGAACCAGCGGCCGACCAGCGGGTTGAACGCCATCACCGCCGCCGCCCCGCGATAGCCGTCCAGCGCGGCGCGCACCGCCCGGCACAGCGGCGCCACCCGCCTGCCATCCACCTTGATCTCGATCAGCAGCGGCACCTGTCCGGCGACGATCGCCAGCATCTCGGTCAGCCGGGGGATCGTCTCGTCGCTGCCGGTCAGGCGGGTCGCGTCCAGCGCCGCCGGGGTCAGCGCCGCCACCCGTTCCGGCCGCCCGGCCAGCCGGCGCAGGTCGGCGTCGTGGAACACGAACGGGGTGCCGTCCGCCGCCGCTTGCACGTCGCATTCGATGCCGTGGCCCAGCGCGATCGCGCCGGCCCAGGCGGCGCGGCTGTTCTCGACGATGCCGGCGCCGTGCAGCCCGCGATGGGCAAAGGGCTGCGCGGTCAGAAAGGCAATGCGCCTCGGGTCAGGCTGGACGAACGGCGACAACCGCATCGATCTCGACCGCCGCGTTCAGCGGCAGCACCGGCACGCCGACCGCGCTGCGCGCGTGCTTGCCGGCGTCGCCGAAGATATCGGCCATCAGCGCCGACGCGCCGTCGGCGACCTTCGGCTGGTCGGTGAAGCGGCCGGCGCTGTTGACGAACACGCCCAGCTTCACCACCCGCGCCACCCGGTCGAGGTCGCCGAGCGCCGCCTTCATCTGCGCGACCAGCATCAGTCCGCAGGCGCGCGCCGCGTCGCGGCCGAAGTCAATGTCGACATCCTCGCCCAGCCGGCCGGTCATCAGATTGCCGTCGCGAAACGGCAGCTGGCCGGAAATATGGAGCAGCCCGGCCGCCTCGACGGCGGGGACATAGGCGGCAACGGGGGCGGCTGGCTTCGGCAGCTTCAGGCCCAGTTCGGCAAGGCGTTCTTCGGCGGTCATGGCGTTCGCTCAAACACCCCGCGCGGCCGCCGGTCAAGCCCCGGCCGGCGCCCCGGCGGCGAAACGCGCCGCGATCCACCCCTCCGCCTCCGGCCAGGCGTCGATCCGCGCATGGGCGTCGGGCGCCGGCGGGACGGCGGCGGCCAGCGTCGGCTCGGAAATCATGTGCAGCCGATGGACGGCGGGGGCGTGGCGCGCGACCGAATGATGATGATGGGCCAGGTCGTCTATGAACACCGCTACGCTCGGCCGGTATTCGGCAAGCAGCGCGGCGACGGGGGCGCCCTTGCCGCCCTGGTTGGTCACCACCCGGTGGCGGATGCCGAAACCGGCAAGCTGGGCGCAGCGCCCGGCATGATGGTGGTCGGCCAGGTTGGTCAGGATGACGATGTCGGCGCTGCCGGCCAGCCGCGTCAGCGCCTCCGCCGCGCCGGGAACCAGCGTCTGGCGGTGCATCTCGGTGACGAAGAAGCCGTCGAGCAGCGGCCACATCTCGTCACGGCTCAGCAGCGCCCCATCCGCCCGCCGCCGCATCGCGCGTGAGAAGTCGCCGCCGTCGGGCATGAAGTCGATCGCGTGCGCCTCGCCCAGCCAGGCGCCGAAATGCGACACCATGTGCAGCAGCACCTCGTCGCAGTCGGAAATCAGCAGCGGCCGGCTCATCGTTCCAGCGCCGCCCGCGCCGCGACCAGTGTCTCCGGCGCCGCCGACAGCGCCTCGGCGCAGGCGATCAGGTCCGGCTCATGCGCTTCCAGAAAGGCAAGCACCGCCGCCAGCACCGCTGGCGCATCGGCCCGCCGGCGCAGTTCCTCCGGGGTCAGCCCGGTCAGCGCCAGCAGCCGGGCGGCGCGCTCCGGCTCGGCCAGCGTCCAGGCCAGCGCGGCCAGCCCCGTCGCCGTCGGGTCCGGGGGGTTTGTGCCGCGCGCGTGCATCGCCTAATCTGTCCTTGAATCGTTGCTTTGGGGGGTGCGTGACGAAACGTGTGCTCATTGTCGAGGACAATGAACTCAATCTCAAGCTGTTCTGCGACCTGCTGCGCGCCCACGCCTATGAGTGCGAGCCGGTGCGCGACGGGCGCGAGGCGGTGGAACGCGCCCGCGCCTTCGCGCCCGATCTGGTCATCATGGACATCCAGTTGCCGCACGTCAGCGGGCTGGAGCTGATCGAGACGCTGAAGGCCGACGCGGCGCTGAAGGCGATCCCGATCATGGCGGTCACCGCCTATGCCGCCCGCACCGACGAGGAGCGCATTCGCGGCGCCGGTGCGGAGGCCTACGTCTCGAAACCGATCTCGGTCACCCGATTCGTCGAATCGGTCGCCGCCCTCGTCTGAGCGCCGCTCAGGAATTCGCGCCGGTATCGCCCGCGTTCGGGTCCTTCCCGCCGCCGGCGATCCATTCGTCGAGCACGCGCTCCAGCGTCGGCAGCGGCACCGAGCCAAGGCCCAGCAGCGTGTCGTGGAACCAGCGCTGGTCGAACGCCGCGCCCAGCGCCTTCTCCGCCTCGGCGCGCTTGCGGCGGATCAGCATCTCGCCCAGCTTGTAGGCCAGCGCCTGGCCGGGGTTGTTGATATAGCGGTCGACCTCGATCGTGACCTCATGGTCCGACAGCGCGGTGTGCTGCTTCATGTAGTCGAGCGCTTGCTGCCGGGTCCAACCCTTGTGGTGCAGGCCGGTGTCGACCACCAGCCGCGCGGCGCGCCACATCTCGTAGGTCTCGCGCCCGAACTCGTCATAGGGCGTCTCGTACAGCCCCATCTGGATGCCGAGCCATTCGGTGTAGAGGCCCCAGCCTTCGCCATAGCCGGAGAAATAGGTCGTGCGGCGGATCTGCGGCCGGTTCGGCGCCTCCAGCGCCAGCGCCGCCTGGAAACTGTGGCCCGGCGCACATTCGTGCGCGGTGAGCGGCGGGATGGTGTAGAGCGGCCGCGCCGGCAGATTGTAGGTGTTCATCAGGCAGCTTTCGAGCCCGCCGTTGCCGCCCGTCGCGAACGGGGCGATATTGTCCGGCGTCGGCCGGATGGTGAAGCGATAGCGCGGCAGGCGCCCGACCAGGAACTTCAACTGCCCGTTGATGCGATTGGCGATGTAGGCCGACTTGGCGAGCAGCTCGTAGGGCGACTTCGCGGTGAACTGCGGATCGGTCTTCAGGAAATGGAGGAAGCCGGCGAAATCGCCTGTCCAGCCCGCCTTCTTCATCGTCGCCTGCATGTCGGCGTCGATCCGGGCGACCTCTTTCAGGCCGATCTCGTGGATCTGGTCGGGGGTCAGGTCCAGCGTCGTGAACTGGCGGACCTTCGCGGCGTAATAGGCCTTGCCGTCGGGCAGCGCCTCCCCGGCGATCGGCACGCGCGCGTTGGGGATGTATTCGTCGCGCACGAACGCGCGCAGCTTGGCGAAAGCGGGCGCCGCGGCCGCCACCGCGCGGCGGCCTTCGGCGGTCAGCGCGGTGCGCTCGCCCTCCGGGATGCTGCCGGGCATCGCGGCGAACGTGATGAAAAGCGGGTTGGCGTCGACGTCGGTTGCGGCGAGCGGGGCGATCGGCCCATCGCGCCCGGCGAGCGATACGCGCGGCTTGGTGAAGCCGCGCTTCAGGCCGGCGCGCATGTTGACGATCTGTTCGTCGATATGGCGCGGCATGTCGCCCAGGCGCTTGATGTAGTTGCGATAGGCCTGGGCGCTGGTCAGCCCGCCGCGCGGCGCGATCCATGTCCAGAAGCCGAACGGATCCTCGAATTCCCGGTATTTCTGATTGACCGCGAACTCCTCGAGCGCGGTGCGGAACACCTCGGCGTTGATCCGTTCTTCCGGCGATAGCTGGTCGAACGGGATCTTGTTCAGCTCGGCCAGTGCATTGGTCCAGTAGGCGGCACGGCGTGCCTGGCTTGCGGCGTCGACATGCGGCAGCCGGTCGCCGCCCTGGCGGTCGCCGTCGGCGTCGAGCGCAAGCTCGTTGGTCCGCCATTGCCATTCGGCGTCGTACAACGCCTTCAGCCGCGCGTCGGCCGACTGGGCCGCCGCCTGCGTTGCTGGCTGGGCGAGGGCAGGGGCGGCGGCCGGCACCGCGAAGGCGGCGGCGACAAGGGCGGCGGAAGACAGATAGCGCATCGGGGATCCTCTCTTCTCGATGGCCGGGCGCGATGCCGGCATGGTGTCGCCGGCGCAAAGGCCGTGGGGCGTGTGCTGGCCAGCGCTCATGCCGGCCGTCGCCGCGCGGTGACGATCACGTCGATCTCGTCCGCGCGCGGGTTGATGAATTCCAGCCGGGTACGGCCGTCGTCGGTCTGTCTGATCGTCGCGGGCACGGAACTGTTGGTCAGCACCCACCCGGCGGGAAGGACGACGCTGTTGAGCGGCCGGCCGAACGCGCGGTGCCAGACCAGCTCGTCGCCGACCAGCTTGTAGCGCTCCGGATCGGTATAGGTTTCGAAGAAGCGCAGGCGTGCGCTCTCACCCTGTTTCACCGGATCGAAACGGAACACCACCGCCTCGGTCTCAGGCGTCACGCCCTTTTCGGACGGGCTGACCTTCAGGATCGCATCGCCCTTCAGCATCTCCCACTTGAGCGGCTGGCCGGTGTCGAGGTTGCGCGCCGACGGCTTCGACGCGGTGCTGCCCGCCCGGACGATGTTGACGTAGACGCCGACGCCCGGCCGGGTCTCGGTATAGTCGTGGTACAGGTCGAAGCTGTGGGTTTCCGGCGGCTGGAGGAAATAGGCGATCTCGCGGTTCTGCCACGCCCTTTCGACGAGCGCGCCGGCCAGGCTGGAGGGCGAGGACGGCAACCCGGGGGCCGGCCGCGCCTTCACCACCAGCGGCGCTTCGGCGGGCGTGTTGTTCCAGAACGCGATCTTGATGCGGCCGTCGGCTTCCTGCAGCACCTGCGCCGGGTAGCTGCACGATACCAGTTCGTAGCCGGCGGGCAGCACGACCGCGTTGCGCTTGTTGCCCAGCGGGCGATCGAACACGATGACGTCGCCTTCCTGGTAATAGCTTTTCGCGTCCTCGTAGGTCTTGTCGATCAGCACGCGGCCCTCGCCGCCGTCGCCCGGCACCGGGCGGCCCAGCTCGACGCGGATATACTGGTTGCCGGGCGCCGCCCCGCGCACGCCGCCGGCCTTGGCGACGTCGCCGGAAACGACGCCGAACGGCAGCCGCTTGCCAGTCGCGCGGTCGGTGACGCTCTCGTCGGTGGCGATGCTGCCCGGGCGGATCGGGTTGAAATAGGCGGTGGCGCCCGGCGTGCTGGCGGTGATCTCGTAGATGATGCGGAACGCATGGCTGCCCGGCGCGAGCAGCTCATAGCGGGTGTAGGCGTCCGATTCGGTCTGGCGCGGCGGCTCGACCGGCTGCGCGGGCAGCGGTGCCGCCGTCGCCAGGGAAGCCGCGATCGTCATCGCCCATGTGAGATGCGCCATCGTCCCCCACCCGCTGCCAGTGATTCTGGAACGCTCTTATATCGTATACTTGCTACGATAAGTGCGGAGCCGTCAACAGCGGGCGCGGTTCATCGGGGGAGTCGGCGCCCCGCGATGCCGGGAAAGTGGCGCGCAAAAGAAAAGGCGGGCCGCTCATCGCCGCCCGCCCGCGCATCTTTCGGCGACGGATCGCTTACTTGATCTTCGCTTCCTTGAACTCGACATGCTTGCGCACGACCGGGTCGTACTTGCGGAAGCTCAGCTTTTCCGTGGTGTTCGGGCTGCGCGGATTCTTCTTGGTGACGTAATAGAAGCCGGTGTCGGCGGTGCTTACCAGCTTGATCTTGACCGTGGTCGGCTTTGCCATGACCCGTACCCTCGAATGACTGTCTGCGAAAAAATAAAAGCGGCGCCGCCGCCGCTCCCGTTCAGGGCGGGTCCATTGCGCGGCATGGGCGCGGTTGTCAAGGGCCGCCGCCGGTTAACGCGGCGTTAGGGACTGTCGGACGATAGTCGGTTCCGCTGCAATGACAGGGGGTGGGGCCGATGGCGATGGAGTCCGAGGCGATGCGCCATGTGCGGGCGCTGCTCTGCGCGCGGATCGACGGCATCGCCGACGACATGCGCCGCCGCCGCCCGGTCCGGCTTTGCGAGAATGTCGATCTGGTTCGCGGCATGGCACAGGCCCACGGCCTGCTGCCGCTCGCCCAGCTTGCCAGCGCGCTGGCCACGGCGCTCGCCGCCGGCGAACGCGGCGCGCGGGTTGCCGACTGCCTGGATCTGATGCGCGAGGCGGCGGGCCACGCCCCCGGCGACGCATTGACCGGCGAGGCGTTCGCCGCCTTGATCTCGGTCCGCTATTCCGGCTGAGCCGCGCTCCGCCGCTCTCCCCGCCGAATGGACGCACTGCTGCCCGCCTTCGTCGCCGCCCTCGCCGCAGAGATGGGGGACAGGACGCAGGTGCTGGCGCTGCTGCTCGCCGCCCGCTTCGGCGCCCGCCCGGCGGTGCTCGGCGGCATTGCGCTGGCGGCGGCGGTCCATGCGCTGATCGCCGGCTATGGCGGCGCGCTCGTCGCTCCGCTGCTGACCCCGGAGGCACGGGCGCTCCTGTTGGCGCTGGCGCTGCTCGCCGCCGGCATCGGCGCCTGGCTGCCGCAGCGGGCGCCGGCGCTGGCGGACGGCGGGCGTTGGGGGGCACTGCCGACCAGCTTCGCCACCTTCTTCCTGCTTGAGCTGGGCGACAAGACCCAGTTGCTGACCGCCGCTGTCGCCGCCCGCGCCGGGGCGCCGCTGCTCGCCGCGACCGGTGCCGCCGCCGGGGTGACGGTCGCTGCCGGGCTGGCGATCGCGCTTGGCGCCGCGCTGCCCCGCCGGGCGCTGCGCCGGGTCGTCGGAACCATTCTGCCGCTCGTCGGGTTGGGCGTGGCAATCGCGGCGCTGCGGCTGATCTAGCGGCGCGATCATCGTGATCGGAATTATCCGTGTCGGCCGCGTAACTTTTGCGTGGCTCGTGCATTGAGAGGGGCGTATCTCAAGATTCAATCCCCAAGGAGGCAAGCATGGCCAAGGCAGGCAACGTGAAAACCCCGACCCCCAAGCTCAGGACCCCGACGGATCTGACCAGCAACGCGACCAAGACGGTGGCGGATGCGCTGAACGGCATCCTCGCCAACAGCTACGCGCTGTACCTGAAGACCAAGAATTTCCATTGGCATGTCTCCGGCCCGCACTTCCGCGACTATCACCTGCTGCTCGACGAGCAGGCGGCGCAGATCCTCGCGACGACGGACGAGATCGCGGAACGGGTGCGCAAGACCGGCAACACCACCCTGCGCTCGATCGGCGACATCGCCCGGCACCAGACGATCGAGGACAACGACGCCGCGTTCGTCTCGGCCGCCGACATGCTGGCGGAACTGCGCGAGGATAACCAGAAGCTGGTCGAGCAGCTTCGCGAGGCGAAGGACATCGTCGACGACGCGAAGGACAATGCTACCTCCGGCATCCTCGACGACTGGACCGACCAGGCCGAACAGCGCGCCTGGTTCCTGTTCGAGGCCAGCCGCGCCTGATTGCGGAACCGGAACGGGCCTCCGGCTGTTTGTCCCCCACAACAGACGGAGGTCCGTGCAATGATACGCTGGGCGATTATCTTCCTGGTTATCGGACTGGTTTTCGCGGTGCTGGGTTTCGGCGGGATCGGCGGGGCCTTCATTGGCATCGCCAAGATCCTGTTCTTCCTGGCGATCGCCATTTTCGTGATCCTGCTCGTCCTCGGGCTGATCGCGGGCAAGAAGATCGTGGACTGACACCCCGGCCGGCCCTGCTTGTGCGGGGCCGGCCATGAGGGGGTTTGCCCGCCTGCTCGACGGGCTGGTCTACACCCGCTCGCGCAACGCCAAGCTGCGGCTGATCGGCGCCTATCTGCGCGCCACCCCTGACCCGGATCGCGGCTGGGCGCTCGCCGCGCTGACCGGCGCCGACGACATCCCCGCCATAAAGCCCGCCGTCGTCCGCGCCCTGATCGAAGAGCGCGTCGATCCGGTGCTGTTCCGGATGAGTCGCGACTATGTCGGCGACACGGCGGAAACGGTGGCGCTGCTCTGGCCCGGCCGCGCCGTTGCCGACGATCCCGCCGCGCTCGGCCTCGCCGCCGTCGTCGCCCGCCTGTCGACGCTCGGCCGCAGCGAGGCGCCGGCGGCGCTCGCCTGGCTGCTCGACCGGATGACGCCGGAGGAACGCTATGCGCTGCTGAAGCTGGCGACCGGCGGCCTGCGCGCCGGCGTCTCGGCCCGGCTGGCCAAGACCGCCTTCGCCCAGGCTTTCGCGCTCGACGTCGATGCGGTGGAGGAGGTGTGGCACGCGCTGGCGCCGCCCTATGCCGCATTGTTCGCCTGGGCGGAGGGGCGGGGCGAACAGCCGATCGCCGCCGACATGCCGGTGTTC
Organism: Sphingomonas flavalba; assembly: GCF_004796535.1. Taxonomy (GTDB): domain Bacteria; phylum Pseudomonadota; class Alphaproteobacteria; order Sphingomonadales; family Sphingomonadaceae; genus Sphingomonas_L; species Sphingomonas_L flavalba. The sequence continues at coordinate 98,986 of NZ_SPHY01000010.1, read as the reverse complement.
CGCCCGTTCATGCTCGCCCATCCGCTGGGCGAGGATCAGGCCGCGATGGACGCCTATGCCGCCGAATGGAAATGGGACGGCATCCGCGTCCAGCTCGTTCGCGTCGGCGGGCAGGTCCGGCTCTACAGCCGCGGCGGCGACGACATCACAGCCGCCTTCCCGGAGGTGGCAAGCGCGTTCGACCGCGACGGCGTCGTCGACGGCGAATTGCTGGTCAAGGGCGATGCGCAGGGCAGCGCTGCCCACGGCGGCGCCACCGCCAGCTTCAACGCCCTCCAGCAGCGGCTTGGCCGCAAGGCGGTCTCCGCCCGGATGCTCGCCGACTATCCCGCCTTCGTCCGCCTCTACGACATATTGTTCGACGGAGCGGAGACGGCCGCCCGCTCGCCTGGACCGCGCGCCGCGCCCGGCTCGAACGCTTCGTCGCCCGGCTCGACCCGGCGCGCTTCGACCTGTCGATGCTGGTCGAGGCGGACAGCTTTTCAGCGCTTGAGGCATTGCGCGCCGGCGCCCGCGACGCGGCGGTGGAGGGGGTGATGCTGAAACGCCGCGACAGCGCCTATGTCGCCGGCCGTCGCACCGGCCTCTGGTACAAGTGGAAACGCGATCCGCTGCGCGCCGACTGCGTCATGCTCTATGCCCAGCGCGGCAACGGCAAGCGCTCCAGCTTCTATTCCGACTACACCTTCGGCTGCTGGAGCGAGGATGGCCGGCTGCTGCCGGTCGGCAAGGCCTATTCCGGCTTCACCGACGAAGAGCTGAAATGGCTCGACCGGTTCGTCCGCACCCACACCGTCGATCGTTTCGGCCCGGTGCGCGAAGTCGAAAAGACGCTGGTGCTGGAAGTGGCGTTCGATTCCGTCCACGCCAGCACCCGCCACAAATCGGGCATCGCCATGCGCTTCCCCCGCATCGCCCGCATCCGCACCGACAAGCCCGCCGCCGAGGCCGACCGCATCGAAACCCTTCGCGCGATGATTGCCTGACCCACGGTCGCCGCGTCGGGGCGGGCACCATCATCCGCCCGTCATGGCGAGCGTAGCGAAGCAATCCATCCCCGCAGCCGGGGACCAGACCGCTCGCCCTATCGCGCGTTCAGCGCCGCCTGTTGCTCCGGCGTCAGTTGCGCGCTGGCGTTGGCGGCGGTGTCGTCCGTGTCGGTGGTCGCCCACGGCGCGGCGACGGACAGTGCCAGCCAGATCACGCCCGCCGCCCACAGCAGCGCCATCCAGCGGCTGCGGAAGATGCTGCGATGGCGGAACGGAAAGAGCATTGGCGGGTCATGCGCCCGCATTGGTTGGCGATCGGTAAAAAAGCGGGCGGCCGGATTGTGCCCGGCCGCCCGCCTGTCGCAACGCCGGTCAGGCGGCGTCGCGGTGGTTGTCGATCTGCTCGACCGTGGCGTTGCCGCCGATCGCGATCTTCTGCGGCTTCATCGCTTCCGGCACCTCGCGCACCAGGTCGATGGTCAGCAGGCCGTCGGCCAGGTCGGCGCCGGCGACGCGGACGAAGTCGGCCAACTCGAACCGCCGCTCGAAGCTGCGGTTGGCGATGCCGACATGCAGGTACTGCGACCGGTCCTGCGCCGCCTGCTCCTTGCTGCCCTTGACCAGCAGCAGGTTCTGCTGGGCGGTGATGTCGATCTCGTCGCGCTTGAAGCCGGCCAGGGCGATGGTGATCCGGTAGCGGTCCTCGCTCAGCCGCTCCAGGTCGAACGGCGGATAATTGTCGGCCTGCGAGCGGTTGTTCTCGAGCAGGTCGAACAACCGGTCGAAACCGACGGTTGAACGGCGATAGGGGGTGAAATCAAAGCTACGCATGGTCAAATCCTCCAATGAGCAAAATGACTTGGTCCAGCGGCGCCCCGTTGCGGCGGCGCCGCGCGCATCCCGTCAAGGCGATGGCGCAGCCCTGATCTGGTTGTCGATTTTCCGCTTTCAAGGGGGGGCGACGGGGAACGAAAAACAGAATGCCCGGACCGTTTCCGATCCGGGCACCCTGCGTGACGAATGCTCGCCAGCCCCCTTTGCCGTCGCTGCGACGATCGACTGCCCCCTCAAGCAGTCAAACGGAGCGACAGCCTCCCAGAACCACGGCTTTGCCTGCGTTTCGGTCCGCAAACGCTACGAGAGCGCCCCGGCCCTGTCATCCCGATTCGGGCGGGGCCGCCACGATTGGGCGCGCCATGTGTTCATTCGGCAACAGCCCCGCCGCCGGTTGCAACCCGGCCCGCCTGGCCCTAGAGCGTGGCCCTTGCGCTACGCCCTTCCCGGACCCGCCGCTTCATGATCCTCTCCCGTTACGAGCGCATGATCGCCAAGCGCTATCTGCTGCCGGGGCGGGGGGAAGCGTTCATCTTCCTCGTCGCCGGCATCAGCCTGGCCGCGGTGATGCTGGGCGTCGCCGCGCTGGTCATCGTGATGAGCGTGATGAACGGTTTCCGCGCGGAACTGTTCGAAAAGGTCGTCGGGCTGAACGGCCACGCCGTCGTCCAGGGCTATGACGGCCGGCTGCCCGACTGGCAGTCGGTCGTCGCGCAGGCGCGCAAGACGCCGGGGGTGACGGAGGCGACGCCGCTGATCGAACAGCCGCTGATGGCCAGCTACGACGGCCGGGTGGAAGCGGTGCTGGCGCGTGGCATGCGGGTGGAGGATATCCGCGCCAACCAGACGATCCGCAGCAAGGTGCTGGCCGGCAGCCTGACCGCGCTGAAGCCGGGCAGCGACAATGTCGCGATCGGCGCGCGGCTGGCCGAATCGCTCGGCGCCCAGGTCGGCGGGGAAATCAGCCTGATCAGCCCGCAAGGCCAGACGACACCGTTCGGCACGGTGCCGCGCATCGTCAGCTACCGCGTCGCCGCGATCTTCGAAGTTGGCGTCTACGATTACGACAAGGCGTTCGTCATCATGCCGATCGAGGACGCGCAGACGCTGCTGATGCTGGGCGACGCGGTCGGGATGATCGAGGTCAAGACCGTCGACCCCGACAATGTCGCCGCCATCCTCGCCCCGCTGGCGCGCGCGGTGCAGGGCAAGGCGGTGATCACCGACTGGCGCAGCATGAACGCGACGCTGTTCGAAGCGCTGGCGGTGGAGCGGGTGGCGATGTTCGTCGTCCTGTCGATCATCGTGCTGGTCGCGGTGTTCAACATCCTGTCGTCGCTGATTATGCTGGTCCGCGCCAAGACCCGCGACATCGCGATCTTGCGGACGATGGGCGCGTCGCGCGGCGCGATGATGCGGATTTTCATGACCGTCGGCGTGTCGATCGGCGTGCTCGGCATCCTCGCCGGGCTGGTGCTCGGCGCGGTGTTCCTGTTCTACCGGCAGGCGGTGGTCAATTTCGTCCAGCTCGTCACCGGCCAGAATCTGTGGGACCCGTCGATCCGCTTCCTGACCGAGCTGCCGGCGCGGACCGACCCGGTGGAGGTAGTGGCGATCGTCGTCATGGCGCTGGTGCTGTCGGTGCTGGCAACGCTCTACCCGGCCTACAAGGCGGCGAGCACCGATCCGGTGCAGGTGCTGCGCTATGAGTGACGTGCTGGCGGTCAGCGGGCTGAAGCGCAGCTTCACCCAGGGCGAGGAGACGATCCACGTGCTGCGCGGCGTCGACCTGACCGTGGCGGAAGGGGAGATCGTCGCGCTGCTCGGCCCCAGCGGTTCCGGCAAGTCGACGCTGCTCCAGGCGGTCGGCTTGCTCGAGGGCGGCTTCGACGGGTCGATCCGCATCGCCGGCGAGGAAGCCGCCCGGCTCGACGCCGACGGGCGGACGCGGGTGCGGCGCGAGGCGCTGGGCTTCGTCTACCAGTTCCACCACCTGCTGCCCGATTTCGACGCGCAGGAGAATGTCGTGCTGCCGCAGTTGATCCGCGGCGTGCCGACCGACGCGGCGACGGAACGGGCGGCGGCGTTGCTCGCCGCGCTCGGCCTGCGCCGCCGGCTGACCCATCGCCCGTCGCAGTTGTCGGGCGGGGAGCAGCAGCGGGTGGCGGTGGCGCGCGCGCTGGCCAACCGCCCGGCGCTGGTGCTGGCCGACGAGCCGACCGGCAATCTGGACGAGGCGACCGCCAACATCGTTCTCGCCCAGTTCCTCGACCTGGTGCGCGGGGAAGGGTCGGCGGCGCTGGTCGCCACCCATAACGAACGGCTGGCCGCGAAGATGGACCGCACAGTCCGTTTGCACGACGGCGTGCTTGAAAGCTAAGACACGCCACGGCTTTTTGTGGCAGCATCCACACGGTCCGGTCGCATCGCGCGGGCGGCAAGGGAGATAGAGATGGCCCGTTCCGGTAGTTTCGCGTTCCGCTCCGCTTTCGCGTCGGCTGTGGCACTCGCATTGTCGGCCTGCGGCGGGGGTGACGGCACGCCGACGCCGACGCCGACCCCAACGCCGACCCCGGGGCCGCCGGTCTTCACCTCGCCGTCGGTCGTCTCGGTCGAATCGGGCACTACCGGCACCTTCTACGCCGCCACCGCCGTCGACCCGACCGGGGAAGCGCTGACCTTCTCGATCACCGGCGGCGCCGACGAGGCGCTGTTCACCATCACCAGCAGCGGCGCGCTGTCGTTCAAGACCCCGCCCGTCTACGATCCGGCAACCGGCGCCGACAACAATTACACGGTCAAGATCACGGTCACCGACGGCACCAACCCGGTGGTGATGGACCTGGTGATCAACGTCATCGCGCCCAATTCGGACTTCCGCGTCCGCCGCGTCGGCGTCGGCTTCAACCAGCCGGTCTACGTCTACCCGATCGCGGATGGGAAGGGGCGGGTGTTCGTCGTCGAACGTACCGGCCGCATCCGCATCCTCGACCCGAAGGAAACCAGCCCGGCGGCGACCACCACCTTCCTCGACGTCAGCGCGGAGATCAGCACGGATGGCGAGCGCGGGCTGCTCGGCTTCACCACCGCGCCGGATTTCGCGACCAGCGGCACCTTCTACGTTTTCCTGACCAACGCGACCGGCACGCTGGAAGTGCGGCGCTACAAGACGGTGGCGGACAACAAGGACGTCGCCGATCCCGCCAGCGCCGACGTGATCCTGCAGATCCCGCATCCGCGCAACAACCACAACGGCGGCTGGATCGGTTTCGGGCCGGACAATTTCCTCTACGTCACCACCGGCGACGGCGGCGGGGCGGGGGACCCGGACAACAACGCCCAGAACAAGGACAGCCTGCTCGGCAAGATCCTGCGGATCGATCCGGCGAGCGACGCCTATCCGAGCGATCCGAACAAGGACTACGCGATCCCCACCGCCAACCCGTTCGCGACCAGCGGCGGCGCGCCGGAAGTCATCGCCTACGGCCTGCGCAACCCCTATCGCGCATCGATCGACTTCGCGACCGGCAACGTCGTGTTCGGCGATGTCGGCCAGGATGGCTGGGAAGAGCTGAACATCCTGCTCACCAGCGACAAGGGCGCCAATTTCGGCTGGCCGATCCTGGAGGGCACGCATGTGTTCAAGGGCGGCGACACCACCGGCCTGATCGCGCCGGTCGCCGAATATGCCCACGGCACCGGCGACGTGCAGGGCAGCACCATCGTCGGCGGCTACGTCTATGGCGGGCCGGTCAGCAGCCTGCAGCTCAACTATTTCTTCGGCGATTTCGTCACCGGCCACCTGTGGAGCCTGCCGAGCGCGCTGCTCCAGCGCGGCAGCACCCTCGCCGGCAGCAGCTTCCGCGTTCGCACCGGCGCCTTCGTGCCGAACGCGGGCACGATCGACGCCGTGGTCAGCTTCGGGCAGGACGAGAACCGCAACCTCTACATCGTCGACTATGACGGCGAGATCTTCGTCGTCGAGAAGAAGCCGGCGACGTGAGCGCGGCGGCGGCCGCGCCGATCTTCGCCTTCCGCCCGGCGTTGCCCGGCGGCGGCACGGGGGCGCTGGCCGCCTATGCCGGCAAGGTGCTGCTGATCGTCAACGTCGCCAGCCGCTGCGGCTTCACGCCGCAATATGCCGGGCTGGAGGCGCTCTACCGTCGCTATGCCGATCGCGGCTTCGTCGTCCTCGGCTTCCCCTGCAACCAGTTCGGCGAGCAGGAACCGGGCAGTGACACGGAAATCGCGGCGTTCTGCGCGGCAACGTATGACGTGACCTTCCCGCTGTTCGCCAAGGTCGCCGTCAACGGACCCGGCGCGGATCCGCTCTGGGCCTGGCTGCAGGCGGAGCGCCGCGGCTTCGCCGGCATCCGGGCGATCAAGTGGAACTTCACCAAATTCCTGGTCGGCCGCGACGGCGCCGTCGTCGCCCGCTATGCGCCGATGACGAAGCCGGCGGCGATCGCCGCGGCGATCGAGGCGCTGCTTTAGAATCTGTCCGCCTTAGGCGGCACCACCCTCCAGCACCTTTCCAACGATGCTGCGCATCGCCGGAACCTTGGGCGCTTTCGCCCGCTCCCCCACCCGGCCTCCCACATGATACTGTCGTTGGGAGGCCGGGTGGGGGAGCGGGCTGGTGCCGATTCCGCTTCAAGCGGACAGACTCTAGAAGCCGATCCGGGCGTTCCGGGACGGCACCGGCCCGCGCCGCATTTTTGCGTCCCATTCCGGCATCGGGCTGCTATAGGGCGGTCGAACGCCCTATCTGCCGGGCGCATGGATGAAACGGGAGCATCGATGTTCAAGGGGGTAAAGCCCATCCTCTATGCCGGCCGCGAGGTGTGGCCGCTGATCGAGGGGGGCAAGGGTGTCGCTGTGTCGAACCACATGAGTTCCGGCGCCTGGGCGGCCGCCGGCGGCATCGGCACCGTGTCGGCGGTCAACGCCGACAGCTATGATCCAACCGGCAAGATCATCCCGCAGGTCTACAAATCCCGCACCCGCCGCGAACGGCATGACGAACTGGTCCAGTACGCGATCGACGGCGCCGTCGATCAGGTCAAACGCGCGTTTGAGATGGCCGGCGGCAAGGGCGCGATCAACATCAACGTGCTGTGGGAAATGGGCGGCGCCCAGCGCGTGCTCCACGGCGTGCTGGAACGGACGCGCGGCATGGTCGCGGGCGTCACCTGCGGCGCCGGCATGCCGTACAAGCTGAGCGAGATCGCCGCCTCCTACAACGTCAACTACCTGCCGATCATCAGCTCGGCCCGCGCCTTCCGCGCGCTGTGGAAGCGCGCCTATTCCAAGGCATCGGAATGGCTGGCGGCGGTGGTCTACGAGGACCCGTGGCTGGCCGGCGGCCATAACGGCCTGTCCAACGCCGAAGACCCGCTGAAACCGGAAGACCCCTATCCGCGCGTCAAGGCGCTGCGCGAGACGATGCGCGAAGGCGGCATCGCCGACAGCGTGCCGATCGTCATGGCGGGCGGCGTCTGGTATCTGCGCGACTGGGAAAGCTGGATCGACAACCCGGAACTGGGCCAGATCGCTTTCCAGTTCGGCACGCGGCCGCTGCTGACCCGCGAAAGCCCGATCCCAGACGGGTGGAAGGCCCGGCTGATGACGCTGGAGGACGGCGACATCCTGCTCCACCGCTTCTCCCCGACCGGCTTCTATTCCTCGGCGGTGCGCAACACCTTCCTGCGCGGGCTCGAGGCGCGCTCCGAACGGCAGATCGCCTTTTCCGGCGAGGCGGCGGGCGACCACCAGTTCCAGCTCGACGTCGGCATCAAGGGCCGCAATTTCTGGGTGACCCGCAACGATCTGCTGCGCGCGCGGGAATGGGACGCGCAGGGCTTCACCGTCGCGCTCAAGACCCCGGACAACACGCTGGTGTTCACCACGCCGGAGGAACGCGACATGATCCGCAAGGATCAGGCGGACTGCATGGGCTGCCTCAGCCAGTGCGGCTTCTCGTCCTGGGCGGATACCGAGACCAATTCCACCGGCCGGCTGGCTGATCCGCGCAGCTTCTGCATCCAGAAGACGCTGCAGGACATCGCCCATGGCGGCCCGGTCGACGACAACCTGATGTTCGCCGGCCACGGCGCGTTCAATTTCAAGACCGACCCATTCTATTCCAACGGCTTCGTGCCGACGGTGAAGCAGCTGGTCGACCGGATCCTGACCGGGGATTGAGCGGGTGAAACGGGCGCTGGTCGTCCGCCATGTGCCGTATGAGGGCGTAGCCGGCTTCCGCCAGCCGATCGAGGCGGCCGGCTACGCGATCGATAGGGTCGACGTGTCCGACCCGATCTTCGCCGATGTCGATTTCCGCGCGCCGGACCTGCTGGTGATGATGGGCGGGCCGATGGGCGTCTATGAAACGGACGCGCATCCGTGGATTCCGCGACAGCTGGAGAAGCTGCGCGACCGGCTCGACGCCGATCGGCCGACGCTCGGCGTCTGCCTCGGCAGCCAGATGATTGCCGCCGCGCTGGGCGCCCGCGTCTATCCCGGCGCGACCAGCGAGGTCGGCTTCGCGCCGGTCACCCTGTCGGACATCGGCCGCCGCTCGCCGGTCGCCCATATCGCCGCCGTGCCGGTGCTCCACTGGCACGGCGACACGTTCGACCTGCCAGCCGGTGTCGAACTGCTCGCCTCGACCGCCGCCTACCCGCATCAGGCGTTCCGCCGGGGCCGGTCGATCCTCGCGCTGCAATGCCATGCCGAAATGGGTCGGGATCCGCGCTTCGGCGCCTGGGTGGAGAGCGGCGCCGACAGCATCGCCCGCGCCGGCACCGACCCCGGCACACTGCACGGCGACCATGACCGCCTCGGCCCCGGCGCCGTTGCTGCCGGCCGGGCGATGATGACGGAGTGGCTCGCCGCCCTCGCCTGAACCCCTCGATACGTTCCTGCGAAAGCGGGAGCCCACGCAGTCGCTCCCATCACACCCACCCCGCCGTCGCGGCGAGCAGCCACAGGCCGATCGCCAGGAACAGCGCCGCCGCGATCATCCGCACAATGGTGAGCGGCACCCGGCGGACCAGCGCGTCGCCCAGGAGCACCGCCGGCACGTTGGCCAGCATCATGCCCAGCGTCGTCCCCGCGGTGACCGTCAGCGCAGCATGGTAGCGCGCGCCGAGCGCGACCGTGGCGATCTGGGTCTTGTCGCCCATTTCGACCAGGAAGAACGCGATGACGGTGGTGACGAACGCTCCGAACCGCGCCGGCTCCGCCTCGGCGTCGTCCAGCCGGTCGGGCACCAGCGTCCACGCCGCCATCGCGATGAACGACAGCGCGACCAGCGTGCGGAACAGCGGCCCGTCGAACAGCGCCGCCGCCTGCGCCCCGGCCAGCGCGGCGAGGAAATGGTTGGCCAGCGTCGCGACCAATATGCCGGCGACGATCGGCCATGGCCGCTTGAAACGGGTGGCGAGGACGATGGCGAGCAGTTGCGTCTTGTCGCCGATCTCGGCCAGCGCCACGACGGCGGTGGAGGTGAGCAGGGGGTCCATGGCGGGCGACTCCGGGGCCGGGCGGCTGATCCAAAAGCACCGGGCCTTCCGCCCGGCGAGGCGAAAGCGCGGCGCCATTGGTCTTGCCGGAACGGTGGTCCGTTCCCCGCCGCCACGGTCTCTCGACCAAGCATGTTGACGGCGGGCGCCCGCGCTTGCGCGGGTGGCTACTCCCCAGATGACGGGCCGCTGGCTAGCCGCCCCTGCCGCCGCTGGCAAGCGGCGAAGCTGCGGCTGATCGCAAAAAGCGAATGCAGAGAGCGGAATTGCCGGTTGGAAAGCGGGAGGGGGCGGTGCCATCTATCGGTCATGGCCCATCCGCTTCGCCTGCTCGGCCGTGTCATCGGCCTGCCGCTCGCCGCCTACACCAGCGCGGCGCGGCTGTGGCTGGGCGCGGCGGTCCTCGCAGGCGGCCTCGCTGCGCTGCTCGCGGGGCGCGGCATATAGGCGGAAGCATCCGTCATCGCGATGCCGCGCGACGGCGCGGCGATCGGTCCTACGCCCAGCCTTCCAGCACCTGATCGGGCGGGCGGTGGCCGTCGGCCCAGGCCTTGATATTGGCGATTACCTTGGCGCCCGACGCGTCGCGTCCCTCGACCGTCGCAGACGCCATGTGTGGCAGCAGCACGACGTTGGTCAGCGCGATCAACGCGTCCGACACGTGCGGTTCCTCGGCATAGACGTCCAGCCCGGCGCCGCCGATCCGCCCGTCGCGCAGCGCGTCGACCAGCGCCGCCTCGTCGACGATCTCGCCGCGCGCGACGTTGACCAGGTAGGAATGGGCCCCAAGCAGCGCCAGCCGCTCGGCGTCGATCATGTGGTGGGTCTCGGCGTTGTGCGGGCAGTTGATCGACAGGAAATCGATCTCGGTCAGCATCGCGTCCAGGTCCGGGTGCCAGTGGGCGGCGACGGCGCGCTCGACGATTTCGGGCAGGCGGCGGCGGTTGTGGTAATGCACCTCCATGCCGAAACCGCGCGCCCGCATCGCGATCGCCTGGCCGATCCGGCCCATGCCCAATATGCCCAGCTTCTTGCCGGACACGCGGCGGCCGAGCATAGACGTCGGGCTCCACCCGCGCCACTGCTTCGAGCGGACGAGCGCCTCGCCCTCGGCCAGCCGGCGCGGCGCCGCCAGGATCAGCGCCATCACCATGTCGGCGGTGTCGTCGGTGAACACGCCCGGCGTGTTGGTGACGATGATGCCCTTCGCCCGCGCCGCCTTCAGGTCGATATGGTCGGTACCGGCGCCGAAGCTGGCGATCAGCCGCAGCCGCGGGCCGGCGCCGGCGATCAACTCGGCGTCGATCTCGTCGGTGACGGTCGGCACCAGCACGTCGGCTTCCGCCATCGCGGCGGCCAGCGCGGCGCGGTCCATCGGCGTGTCGGTCGGGTTCAGGGTGACGGCGAACAGGTCGGCCATCCGCTGCTCCACCCCGGCGGGCAGCGCGCGGGTAACGATGACGGCGGGGCGGCTGGGGCGGGCGGTATCGGCCATTGCGCGGCTATCGTGCGGGTGCCCGGCCACGTCAATGCCCTGCGGCCGCCCCCTTGCTGATCGGCGGCGGCTTTGGCAACAGGGGCGCTGGTGACAGGAAAGGGCGGGCGGTGCGCGTAGCGGCAGGTGTGGCGCTGATGGTCGGGTTGATGCTGGCCCCGGAACCGGCCGCCGCCCAGCAGAAGGCGCCGCCCTACTGGGTGTCGATCGCCGCCGGGGAAGCGCGGATGCGCAGCGGGCCGGGTCGCAACTTCCCGACGCTGTGGCTCTACCACCGCCGCGCCATGCCGCTGAAAGTGGTGGAAACCTACACCGAAAACCACACCAACTGGCGCAAGGTGCAGGATGTCGACGGCACGACCGGCTGGATGCTGAGCGTGCTGCTCAGCGACACCCGCACCGCGATCGTCGTCGGCGGCACCCGCCCGCTGCGCGCCACCCCCACGCCGGCCGCGAAGGTCGTCTGGCGGGCGGAAGCCGGCGTCATCGGCCAGATCAGGGACTGCGCCAGCGGCTGGTGCGCCTTCGACGCCGGCAAAGGCCGCAAAGGCTATGTCGAAACCGCCCACCTATGGGGCGTCGGCCCCGACGAGGTCGTGCGCTAGCGGCGGCGGGACAGGCCCGCGCGCCGCTCCCGCCTTACGCCGCCGCCTTGCGCCGTTCCTTCACTTCCTGGTTCAGCATTTCGGCCAGCAGGAACGCCAGTTCCAGCGACTGGCTGGCGTTCAGGCGCGGGTCGCAGTGGGTGTGGTAGCGGTCGGCCAGGCTCTGCTCGGTCACCGCCACCGCGCCGCCGGTGCATTCGGTGACGTTCTGGCCGGTCATCTCGGCATGGATGCCGCCGGCGAAACTGCCCTCGGCGCGGTGGACGGCGAAGAAGCCGCGCACCTCGGCCAGGATCCGGTCGAACGGCCGGGTCTTGTAGCCGTTGTTCGCCTTGACGACGTTGCCGTGCATCGGGTCGCACGACCACACCACCGGGTGCCCCTCACGCTGGACGGCGCGGATGAGGCGTGGCAGCCCGCTCTCGATCTTGTCGTAGCCGTAACGGGTGATCAGCGTCATCCGCCCCGGCTCGCGCGCCGGGTTCAGCGTGTCGAGCAGGCGCAGCAGCGCGTCCGGCTCCAGGCTGGGGCCGCATTTCATGCCGATCGGATTGCCGATGCCGCGCAGATATTCGACATGCGCCGATCCGTCGAACCGGGTGCGGTCGCCGATCCACAGGAAATGGGCGCTGGTGTCGTACCAGTCGCCGGTCAGGCTGTCCTCGCGGGTCAGCGCCTGCTCGTAGGGGAGCAGCAGCGCCTCGTGGCTGGTGTAGAACTGCGTTGCCTTTAGCTGCGGCACCGTGTCCGGGCTGATGCCGCACGCCGCCATGAACTCCAGCGCGTCGCTGATCCGGTCGGCGGTCTCCGCATATTTCTTGGCCCATGGGCTGCGGCCCATGAAGTCGTGGGTCCAGCGATGGACCTGGTGCAGGTTGGCATAGCCGCCCTGGGCGAAGGCGCGCAGCAGGTTCTGCGTCGCCGCCGCCTGGCTGTAGGCGCGGATCATCCGCTGCGGATCGGGCACCCGCCCCTCCGGCGCGAAGGCGATGTCGTTGATGATGTCGCCGCGGTAGGAGGGCAGGGTGACGCCGCCCTGCTCCTCGGTATCGGCGGAGCGCGGCTTGGCGAACTGCCCGGCCATGCGGCCGACCTTCACCGTCGGCAGCTTCGACGCATAGGTCAGTACCACCGCCATCTGCAGGATGACGCGGAACGTGTCGCGGATGTTGTTCGGGTGGAACTCGGCGAAGGATTCGGCGCAGTCGCCGCCCTGGAGCAGAAAAGCCTTGCCCTCCGCCACCGTCGCCAACTCCGCCTTCAGGTCGCGCGCCTCGCCGGCGAAGACCAGCGGCGGGTAGCTGCCAAGCTCGGCCGTCGCCGCGCCGAGCGCCGCCGCGTCGGGGTAGGTCGGAAGCTGCCGCGCCTCGTGCGTGGTCCAGCTATCGGGCGTCCACTTCGCCGCCATCATCAAGCTCCTTCGTTCCCGCCTTGCGGTAAGCGGGCGGGAAAATCAATCGACCCGGGGCAAGGCGAGCGGCGGATGGTCCTGCTTCCACGAAAGCGGGGGTTCAAAAGGGCGCTCCCCGCCGAACCGCTCATCCATCGCAATCCTACGACCCCATTCCAACCGAAACCCCGCCGGACCGGGTCCGACGGGGTCTGCGGCTGTTCTTCCGCTGTCGGGCGGCGCTTATTCTTCGGCGCCGTCCTCGCCGTCGGTCGTCGCGACCACCGCCGCCAGCGCATCGTTGCCGGTGTCGTCCTCGACCGGGCGGCGCAGCTCCGCCGCATGCTCCTCGGCGGCGCTTTCCGGCGCGACCAGCGATTCCTGCCAGCTGCGCTGGGCGGCGCGCAACGCGGCATCGCGGCTGTTCGCGGCAATCCGCATCCGGTTCATGCCGGCGCCGGTTCCCGCCGGGATCAGCCGGCCGACGATGACATTCTCCTTCAGGCCGATCAGTTGGTCCTTCTTGCCCTGCACCGACGCCTCGGTCAGCACCCGCGTCGTTTCCTGGAACGACGCGGCCGAGATGAAGCTGCGGGTCTGCAGCGACGCCTTGGTGATGCCGAGCAGCACCGGCTTGCCCTCGGCGGGCTGCTGGCCCTTGGCGAGCTTGGCGTTGATCTCGTCCATCTCCTCGCGGTCGACCTGCTCGCCGGGCAGCAGGGTGGTATCGCCGGCGGCGGTGATCTCGACCTTCTGCAGCATCTGGCGAACGATCGTCTCGATGTGCTTGTCGTTGATCTTCACGCCCTGCAGGCGATAGACTTCCTGGATTTCCGAGACGAGATATTCCGCCAGCGGCTCGATGCCCAGCACCTCCAGGATGTCGTGCGGATCGGGGCTGCCGCCGATCAGGTTATCGCCGCGCTTGACGTAGTCGCCTTCCTGCACGTCGATGACCTTGGACTTCGGCACCAGATACTCGACCAGGTCGCCGCCATCCTCAGGACGGATGCCGATCTTGCGCTTCGCCTTGTAATCCTTGCCGAATTCGACCCGGCCGGAGACCTTGGCGATGATCGCGTTCTCCTTGGGCTTGCGTGCCTCGAACAATTCGGCGACGCGCGGCAGACCGCCGGTGATGTCGCGGGTCTTGGCCGCTTCGCGGCTGACGCGGGCCAGCACGTCGCCGGCCTTCACCTCCTGCCCGTCCTCGATCGACAGGGTCGCGCCGGCGGCGAGCATGTAGCGCCCCGCCTCGCCCGATTCCGCGTCGAGCAGGGTCAGGCGCGGACGCAGGTCCTCCTTGCTCTTGGTCGGCGCGCGATATTCAATGACGACGCGCTGGGCGATGCCGGTGGCCTCGTCGGTCTGCTCGACCAGCGTCTTGCCCTCGATCAGGTCCTGATACTTCACGACGCCGGGGTTCTCGGTGATCACCGGCATGGTGAACGGGTCCCATTCCGCCATCCGGTCGCCCTTGGTGACGACATGGCCGTCGTCGAACATCAGGTAGGCGCCATAGGGGATGCGGTGGACCGCCCGCTCGCGGCCCTCGGCGTCGACGATCACCAGCTCGCCCGACCGCGACAGCACGACGCGGCGGCCGCGCTGGTCGACGATCACGCGCAGGTCGCGGAACTGGGCGGTGCCGTCGGCCGGCGCGTCCAGGTTCGACTGCTCGTTCAGCTGCGCGGCGCCGCCGATGTGGAAGGTCCGCATGGTCAGCTGGGTGCCCGGCTCGCCGATCGACTGGGCGGCGATCACGCCGACCGCCTCGCCGATGTTGACCGGGGTGCCGCGCGCCAGGTCACGGCCGTAGCACTTGGCGCACACGCCCTGCTTCGATTCGCAGATCAGCGGCGAACGGATCTTGACCGACTGGATGCCGATCGCCTCGATCCGCGCGACCATCGCCTCGTCGAGCAGCGTGCCGCTGGCGATTTCCACCTCGCCGCTCTTGCTGTCGACGATGTCCTCGGCCGTGGTCCGGCCCAGGATGCGCTCGCCAAGCGACGCGATCGTCGCGCCGCCCTGGACGATTGCCTTCATCTCCAGCGCGCGCTCGGTGCCGCAATCCTCCTCGATCACGACGCAATCCTGCGACACATCGACCAGGCGGCGGGTCAGGTAGCCCGAGTTCGCCGTCTTGAGCGCGGTGTCGGCGAGGCCCTTGCGGGCGCCGTGGGTCGAGTTGAAATATTCAAGGACGGTCAGGCCCTCCTTGAAGTTGGAGATGATCGGCGTCTCGATGATCTCGCCCGACGGCTTGGCCATCAGGCCGCGCATGCCAGCCAGCTGCTTCATCTGCGCCTGCGAACCGCGGGCGCCGGAATGGGCCATCATGTAGATCGAGTTGATCGGCGCCAGCCGGCCGTTGTCCAGCCGGGGCTGCGCCTTCAATTCCTCCATCATCGCGTTGGCCACCTGGTCGCCGCAGCGGCTCCAGGCGTCGATCACCTTGTTGTACTTTTCCTGCTGGGTGATCAGGCCGTCCTGATACTGCTGCTCGTAATCCTTCACCAGCGAGCGGGTCTCGTCGACGGTCGCTTCCTTCGACGCCGGGATGATCATGTCGTCCATGCCGAACGAGATGCCGGCCTGGAAGGCGTGGCGGAAGCCGAGCGACATGATCGCGTCGGCGAACAGCACCGTCTCCTTCTGGCCGGTGTGGCGGTAGACCTCGTCGATAACGTCGCCGACATCCTTCTTGGTCAGCAGGCGGTTGATCGTCTCGAACGGCACCTTGGCGCTCTTCGGCAGGGTCTCGCCGATCAGCATCCGGCCCGGCGTCGTCTCCACCCGCTTCATGTAGGTGTTGCCGGCCTCGTCGGTCTGCGGCACGCGCGACGTGATCTTGCTGTGCAGCGTCACCGCCCCGGCGTTCAGCGCCTGGTGGACCTCGCTCATGTCGGACAGCAGCATGCCTTCGCCCGGCTCGCCGCCGCGCTCCATCGACAGGTAATAGATGCCCAGCACCATATCCTGCGACGGCACGATGATCGGCTTGCCGTTGGCCGGCGACAGGATGTTGTTGGTCGACATCATCAGCACGCGCGCTTCCAACTGCGCCTCAAGGCTCAGCGGCACGTGGACGGCCATCTGGTCGCCGTCGAAGTCGGCGTTGAACGCGGAACAGACCAGCGGGTGAAGCTGGATCGCCTTGCCCTCGATCAGCACCGGCTCGAACGCCTGGATGCCGAGGCGGTGGAGGGTCGGCGCGCGGTTCAGCATCACCGGGTGCTCGCGGATCACCTCGTCCAGGATGTCCCAGACTTCCTTGCGCTCCTTCTCGACCCACTTCTTGGCCTGCTTCAGCGTCATCGACAGGCCCTTGGCGTCAAGCCGGGCGTAGATGAACGGCTTGAACAGCTCCAACGCCATCTTCTTCGGCAGGCCGCATTGGTGCAGCTTCAGCTCCGGCCCGGTGACGATGACCGAGCGGCCCGAATAGTCGACGCGCTTGCCGAGCAGGTTCTGGCGGAACCGGCCCTGCTTGCCCTTCAGCATGTCGGACAGCGATTTCAGCGGCCGTTTGTTGGCGCCGGTGATCGTGCGGCCGCGCCGGCCGTTGTCGAACAGCGCGTCGACCGCTTCCTGCAGCATCCGCTTTTCGTTGCGGACGATGATGTCCGGCGCGCGCAGTTCCATCAGCCGCTTCAGGCGGTTGTTGCGGTTGATGACCCGGCGATAGAGGTCGTTCAGGTCCGACGTCGCGAAGCGGCCGCCGTCCAGCGGCACCAGCGGGCGCAGTTCCGGCGGAATGACCGGGATGACTTCCAGGATCATCCATTCCGGCCGGTTGCCGGAATCGATGAAGCTCTCGACGACCTTCAGCCGCTTGATGATCTTCTTGGGCTTCAGTTCCGACTTGGTCGTCGCCAGCTCTTCCAGAAGCTGGGTACGCTCGCCCTCAAGGTCGAGCTGCTCCAGCATGATGCGGACCGCCTCGGCGCCGATCCCGGCGGAAAAGGCATCCTCGCCATATTCGTCCTGCGCCTCGAGCAGCTCGTCCTCGGTCAGCAACTGGAACTTCTCCAGCGGCGTCAGGCCCGGCTCGACGACGATATACGCCTCGAAATAGAGGACGCGCTCAAGCTGCTTCAACTGCATGTCGAGCAGCAGGCCGATCCGGCTGGGCAGCGATTTCAGGAACCAGATATGGGCGACCGGGGCAGCCAGCTCGATATGGCCCATCCGCTCGCGGCGCACCTTGGATACGGTGACCTCGACGCCGCACTTCTCGCAGACGATGCCCTTGTACTTCATGCGCTTGTACTTGCCGCACAGGCACTCATAGTCCTTGATCGGCCCGAAGATGCGCGCGCAGAACAGGCCGTCACGCTCCGGCTTGAACGTGCGGTAGTTGATCGTCTCCGGCTTCTTGATCTCGCCGAAGCTCCACGAGCGGATGCGCTCCGGGCTGGCGATGCCGATCTGGATCTGGTCGAACGTCTCGGGCTTGGCGACCGGATTGGCGAAGTGGGTCAGTTCGTTCATTCGTTTCACTCCTTGGCCCCTCCGGTGCGGGGGGAGGGGCTGGGGCTGTCATCTCGGCGGCGGCGGGCTGCGCCGTCCCCGGCACCTCCCCGGCGGGGGGAGGTGCCTTGGCGGGTCACTCCGCGGCCAGCGCCGGCGGCTCGTCCTCGCCCTCGTCGTCGTTCTTCAACTCGACGTTCAGGCCAAGCGACCGCATTTCCTTGATCAGCACGTTGAAGCTTTCGGGGATGCCGGCCTCGAACGTGTCGTCGCCCTTGACGATCGCCTCGTAGACCTTGGTCCGGCCGACGACGTCGTCGGACTTGACCGTCAGCATCTCCTGCAGCGTGTAGGCGGCGCCGTAGGCCTGGAGCGCCCAGACCTCCATCTCGCCGAAACGCTGGCCGCCGAACTGCGCCTTGCCGCCCAGCGGCTGCTGGGTGACAAGGCTGTACGGCCCGATCGAGCGCGCGTGGATCTTGTCGTCGACCAGGTGGTGCAGCTTCAGCATGTAGATGTAGCCGACGGTCACCTTGCGGTCGAACTGGTTGCCGGTCCGCCCGTCGAACAGCTCGACCTGGCCGGACCGGTCAAGCCCGGCAAGCTCCAGCATCGCCGCGACGTCGTCGCCGCGCGCGCCGTCGAACACCGGCGTCGCCATCGGCACGCCGCCGCGCAGGTTTTCGGCCAGCTCGACCAGCTGGTCGGGGCTGCGCGCGTCGATTTCGGCCTGATAGGCGTCGCCGTAGATCGTCTTCAGCCGGTCCTTCACCGCTTCCGGCATCGCGCCCGGCGTGGCGTCGGGGTTGGCCTCGCGCCACTGCTCCAGCGCCTCGGCGATCTGCCGGCCAAGGCCGCGCGCGGCCCAGCCCAGATGCGTCTCGAAGATCTGGCCGACGTTCATCCGGCTCGGCACGCCCAGCGGGTTCAGCACCAGGTCGACCGGGGTGCCGTCCTCCAGGAACGGCATGTCCTCGATCGGCAGGATGCGGCTGATCACGCCCTTGTTGCCGTGGCGGCCGGCCATCTTGTCGCCCGGCTGCAGCTTGCGCTTCACCGCGACGAACACCTTGACCATCTTCAGCACGCCCGGCGGCAGCTCGTCGCCGCGCTCCAGCTTCTCGCGCCGGTCCTCGAACTTGTCGTTGATCAGCTTGACCGCGTCGTCATACTGAACCTTCACCGCCTCCAGGTCGGTCTGGCGGGCGTCGTCGGCGACGGCGAATTTCCACCACTCGTGGCGCTCGGCCTCGGCCAGCAGCTCCTCGGTGATCTCCTGGCCCTTCTTGATGCCCTTCGGCGCGGCGGTCGCCACCTGGCCGATCAGCATCTCCTTCAGCCGTGCCCAGGTGGCGCGGTTCAGGATGGTGCGCTCGTCTTCGCGGTCCTTGGCCAGGCGGTCGATCTCCTCGCGCTCGATCGCCATCGCGCGCTCGTCCTTGTCGATGCCGTGGCGGTTGAACACGCGGACCTCGACGATGGTCCCGGCCACGCCCGGCGGCAGGCGCAGCGAGGTGTCGCGCACGTCCGACGCCTTCTCGCCGAAGATCGCGCGGAGCAGCTTCTCCTCCGGCGTCATCGGCGATTCGCCCTTGGGCGTGATCTTGCCGACCAGGATGTCGCCCGGCTCGACCTCGGCGCCGATGTAGACGATGCCCGCCTCGTCGAGGTTGCGCAGCGCTTCCTCGCCGACATTGGGGATGTCGCGGGTGATGTCCTCCGGCCCCAGCTTGGTGTCGCGGGCCATCACCTCGAATTCCTCGATGTGGATCGAGGTGAAGACGTCATCCTTCACGATCCGCTCGGAAATCAGGATGGAGTCCTCGTAGTTGTAGCCGTTCCACGGCATGAACGCGACCAGGCTGTTGCGGCCCAGCGCCAGCTCGCCCAGCTCGGTCGACGGGCCGTCGGCGATGATGTCGCCCTCGGCCACCACGTCGCCCACCTTCACCAGCGGCCGCTGGTTGATGCAGGTGTTCTGGTTGGACCGCTGGAACTTCATCAGCGTGTAGATGTCGACGCCCGAACGCCCGACATCGACTTCGCCGGTCGCGCGGATGACGATGCGGCTGGCGTCGACCTGGTCGACGATGCCGGCGCGCTTGGCGGCGATCGCCGCGCCGGAATCGCGAGCCACCGTCTCTTCCATGCCGGTGCCGACGAACGGCGCCTCGGCACGGACCAGCGGCACCGCCTGACGCTGCATGTTCGATCCCATCAGCGCGCGGTTGGCGTCGTCATTCTCCAGGAACGGGATCAGCGACGCGGCGACCGACACAAGCTGCTTGGGGCTGACGTCCATCAGCGTGATGTTCTCGCGCAGCGCCATCAGGAACTCGCCGGCATGGCGGGCGGAAATCAGTTCCTCGGTCAGTCGGTTCTGGCCGTCCAGCTCGGCATTGGCCTGGGCAATGGTGTGCCGGGCCTCTTCCATTGCCGACAAATAGACGACCTCGTCGGTGACCTTGCCGTCCACGACCTTGCGGTACGGCGTCTCGATGAAGCCGTATTTGTTGACCCGGCTGAAACTGGCCAGCGAGTTGATCAGGCCGATGTTCGGGCCTTCCGGCGTCTCGATCGGGCAGATGCGGCCATAATGGGTCGGGTGAACGTCGCGGACCTCGAAGCCGGCGCGCTCGCGGGTCAGGCCGCCCGGCCCGAGGGCGGACACGCGGCGCTTGTGCGTCACTTCCGACAGCGGGTTGGTCTGGTCCATGAACTGCGACAACTGCGACGAACCGAAGAATTCGCGCACCGCAGCCACCGCCGGCTTGGCGTTGATCAGGTCGTTCGGCATCACCGTCGACACGTCGACCGACGACATCCGCTCCTTCACGGCGCGCTCCATGCGGAGCAGGCCGACGCGGTACTGGTTCTCCAGCAATTCGCCGACCGAACGGACACGGCGGTTGCCGAGGTTGTCGATATCGTCGATCTCGCCCTTGCCGTCCTTCAGGTCGACCAGCGTCTTGATGACCGCAAGGATATCCTCGGTCCTGAGCGTGGTGACGGTGTCCTCGGCGTCCAGCTCAAGCCGCATGTTCAGCTTGACGCGGCCGACCGCCGACAGGTCGTAACGCTCGGGGTCGAAGAACAGGCCGGCGAACAGCGCCTCGGCGGTCTCGCGCGTCGGCGGCTCGCCGGGGCGCATGACGCGGTAGATGTCGGACAGGGCGTGGTCGCGGTCCTCGGCCTTGTCGACCTTCAGCGTGTTGCGGATCCATGGGCCGGTGTTGACATGGTCGATGTCGAGCAGCTCGATCCGGTCGATGCCGGCCTTGTCCAGCTTCTCCAGATTCTCCGCCGACACTTCGTCGCCGGCCTCGATGTAGATCTCGCCGGTTGCCTCGTTGATCAGGTCGAGCGCGGAATAGCGGCCGAAGATTTCCTCGGTCGGGATCAGCAGCGTTTCCAGCCCGTCCTTGGCCGCCTTGTTGGCGGCGCGGGGCGAAATCTTCTGGCTGGCCGGGAACACGATCTCGCCGGTCTTGGCGTCGATGACGTCGAAGCTGGGCTTCTGCCCGCGCCAGTTCTCGGCGACATAGGGCACCTGCCAGCCGCCTTCGCCGCGAACGAAGGTGACGCGGTTGTAGAATTGCTCGAGGATGCCCTCGCTGGTCAGGCCCAGCGCATAAAGCAGCGCGGTGACCGGCAGCTTGCGCTTGCGGTCGATGCGGACGTTGACGATGTCCTTGGCGTCGAACTCGAAGTCCAGCCACGATCCGCGATAGGGAATTACCCGCGCGGCGAACAGATACTTGCCGCTGGCGTGGGTCTTGCCGCGGTCATGGTCGAACAGCACGCCCGGCGACCGGTGCATCTGCGACACGATCACGCGCTCGGTGCCGTTGATGATGAAGGTGCCGTTCTCGGTCATGAGCGGCATGTCGCCCATGTAGACGTCCTGCTCCTTGATATCGAGGACGGAGCGGGTCTCGGTGTCGGCGTCCACCTCGAACACGATCAGGCGCAGGGTGACGCGCATCGGCGCGGCATAGGTGATGCCGCGCTGGCGGCACTCGTCGGTGTCGTATTTCGGCGGCTCAAGCTCGTAATGGACGAAGTCCAGCTCGGCGGTGCCGGCGAAGTCGCGGATCGGGAAGACGGAGCGCAGCGTCTTTTCCAGGCCCGACACATAGCCGATCGCCGCGTTGGACCGCAGGAACTGCTCGTAGCTCTCGCGCTGCACCTCGATCAGGTTCGGCATCTGCACCACTTCGTGGATGTTGCCGAACATCTTGCGGATGCGCTTCTTCGCGATGCCGCCGGCCTGGGGGGCGGAAACTGCCTTGGTCGCCATGAGTCTGGTTCGCCTCGTCTTTACGTATCGGGCACGCTGAAAGACGCAAAAAGCCGCGATATCCCCAAGGCGGGGATCGCAGCTTCAGCGTCCGGAACCCCGGCCTGCCCATTCGTTCGGCGCGCTGCGCGAAGGCGCGCCATTTCCCGGCAAGCTGTGGTGTGTGGGCGCGATATAGGGACGGGGTGGGGCGCTGTCAAACCGCCGCCCGCTCAGCCGGCGGCGCTGCCGGGCAGGGTGGCGCGGATCACCCGGTCGACTTCGGCAGGGTCGTAACCGACCTGCCCGTCGAGGATCAGCATCGCCAGCCCGTGGACCAGCGACCAGGCGTGTAGTGCCGCGTCGCGCCGCGCCGCCGGGGGCAGGGCGGGGGGCAGCAGTTCGGCGATCGCTTCGCGCAGCCCGCGCATCGCGCTGCCCGCCTCGTCCAGCGGCAGGTCGAGCAGTGCCGTCGCCGGGGCGGAGGCGAAGGCCAGCCGGAACAAGGCCGGGTTGTCGACCGCGAAGCGCACATAGGTGCGGCCGCTCGCCGCAAGCCCCGGGCCGCCGCCGCCGGCCGCCGCGCTCGCCGCGCGCTGCAGCCCGCCCAGCCGCTCCATGCCCTCCCGCGCCAGCGCGGCGAGCAGCGCCTGCCGGTTGGGGAAATGGCGGTAGACGGCGGTGGCGCTGACCCCGGCGCGCCGCGCCATCGCCCGCAGGCTGATCGCCTCGGCCGGCATCGCGTCCAGCATTTCCAGCCCGATCGCGATCAGCGCGCCGCGCAGGTCGCCGTGATGGTAGCCGCGCCGCGATTCAATGTTGACACTGTTATCTTTGCGAGTCATGTTGTCGCTGTAAACATGGGGGTCGAAATAGGAAAGGTGATATTGCCGTGATAACCTCGGTGGAAACTACGATCCGTTCCGTCGTCGGCAAGGGCGTCAGCCGCGTCGCCGCCTTCAATCGCGCCCGCCTCGCTCCGCCCTCCGGTCCCCATCCCTACCTGACCGGCATCCACCAGCCGATGACGACGGAGGAGACGATCGCCGACCTCGCCGTCACCGGCGCCATCCCCCCGGCGCTCGACGGCCGCTACCTGCGGATCGGCCCCAACCCGGTCACCCCGCCCAACCCGGCCGACTATCACTGGTTCACCGGCGACGGCATGGCCCACGGCATCCGCATCGCCGGCGGCCGCGCGCTCTGGTACCGCAACCGCTGGCTGCGCTCGAACGCGGTCAGCGCCGCGCTCGGCGAGCCGCCGGCGCCGGGCCGGCGCGCCGCGCTGTCGGACAACGCCAATACCAACATCATCGGCCATGCCGGCCGCACCTGGGCGATCGTCGAGGCCGGCGGCCACCCGGTCGAGGTAGACGACGGACTGGAGACGCTGGCCCACAACCCGTTCGACGGCACGCTCGCCGGCCCCTTCTCCGCCCACCCGCACCGCGACCCGGAAACCGGCGCGCTCCACGCGATCACCTACGACGCGATGACGCGGGATACCGTCTGGCATGTCGTCGTCGACGCCGCCGGGCGGGTGACCCGGCGGGAGCCGATCGCGGTGGCCGACGGCCCCAGCATCCACGATTGCGCGATCACCGCCAGCCGCGTCGTCGTCCTCGACCTGCCGGTCACCTTCTCGATGAAGGCGCTGCTGCGGGGGCAGCGTTTCCCCTATCGCTGGAACCCGGCCCATCCAGCGCGGGTCGGCCTGCTCGCGAAGGGCGGGGCGGGGGCCGACATCGTCTGGTGCGCGGTGGATCCCTGCTATGTGTTCCACGCCGGCAACGCCTATGACGCGCCGGATGGCAGCGTCGTCGTCGATGTCGTCGTCCACGACACAATGTTCGCCGACAGCCGGCGCGGCCCGGACTCCCCCGCCTCGCGGCTTGAACGCTGGACGGTCGATCCGGCCACCCGCTCGGTCCGGCGGCAGGTGGTCCACGATCATTGCCAGGAGTTTCCCCGCTACGATGAGCGCCGCACCGGCAAGCCCTGCCGCTACCTCTACACCGTCGCCCTGCCGCCGGCGGCGGGGGAGTTGGTGGTCGACGACACCCGCCTGTTCCGGCACGACCTGATCGACGGCGGCACGACGGTCCACGATTTCGGCTCCGGCCGCCACCCCGGCGAATTCGTGTTCGTTCCGGACCCGGCCGGCGAAGGGGAAGGGCAGGGCTGGCTGATCGGCCTCGTCGTCGACATGAAAGATCAGACGACCGACCTGCAGATCCTCGACGCCGCCGATTTCACCGGCCCGGCGCGCGCTACCGTCCACGTCCCCCACCGGGTGCCGCCCGGCTTCCACGGCAACTGGGTCGCCACCTGACCGGCCGAAACGCAAAAGGGGCGGCTCCGGGTGGAGCCGCCCCTTCTCTTTTCGGAAAGACCCGAAGTTACTTGAGTTCGACGGTCGCGCCGGCTTCCTCGAGCTGCTTCTTGATCTTCTCGGCCTCGTCCTTGTTGACGCCTTCCTTGACCGCCTTCGGCGCGCTCTCGACCAGGGTCTTGGCTTCGGTCAGGCCCAGGCCGGTGATCGCGCGGACTTCCTTGATGACGTTGATCTTCTTGCCGCCGTCGCCGGTCAGGATCACGTCGAATTCGGTCTTCTCTTCGGCGGCCGGAGCGGCGCCACCGGCGGCAGCCGGGCCGGCGACGGCGACGGCGGCAGCGGCGGACACGCCCCACTTCTCCTCGAGCAGCTTCGACAGCTCGGCAGCTTCGATGACGGTCAGGGCCGACAGGTCGTCGACCAGCTTGTTCAGATCAGCCATTTCAATATCTCCAATCGGAATGTTCGGTTGAGTGCTTCAGAAAAATCAGGCCGCGTCCTTGGCCGCATAAGCGCCGAAGACCCGCGCCAGCTGGCCGGCCGGTGCCTGGACGACCTGGACCACCTTGGTCGCAGGCGCCTGGACGAGGCCGACGATCTTGGCGCGCAGTTCGTCGAGCGACGGCAGCGCGGCCAGCGCCTTCACGCCATCGACGTCGAGGAGCACGTCGCCCATCGCCCCGCCCACGATTTCGAACTTGTCGTTCGCCTTCGCGAAGTCGACGGCCACCTTGGCGGCGGCCACCGGGTCGGAGGATGAGGCGATGCCGGTCGGCCCGGTCAGCAGGTCGCTGAGCCCGGCATAGGGCGTTCCCTCGATCGCGATCTTGGCGAGACGGTTCTTGGCCACTTTGTAGCTGGCACCGGCTTCGCGCATCTTCCCGCGCAACACCGTCGACTGCGCGACGGTGAGGCCGAGGTTGCGGGTGACGACCACCACGCCGACCTCGGAGAAGGTGCGATTCAGTTCGGCGACCAGCTCGGACTTTTGAGCTCGATCCATGCCATTCTCCACATTTCCCCGGCGGGACATCCACCGGGGGCATTCACTGTCCGTGGGGAAGGCTCGGCCGACGCGGCCTCGCGCGATGCGAAGGCTGTCTGGCTGGCAGAGACGAAGGGCATAAGCCGCCGCCTCAGGAAACTTTCCCCGTCTAGGCGGGGGATTAAGGAGGGCATATTCCCTCCACCCGCTGTCTCGGACGGTTGCCGCGCGCGCAAGCCCGCACGGCAGAGGGCGCTGTTAGCGCCGGCGCCCGCAAAGTCAAGGCGCGCGGCTCCACGGCTGCATCCGGAATATGAAAAGGGCCGGGATCGCGCCCGGCCCTTTCGCATGTCAGCCGTGGTCGGCGTCAGACGGCGGCGACCTCGGCCGTGTCGACCTTGACGCCCGGGCCCATCGACGAGCTGAGCGCGATCTTGCGCAGATACTTGCCCTTGGCGCCGGCCGGCTTGGCCTTGATCACCGCGTCGACCAGCGCATCGAAATTGGCGCGCAGGTCTTCCGCCGCGAACGACGCTTTGCCGATGCCGCTGTGGATGATGCCGGCCTTTTCGACCCGGTATTCCACCTGGCCGCCCTTGGCCGCCTTCACCGCTTCGCCGACGTTCATCGTCACCGTGCCCAGCTTCGGGTTCGGCATCAGGCCCTTCGGGCCGAGCACCTTGCCGAGGCGGCCGACCAGACCCATCATGTCCGGCGTCGCGATACAGCGGTCGAAGTCGATCTTGCCGCCCTGGACGATCTCCAGCAGGTCCTCGGCGCCGACAATGTCGGCACCCGCCGCCGTCGCTTCCTCGGCCTTGGCGCCGCGGGCGAACACGCCGACGCGCACCGTCTTGCCGGTGCCCTTGGGCAGGGTGACGACGCCGCGGACCATCTGGTCGGCGTGACGTGGGTCGACGCCCAGGTTCAGCGCGACTTCGATCGTCTCGTCGAATTTGGCGGTCGCGTTGGCGCGGACGATGGCGATCGCTTCGTCGACACCGTGCAGCTTTTCCCGGTCAACGGTCGTGGCCAGCTGCTTCGCCTTCTTGCTCTGAAATGCCATCGGTTCAGCCCTCCACCACGTCGAGGCCCATCGCGCGGGCGCTGCCTTCGATGATGCGGGTCGCCGACTCGATGTCGTTGGCGTTCAGGTCCTTCATCTTGACCTGAGCGATTTCCGCCACCTGCGAACGCTTGATCTTGCCGACCGTGGACTTGCCCGGCTCCTTGGACCCGGACTTCAGGTTGGCCGCCTTCTTCAGCAGATAGGTCGCCGGCGGCGTCTTGGTTTCGAACGAGAAGCTACGGTCGGCGTAGACGGTGATGACGGTCGGGGTCGGCGCGCCCTTTTCAAGGTCGCCGGTCGCCGCGTTGAACGCCTTGCAGAATTCCATGATGTTGACGCCGCGCTGGCCAAGCGCCGGGCCGATCGGCGGCGACGGGTTGGCGGCGCCGGCCGGCACCTGCAGCTTGATATAGCCGGTAATCTTTTTCGCCATCTACTCACTCTCTTTCAAGTTTAGCGGTCCATGCGGCAGCACCGCTGCCTCCCGCGAGGATATCCGGCCGTGGCCGGAATTACTTTGAGCGCTCGACCTGTTCGAACTCCAGTTCGACCGGCGTGGCGCGGCCGAAGATCGACACCGACACCTTCACCCGGCTGCGGTCGAAGTCCAGTTCCTCGACCACGCCGTTGAAGCTGGCGAACGGGCCGTCGAGCACCTTGACCGAATCGCCGATCTCGTAATCGACCTTGATCCGTGTCTTGGGCGCGGCGGCGGCCTCTTCCTTGGTGTTCAGGATGCGGGCGGCCTCCGCCTCGCTGATCGGCTGCGGCTTGCCGGAACTGCCGAGGAAGCCGGTCACCTTCGGCGTATTCTTCACCAGGTGATAGACGTCGTCGTTCATCTCCAGCTTGGCGAGGACGTAGCCGGGGAAGAATTTGCGTTCAGACTGCACCTTCTTGCCGCGCCGGACCTCGGTGACCGTTTCAGTCGGCACCTCAACCGATTCGACCAGCGCGTCGAGGCCCATGCGGGTTGCGTCGGCGAGGATCGAATCGCGTACCTTGTTCTCGAAGCCCGAATAGGCGTGGATGATGTACCAGCGAGACATGGAAGCGGAGTTTACCTTTCGAGCGATCAGGCGGCGAGGGACAGCAGGAAACTGACGACCATGCTGAATAGCCGGTCGACGCCGAAGAAGAACAGGCCGAGCAGGCTGGTCATGATCAGCACCATCACCGTGGTCATCATCGTTTCACGGCTGGTCGGCCACACGACCTTCGAGATTTCCGTGCGCACCTGCTGCACGAAGCGCGGTATATTCGCGATGAAGTCCGTCGCTTTCGCCACCTGAATCCCGTCCTGGTCGGTCCAAATTCCCTGGAAACCGGGTCAAAGCCCCCCTGCCCGTCCCTTGGGAGCGGGTCGACAGCAACCGAATTTCCGAATCCGCGCCCTATACGGTCTTCGACGGGGCCGCGCAAGCATGGGTCGCGGCTTTACAGGGCTGCCTGGCAGGAGTGGAGGGATTCGAACCCCCGGCCCTCGGTTTTGGAGACCGATGCTCTACCAACTGAGCTACACTCCTCCGTGCGGAGGGGCGGATTAGCCGCGACGCGGGGGCCATGCAAGGCCCCCTGGCATCGGATCAGGCGGCAACCACCTTTGCCGGGTCGTTGAACAGCGCGCGCGCGTCCTGCGTCGACATCGGCCGGCCGAACAGATAGCCCTGCACCTTGCGGCAGCCGAGCTTGCGGATCATCGCATATTCTTCCTCTGTTTCGACGCCTTCGGCGGTCGTCGCCATGCCCAGGCTATCGGCCAGCGCGACGACGGCGCGGATGATCGCCAGATTCTCCTGCACGTTGCGCGATGCGCCCTGTACGAAGCTGCGGTCGATCTTGATCGTCGAGAATTTGGTGCGGCTGAGATAGCCGAGCGACGAATAGCCGGTGCCGAAATCGTCGAGCGACAGGCGGATGCCGAGTTCGATCAGTTGCTGGAGGACCTGCACTGCGCAGGTGCCTTCGCGCATGAACACGCTTTCCGTCACCTCGACCTCCAGCCGGTGGGCAGGCAGGCCGCTCTGGGCGAGGGCGGAGACCACCGTCGACACGAAGCTGGGGTCACCAAGCTGGTCAGCGGAGACGTTGACTGCGATCCGGACGCTGGCCGGCCAGTTCATCGCCTCGGCGCACGCGGTGCGCAGCACCCATTCGCCGATCGGCGCGATCAGCCGCGCTTCCTCCGCGACCGGCACGAAGCGGGCGGGGGAGACGTTGCCCAGTTCCGGGTTGGTCCAGCGCAGCAGCGCCTCGAAGCTTTCGATCGTGCCGGTGTCGGCTGAGACGACCGGCTGGTAATTGAGGAACATCTCGCCGCGCTCCAGCGCCTTGCGCAGCGCGATTTCCAGCACGCGCCGTTCCTCGGCATGGACGTGCAGCTGTGGCTCATAGGCGTGATAGGTGCTGCCGCCGGCGTCCTTGGAGCGATAGAGCGCCAGATCGGCGGAGCGGATCAGCATTTCCACCGATCGCCCGTCGCGCGGGCCGATCGCAGTGCCGACGCTGGCGCCGATATACAGAGTATGACTGTCCACCTCGTAGGGGCGCGACAGCTCCTCGATGATCCGGCGCGCCAGCCGTTCGAGCCGGGCGCTGTCGGACGCGTCGCGGACGACGACGGCGAATTCGTCGCCGCCCAGGCGGCCGCACATCTCGTTGTCGCTCATCAGCGCGCGCAGCCGTTCCGACACGCGGCCGAGCAGGCGGTCGCCGACCGGGTGACCGAGGGTGTCGTTGACCGCTTTGAACCGGTCGAGGTCGATCATCATGAACGCGCAGCGCGTCCGCCACTGGTCGGCATTGGCCATCGCCTTGCCCAGCGCCTCGGTGATCTGCAGCCGGTTGGGCAGACCGGTCAGCGTGTCGAACCGCGCCATGCGGTTTATCTTGTCCGCTGACTGACGTTCGGCGGTGATGTCGGAACCGACGCCCCGGAAGCCAAGGAAGGCACCGCGATCGTCGTAGCGCGGGCTGGCGGACATTTCCCACCAGCGCGTCTCGCCCTTGATCGTGACCGGCATCGGCAGGTTGCTGAACGCCTCGCGCTTCTTCAGCTTCTCAGCGAAAATCCGCAGCGGGGCGGAGAAATTGCCGGTTTCCCAACTGTCGCCGGCCAGCATCTGCAGGAACGGGCGCCCTTCCAGCGCCATCGCTTCTTCGCCCAGCGCATAGGCGAGGCGGGGCGAGACGTGGGTCAGGCTCTTCGACGCATCGATCTGCCACAGCCAGTCGGCGTCGCCGTCCTCGAATTCGCGCAGCAGCAGGCTGACCACCTCGTCCTTCTCGACCAGCGCCCGCGTCGTCGTGCGATGGGCGATGAAGGCGCGGCCATTGGCGAGGCACGCGACGACCAGCATCAACGTGAAGCTGGCGCCGACGGAACTGGCCATCGGCATGCCCGCCTTCCACATCGCCAGCGCGTTGGAGCCGCCGACGAGCAGCAGGAAACTGATCGCGCCGAGCGGCAGCGGCGACAGCAGCAGCGTCGTCCCCACCATCATCGCGAAATAGATCGTCCACAGGCTGATCTGCTGTTCCATGCCGCCGATGCCGCTGAACAGGATCGGCGGCACCGCCCAGACCAGGCCGAGCGCGATCGATTGCAGCGTTTCGCGGTGCAGGTCGCCCGGCGTTGCGTTCTCGATGGCGGTGTCCCGCATCTTCAGGCGGTTGAATACGGTTACCACCGATACCAGCGCGGCGACACCGAACCACAGGCCGAGCGTGACGATCGGCGCGCTGCGGGCGAGCAGCAGGACGAGCAGCAGCGCGGAGGTCAACTCGCCGGTCAGGCGCAGCAGGGTGAACCGGTTGGCGGCGGCGATCTGTGCCGCGCGCACGGAACTGAAATCGGCCGAGCCGCTGTCGGCGAAGCCGAACAGCAGGCGCCAGCCGATACCAGCGGCGGTAGGGGTGGCAGAGGGACGAATCTTCACGCCGCCGGTATAGCGGCGTTAGGTTAGCGATCGGTAAGCGAGGTCCGTTTCGGACGCATCTGTCAGGCGGCGAGGTCGTAAGGCTGGATTTCGCCGGACAGATACAGGTTGCGCGCCTTCGCCCGGCTCAGCTTGCCCGAACTGGTTCGCGGCAGGGTGCGCGGCGGCACCAGCTCGACCACGCAGTTCATGCCGGTGATCGCGCGGACCTTCTCGCGGATCTGGTCGCGCAGCCGCGCGCGCTCGGCCTGGTCGGATGTCCGGCACTGGACGAGCACCGCCGGGGTTTCCTCTCCGCCCGGCGTGGTGATCGAGAAAGCGGCGATGTCGCCGGCCTTGAAACCGGGCAATTGCTCGACCGCCCACTCGATGTCCTGCGGCCAGTGGTTGCGGCCGTTGATGATGATCATGTCCTTGGCGCGGCCGACGATGTAGAGATAGCCGCCGGACATGTACCCCATGTCGCCGGTGTCCAGCCAGCCGTCGACCAGGCAGGCGTCGGTCGCTTCGGGGTCGCGGAAATACCCGGCCATTACCGACGGGCCCTTGCACCATACCTTGCCGATCGCCTTGTCGGGCAGGGGGGTGCCGTCCTCCTCGCGGATTTCGATGGACATGTCGCGCGCGGGCACGCCGCAATTGACGATCGCGCGGTAGCGTTGCGGCCGGCCGGCATCGCCGCTGGCGCCGGACAGCTGCGTCTCCTCGACGAGTTCGACGACGATGCCCTCGCCCGGCGGCATGATGGAAACCGCCAGCGTCGCTTCCGCCAGGCCATAGCTGGGCAGGAACGCGCGGGCGTCGAAACCAGCGTCTGCAAAGGCGTCGACGAAGGCCTGCATCACATCGGGGCGGATCATGTCGGCGCCGTTGCCGGCCACCCGCCAGCGCGACAGGTCGAACCGCTCGGCCGCCTTGGTCTGGCTCGACATGCGCCGGGCGCAGATGTCGTAGCCGAAGGTCGGCGAATAGCTGAGCGTGGTGCCCGGATTGCGGCTGATCAGGTCAAGCCAGGCCAGCGGCCGCCGCGCGAAATCCTCGGTTTTCAGATAGTCGGTCGACACCTGATTGGCGACCGGCGACAGCATGCAGCCGACCAGGCCCATGTCGTGATACCAGGGCAGCCAGGAAATGCAGCGGTCCCCTGTGGTCACCGCCATGCCGTGCGCATGCGCCGCAAGGTTGCTGAGCAGGCCGGCATGGGTAACGGCAACGCCGTGGGGAAAGCGGGTCGATCCGCTGGAATATTGCAGATAGGCGATGTCGTCGGGCCGTGCCGGCGGCAATGGCGCCTCCGGGCTGTCCAGCTCGGCAAACGCCTCGAATGTGATGCCCATCACGCCCGCCTGCGCGGCCGCGTCGCTCGCCATCTGCTCCAGCTCCGCCGGATAGAGCAGCAGCGCCGGGTCGCAGCTGCCGAGTTGCGTCTTCAACTGGTCGACATAGGCGGCCGCCCCGCCGAAAGATGTCGGCAGGGGCAGCGGCACCGGCCACGCCCCGGCATAGACGGCGCCGAAGAACAGCGCGGCGAAATCCGGCCCGGTCTCGGCGATCAGCGCGATCCGGTCGCCCGGCGCGATACCGTGGGCGATCAGGCGGAAAGCCGCCGCGCGCGCGTCGTGACGCAGCATCGCGAACGGATAGGGTCTGACCAGAGCGCCGCGGGCGTCGTGGAAATTGAAGCCGCGCTCGCCGCGCGCCGCATAGTCGAGCGCATCGCCCAGCGTCGCGAAATCGGCGAAGCGCCGCGGCAGGCCGTCGTCCGACGGCGTTGGAAGCATGGTGGTCATGATGTTCTGGTGCGATCCCACTATGGTTCTGGTCTCAAGCGCGTTCAGCACCGCCTGTCCCTTCTCCTTATCGCCGGGCGGCGCTTGAGCAAGTGAGCACCACGCGTCGACATGTATTTCCGAACCATACGCTAACGCAAAGGTGGCGTTTAAATATGGACGCGACTGTGGCACAATCGTGGCGCATGCGTCCACGTCCCGGCCATACCCCGGCGCCGCCGCTCGACGACGACTCGCTCTCGCGCTTGGCGCTCGGATATGTCGGACGCTACGCGACGACGCGCGCGCGCCTTGCCGCCTATCTGGAGCGCAAGCTGGCGCAGCGCGGATGGGCGGGGGAGGGCGATCCGCCGGTCGCGACGCTCGTCGCGCGCTTCGCCAGCCTCGGCTATGTTGACGACCTTGCCTATGCGAACGCGCGGGCCAGGGTCTTGCAAAGGCGTGGTTACGGCGCGCGTCGGATCGGCGCAGCGCTGCGTGCCGCCGGCATCGCAGACACCGACCGCGCGTCGGTGGAAGACTCGGCCGCAGCGGGCGGCTGGGCAGCGGCGCTTGCGCTTGCCCGGCGGCGGCGATTCGGGCCCTTCGCGCCGATATCGCCCGATCGCGCCGCGCGGCAGCGGGCGGTCGCCGCGATGCTGCGGGCGGGGCATCCGCTTGAATTTGTAATACGAATTGTTGAATGGCCGTTCGGGACTGTCCCTGATGAGGACGGTTGAGTCGTTTCCGAAATCATTATTTCGAATTTACTAACCACCCATGCTAAGGTCATAACGCTAGGCGTTGGGGGGACCAGCGTGGGTGATAGTCAGACTGCCGTGTCGTTGTTTATGGAAAATGACCAGTCCGACGGGGGGACTTCGGTCAACCGCGATGATGTTGTCGGAGCGGAGGCCGAAGAGCCGCTCGAGCATTACCAGGGCGTCGTCAAATGGTTCGACGCCACGCGGGGCTTTGGCTTCATGGTCGCCGATGACGGTTCCGGCGACATACTGATCCATTTCTCGGTGCTGCGCGATCATGGCCGCCGCAGCCTGCCGGAGGGGGCGCGGGCGGAATGCCTGGCCGTCCGGCGCGATCGCGGGCTGCAGGCGCGTGAAATCCTGTCGTTCGACCTCAGCACCGCCACCGGGCCTGACCAGGACCTGGCGCCGCCGCGCGACCGGATTGATCCGTCGACGCTGGTCGAGCATGCCGGGCCGCCGGAAGCGGTGCGCGTCAAATGGTTCAACCGCCTGAAAGGCTATGGCTTCCTGATGCGCGACGACGGCTCCGCCGACATCTTCGTGCATATGGAGACCTTGCGCCGCGCAGGCTTTACGGAGGTCGAGCCGGATCAGCCGCTGATCGCGCGGGTCGCCGCCGGGCGGAAGGGGCCGCTCGCCGTCGTCGTCGAACAGATCCGATGATCCGGGCGGCGGCGCTCGCCGTCGCCGTGGCGCTTTCGCCGCTGTCGCTTGCGGGGTGCGACGGTCCGGCGCCGACGGACACCTCCGCAACGCCGGCGGTGGAAGCGCTGACCGTGACGACTACCGGCGGTGCTGTCCGGCACTTCGTTGTGGAAATCGCCCGCACTCCGGACGAACAGGCGCGCGGGCTGATGTTCCGCACGGTCTTGCCTGCCGACCATGGCATGCTGTTTCCAATGGCTCCTCCGCGCCCGGCAAGCTTCTGGATGAAGGACACGCCGCTCTCCCTCGACATCGTCTTTATCCGCCCGGATCGCACGATCGCCGCGATCGCGGCAGATGCTGTGCCTTATTCGCTGGAGCCGATTGAATCCGGCGAGCCAGTTGCAGCAGTTCTTGAGATCAGCGGCGGCCGTGCCGCCGCGCTCGGCATCGCAGTGGGCGACCATGTGGAATGGGGGGCGGGCGCCGCCGCGCACTGACCGGATGACAGCGCCATCGCCGGGCGCTAGAGCCTCGTGCGACGAGAGGTGGCGGCGATGGCGCCGCGACACAGTTGAGACGGCGTGAGCATGGGTATCCTCAAATCGATCTTCACCTGGTGGGACGGCGCCACCATCGGCACGTCCTGGTTCACCGCCCGCGCTGGCCGGAAGGTAGGCGAGGATGGGCTCGGCAACGTATATTACGAGGCTAAGAAGGCGGTCGACGGCCGCCGCCGTCGCTGGGTGATCTATAACGGCGCCAACGACGCCAGCCGCGTGCCGCCGGAATGGCATGGCTGGCTGCATTGCACGCTCGACGCTCTGCCGGAGCAGGCATTGCCGCCAGTGCGCGCCTGGCAACGGCCGCCGGAACCGAACTGGACTGGAACGCCGCAGGCCTATCGCCCGGCCGGTGCACTCGAGGCCGGCGGCCGCCGCGCCGCGGCGACCGGAGATTACGAGGCTTGGAGCCCCGACCAGGCATGAGGCGAGTGCTCGCCGGCGCGGGCATGACGCTGCTGGTCGGCATTGCCGCCTGGCAAGGCGCCGGCGCGCTCCAGGCGGACAACGCCGCTGAGCCAGTGTCGACCGCGGCGACGCCGGAGCCCGAACCCACCGCTACGCCGCCCACCGCCGCCGAGGGCGATACTCCGGCGGCAGCGCAAACTGCGCGCCCGCGTGAGGTGGTATCGCGCGCCGAAACGCCGATGAACCAGCGCGTTGCGGTCATCGGCCTGCTCAACAAGCGCAACGGCCTGTGGCGGGACCTGACGATGAAGCCGGGGCAGGCGGTGCGCGTCGGCGATGTCATCGTCCGGCTCCGCGCCTGCGAGACGACGGCGCCGTGGGAAACGCAGAAGCTGACCGGGGCTTTCGTCCAGCTTGACGTGGCGGGTGCCGACGACAAGTGGCGGCGGGTGTTCTCCGGCTGGCTCTACAAGGAATCGCCGTCGCTCAACGTCGTCGAGCACTCGATCTACGATGTTTGGCCTAAGAGCTGTACGATGTCGCACCCGGCAATGGGGGCGGGGACGACGGTACCGTCGGCCGGGTCGGCTGGTGGCGCGAAAAGTGTGTCGAGCACGCCGAACCCGACCCCTTTGCCCGACGCTACGCCGTCCTCGGCACCGGTGCCGTCGTCCCCGGTCCCCTCGCCGACCGCCGCGCCGACGCCCAGGGCGTCCGCCAGCCCGGCAACATAGGCGTCGTGCGGAATTTCGATCGCGCCCAGCGAGGCGAGGTGGTCGGTGATGAACTGGCAGTCCAGCAGTGTGTAGCCGCCGACACGCAAGCGGGCGACGAGATGGGCGAGTGCGACCTTCGACGCGTCGCGCGCCCGGCTGAACATGCTTTCGCCGAAGAATGCACCGCCGAGGCTGATGCCGTACAGGCCACCGACCAGCGCATCGTCCCGCCAGCATTCGATCGAATGGGCATGGCCGGTGGCGTGAAGGGCGATGCACGCTTGCTCGATCCGCGCGTTGATCCAGGTGCCTGGCCGTGTATTCGTCGCTTCGGCACAGGCAGCGATGACCTTGGCGAAGGCACGGTCGGCGGTGACGGTGAAATGGTCCGAGCGGACCGTCTTGGCCAGCGAGCGCGATAGATGGAAACGGTCGAGCGGCAACACGCCGCGCATCCGCGGCTCAACCCAGTAGACATCGTCGGCATCGCGGGCCTCGGCCATTGGGAACACGCCCATCGCGTAGGCGCGCAGCAGCAGGCTCGGGTCGATCGCCGGCACAGGGCCTAGGCCGCCAGCCCTTCGAACTGCAGCCGGGCGAGGCGGGCGTACAGCCCGTTGGCGGCGGACAGACTGTCGTGATTGCCTTCCTCGGCGATCCGCCCGTCGGCCATCACGACGATCCGGTCGGCGGCGCGCACCGTCGCCAGCCGGTGGGCGACGACCACCGTCGTCCGGTTGGCCATCAGCCGTTCAAGCGCCGTCTGGACCAGCCGTTCGCTTTCCGCGTCCAGTGCCGATGTCGCCTCGTCGAGCAACAGAATCGGCGAATCACGCAGGATCGCGCGGGCGATCGCCAGCCGCTGGCGCTGGCCACCAGACAGGCGTGCGCCGCCTTCGCCCATGAACGTGTCCAGCCCGTCGGGCAGGGCGCGCAGGAAACCGGCGGCGTTGGCCGCTTCCGCCGCTGCCCACAACGCGTGGTCGTCGGCATCCCACCGGCCGTAGCGCAGATTGTCGCGGGCGGAGGCGGCGAAGATCACCGTTTCTTGAGGCACCATCGCGATGCGGGCGCGGATCGCCGCCGGGTCGGCATCTGGCAGCGCGACGCCGTCGAGCCGGACGCTACCCTGCTGTGGATCGTAGAAGCGCTGGGCGAGCTGGAACAATGTCGATTTGCCGGCACCGGACGGGCCGACCACCGCCACCGTCTCGCCCGGCGCCACCGCCAGGCTGAAATCGTCGAGCGCGGCGACATCGGGCCGGGTCGGATAATGGAAAGTGACATGGTCGAAAGCCAGATGGCCGCGCGGCGGCTCGGGCAGCGCCACCGGTATAGCGGGGGCGCGGATTTCCGGCGTTTCCGCCAGCAATTCGCCCAGTCGCCCTGCGGCGCCGGCGCCGCGCAGCAGATCCCCGTAAACCTCGGTCAGCGCGCCGAACGCCCCGGCGACCAGCCCGCCGGTCAGCACGAAGGCGGCAATGTCACCGCTGGAGATGCTGCCCTGCGCCACATCCAGCGCGCCCTGCCACATCACCATGGTGATCGACCCGAAAATCAACGCGATAACCACCGCCGTCATCCCGGCGCGGATCACGATGCGCCGCCGTGCGGTACCGAACGCCCGGTCCACTGCCTCGCTGAAGCGCGACCGTTCCCGCTTCTCCTGGCCGAATGCCTGGACGATCTTCATCGCGCCAAGCGTTTCGGCGACGATCGCGCCGACTTCCGCCACCCGATCCTGGCTCTGGCGGGAAATCGCGGTCAGCTGCCGCCCGATCAGCACGATCGGCAGTACGACCAGCGGAATGCCGAGCAGCAGCATCGCCGCCAGCTTCGGCGCCAGCATGAACAGATAGACGATGCCGCCGATGCCCATCACGACGTTGCGCAGCGCAACGGAAATGGTCGTGCCGACCACCTGCTCGATCACCGAGGTATCGGCGGTCATCCGCGAAGCGATCTCCGACGGGCGATTCTCTTCGAAATAGCGGGGGGCGAGGCGGAGCAAGTTGGTCTGCACTGCCTTGCGGATGTCGGCGACGACCCGCTCGCCCAGCCAGGAAACGAAATAGAAGCGTAGCGCCGTCGCGATTGCCAGCACGACGACGATCATCAGCAGATAGTGGAAATAGGGCGCGACATTGCCGCCATGAGCAACGAAGCCGTTGTCGATGATCCGTTTGAATCCGCTGGGGATTGCGAGGGTGGCCGCCGCGGCGACCAGCAGCGCCAGTGCCGCGCCAGTTATATGCTCCGGATAGCGGGCCGCGTGGGCCCAGATCATCCTGAGATTGCCGAGCTTGCGCTCGCCGCCACCGTTGGGTTCGTCGGCCATGCCGCCCTCTAGCAGGGGGGCGGGCGTCCCTCAATGCGCAGCGTCGCGGTTGGGCGGCTGCGGCCGCCTGTCGCGAAGATGCCGTCGGGAACGGCAACTCGAAACGGGACAGCGCTGCTTGCGCTGACGTGTTGCAACGCGGTGACAAATGCGCGTAGGTTTCGCGCTTGCGCCCCGGGGTCGGGGGCGCGGGTGGGGATCGTGAATGCTCTATAGTGCCTATGAAATGCAGCGCTCGCTTCTGGCTGGGGCAAGCGCGATGGCCAATGCCGGTGCCGAACTGCTCGCCAATCCAGCAAACCCGATGGCCTATTTCGGCGGAGGACCGATCATCGCATCGGCGCTGGAAGTGTTCGCGCACGCTGCTGCACCGCGCGGCAAGCCGGAATTCGGGCTGGTCGAGACGACGGTCGACGGCAAGCGCGTCGCGGTACAGGAGGAAATCGCGCTGCGCCTGCCGTTCGGCCAGCTCAAGCATTTCCGGCGCGAAGGGGTGGAAGGGCAGCCGCGGCTGCTGATCGCCGCACCGATGTCCGGCCACTATGCGACACTGTTGCGCGGCACCGTTGAACGGATGCTGCCTGGCCATGACGTGTACATCACCGATTGGCGGGATGCGCGGCAGGTGCCGCTTGCCGACGGGCGTTTCGACCTCGATGATTATATCGACTATATCATCGCGTTCCTCGAGCGCGTCGGCCCGGGGGCGCACATGCTGGCAGTATGCCAGCCGTCCGTCCCCTGCTACGCCGCCGCTGCGCTGATGTCGGCCGCCAACCATCCATGCCGGCCGCGGACGCTGACGATGATGGGCGGGCCGATCGACACGCGCGAGGC
Organism: Sphingomonas flavalba; assembly: GCF_004796535.1. Classification (GTDB taxonomy): domain Bacteria; phylum Pseudomonadota; class Alphaproteobacteria; order Sphingomonadales; family Sphingomonadaceae; genus Sphingomonas_L; species Sphingomonas_L flavalba. The sequence continues at coordinate 61,022 of NZ_SPHY01000010.1, read as the reverse complement.
ACCGACGGCGGTCAACACGCTAGCGACGGAGCGCCCGCGCGCTTGGTTCGAGCAGAATGTCATCGTCACCGTGCCATTCAACCACCCCGGCGCCGGGCGGCGGGTCTATCCCGGTTTCCTCCAGCTCGCCGGCTTCATGTCGATGAACCTTGGCAGCCACATGATGAGCCACTGGGAGATGTTCAAGCACCTTGTCGCCGGAGACGGGGAGGAGGCGGACGCCGCCAAGGATTTCTACGACGAATATCGTTCGGTCTGCGACATGACGGCGGAATTCTACCTGCAAACCGTCGACATGGTGTTCCAGCGCCACGCTTTGCCGCTCGGCACGATGACTCATCGCGGTACGGAGGTCGATCCGGCGGCGATCACCGACATCGCGCTGCTAGCGGTTGAGGGTGAGCGCGACGACATTTCCGGTGTCGGCCAGACGAAGGCGGCCTTGAAGCTGGCAACCCGCCTGCCGGCGGTGGCCAAGAAATATCATCTGGCACGGGGCGTCGGGCATTACGGCATCTTCAACGGCAGCCGGTGGCGCCAGCAGATCGCGCCGGTGCTGGAAGAATGGATCGCCGCGCACGCCTGACGCTCCGCTTTCGATTCGGGCGCTGAACTGCTATCGATTCGGCTGAATCCACGATCGGGGTGGTGAATGACGGAGAATAGCATCGCAGCCGAGCGGGCGGCGGCGCGGGCGCTGTCGCCGGACGTGGCGTGGCCGACGATCATCTATGCCTTCGTCCTGCCGGTGGTGCATCTGGCGATCGTCGCTGCGGCGCTGAGCGGGTGGATTGGCTTATGGACGGCAACCCCGATCCTAGGCTTCACCGCCTATATGCATTATACGATCGTACACGAGGCGCTGCACCGCAACCTGATGCGGCGGGCGCGAGTGTTCGATCCGATCAACAACGCGCTCGGCTGGGTTGGCTCGGTGGCGATCGGCACGACCTGGCCGCTGCTCCAGCGGACCCATCTTGCGCATCATGCCCATACCAACACCGCGCGCGACCCTGACATCTTCCTGAAGGGCAGCTACGCGCGGCTGCTGCTGATCTGGGTGGTGTCGATCATCGCCAACCTGATCCCGATTCCGGTCGTCAAATGGGTATTCGACAGGATCGGTTTCGATACCGGCTATCTCGACACGCGCGATATCATGACGGAACGGGAATGGCGGGTACATATCGCCGCTCATACCGGTCTGTGCCTGTTCGTCTGGGCGATGGTGGCGATTGGCTATGGCGAGGTGGTGTTCGCCCTGTTCGTCATCCCCGCCGCGCTTGGTCGATTGATGCTCGGCACGTTCCAGCAATGGCTGCCGCATACGCCGTTCGTCGAGGGCAATCGTTATCTTCAGGCGCGGATCATGAAGGTGCCGCTAGTCGGGCCGCTGCTCTACATGGGGCACGACGTCCATCTGGTCCACCATCTATGGCCCAGCGTGCCTTTTTATCATTACGGCCGGTTCTTCCGGGAGATAGAGCCGATCCTGCGCGCCAAGGGCACGCGGTTCGAAGGGCTGGTACCCCAGCAGACTGACGCGCCGGACGCGCCATCGGTCGTTTAGCGCTGAACGGCCACCGGGCCCGGGGCAGCTTTTCCGCCCCGGCCCGGTGGCCGTATCATTACAGAACCTCGAACAGGCCGGCGGCGCCCATGCCGCCGCCGATGCACATCGTCACCACGACATATTTTGCGCCGCGGCGCTTGCCCTCGATCAGCGCGTGGCCGGTCATGCGCGCGCCCGACATGCCATAGGGATGGCCGATCGAGATCGCGCCGCCATCGACGTTCAGCAATTCGTCGGGGATGCCGAGCGTATCGCGGCAGTAGAGGACCTGCACGGCGAACGCCTCGTTCAGCTCCCAAAGGCCGATATCGTCCATCTTCAGGTTGAAGCGCTTGAGCAGCTTCGGGATGGCGAAGACGGGGCCGATGCCCATTTCGTCCGGCTCGGTCCCGGCAACCGCCATGCCGACATAGCGGCCAAGCGGGGCAAGGCCGCGCTTCTCCGCCAGCTTCGCCTCCATCAGCACGGCCGCCGACGAGCCGTCGGACAACTGGCTGGCATTGCCGGCGGTGATGTTCATGTCCGGCCCGAGCACCGGTTTCAGCGAGGCGAGGCCCTCCAGCGTCGTTTCCGGGCGGTTGCCCTCGTCCTTCGCCAGCGTGACCTCCTTGTAGGTGACGGCGCCGGTTTCCTTGTCGGTCACTGCCATCGTCGCGGTCGTCGCCACGATCTCGTCGTCAAAGCGGCCGGCGGCCTGGGCGGCGGCGGTGCGCTGCTGAGACTGGAGGGCATAGGCGTCCTGCGCCTCACGGCTGATATTGTAGCGCTTGGCAACGGTCTCGGCGGTGCCGAGCATCGGCATGTAGATGTCCTTGTGCATCGCGACCAGTTCGGGGTCGGGGGCGACGCGCATCTCCTTGGTCTGGACCAGCGAGATCGATTCCAGACCGCCGCCGACGCAGATATCCATGTTGTCGACGATGATCTGCTTGGCGGCGGTGGCGATCGCCATCAGGCCGGACGAGCATTGCCGGTCGAGCGACATGCCGGACACCGTTACCGGGAGGCCCGCGCGGAGCAGGGCTGTGCGGGCGATGTTAGTCGCCTGCGACCCCTGCTGGAGGGCGGCGCCGAAGCAGACGTCGTCGACCTCGGCGCCATCGATGCCAGCGCGATCGACGGCGGCGCGGATCGCGTGGGCGCCGAGGGTGGGGGCCGGGGTATTGTTGAACGCCCCGCGATAGGCGCGGCCGATCGGGGTGCGGGCGGTGGAAACGATGACGGCGTCGCGCATGAACTTTGCTCCTAGGTTATCAGGTGAAGATCAGCATGATCCATTCGGAAACCAGGGCGGGCTTTTCCTCCCCCTCTATTTCCAACACATATTCGATCGTCTGCTGGTGGCGGCCGGGCTGCTTTTCCTCGAAGGCGAGCAGTTGGAAATGGGCGCGGACGCGCTTGCCGGCGCGCACCGGGGTCAGGAAACGGGTCTTGTCGCCGCCGTAGTTGACCCCCATCCGCATGCCGGCCGGGCGCGGCAGGTCGGCGGTCTCGTAGAGGCCCGACATCAGCGACAGCGACAGGAAGCCGTGGGCGATAGTGCCGCCGAACGGCGTCGCCGCGGCGCGTTCGGGATCGACATGGATGAACTGGTGGTCGCCGGTCGCGTCGGCGAAACGGTCGATCATCTCCTGGCTGACCGTCAGCCAGCCGGAACTGCCGAGCGGCTTCCCGACCAGGGCCCGGTAATCGTCGATGGAGACGGTCGGCATGTCTTTCCCTTCAGCCGCAACCGGCGCGGCGCGCGCCGAGGGGCATTATTGGACCGCCGGCCCCGGCGGAGACAAGCGAGGCGGCCGAAACGTCCGATTCCGCGACGTCCGTTTTCGCCTGGCCGCCCAAGCCCGCCGCGCGGCGTGCACGGAAAACGCCGAATCGATTCGGTCGGGGAGGGAGGGTCAGGTGACCGGGTGCTCGTATTTCTCGATCACCCAGGGTTCGTCCTGCGCGGCGAGGATCCATTCCTGCATCCACGGGTGGTTGAGCACCGCCTCCATATAGGCCTGGGCGAAGCGCGGTACCGGGATCGAATAGGTGACGAAGCGGGTGACGACCGGCGCGAACATGATGTCGACGGCGTTGAACGTGCCGAACAGGAACGGCCCGCCGCTGCCGTAGCGCGAGCGTGCTTCCGCCCACAGGCCGACGACGCGGGTGATGTCCGCCGTCGCCTCCTCGGTGAGCTGGGTGGGCGGGTAGTGGCGGCGGACATTCATGCCGTGTTCGCGGCGCAGCGCGGCGAAGCTGGAGTGCATTTCCGCCGCCATCGACCGCGCCATCGCGCGGGCTGCGTCGTCCTTCGGCCAGAAGCGGTCGCGACCGACGCTGTCGGCCAGCCAGTCGACGATCGCCAACGAATCCCAGACCACGGTGTCGCCGTCCCACAGGATCGGCACCTTGCCCTGGCTGGGCGCGAATTCGTCGCCCTCGCGCCGCCGGTCCCATTCGGCGTCGAACAGCGGCACGGTGATTTCCTCGAACGGCAGGCCGGACTGCTTGACCGCGAGCCAGCCGCGCAGCGACCAGCTGCTATATGCCTTGTTGCCGATGATGAGCTTGAGCACCGCCGCCTCCGTTCGTGGACGGCGTTGGGTAAGGGCTGGCGCCGGGACTGTCTAGCCGATCGCCTCGGCGACGGCGGCGCGCAGCTCGGCTATGCCCTGGCCGGTCTCGCTGGAGGTGGCGAGGATCTCCGGGTAGGCGGCGGGGTGGGTGCGGGCCTCCGCCGCGACGGCGGCGGCGGTGGCGGCAAGCTCCGTCGGCTTGACCTTGTCCGCCTTGGTCAGCACCAGCCGGTAGCCGACGGCGGCGGCGTCGAGCATCGCCATCAGTTCGCGGTCGACATCCTTCAGCCCGTGGCGGCTGTCGACCAGCACCAGCGTGCGCTTCAGCACCGCCCGGCCGCGCAGGAAATCGCCGATCAGCCCGCGCCAGCGGCGCACGACGTCCTTCGGCGCCTTGGCGAAACCATAGCCCGGCATGTCGACCAGCCGCAGGGCCAGCGGTTCGCCGACATCGAAGAAGTTCAGTTCCTGCGTCCGCCCCGGCGTGTTCGATGTGCGGGCGATCGCCTTGCGGCCGGTCAGCGCGTTGAGCAGTGACGACTTGCCGACGTTGGACCGGCCGGCGAACGCCACCTCCGGCACCATCGGATCGGGCAGGAATTCGAGGCTGGGCGCCGATTTCAGGAAAGTGACCGGGCCGGCGAACAGGCGCCGGCCGGCCTCCACCCCCCTGGCCTCCACCCCGTCATTGGTCATTTCTTGCCTTCGGCGGCGAGCAGGGCGGGATGCCTGCTGTACAGCCATTTCTGCTGGAGGATGGTCAGCGTATTGGACATCACCCAGTAGAGCTGGAGCCCGGCGGCGAACGGCGCCATCACGAACATCAGAATCCACGGCATGAAGCCGAACACCTTCTTCTGAACATCGTCCATCGGCGTCGGGTTCAGGCGGAATTGCAGCCACATGGTGACGCCGAGCAGGATCGCCAGCACCCCGATGCCGAGCGACGGCGGCGGGGTGAACGGCAGCAGGCCGAACAGGTTGACCGGGGTCAGCGGATCGGGCGCCGACAGATCCTTGATCCACAGCGCGAACGGCTGGTGGCGCATCTCGATCGTCAGCATCAGCACCTTGTAGAGCGCGTAGAACACCGGGATCTGCAGGAAGGTCGGCAGGCAGCCGGCGAGCGGGTTGACCTTTTCCGCCTTGTAGAGCGCCATCATTTCCTGCTGCAGCTTCGGCTTGTCGTCCTTGTAGCGTTCCTGCAGCGCCTTCATCTTCGGCTGGACGGCGCGCATCGCCGCCATCGACGCGAACTGCTTCTGCGCGATCGGGAACATCAGGCCGCGCACGATCACGGTCAGGCCGAGGATGGCGACGCCGAAATTGCCGCACAGCTTGAACAGCCAGTCGAGCAGGTAGAAGATCGGCAGTTCGAACCAGTAGAACCAGCCCCAGTCGATCGACAGGTCGAGCTGATAGGCGCCTTCCTTTTCGTAGCGTTCGAGCAGATGGACGTCCTTGGCCCCGGCGAAGAACTTGCTGCCGGTGGTCAGCGCCTGGCCGGGCGCGAGCAGGGTCGGCTGCGCCGGGTTGAATACCGCGTTGTATTCGCCGGGCGTACGCGCGAACAGCGCCGCGTCGACCGTCGCGTTCTGGTCCGGGATCAGCGCGGTCAGCCAGTATTTGTCGCCGAAGCCGAGCCAGCCCTTGTCGATCTGGAAGCGAGTGCCCTGGGCGCCGTCCTCATCGAGATTCTTGTAGTCGATGTTGAAATGGTCCTTGCCCGCCCAGAAGCCGACCGGGCCGGTGTGGATCGTCCAGCTGCTCTTGTCGTGCGGGTCGGGAGATTCGCCGTAGCGGGCGATCAGCGAATAGGGCCGCGCCGCGATCGTCCCAGCGCCGGCATTAGCGACTGTCTGGCGGACGGTGAACATATAGTCGGCGTCGACGGTCAGTTGGATGGTGAAGGTCTGGCCGGCGCCGTTGTCCCAGCGCAGGTTCAGCGGCTTGCCCGGCACCATCGCGTCGGCATCGGCGGTCCACACCGTGTCGGGCCCCGGCAGCGCGACATTTTCCCCGGTCCAGCCGAAGCTGGCGAAATAGGCGTGGGCGGCGCCGGCCGGCGACAGCAGGCGGACCGGCGGCGAATCCTTGTCCAGCGTCTGGCGGTGGCGCTTCAGCACCAGATCGTCGATCCGCGCGCCCTTGAGGTTGATCGAGCCGGCGAGGTTCGGCGTATCGATGCGGATGCGCGGTCCTTCCGCCAGCACCAGCTTGCGGTTGCGCAACGCCTGCGGCGCGGCGGCGGCGGGCGTCGCGTCGGCAGTGGCCGGCGGCTGGCCGGCAGCGGCCGTGGCGGTTGCCGTCGGCGCCGGCTTCGGCGCCGGGAAATAGCGTTCCGAAACCATGCTCCAGCCGAACAGCACAAGTGCGGACAGCACGATCGCCAGGATCATGTTGCGCATATTATCCACCGATTACTCCCGCCTTGGTCATGGCACCGGGTCGTAGCCCGATCCGCCCCAGGGATGACAGCGCGCGATCCGCCGGAGCGCGAGCCAGCCGCCCTTCACCGCGCCATAGCGGCGAAGCGCCTCGATTGCATAGGCCGAACAGGACGGCGCGTAACGACAACTGGGCGGCAGCACGACCGACGGGCCCCATTGCCACAGCCGGACCAGGCCGATGCAGAGCCGCGCGATCATCCGCCGGCCTTGCGAAGGGCCTTGCGCAATTCCTCGCGCAGGCGGGCGAAATCGCGCTCTATGCCGCCGGCTCGGCCGATCAGCACATGGTCCGCCCCGGCAACCCCGGCTTCCGGCAGGATAGCGCGCGCGAGTGCGCGCAGGCGCCGCTTCATCCGGCTGCGGACGACGGCGCCGCCGATCTTCCTGGTTACGGTGTAGCCGATTCGCATCGCCGGGTCGCCGTCACGACGGTCCCTGACGAGCAGGACGAAGCCGGGCATCGGCGCCCGGCGCCCGGAATTGGCCGCGAGGAAATCCGCGCGGGCCGTAAGCGTCGTCAGGCCGATAGCACCTTGCGGCCGCGGGCACGGCGCGCCGCCAGCACCTTGCGGCCGCCCACCGTCGCCTTGCGGGCGCGGAACCCGTGCCGCCGGGCGCGAACCAGCTTGCTCGGCTGAAAAGTGCGCTTCATCGCTCATTCCCTAGAATTCGAACAAAAAGGGCCACCGAGACGGCGGCCGTGTCGAGGCGGGCGGATAGGCAAAAGCGCCGCGCGAGTCAATCGCCGGCGGGGGCGGAAAGGGGCGCGGGACGGGATCGCGGCGCGCGGTGCCGGGGCGCCGGCGGTGGATTGCCGCGCCGCTGCGCGGCTCGCAATGACGACGGCTCCTCCGCAAGCGGGTTCCGCCGTGCGATTTCGCGGCTCGACTTTGGCACGGGCGGCGGCGTAAGGCATTGCGTAACAGGGGGGATTATGGTCGCGCATGTCGGGACGGTGGCGTTCATCGGGCTGGAAGCGCGCGGCGTCGAGGTGCAGGTCCAGCTAACCCCCGGAGTGCCGGCCTTCATCGTCGTCGGCCTGCCCGACAAGGCGGTGGCCGAAAGCCGGGAGCGGGTGCGCGGGGCGATCGCCGCGCTCGGCCTTGCCCTCCCGCCCAAGCGGATCACCGTCAACCTTTCCCCCGCCGACCTGCCGAAGGAGGGATCGCATTACGACCTGCCGATCGCGCTGGCGCTGCTCGGTGCGATGGGGGTCGTCGATGCCGAGACGCTGGCGCGCTACGTCGTGCTCGGCGAGTTGGGGCTGGACGCGCGGATCGCGCCGGTCAGCGGCGTGCTGCTCGCCGCGCTGTTCGCGGCCGAAGGGGAGCGGGGGCTGGTCTGCCCGGCGGCGCAGGGGGCGGAGGCGGCCTGGGCGGGCGCGGTCGAGGTGGTGGCACCCCCCGACCTGCTGGCGCTGCTCAACCATTTCAAGGGATCGGCGGTGCTGGCGCCGCCCGCGCCGGGAGAGGCGGAGCCGCCGGGCGCCGGCCCCGACCTGCGGCAGGTAAAGGGGCAGGAAACGGCGAAGCGGGCGCTGGAGATCGCGGCGGCAGGCGGCCACAACCTGCTGTTCGTCGGGCCGCCGGGGGCGGGCAAGTCGCTGATGGCGGCGTGCCTGCCGGGGATATTGCCTGAGCTGACCGCCGCCGAGGCGCTGGAAGTGTCGATGGTCGCGAGCGTCGCCGGGCTGCTGGAGGGTGGCCGGCTGTCGCGCACCAGGCCGTTTCGCGCGCCGCACCATTCCGCGTCGATGGCGGCGCTGACCGGCGGCGGGCTGAAGGTGCGGCCGGGCGAGGTCAGCCTCGCCCATCTTGGCGTGCTGTTCCTCGACGAATTGCCGGAGTTCCAGCGGGCGGTGCTCGATTCGCTGCGCCAGCCGCTGGAGGCGGGCACGGTCAGCATCGCGCGGGCCAATGCCCATGTCACCTTCCCGGCGCGGGTGCAGCTGATCGCGGCGATGAACCCTTGTCGCTGCGGCCATCTGGGCGACGCGGCGCTGGCCTGCGCCCGCGCGCCGCGCTGCGCCGCCGACTACCAGGCGAAGATATCCGGCCCGCTGCTCGACCGGATCGACATGCATGTCGAGGTGCAGGCGGTCAGCGCCGCCGATCTGGTGCTGCCGCCGCCGGCGGAAGGATCGGCCGAGGTCGCGGCGCGGGTCGCAGCGGCGCGGGCGGTGCAGACCGCGCGCTACGACGGGCAGGCGGCGCGGACCAACGCCGAGGCGGACGGCGCGGTGCTCGACGCGGTGGCGACGCCGGATGCGGCCGGCCGCGCGCTGCTCACCCAGGCGGCGGAGGCGTTGCGGCTGTCGGCGCGCGGCTATGTGCGGGTGCTGCGCGTGGCGCGGACGATCGCCGACCTTGCGGGCGGCGGTGCCGTCGGGCGCATCCATGTCGCCGAGGCGCTCAGCTACCGCCGCCAGCCGCCGCGCAGTTGACCCCGGACGCGTGCTGATGGAACAGGGGTGTTGAAAATGAAAATCAATCTCGATATGCGCCGACATTCGTGAATTAGAGGATTATGCGTGGCGCCGATGCCCCGAACGACGCGTGCCAGCTCTGCTCCGAAGCGCACCGGCAAGGCGTTCTGGCTCAAACAGCTTCATACCTGGCACTGGATGAGCTCCGCGATCAGCCTGATCGGGCTGCTGCTGTTCACCATCACCGGCTTCACCCTGAACCATGCCGCGGAGATCGAGGCCAGCCCGGTGACGGTGGAAAAAACCGGCCAGTTGCCGCAGGCGCTGCTGCCGCTGATCGCGCCGGACGACCGTGGCGACGAGAAGAAGCCGCTGCCCCCGGCGCTGGCGGAGTGGGTGAGCGAGACATTTTCGGTCAAGTCCGGCGGCGATGCCGAATGGTCGGCCGACGAGGTCTATCTGGCCTTGCCGCGCCCCGGCGGCGACGGCTGGGTCGCGATCGACCGCGCGACTGGCGAGGCGACCAGCGAATCGACCAGCCGCGGTTGGATTTCCTACCTGAACGACCTGCACAAGGGCCGCAATGCCGGCACCGCGTGGAAATGGTTCATCGATATCTTCGCCTTCGCCTGCATGGTGTTTGCGCTGACCGGGCTGTTCCTGCTCCAGCTGCACGCGGCCAAGCGGCGCAGCACCTGGCCGCTGGTCGGTTTCGGCCTGCTCATCCCGGCGGCGGTCGCCATTATTTTCATCCACTGAGGACATCGTGTCATGCAGCTTTCCCACCGTGTAATCCTGGCCGGATCGGCGATCGGCATGCCGGTCCTGTTCGCGGCGCCGGCGACGGCGCAGACGATGGACGTGACCGTGGCCATCCCGCAGCTGAAGGTCGCCGAATACCACCGGCCTTACGTCGCCTTCTGGCTGGAGAAGGCCGGGGCGCCGGCGAAGACGATCGCCGTCTGGTACGATTTCGACATGAAGGACAACGAGGGCACCAAATGGCTGCGCGACGTGCGGCAATGGTGGCGCGTGTCCGGCCGCAGCATGAAGTTCCCGGCCGACGGCGTGACCGGCGCGACCCGCGCGCCGGGGACCCACAAGATCAGTTTCACCGCCGGCAAGGGCGCCCTCGGCACATTGGCGGCCGGCGATTACACGCTGGTCGTCGAGGCGTCCCGCGAGGTCGGCGGCCGTGAACTGCTTCGCCTGCCGTTTTCCTGGCCGCCAAAGCCGGGCCAGACCGCGCGTGCCGCCGGCATGTCGGAACTGGGTGCAGTCACCATCGCCTTTCGGCGCTAATCGGGGAGTATCGTCATGAACATCCGTATCGCACGCAGCCTGGCCACCCTGGCCCTGTCCGCCATGTTTACCGCGACATTGGCCAGCCCGGCGGCGGCCCACCGGCAGTGGATGCTGCCGTCGGCCACCGTCCTGTCCGGCGATGACGTCTGGGTCAATGTCGACGCCGCGGTGTCCAACGACCTGTTCTATTTCGAGCATCAGCCGATGCGGTTGAACAACGTCAAGGCGCTGGCGCCCGACGGCAGCGAGGCGAAGATCGAGAATGCGCTGACCGCGCGCTACCGCAGCACCTTCGACGTCCACCTGACCCAGAAGGGCACCTACAAGATCGCGTCGGTGGCGGACGGGATGATGGGCAGCTACGACCTGAACGGCAAGACCGAGCGGTTGCCGCGCGGCACCACCGCCGCAACGCTGGCGCAGGCGGTTCCGGCCGGTGCGACCAACGTCAAGACGACGACGACCAGCAGCCGCAACGAGATATTCGTGACCGTCGGCGAGCCGACGACGACGGCGCTGGCGCCGACCAACAATGGGCTGGAACTGGTGCCGGTGACCCACCCGAACGACCTGATCGCCGGCGAACCGGCGACCTTCCAGTTCCTGCTCGACGGCAAGCCCGCGGCGGACCTGCCGGTCACCGTCATCCCCGGCGGCATCCGCTATCGCGACCAGTTGAACCAGATCGACCTGAAGACCGGGGCGGACGGCAAGGTGACGATCACCTGGCCGACGGCGGGCATGTACTGGCTGAACGTGACGACCGGTCGCGGCATGGGCCCGGACGCCGCCGCCGCGCCCGGCCGCGTCGCCAGCTATGTCGCGACGCTTGAGGTGCTGGCGCCCTGAACCGGCAGCCACCCCGCATCCTGATCCCGCCGGCGTTGTCCCCCGCCGCCTTCGCCCGGCGCGACGCGGCGGGGAGCGTTGCGGCGCTCGCCGGGCGGACGATGGGGACAAGCTGGTCGGTGCGGGCGGTGTCCCCGCCGCCGGGGCTGGCGGCGGCGATCCAGCGGATATTGGACGCCGTCGTCGCCGAGATGAGTCCGTGGGAGCCGGGGTCCGACATCAGCCGGTTCAACCGCAGCCCGGTCGGCGCTTGGCAGGCGCTGCCGCCGGCCTTCGTGACCGTGCTGCGGGCGGCGCTGGATGTGGCGGCGCTGAGCGGCGGCGCGTTCGACCCGGCGATCGGCGCGCTGGTCGACCAATGGGGTTTCGGCCCGAAACCGGGTAGCGGCGCGCCCCCTACCGATGTCGCGATCGCCGCGGCGCTGGCCGAGGCCGGTCATGACGCGATCGAGCTGGACGCGCCCTGTCTGCGCGCCCGCCGGACCCGCGCCGCCGAGCTGGATTTTTCAGGCATCGCCAAGGGCTATGGCGTCGACTGCGTGGCCGAGCATCTGCTCGCCAGCGGCATCGCGCATTTCCTGGTCGAGGTTGGCGGCGAACTGCGCGGCGCCGGGGTGAAGCCGGACGGCCAGCCCTGGTGGGTCGACCTGGAATTGCCGCCCGGTGCCGGTTTCGCCCCAAGCCGCGTTGCCCTGCACGGCATGGCGGTGGCGACATCGGGCGACTATCGCCGCTGGTTTGCCCATGGCGGGCAGCGTTACGCCCACAGCATCGACCCGCGCACCGGCCGGCCGCTGGCCAACGGCGTGCATTCGGTGACCGTGCTGCACCCGCAATGCATGCTGGCCGACGCCTGGGCGACGGCGCTGACCGTGCTCGGGCCGGAAGCGGGCCTGGCCCTGGCCGAGGCGGAAGGGCTTGCCGCGCTGATCCAGTCCGACGCCGGAGAGGCGATGTCGTCCGGGTTCCGCGCGATGCTGGAATAGGCTGCGCCCTGTTCTAGCGGCGCCGGCAGGTGCCGGATGCGTGGTGCGTGTACGGGCGAGGGCGCTATTCCGCCGGCGCCGCGCCGTGGCGCGGCAGGCGCAGGGTGACCGACAGGCCGCCGAGCGCGCTGTCCCCCAGCGTCAGCGTGCCCGCCAGCGTGGCGACGGCCCGGCTGGCGATCGGCAGGCCAAGGCCGGCGCCGCCGCTGTCCTCGTGCCGTGCCGGTTCAAGCCGCCGGAACGGCAGCAACACCTCCGCCCGCCGGTCCGCCGGGATGCCGGGGCCGTCATCCTCGACGGTCAGCAGGATCGCCGCCGCGTCGGCCGTCAGCCTGACCCGGATGGTGGCGGCATGGGCGACGGCATTGTCGACGATATTGGCGAGCGCGCGTTTCAGCGCCAGCGGGCGCAATGTCGCGGCCAGCGCGTCCGGCCCCTGATAGGTGATCGCCGCGCCGGCATCGGCGGCGTCGTCGACGGCGGTCATCGCAATCGCCGCGACATCGACCAGCCGCGCCGCCTCCGCCCCGTCGCCGCGCATGAAGCTGACGATCGAGCCGACGAATTTTTCAAGCTCGGCAAGGTCGCGGTCGATCGCCCCGCGCGCATCCTTGTCCGCCAGCAGCGCCGCGCGCAGCCGCAGCCGCTGGATCGGCGTGCGCAGATCATGCGACACCGCGACCAGCGCCTGGGTATGTTCCGCCATGATGCTCAGCAGCCGGGCCTGCATGGCGGCAAAGGCGGTGGCGACGCGGCGCACCTCGCGCGGGCCTTCGATGACCATTGCCGGCGCGCTGCCCTGCCCGGTGGCGTCGGCGAGGGCGGCCAGCGCGCGCAGCGGCCGGACCAGCGCGCGGACCAGCAGCAGCCCCATGCCGAGCACCGCCGCGATCAGCAGCAGATGCAGGGCAAGGACCAGCGCGAAGGCGGGCGGGGCGTTGAGGAACGGGGTGACGCGGAAGGTGACGAAGCTGCCGTCGGCCAGGCGCAGCGCGCCGATCAGGTCGCGCTTGCCGCTCTTGGCGGAGGCGATCAGCACCAGCCGGATGTCGCGCCCGGCGAGCGCGGGGGCCATGCCGACCAGCCGGTGCTTCACCTGTTGCAACCGGGCGTGGGCCGCGCTCGAATCGGCGATGACGGTCGCCGGCACCCAGTTCAGCACAAGCCCGTCGAGCGACAGGTCGGCGGCGACGCGCGACCGCCGGTCCGGCCGGACATCCGCCACCACACGTTCGGCGACGACGATCTGCCCGGCGATGCGGCGGGTGCGCTCGGCGGAAAGCAGCTCCTTTTCCTGCCACAGGTTGATCAGCGAATTGCCGATGAATTCGACCGTCACCGCCGCGATCAGGATCAGCGCGATGCGGCCGGCCATGCCGGCGGGAAGCGACAGGCGGGGCATCAGCCGGCCTCCACGTCCACCGCCATCATATAGCCGACGCCGCGGATGGTGCGGATCATCGGCCGGCGGCCGCCTCTCCGGCCGTCGCCCATTTTTCGCCGCAGCCGGCTGATCAGCACGTCGACGCTGCGGTCCGAGGAATGGCTGAGGCGGCTGCGCGCCAGTTCGAGCAGCCGCTCACGGCCGATCATCCGCTGCGGATGGCGCAGCAGGGTGAGCAGCAGTTCGTGCTCCGCCCCGGTCAGTTCGACCTCGGCGCCCGACGACGCCAGCAATTCGCGCCGGCGGGGACGGTAGCGCCAGCCGCCGAAGGCGAAGTACTCCGGCGCCGGCACGTCGAGCGGCAGGTGCAGGTCTCCGCTCCGCCGCAATACCGCGCGGATGCGGGCCAGCACTTCGGGGCGCCCGAACGGCTTGGCGATGTAATCGTCGGCGCCGACATCCAGCCCGGCCACCCGGTCCGCTTCGCCGCCACGCGCGCTGATCATGATCACCGGCACCTTGCTGCGCGCACGGATTGCGCGACACAGCGACAGCCCGTCCATGCCCGGCATCATGATGTCGAGCAGGACCAGAGAGACCGCGCGCTCGGCCATGATCCGTTCAAGCTCTGCGGCGCTTTCCGCGCCGCTCGCGTCGTAGCCGACTTCCCGCAGGATCCGGGAGAGCAGCGTCCGTATCGCCGGATCGTCGTCGACGATGACGATATGGTCCGGTTGCTGCCACCCCGGCGGCAGCGCCGGTGACGGGGCCATGCCTCTTCCCCGGTCCGTCCCGATCCATTGTGACAAAGTGTTGCTCCCCCGCGTGATGTGCCGTTCCCGGTCGACTTCCAGGACAGCGATCGGCTAGGCGCCCCGTCGACCTGCTGTTGCTAATTAGTCTCAATATCTGGGGGGTTCAATGTCGGAAATGTCCATAGCGCTTCGCCGAGCCATGCTGGGTGGCGGCAGCCTTGTCGTCGCGGCGATGTGCGTGGCGCCCGCATCGGCCGCCGAAGCCGATGCCGCCGCGCCTGAGATTGTCGTCACCGCCGCCGGTTTCGAGCAGAAGGTGGAGCAGGCGCCGGCATCGATCAGCGTGATCGCGCGCGAGGAGATCGAGACGATCCGCGCGGTGTCGATCACCGAGATCATGGCCAATATCGAGGGCGTCGATGTCGGCGAATCCGTCGGCAAGTCTGGCGGATCGACGATCAACATCCGCGGTATGGGATCGGACCAGACGCTGATCCTGATCGACGGCCGGCGGCAGAACACCGCCGGCAGCGTGACCCCGAACGGCTTCGGCGAAACGGCGACGAGCTTCCTGCCCCCGGTGTCGGCGATCGAGCGGGTGGAGGTGGTGCGCGGCCCGGTGGCGACGCTCTACGGCTCCGACGCGATGGGCGGGGTGGTCAACATCATCACCCGCAAGGTCGGCGACCGCTGGGGCGGTTCCGCGACCGGGCATTACACGTTGCAGGGCGACGGCGATTTCGGCGCGATCTACGGCGGCAACCTGTACCTGAACGGGCCGCTTGTCCGCGACCTGCTGGGTGTCGCGCTGCGCGGTAGCTATTCCGAGCGCGAGCAGTCGAAGCTCCAGTATCTGAACCTGGCGGGCACGCCAGTGCCGGTCACCGGCTTCGGGCCGAGCCCGACCAAGAACAGGATATGGTCGGCCGGCGGGCGGCTGAGCCTGACGCCGCATGTCGACCACGACCTGTGGCTGGACGTCGAGTTCGGCGACCAGTGGTACGACAACTCCAGCGGCCAGATGGGGACGAACACCGTTGCCGGCGGCTATGCCGACGCGCTGGAGTTCAAGCGGCAGCAATATGTGCTGGCGCACAACTGGCGCCTGCCGTTCGGCGCGCTCGAGACGACGCTGTCGCGCAACGAGACCGAGACGATGGGCCGGCTGATCCCGGCGCTGGTGCCAATAAAGGGCGGACTGCCGCGCACGCTGGAGAGCACCAGCACCATCCTCGACACCAAATTGTCGTCGCGGATCGCCAACCACACCTTCACGATCGGCGGCCAGTACTGGGACGCGAAGATGGTCGACGGCGTCGCCAGCGCGCCGTTCACCTTCGAGCAGTGGGCGGTGTTCGCCGAGGACGAATGGCGGATCGCAGAGACACTCGCGCTGACCGTCGGCGGCCGCTACGACGACCATTCGACCTTCGGCAGCCATTTCAGCCCGCGCGGCTATCTGGTGTGGAACGCTACCGACAACTGGACGCTGAAGGGCGGGGTCAGCAGCGGCTACAAGGCGCCGCGGCTGGAGCAGCTTGCCCCCGGCATCAACGGCTTCGGCAGCCAGGGGCGGCTGCCGCTGATCGGTACGCCGACGCTGACGCCGGAAACCAGCGTGGCGACCGAACTGGCGATCTACTACGACAATCGCGACAATTTCCGCGCCAACCTGACCTTCTTCCGCAACGATTTCGACGACAAGATCTCGTCGAGCGACCAGCCTGTCGACAACTGCGCCTTCGGGGTGAGCGAAGCCGATTACCGCGCCGGCAATTATGCCAAGACGGGCTGCGTCGACGTCGGCTTCTACCCGACGACGGCGACGTTCGGGCAGTCGGTCAACATCGACAAGGCGCGGACGGAAGGCGTGGAATTCTCTTTCCGCTGGCAGCCGGTGCCGGTGGTGACCCTGTCGGGCAACTACACCTATACCGACAGCGAGCAGAAAAGCGGGCCGTCGAAGGGCGAGCCGCTGTCGAACACGCCCAGGCACATGCTGAACGGCCAGTTGCGCTGGGCGGCCAGCGAAGCGTTCAGCCTGTGGCTGCGCGGCGAGCATCGCAGCCGGCGCTATCGCACGCCGGACAGCGGATCCGCCAACGCCAAGGCATTGTACGGCGACTATCGGGCGTACAGCGTTTTCCACCTGGGCGGCGCGTACCAGATCGGCAAGGCAGTGACGATCAGCGCGACGGTCTACAACCTGTTCAACCGCAATTTCGTCGACTACCAACCGGCGACGGCGAGCAACGGCAACCCGACCTTCGTCAACCGCTACATCAACAACCAGGAGCCGCGCCGGCTGTGGCTGTCGGCGAAGGTCGACTTCTAGGACTGCCCGGAGGCGACGATGAGGCGCTGCACCGTTCCCCGCGATTGGTGGGGAACCCATACGCAGGGCCTTCGATTGGACGATGTTATGCCTTCTCGATCGCGATGTAATAAGCGCTGTTGATCGGACTGTTCAGCCGGCGGAGCTTGCCGCACCGCGTTTCGCGCACGCCGAAGTTCCACAGCCCGTGCTCATAGGTGAAGCCGACGATCTGCTTGTCGCGCGGGGCGCGGTAACGCAGCGCATATTCGGCCGATGTAGTCAGCGTGCCGATGTTGGGCAGCCCCTGCAACGCCACCGGCAGCGGCGTGATCTCGGTCAGCTTCGTCCGATTGACGTTCAGCGCGACGTTCCAGCAGATCCGGCCGCCCCACAGGTCGCTCTGCCCATCCAGAACGGCATCTCAGCCGGGATTTGGGGCTTAGTTCCTGCCGGGCGGCAGGGGCTCGCGCAGCAAATGATAGAGGCTCTTGACCCCTGAAAAATAGTTGCCGACCCGCAAATTCTCGTTCGCCGCATGCTGGTTGTTGTCGGAATTGACCAGCGGGATCAACAGAATGGGTATCCGCAGGCCATCGGCGAGCGGGCCGCTTGGCACGCCGCCGCCCATGATCGGAATTCTGATCGGCTCCGCGTTGAACGCCTTGCGCAGCGCTGCCTGCGCCCACAGGCCGACCGGCGCGTCGAGCGGGGTCATCAGCGCTTCCCCGCCCCGACTGCTGCCGGTTATCGCGGCGAGGCGGGGATAGGTGCGCCGCTCCTGCTCCGTCGGCGTCTCGCCGTCGATCAGGTGGTAGCCCTGTTGCTTGACCCATTCCCGAATGAGGCCCAGTTGCCGGGGCTGAGGCGTGCCGGGTACGGTGCGCATGTCGAACGACGCGGTGGCGAATGCCGGGATGATCGACCGGCCGCTGCCGGGTTCGCCGGCCTTGAGCGCAGTGACGTTCAATGTCGGATAGTTGAGCGTTTCCTGGTAATTGTCGCCGACCTTCTCGCTCTGTGCGATACCCAGCCGTTCCCGCAGCGCCGCTTCGTCTTCAGGAACAGCGGCCAGCACCTGCTTGAAAGCCGGTGTCATGTCGACCCCGTCATAGAATCCGGGGATCTGCACGCGGCCGTCGGCATCCTTCATCGATGCAAGGAGGTGGCCCAGGCCGAAGACGGGATTGGGCGCGTAGTTGCCGTAATGGCCGCTGTGCAGTTCGTACCGGCTGGCGAAGACGGTCAGGTCGAAGACGCTGCCGCCGCGGTTGCCGAAGACGATCGTGGGCTTGTTGCTGGGGTGCATCGGCCCGTCGAGCATGGCGACCGCATCGGCCTTCAGCCGATCGAGGTTGCGCGCAATGACGTCCTTGATCGTCGGTGGGCCGCCTTCCTCGCGCGGGTCGATAATGACCTTGATGTTGATCGCCGGTTGCTTTCCGGCGGTCTTCAGTGCGTCGACGGCCGCCATCAGCATCATGATCGGCGCCTTGTCGTCCGCCGACGAGCGCGCGAACACGCGCCATTCCGGGTTCGGCGACGCCTCGAACAGCCGGTCGAGGGACAGGGCGGCATATTTGCCGTCAGCGCCCTTTTCCTTCAGGATCGGGACGAACGGATCTGGCTGGTCCCAATCCTTGGCGAACACCGCTTGGCCGTCCATATGCGCGTAGAAAAGCACGGTTTTCTTCGCCTTCGATGCGCCGGGAACTTCGGCGAACACCCATGGGATGTCGCCGTCCGCCATCAGCTCGCTGCGCAGCCCGTGGCGTTTGAACGCGGCGACAAGCCAGTCGGCGTTGCGCCGCATGTCGGCGGCGGACTTTTCCCGGACGTTGGGGATGTGGAGGAATTCGACGAACTCGCGCAGGCTTTTCCCAGCCGCCTCCGTGATTGCACGGTCATCCGCCGGCGCAGCCAGCACCGGGCTTGCCACCAGCAAAGCAAGCGGAATCGAGAGGATGCGAAGGCGGAAGTGTCTGCTCACATTGCACTCCATCTGGCGAGAGGCGGGATATCGGGGGCGATCGCAATCGACGAAAAGCGAAATCACCTGTTCTTTCCGTGAAAGCGGCGGGGCTACGGTGCCGGAGCCGGGGGCGGGGCGGAATCGGAAGGCCGGCGCATCACGGTGGCGATGTACCGGGCAAGGGCGCTGGCGGCGTTCAGCATATGGGCCCGCATGTTCCGCGCCGCCTGTTCGCCGTCGCCCTGCGCGATGGCAGAGATGACCGCCTGATGTTCGGCGCGCGAATGGGCGATGCGATTGCTTTCGCGCAGCTGGGTGCGGCGGAACGCCGCCATCCGCAGGCGCGTGGCAAGAGCCTGCTCCGCAAGGAAGCTGTTATGGGTCGCGAGGTAGATCTTCTCGTGGAACTTGCGGTTGAAGGCGTCGTAGGCATCGACATCGCCCGCCGCGACCATGTCGGCGGACGCGTTATGCAGGTCGATCAACTCGCCGCGTTCGAGCGGGGTCATCCGGTAGGTGGCGAGCCGCACGCATGTCGCCTCGATCTCGGCCATCGCCTCGAACATATCCATGATCCGCTCGGGCGTGGTGCGCGCGACGATCACGCCCCGGCGCGGACGCGCCTCGACCAGCCCGCTGGCGGCCAATTCGCGCAGCGCCTCGCGAACCGGGGTGCGCGACGCGTTGAACCGCGCGGCCAGCAGGGTCTCGTCGAGCGCGCTGCCGGGCAGCAACTGGCCCGAGGCGATCTCGTCGGTCAGGGCATTGCGGATCTGGTCGGATAGCAGCATCCGTTCGTCGTTCATCGTCTTCGCGCGTCCCACCTGCGTTGCTTAGCCCATGATCGCGCGAACGCCGAGGAAGAATAGCGACGGCGCGACCAGGCAGCCAAGCCCGGTATGGAATGTCGCGGTCAACGCTCCATAGGGCACCAGCCGCCGGTCGGTGGCGGCAAGCCCGGCCGAAACGCCGCTCACCGTGCCCATCAGGCCGCCGAAGACCATCGCACTGCGCGGGTTGTTGAGGCCGATTGCCTTGGCGACGAACGGCGTGCCGATCATCACCAGGACCGCCTTGAACACGCCCGTCGCGATCGACAGCGCCATCACCGCGGAACTGGCGCCCAGCGCCGCCCCGGTCACCGGGCCGACGATGTAGGTCACCGCGCCGGCGCCGATCGTGGTCAGCGAGATCGCGTCCCGATAGCCGAATGCGTAGGCAACCAGCGCGCCGACGATGAACGGCAATATCGTGCCCAGCACCAGCGCGGTCGCGCCGATCGCGCCGGCCTGACGGGCGCGGACGACGTCGACCTCGAACGCGGTGGCGACGATTGCGAAGTCGCGCAGCATCGCGCCGCCCATGATGCCGATGCCCGACAGCATCGGAATGTCGCTCAATCCGTTCTTCCCGCCGGACCAGACGCCGCCGCCGAAAGCCAGCGCCAGGCCGATGATGATGGCTATGGCGGACCCGTGGATGCGGCCCAGCGTCAGATATCTGGACAGTGCGGCTGAAATCCACATGACGACGCCGACGAAGGCGAAGGCAGTCAGCAACGCGTTGGCGGCCAGGATATGTTCAAGCAGGGCGATGGCGTCGCTCATGCCGCCCCTCCTTCGGCCCGCGCCGCGTTCTGGCGTGCCTCGATCTCATCCATCGTTTCCGTGGCGCTGCTGAGGCGACCGATCAGCGCGACGGCGGCAAAGCAGGCAACGACCGTCAGGATCGCGGCGACAACCACCATCGGGCCGGATTCCACCGCCGCGACGACATTCTGGTTGGCCGCCATCGCGACGACGATCGGGATGTACATCGCCCCCCAGAAGCCGACGCCGGACTCGACACCGACACTGAGCGCGCCGCGTCGCGCCAGCCACAGCCGCGCGGCAATCAGCAGCATCATCGCGATGCCGACGCCGCCGACATTGGCCTTCACGCCAAGCCAGGCGCCGAGCAGGTCGCCCAGGAAGCCGCCGATGAGGGTGCAGATCGCGAGCAGCGCGACGCCGGAGATCGTCATCGCGCCGCGTCTTTATCGCCGGCTGCCGGAAGTGGGGGCGAGGGAGGATCCAACCAACGCAGAATGTGCATGAAAATCCTCTCTTGCATGTTGATTGGTCTATTTCTCTATTATTCGTACGCAAAAATTGGATTATAAACAAGTATTGTGTATCAAAGTCGCATTAGGAGAGTGTCGTGCACATTGGTGGCCGCAATGCCGCGCTTGACCGCGTACGCCGCGCCGCGCCGCGTCGTCTGGACGTGCGGGAGGATCTGCGTTCCTGGGTTGAGCGTTTCTGGCAATCGGTCGCGCAACGGGGGCGTAGCCTGGTGGCGTGGCCGGCGGCGACGATGGATGCGTCCGCGCGCGCCGAGGCGCTGGCCCGCGCGCTGCTGTCGACGCGCGGAGAGGCATCCGGCGCGGCGATTTCGCAGGAACTGCTTGCGGTCGTGGCCGGCCTGTCACCGGACCAGGTACGACGCTTCCTGATCTTTCTTGCGGAACAGTTCCAGGTCGATGGAGCCACGCTGGCTGATGCGGCGCGAGGCTATCTGGACAGTCCAGACTGGGCAGCGGCCGTGCGCCTCGCCGACGCCGCTGAACCCCCGCGACAGGAACTGCTCCGCCGAATGAACATGGGGGCGGGCGGAACACGGATGCTGGTCACGCTGCGCGAAAATATCCCGGCATTGATGGCGGAGGCGCCGGTTCTCGCAGCGCTGGACGCGGACCTGCGCCACCTGTTCTCTTCATGGTTCAACAGGGGATTCCTGGAGCTTCGTCAGATCGACTGGCAAACTCCGGCCGCAATCCTGGAAAAGCTGATCGCCTATGAGGCGGTGCATGAGATTCAGGGGTGGGACGATCTGCGCCGCCGTCTGGCGCCCGATCGCCGCTGCTTCGCCTTCTTTCACCCGGCGCTGCCGGATGAACCGCTGATCTTCGTTGAGGTGGCGCTGGTCGCCGGGCTGGCCCAGTCTGTCGGCCCGCTGCTGGCCTGCGATACGGATGAGGCGGCACAGCGCCGGAATGCGGCGGGCGCGGACAGCGCGATCTTCTATTCCATCTCGAGCTGCCAGAACGGCTTGCGGGGCATCTCGTTCGGCAATTTCCTGATCAAGCAGGTGGTGGAGATATTGCGGCTTGAGCTGCCGCACATCCGGAATTTCTCCACGCTTTCCCCCGTGCCGGGGTTTCGCCGCTGGCTCGACAAGCAGCTTGCGGACGGCACGCTGCCGCAAGAGATGGTGTCGCCGCGGGCCGGCGTGGAATTGCGCGGTATCGCCGGGGATGCGGCCGCCCTGCGCGCGGCGCTCGCGGTCGATGGCTGGGAACGGGATCCGCACGTCAGCGAACAACTGAAACCGCTGCTTCTGAAGCTTTGTGCGCTCTACCTGACGATGCCGGCCGACAAGGACCGGCGCCGGTTCGACCCGGTCGCCCGGTTCCACCTCGGCAACGGTGCCCGGCTGGAGCGGATCAACTGGATGGGCAATCCCGGCGCTCGGGGGATGCGGGAATCCTGGGGCATCATGGTCAACTACCTGTATGATCCCGCCAGGATCGAGGCCAATCACGAGCGTTTTTCACTGGCCGGGGAAGTCGCGCGGTCCCGGGAGATCGACCGGCTTGTCGATCCCGGTGCGCCGCCGCTTCCCGGGAAACGAAAGCGGGCGGCCTGATATACGCTATTGCCGTTCCGTTCCTCACCTGTGCCGTTACACAAAAAAGGGTCTCGCCAATGTCCAATCTCTACAACCGGCTCAGCGCCTGCTTTCCTGCTGACGCAACGCGGCCGTTCGCGTACCTGCCGGACGGAACGGTGGTTAGTTATGCCGATGTCGAGGAACGGTCGGCCGCCTATGCCAACGTTCTGCGGGATTTGGGGGTGGGGATCGGCGACCGCGTCGCCATCCAGGCCGAGAAGAGCGTCGACATGCTGCTGTTCTACCTCGGCTGCCTGCGTGCCGGGGCTATCTTCCTTCCGCTCAACACCGCCTACACGGCCGGCGAGATCGACTATTTCCTGCGCGATGCGGAACCGGCGCTGTTCGTCTGCAGCGCGCCGCAGCTTGACGCGAGCCTCCGCACCGCCGGCGCCGCCAATGTCGCGCGGGTCGAGACGCTGGACGACGGCGGCGAAGGCTCGCTCACCGTTGCCGCGCGCCGGGCATCGGCCCGGTTCGACACGGTCGCGCGCGCCGGGCAGGATCTGGCGGCCATCCTCTACACGTCCGGAACCACCGGCCGCTCGAAAGGCGCGATGCTGACACACGACAATCTGGCGTCCAACTGCTTCACGCTGAAGGACGCGTGGCGGTTCTCGGCCGACGACGTGCTGCTGCACGCGCTGCCGATCTTTCACACCCACGGCCTGTTCGTCGCCACCAACGTCACGCTCGCGTCCGGTGCGGCGATGATCCTGCTGCCGCGCTTCAGCAACGATGCGGTGGTCGATGCGCTGCCGCGCGCGACGGTGATGATGGGGGTGCCGACCTTCTACATCCGCCTGCTCGACGACCCGCGCTTCAACCGCGATCTGGTCGCGCACATGCGGCTGTTCGTTTCCGGTTCGGCGCCGCTGTCGGCGGATATCCACCGCAGCTTCCGGGAACGCAGCGGGCACGCCATCCTCGAACGATACGGCATGACCGAGACGAACATGAACACGTCAAACCCCTATGACGGCGACAGGATCGCCGGCACCGTCGGCCTGCCGTTGCCCGGCGTGTCGGTGCGCGTGGTCGATGCCGAGACCGGCGCGCCGATGCCGGCCGGTGAAGTCGGGATGATCGAGATCGCCGGCCCCAACGTCTTTTCCGGCTATTGGCGGATGCCGGAAAAGACGGCGGCGGAATTCCATGACGGCTATTTCGTCTCCGGCGACCTCGGCATGATCGACGCGCGCGGCTATGTCTCCATCGTCGGGCGGGGCAAGGATCTGATCATCTGCGGCGGCTACAACGTCTATCCGGCGGAGGTGGAAACAGCGCTGGACGAACTGCCGGAGGTGCTGGAATCCGCGGTGATCGGCGTGCCCCACCCGGATATGGGCGAAGGCGTGGTCGCGGTGGTCGTGCCCAAGGAAGCCGGCTTCTCGGACGAGGACCGGCTGCTCCGCGCGCTAAGCGAGCGCCTGGCCCGCTTCAAGCAGCCGCGCAGGATCGTCTTCGTGCCCGCTTTGCCCAAAAACGGCATGGGCAAGGTGCAAAAGACCATCCTGCGTGATGAACATGCGAAAAGCTTCGTCGCGTGACGGCGCGCTGGCTCAGGGCGTGACCTGGGCGGCGGCGGTCGGCGTCAGGCTGCCGCCCCTGACCAGCACGACCTGAAGCAGCACGTCGCCGTCGCGGGCGGCTGCCCAGTGCTCGCCGCCACCGGCGGGCAGGACGACGACGGTGCCGGGGCCGAGGCGGCGCTCCGCCGCCGGGTCGACCGTGTTGCCGTCGCCCCAGGTCAGCGTGCCCGAAACGACGGTCAACAGGCGGATCGGGCCGCCGCCGCCGTGCGGCGGCAGGAACTGGCCGTTGCCGATGCGGAGCAACAGGCTGAGCGGCTGGCCGTCCTTGTCGAGCGCAAGGATCGTGCGGCGGGCGACGTCGTGGACGATTTCGTAGCCGAGCTTGTCGATGTCGAGCGTCGTCGACCCGCCGGTGGCGGCGGACGCGGCGGCGGGGGCCGCCAGCGCGGTGGCGGCGACGAGGAGCAGGGTGGGCTGGTGCATGGCTGGTCCTTTCTTGGGGGTCAGAAGCTGAGGCGGATGCCGCCGCCGAAGGCGCGGCCGTCTCCCGGCAGGAAGGCGGCCTGATCGGGCCGGGCCTGATCGACGATCAGGGTCGAGGCGGCGTAGCGCTTGTCGAACAGGTTGGTGATTTCGGCGAA
This sequence comes from Sphingomonas flavalba, assembly GCF_004796535.1. Taxonomy (GTDB): domain Bacteria; phylum Pseudomonadota; class Alphaproteobacteria; order Sphingomonadales; family Sphingomonadaceae; genus Sphingomonas_L; species Sphingomonas_L flavalba. Next base: position 36,558 of record NZ_SPHY01000010.1, on the reverse strand, counting down.
GACGGTGGCGCCGTCGCCCAGCCGGTATTCGCCGCGCAGGTCGGCGACGGCGTAGGCAGGGTTGTAAAGCGTGCCGAGATTGTCGACCGGGGTCTTCGTCGGCACCCAGCGCACGGCGGCCTGCGCGGTAAGGCTGTCGACCGGCCGCCAGTCGAGGCTGGCCTGCAGCCAGTGGCGCGGGGCGCCTGCCAGCCGGTTGTCGCCGCGCAGCGGATCATGCCGGAAGCGGAAATCCTGCCACGTATAGGCGATCCGGCCGCTGAGCGTCGGCAGGAGTTGAGCACTGAGTCCAAGCTCGACGCCGAGATGGCGGGTGCGCGGCGCGTTGGCGGCGCCGAGCGAGGTGCCGGATTCGTCGCGCAGGCTGAGCAGCTCGTTGCGGACCCACGAATAGTAGGCGACGGCGTCCCACGAAAAGCCGCCGGACCGGCCGCGCCAGCCAGCCTCGGCGGTGGTCGCGCGCTGCGCCTTCAGCGCCGGCGTGACGAAGGCAGCGGCGGGGACGGCGGGGTTGGCCGGGTTCGGCCGCCCGGCACTGCTGTTCGGCGTGCCGTTGACGGTCGCCAGCAGGTCGTCATGGGTTGGCGGCTCGAAGCTGCGGCTGACGGCGACGAACAGCGTCTGGTCGCCCGACGGCTGCCAGGCGATGCCGAGCGCCGGGCTCCACCCCTCATAGGCGCGCGCGTAGCTGGTGCTGACCGCCGGCACCGCGCCGCCGGGCAGTGCCATTCCGGGGTTGGCCGGGCTGTAGGCGGCGGTCGGCCGGGTCGCCGCGCCGAAGCGGTCGGCGTTGTCGCGGGTGGCGCGCGACCAGGACAACGATGGCGACAGGGTAAGGTCCGTGCCGAGCGGGATGTTCAGCCCGGCGTTCAGCGCCAGCGTATCCGCCTTCAGCCGGCTGCGCCCGAACAGCGCGCCGCGCTTGCCGGCGAGGTTCAGGTAATTGTCCCGGTCGGCGGTGCCGGCCACATATTGGGCGGTCGCCTCGAACAGCGGCAGCGCGCGGCTGGCGTCCGGCTTGTAGGCATAGCGGGCGACCAGCGTCACGTCGTCGCCGTCGGTGTCGCGCACGCCGGCGGACATCGGAAAGCGGAACATGTCGTCGGTCGCTGCATAGCCGAAGGCGAGGTCGACGACATGGGCGCCGAACGCGCCGGTCGCGCGGGCGCCGGCCTGGAACTGCGTCGCTTCCCGCCGGGGCCTGTCCCGCACGACATTGGGGCCGGGGTTGATCGCGCCGGCCGGCGTCACCGTCGGGCCGGTGAACACCGCGCGCGGGTTGCTTTTCAGCAGCGCCATGGTCAGCGGCCCGGACACGTCGAAGCCGAGGTCGGCATAGCTGGCGAACAGCCGCACGGTCACCGCGTCGGTCAGCCGCACGCCGACATTGCCGCCGACGCCGACGCGGCGCGAATCGTTGTAGGTCCGGTATCCGTCGCGGCGGGTGAAGTCGCCGCGCAGCAACATGTCGGAACGTTCGTCGGCGAAGCCAACCCGCGCGCTGGCGCCGAACTGGCCGAAGCTGCCGCCGCTCGCGGCCAGGGCGACGCCGGGGCTGGTGCGGCCGTCCGGCGACACCAGATTGAGTGCCCCGCCCAGCACGGTCGCGCCCAGCCGGTTGGCCATGTAGCCGCGATAGACCTCGATCGCCTGCGCCTCTCCGGGATTGGCGAAGCCGACAATATAGGAGCCGTCGGCGCGGTTGAGCGGCAGGCCGTTGCGCAGCATCAGTGCGCCGCGTTCGACCGGATTCTGCTGCAGGCCGGAACCGCGCATCTGGATACGCGGCTGATCGTTGCCGCCGAAGAAATCCTGCACCACCACGCCAGGCACGGCGGCGAGCGCGCGCGCCATGGTCAGGTTGGTGCTGGCCGGCAGCGCGTCGGCTGACAGGATGGCGGTCGCCCCGGCCGCGGCGTCGAGCCGGGTAACAACCGGGCTGTGCGGCGCGACGACGACGATCTCGCCCGCCGCGCCCGGCGACGCCGACTGGGCGAGGGCGCCGCCGGGAACCAGCGCCGCCGCCAGCGCCGAAACGCCAAGCGCCGCCGACAGGCGGGCGGCGGCGGGTGACGACGAATGAGACAGGCGGCATCGGCAGGAAGGGGGCATATCACATCTTTGCTATTGCGAGTTACTCGCATATAAGATGTATCCATGATGACGGTTTTGCGCTGGCGCAACATGCCGGCCGATTGTCGCGAGGGCGGACGAGCGGGGAAAGCCGATGGACTATCGCGGATGGGAGCGAATGGCGGCGCTGCGCGAGCGGCTGGACGGATTCGAGCTGCTGCGCTCTCTGTCCCCCGAAGCGCTCGACGCGGTGCGCGCCGCGATGCGGGTTGAGCGGGTGGCCAAGGGCAAGGTGATTTGCGCGCAGGGCGAGGTGGTGGAGCGCGCCTATGCGCTGGGTGCCGGCAGCGTGCGGATCGTCCAGACCGGCAGTGACGGGGGGGAAGCGATTGTCCGCTTCATCGGCCCCGGCGAGATGTTCGGCGCGGCGCCGCTGTTCACCGACCGGCGCTTTCCGGCCGACGCGATCACCGTCGAGGCGTCGACCGTGTTCAGCTGGAGCGGCAGCGATCTGCTGGCGCTGATGGCGCGGCACGGTGCGATTTCAACCAACATGATCCGCATCCTCGGTACCCGGATCGCACAGCTTCAGGAACGGGTGCGAGAACTGACGACGCTACGTGCCGAGCCGCGCCTGGCCCAGGCTATTCTGCGCCTCGCCGCCCAGGCGGGACGGGACGGACCGTGCGGCACGACGATCGAGATGCCGCTGCGGCGCAAGGATGTCGCGGCGTTCGCCGGCATCACCCTCTACACTGCCAGCCGGCTACTTTCCGCCTGGCAGAAGGCCGGCTTCCTCGCCAGCCGGCACGGGCGGCTCACCCTGTGCGACATACGGCGGATCCGCGATATGGCCGAGGGTACGCAAGGACCGCGGCCCTGCCCGGCGGCGCCGGCGAAATAGCCCTTTCCGTCCGGCTGGTCGGTTGCCGGTGCAGGTGCCGCGCCGGCAACCGCTGTGGTGGGTTCACCAGTTCACGCTTGCGCGCGCGTAGAGGAAGCGGCCGTTGAAGCCGAATGGCGAGTAGAAGGGGAAGGCGGTCACGCCGGTCGAGTTGAGCGACGCAGGCACCTGGCGCGGATAGGTGTCGAACAGGTTGTCCGCGCCGATCGCCAGCGTCACCCGGTCGGCGATGGTGTAGCGCGCCTCCAGGTCGGCGATCACCTTCTTGCCGGTGTGCAGGTCCGCGCTGCCGTCGGCCAGGGTGCCCGGCTGGTTGACGTCGCCATAGTAGGTGGTGCGCGCGGTCAGCCCGAGATCGCCGAGCGACCAGTCGACCGAGCCGACGACCTTGGTGCGCGGCGTGCCCTGCTCAATGGTCAGGATGCGCTGGCGGTTGAACAGGGTCGGCGCCGGGTTCAGTGTCGACGTCGTCGTCGGCACCTTCTTGACCGCGATGTCGCTGACATTGGCGGCGAGGGTGAAATCGAACGTGCCGGCGGCAACCGTCGGCTGGCGGTAGCGCGCGACGACATCGACGCCCTTGGTCCGCGTGGTGACGCCGTTGATGAAGAAGCGCGCCGCCTGCACGCCGAACGGCGCGAGGATGTCGGCGACATCCTGGCTGAAGCTTGTTTGGATATTCTCCGACAGAGCGAGCTGGTCGCGGATGCGGATGTGATAGCCATCGACGGTCAGCTCGAACCCGCCGGAACGGACGACGAAGCCGAGCGAATAGTTGGTCGACTTTTCAGGATCGAGCGCCTGCCCGCCAAGCGCCGCCGCGATCGGGCTGGTCGCCGGGTAGGTGCCGGTTTCCAGCAGGTTGCCGTTCGAAATGACCGACGCCGTCGAGGTGAAGAAGCTCTGCTGGAGCGACGGCGCGCGGAACCCGGTGGACACCGCGCCGCGCAGCGCGAACCAGTCGGTCGCATCGTAACGGCCGGACAGCTTGGCCGTCGCCGTTTCGCCGAAGTCGGAATAGCGTTCGCCGCGGACCGCGGCGGCGACGGTCAGCCGATCGTTGAACTTCGCCTCGATGTCCAGATAGGCGGACAGGTTGTCGCGGTGAACGTCGACCTCGTTCGCCGGCTGGAAGCCGATGAAGCCCTGGGCGCCGCCGGCGAGGGCGGTGTTGCCGCCGAGCGGGCCGCGATCGTAGGACTCGTGCTGGCCAGCGACGATCTCATAGCCCTCTCGACGATATTCGACGCCGGCGGCGACGGTCAGCGTGCCTTCGCCCAGTCCATATTCGCGGTTGAGGTCCAGCCCGGTGATGAACTGGTTGTAGATCAGCGATCCGTCGTCGAACACGGTCGGCGAAGCCGCGCCGTAGGTCGCGTTGATCGAGTTGAGCGTGCTGAAATCCAGCCGGTTGCGGCCGTAACTGACGTTCAGGTCGAGATTCCACGCGCCGAGGTCGCCGCGCACGCCGGCCGCCAGCGTCAGGTCCTTCGACTTGACGCCGATCAGCGGCAGGAAGCCGTCCGGATAGACGGAGGCGACGTTGTTGGCGTTGCTCGGCACGCGCGGGAAGGCGGCGCTGACGCTGTCGCGATGCTGGTAACCGCCCCAGCCGTAGAGCTGCCAGTCGTCGCCCAGCGGCACGCCGGCATTGGCATAGAGCGTGTACTGCTCGACATCCGGATCGCCGAAGCGCGAGCGGAGCTTGGCTGGGGTGGCGCGGGGGTCCAGATCACCACGGCTGGTCGGGTTGCGGTTCAGATATTCGGCGGAGAGCGTCAGGAAGCCGTCCTGGCCCAGCGCCAGCCCTTGCCAGCCGGAAATGGTGAAGGTTTCGCCGTCATGCGCGTTGCGCGATCCACGCGCCGCGTCGACGGTGGTGCGGTATTGACCGATGCTGGCGTTGAGCCCGCCGCCGGACCGCGCCTCGCGCAGGCGCAGGTTGATGACGCCGGCGATCGCGTCCGACCCGTATTGCGCCGACGCGCCGTCGCGCAGCACCTCGATCCGGTCGAGGGCGACGCCGGGGATGGTGTTCAGGTCGACGGCGGACGAGCCGCGCCCGACCGATCCGTTGACGTTGACCAGTGCCGACGAATGGCCGCGGACATTATTGATCAGCACCAGCGTCTGGTCCGGCGACAGGCCGCGTAGCGTGGCGGGGCGGACGGAATCGGTGCCGTCGACCACGGCGGCGCGCGGGAAATCGATCGACGGGGTGACACTGGACAGCGCCTCCGCCACTTCGGTCGTGCCCTGCTGGCGCAGCGTGTTGGCGGTCAGCACGTCCACCGGCGAGACGGAATCGAGCCGGGTGCGACCGGCGGCGCGGGTGCCGGTGACGACGATCACGTCATCGCCGCTGCTGGCGCCCGGCTGGCCGCCGGGCTGCTGCGCGTGAGCGATGCCCGGCGTCACCAGAACCAGCGCGGCCGAGGCGGCGAGACGGATTTTCGGGTGGATCGGCATGGTCGTCTTACTCCCTGATGCGGACTGCTCGGTCTGGCGGGCGCGCGGCTGCGCGCCGGTCCGGCTTTGACCGAGTCATTTCTATCCACTGGGTCGACAATTGCGACGTGGCTTTCCTAACATCATGGGAAGATTTGCTTTGCTGCAGTTGCACAAGGCCTGTCCGGTCGCTCGCGACGGCGGTCCCCGGGCGTGCTAGTGCGGGCGGCGCGTGGCCTGCTTTTCGGCGCGGCGGCGTTCCCTGGCCTCGCGCTTTTCCTGCTTGCGGATTTCGCGGCCGCGATTGCGGTCCGCCTCGTCCTGGCTGGTCGTCATCCAGTCCGCGGTCTGGCCGACGGCGCGGACCGGCAGGGTGACGACATTGGCCGCCGTCCGGGCGACGCAGCCCGGTAGCGCCAGCGGCACGATAAGCAACAACAGCAGACGCGTCATGGCACGATCCCGTACTGATCCGACGGAAGCATAGCTGGGGCGGATCCGATCCGCATCGCCGATGCGCCGGGCCGTTCGGCCGATCAGTCGGCGAACAGCAGGACGGGCGTTTCGAGCAGCTTGCGGACCGCCTGGACGAAGCTCGCCGCGTCCCAGCCGTCGACGACGCGGTGGTCGCAGGAGATCGACAGGTTCATCAGCTTCGCCGCAACGATTTCTCCATCGCGGATCACCGGCCGCTCGATCACCCGGTTGGGGCCGATGATCGCGACTTCCGGGCGGTTAATCACCGGGGTGGTGGCGATGCCGCCGAGCGGGCCGAGCGAGGTGACGGTCAGCGTCGAGCCGGACAGTTCCTCCGCCTTCGCCTTGCCGCTGCGGGCGGCGTCGGCGAGGCGGACGATTTCCGCCGCCAGTTGCCAGATATTACGGTCTTGCGCGTCGCGGATCACCGGGACCATCAGCCCGGCATCGGTCTGCGTCGCCATGCCGAGATGGACGGCTCCGTGGCGGGTGACCACCCCGGCCTCATCGTCATAGCGGGCGTTGATCATCGGGAAGGCGGGCAGCGCCTTGCACAGCGCGACGATCAGCAGCGGCAGCATGGTCAGCTTGGGGCGGGCGCCGCGATTGGCGTTCAGGTCGGCCCGCATGTCCTCCAGCGCGGTGACGTCGATTTCCTCGACATAGGTGAAATGCGGGATGTGGCGCTTCGCCGCGGCCATGTTTTCCGCGATGCGGCGGCGCATGCCGATGACCTTGACCTGTTCGTCGGGGCGGGCGGCGCCGGCGGGGCGGAAGCCCTGCGCGCCGTTGTAGGTCAGATAGGCGTCGAGGTCGGCATGGCGGACGCGGCCGTCCGCCGCCGCCTTCACCTGCGCCAGGTCGATGCCGAGAGTCTGCGCGCGGGCGCGGACGGCCGGGGAGGCGAGGATGCGGGCGGCGGGCGTGGGCGCCGAGGCGGGGGCCGGGGTTGGGGAGGGTGACTCCTGGGCTCCTGCTTTCGCAGGAGCACTGGGGGTGGCGGGTGGGGCGGCTGCTTCGGCGCCGGGGGTTTCGGCGGCGATGCGCTTTTCCTCCGGGGCGTCGGCGGGCGGTTCGTCGACCGCGCCTTCGACCTCGATCACCGCCAGCGCCGAGCCGATCGCGACGATATCGCCGACGGCGCCGGCGACTTCGACGACGGTGCCGGCGACCGGCGATTCCATTTCGACCGTCGCCTTGTCGGTCATCATGTCGGCGAGCTTGCCGTCTTCCTCGATCCGGTCGCCCGGCTTGACGTGCCAGGCGACAATCTCCGCCTCGGCAATGCCTTCGCCGATGTCCGGCAGGCGGAAGGTGAAACGGGCCATCGCGATCAGTCCTTCAGGATTTTCTTCAGCGCCTCGCCGATGCGGACCGGGCCGGGGAAATAGGCCCATTCGAGGCTGTGGGGGTAAGGCGTGTCGTAGCCGGTGACGCGCTCGATCGGCGCCTCCAGGGAGTGGAAGCAGCGTTCCTGCACCTGCGCCGCCAATTCGGCGCCGAAGCCGCTGGTCCGCGTCGCCTCATGGACGATCATGCAGCGGCCGGTCTTTTCGACCGAGGCGGTGATTGTGTCGATGTCGAGCGGGATCAGGGTGCGCAGGTCGATGATCTCCGCATCGACACCGCTGGCAGCGACGACGCCGGAGACGACATGGATCATCGTGCCATAGGCGAGGATGGTCACTGCCTCGCCGGCGCGGACGACCTTCGCGGTGCCGAGCGGGATGCGGTAATACTCCTCCGGCACCTCGCTGCCGTCATGCTTTGCCCAGGGTTGGACAGGGTGGTCGTAATGGCCGTCGAACGGGCCGTTGTAGATCCGCTTCGGTTCGAAGAAGAGGGTCGGGTCGTTGTCCTCGATCGCGGCGATCAGCAGGCCCTTCGCGTCATAGGGGTTGGACGGGATCACCGTCTTGATGCCCGAGACGTGGGTGAAGATGCCCTCCGGCGACTGGCTGTGCGTCTGGCCGCCGAAGATGCCGCCGCCGAACGGCGAGCGGATGGTGATCGGCGCGGTGAACTCGCCTGCCGAGCGGTAGCGCAGCCGCGCCGCTTCCGACGCCAACTGGTCGAGCGCGGGGTAGATATAGTCGGCGAACTGGATTTCCGGCACCGGGCGCAGGCCATAGGCGCCCATGCCGATGGCGACGCCGATGATGCCGCATTCGGTGATCGGCGTATCGAATACCCGGGTCTTGCCGAATTTCTTCTGCAGGCCGGCGGTGGCGCGGAACACGCCGCCGAAATAGCCGACATCCTCGCCGAGGACGACGACGGCGGGGTCGCGCGCCATCATCACCTCCATCGCCGAGTTGATCGCCTGGATCATGTTCATCCGGGTCATCGGCCGATCTCCAGCCCGGCGGCCTTCGCCTCGTCGAGCATCTCCTGCCGCTGCTCGGCGAGGTGCCAGGGCATATCCTCGAACACTTCCTCGAACATCGTTTCCAGCGGCTGGTGGAGGCCGTGACCGAGCACGCCGTTCTTCTCCGCCTCCCGCGCTGCCGCCTTGACTGTTTCGGCCAACTCCAGGTCCATCGCCGCCTGGCGCTCCTCGTCCCATTCGCCGAGCGCGATCAGGTGGTCCTTCAGTCGCTTGATCGGGTCGCCGAGCGGCCATTCCGCCGCCTCGTGCGCGGAGCGGTATTGCGACGGATCGTCGGAGGTCGAATGGCCTTCCGCCCGGTAGGTGAAATGCTCGATCAGCGTCGGGCCCTGGTTGGTGCGGGCGCGTTCCGCCGCCCATTCGGTTGCGGCGTAGACGGCGAGCGCGTCATTGCCGTCGATGCGCAGCCCGGCGATGCCGTAGCCGACGGCGCGGGCGGCGAAGGTCGTCGCCTCCGCCCCGGCGAAGCCGGAGAAGCTGCTGATCGCCCACTGGTTGTTGACCACGTTCAGGATCACCGGTGCGCGGTAGACGCTGGCGAAGGTGCAGGCGGAGTGGAAATCGCCCTCCGCCGTCGACCCCTCTCCGCACCAGGTGGCGGCGATGCGGGTATCGCCCCTGGCGGCGCTGGCCATCGCCCAGCCGACCGCCTGCGGATACTGGGTGGCGAGGTTGCCGGAGATCGAGAAGAAGCTCTTTTCGCGGACCGAATACATGATCGGGAGCTGCTTGCCGTGCAGCCGGTCCGCCCGGTTGGAATAGATCTGGTTCATCATGTCGACCAGCGACCAGTCGCGGGCGATCAGCAGGCCCTGCTGGCGATAGCTGGGGAAGCACATGTCGTCCGGCAACAGCGCGAAGGCGGCGGCGACGGCGACCGCCTCCTCGCCGGTCGACTTCATGTAGAAGCTGGTCTTGCCCTGGCGCTGGGCGCGGTACATGCGCTCGTCGAACGCCCGGGTCAGCGCCATCGCGCGCAGCATCGCGCGCAGCCGGTCCGGCGACAGCTTCGGATCCCAGGCGCCGACGGCGCGGTTGTCTTCGCCGAGCACCCGGACGAGGCCATAGGCAAGGTCGCGGAACGAATCCGGCGCCGCATCGGAAGCGGGGCGCGGCGCGGCACCGGCAGGCGGCACCGCGAGGTCGCTGAAATCAACCGTATCGCCGGGCCGGAATTTCGGTTCCGGCACGTGCAGGCTGAGCGGCCTGAGGTTGGCGTTGGGACGATCGACAGGCATCCTTGCTCCCGATACAGGCGGGTCCGCTCGGCCGACTCCGGCGGACGCATCGTTGTGCGCCCTTGTTATAATATTTCAACGCAGCGCGCGAGAGGGGAGAGGCGCCCCGCGATCAACGATTTATCTGGAGCCGCCGGCCCTCGGCAAACGCGCGTTTCAGCGTGGGTTCGTCGAGCGCGCCCTGCACCAGCAGCGGGCCGATCAGCATCGACGGGGTGCCGGCAAGGCCAAGGCCGCGCGCGTCGGCGGCGTTGCGCGCCAGCCGCTGGTCGATGACCCGCCCGCCCGATTCGAGCACCGAGAGCAGCCACGGCCAGTCGCCGCCGACCGCCTCGACCGCCTGGCGCAGGACGGGTGGATCGAGCCGGCGGCGTTCGGCCATCAGCCGGGCGTGCAGCGCCGGATAGATGCCCTGCGGCGCGGCGGCGAGGGCAGTGCGGGCGGCGGCGACGGCCGGTTCGCCGAACACCGGCCAGTCGCGATAGATGAGGGTGACACGGCCGTCGTCGGCGATCGCGCGCGCCAGCGCCGGGGCCGAGACCTTGCACACCGGGCATAGGTAATCGGTGAAGACGACGGCGATTAGGTCGGCGTTCGCCGCGCGCAGGCGGGGCGAATCGGTATCGTGGAGCACCGATTGGGCGATCGCGTTGTCGCCGACGTCGATGCCGAGGTCGCGCCCCCGGCGCAGCGCGAAGGAGACCAGCGTGCCGACGCCGACCGCGCCGCCGAGCAGCAGCAGGTCGCGGCGATCGAGCTTCGGCAGCGCCATGTCAGCCGCGCCGCCCTGTACTTGCCCCGGTTTCCGATGCAGCCACGTCCGTCCTCCGCCCGTCGCCCTTCCCCTTGTGCCGGCGCGCCGGTTGCGACAAGGGAGAAGGGTGAATTACCCTTTACGTAAGGAGAAGGACATGGCGACGGCCTATATCGTCGATGCGGTGCGGACGGCCGGCGGGCGGCGCGGCGGGCGGCTGGCCGGTTGGCACCCGGCCGACCTGGCGGGGGCGACGCTGGACGCGCTGGTCGATCGCACCGGCATCGACCCCGCCGCGATCGAGGATGTCATCATGGGCTGCGTCAGCCAGGCCGGCGAACAGGGCTTCCACGTCGGGCGTGGCGCGGTGTTGGCGTCGAAATTGCCGGAAAGCGTGCCGGCGGTGACGATCGACCGGCAGTGCGGCAGTTCGCAGCAGGCGATCCAGTTCGCCGCGCAGGCGGTGATGAGCGGAACCCAGGACATGGTCGTCGCCGCCGGCGTCGAGTCGATGACTCGGGTGCCGATGGGCTCGCCGGTGGCGCTGTTTGCCAAGGCCGGGCTGGGCGAGCCGAAGAGCCCGCGCCAGGAAGCGCGTTACCCCGGCATCGCGTTCAGCCAGTTCACCGGCGCCGAGATGATCGCCCGCAAGTTCGGTTTCGACCGCGGAATGCTCGACGCCTTCGCATTGGAAAGCCACCGGCGGGCCGCCGCCGCGACGGCGGCCGGCGCCTTTGCCGACGAGATCGTGCCGATCCCGGTCGAGACCGATGACGGCACCGTGCTGCACCAGACCGACGAGGGCATCCGCGCCGACGCGACGCTGGAGGGGATCGGATCGGTCAAATTGCTCGGCGAAGGCGGGGTGATCTCCGCCGCCAACGCCAGCCAGATGTGCGATGGCGCGTCGGCGGCACTGATCGTGTCCGAGGCGGCATTGAAGGCGCATGGCCTGACCCCGATCGGCCGCATCCACCAACTGACCGTCACCGGCGGCGACCCGGTGGTGATGCTGGAGGAACCGCTCTACGCCACCGACCGAGCGCTGAAGCGCGCGGGCATGACGATCGACGATATCGATCTGTATGAGGTCAACGAGGCGTTCGCGCCGGTGCCGCTCGCCTGGTTGCGCCATATCGGCGCCGATCCGGCGCGGATGAACGTCAACGGCGGCGCGATTGCACTCGGCCATCCGCTCGGCGCGACCGGCGTCAAGCTGATGGCGACGCTGCTCAACGCGCTGAAGCAGCGCGGCAAGCGCTGGGGCCTGCAGACGATGTGCGAGGGCGGCGGCATCGCCAACGTGACGATCGTCGAACGGCTGTAGCGCCCGCCGGTCGTCGCGTCAGGCAAATGCCGGTTCGGCCGGTGCCGCTTCCGCCTGCGGGCCTTCGTGGATCAGCTTCAGCTGGCCGACGATGATCAGGATCGCGAAGCCGGACAGGATGAAGGAATTGACGTACCAGTTGGCACCCAGTTCGAACGTGCCGGCGAATACCTTTTTCCAGCCGTTGAAATGCTGGGTGGCGGCGACGACCAGGCCGAGCACGCCGAACACCGCCGCCCAGTAGCGCGCCAGCCAGTGATGTGGGTTGGGCAGCAGCATCAGGATGCCGAGCAGGCCGATGACGCTGCGCTGCACCCGGCAATAGGGGCAGTGGTAGACGAGATCGGCGAGGTCGACGCCCCAGGTGACGAGGCTGAGCAGGATCGAGAGGCTGCCGAGCAGCCGCAGGTGCCGGAAGAAAATGGGCGGTATCGTCGTCATCGCTGAGCCTCCCCGAAAGCCGAGCCTGCGTTGCTACGATACCCCGCCGCCTTGCGCCAGCCAGCGCGCGCGGATGCTGTCCGACGTGTCGCGACTGCCGTCCGGAGTCCAGCCGGGCGGGCCGAACAGATAGCCGAGGTGGCTGCGCCAGCCGCGCGCCGAGACGATGTCGCGGGCGATGCCGACCCATTCGTGGAACGCCGCCCACAGGATGTTGAAGCTGCCCAGGTTCCTGACGATGCCGTAGCGCGGGCGGTCGTCGGGCCGCTCGGCGACGAAGCTGCCGAACAGTTTGTCCCAGACGATGAACACGCCGGCATAGTTGCGGTCGAGGTAGCGCGGGTTGGTGGCGTGGTGGACGCGGTGGTGGGAGGGGGTGTTCATCACCGCTTCGAACCAGCGGGGCATCCGGTCGATCACCTCGGTGTGGATCCAGAACTGGTAGATCAGGTTGATGCCGCCGCAGACGAACACCATCGCCGGCGGGAAGCCGAGCAGGAACAACGGCAGGCGGAAGACGAAGGCGGCGGAAAAGAAGCCGGTCCAGGTCTGCCGCAGCGCCGTCGACAGATTATAGTGCTGACTGGAATGGTGGATGACGTGGCTGGCCCAGAACCAGCGGACACGATGGGCCGAGCGATGAAAGGCGTAATAGGCGAGATCGTCGAGGACGAAGCACAGCGCCCAGGCCCACCAGGTATAGGGGATGTGGACCGGCGCCAGTTGCCAGACCTGCATCGCCAGCCAGAACACCGCGCCGGCGGAGAGGGCACCGGCGACGGTGCTGCCGAAGCCGAGCATCAGCGAGGTCAGCGTGTCGCGCGGGCAGTAGCGGCGGCGGTCGCGCAGGCGGGCGACCAGCATTTCGGCGAGCACCAGCGCGATGAAGAAGGGTACCGCATGGGTTATCGGGTCAAACACAGGGTGTTCCGCCGCTGCTGACAAGAATGTCAGCAGTATCGCGCGCGGCGGCGGCATCGGCAAGGGTGAGGATGACGGCGCCGAACGGGCGGTCGCCGGTCTCGATGATTATCGTGTTGTTCACGATATTTATGCGGAAATGTTCAGGCAGCTTGCGAGCGGCTGGTTGGGCACCGTGGACCTTGAGGACGACCGGCGGGCCGGCGGCGGCGAGAACCAACGCGGCCTGGCCGTCAAGCGAGGCGATGCCCTGTCCGGCGACGAAGCCGCTGACATGCGCCTCCGCCAGCCGGCACGCCTCCGCAGCGTCCGCGATCCGACCACCGCCAAGGCCGAGCAGCCGGGCGACGGCAGCAAGCCCGAGCACCCCGGCCAGCGAGCCGAGGAGCACCCACGGATTCATTGCGCCGCCCGCGCCGACGAGACGCCGGTGCCGCCGGGCGCGGCGCATGTCGCGCCGCTCCGCCGCGCTGCCGGCCATCGATCATCCGGTATCCCGCCCATCGCGATCCTCCCTGCCCGCCGCGCTTTGGAGGCTGCCCGCTTCAAGCGGAATCGGCACCACCCTCCAGCGCCATTCCAACGATGCCATGCATCGCCGGAACCTTGGGCGCTTCCGCCTGCTCCCCCACCCGGCCTCCCATTTCAGAATACTGCCGTTGGGAGGCCGGGTGGGGGAGCGGGCTGGTGCCGCCTAAAGCGGACAGGCTTTAGCGAAAGGGCGGCGGCGGAGCAAAGCGCGTCAGGCATCCCCCGTCGCTATGGCGAGGCAAAGGGCGATCACGCGATCCTGAAGATGGGCGATGTCGCCGCTGCTTTCGGCGGTGGGCGGCAGGGTGACGAACAGCCCCTCGATGACGGCGGATATCAGTTCGGCCCGGCGCCGCGCCTCGTCGGCGCCGATGCCCGGCCGGAGATCCAGTATCCGCTCGCCCAGCAACGCGAATTGCGGCGCGTAGAGCTTCAGGGTGAGGCTGCCCGAATAGTCCGCCTGGGTTTCGAGCAGCGGCCAGAGATTGACGAACAGCCGCCTGGTGTCTTCCCGCGCGATATCGGAGAGGTTGAAGGCGATGACCGCCTTCAACCGCGCGGCGGCGTCGGTTTCGCCGGTGAGCGCAGCGGCGTAGGCGTCGCGGTAGCGCTGAACGACGTGGTCGATCAGCGCGAGGACGAGGGCCTCCATCGTCGGGAAGTAATATTGAACGCCGGACAGGCGGACGCCGGCGCGCTTGGCGATGCCGCGCATCGTGAAATCGCGGATGCCGGCGACGCTCAGTGTTTCCAGCGCGGCTTCGACGATCCGGCGCGCGGTCGCGTTGCCCGTTCTGCCCGTCGTCGCGCGTTCGGCCGCCATTCCGTCCCTTCCTGCCGCGATGCACGGTGCGGCGTCCCCGCGCTCCCCTTTCGCAACAGCCGATTGACATCGCAAGCGGCGGCTTTAAACCTGATTTGGTCAATTGACCAAAAATGATCAGGGGAGACGGCGGGATGGACGGTGGCAACGTGCCCGGGCGGCGCGCGGATGCAGGACGGCGCGCGATCCTGAAAGGGATGGCCGCCCTCGTCGGCGCGGCCTCGGCAGCGGCGCCGGCGCGCGCGGCGGCGACGGAGCGGGCGGCGCCCGATGGTGCGCGGGCGCCGACGGGCGCCGCGTCCTATGACGTGATCGTCATCGGCGGCGGCTTCGCCGGGCTGGTGGCGGCGCGCGACTGCTCGCTGCGCGGCATGCGGGTGCTGCTGATCGAGGCGCGCGACCGGATCGGCGGGCGCACCGCGACCAGCGCGTTCCAGGGCCACCGCATCGAGCTGGGCGGCACCTGGATCCACTGGGAGCAGGCGCATGTCTGGACGGAGATCACCCGCTACGGCCTGGCGCTCAGCGAGACGCCGGGGGCGACGCCCGACCGGATGGCGTGGCTCAGCCGGGGACGGCTGATCGAGAAATCGGGCGAGGAGGGTTTCGCGCTGCTGAGCGACGGAATGCAGCGCTATTGCGATGTCGACGGCGACCTGGCCCACAGCGTCTTCCCGCGTTCGCCGGAACCGCTCCATGCCGTCGACCAGGTGCGGCCGTTCGACCGCATGACGCTGAACGACCGGCTGGCGCAGATCGGCCTTGCGCCGGAGATCGAGGATCTGGTCGCGCCCAATTTCACGATCAACGCGCATCGCGACCCCGGCAGCGCCTCCTTTGCCGAGCAGCTCCACTGGTGGGCGCGCGGCGACTTCAACCTGCGCCGGCTGTTCGACTGCTCCGGCCATTTCAAGTTTGCGGACGGCACCGGGGCGCTCGCCAATGCCATCTTCGCCGACGGCAGCTTCCACTTCCTGCCTGGCACGCCGGTTCGGGCGGTGCGGCAGGCGCGGGGGCTGGCGACGGTCAGCGTCGACGGCGGCGCCTATTCGGCCGGCGCGGTCATCTGCGCGCTGCCGGTCAACCTGCTGAAGGGCATCCGCTTCGAGCCGGGCCTCGACCCGCGCAAGCTGGCCGCATCCCGCGCGGGCGTCACCGGCACCGGCAGCAAGACCTATGTCCATATCCGCCAGAAGGTTGGCGCCTGGCTGGCCTGCGCGCCGTATCCGAGCCCGATCACCCTGGCCTTCACCGAGCAGGAGCGGGACGACGGCACGATATTGTGCGCGTTCAGCGCCGGCGACAGCCTGAACACCGGCGACCGGGACGCGTTGCAGGCGGCGCTGCGCGGGCTGCTGCCGGGCGCCGAGGTGGTCGATTCGGTCAGCTATTCCTGGACGGCGGACCCCTATGCGCTTGGCACCTGGGCCTTCTACCGCCCCGGCCAGTTGACCGACGGCACGTTCGAGGCGCTGCGGCGCGCGGAAGGCGTCGTCCATTTCGCCGGCGGCGACATCGCGGCGCACTGGCGCGGCTTCATCGACGGCGCGCTGGAGACGGGCATCGCCACCGCCCGGATCGTCCATGACGCATTGCGCCGCGGATAGGGCGGCGCCGACACCAGGAAAGGCAGGACCATGGCACGCATATTGACGCTTCCGTTTCTCGTTTCCGCCGTCGCGATCGGCGGCCTGCAGGGCAGCGCGGGCCTTGCGGCGCCCGACCCCGCGCCGATCGCCGCCGCGCTGCAGCCGCGCCTCGCGGCGATCGAGAACGCCTGGGCGAAGTGGGACGCGCCGGCGGTTGCCGCCGTCTACACCGACGATGCGGTGGCGACCGGCGAGCAGAACCCGGCCCCCGCCGAAGGGCGCGCTGCGATGACGGCGCTGATTTCCCACCTGATGGAAGGCACCAGGGCGGTCAGCATCGCCATCTACCGCGCCGAGCAGCTTGCGCCCGACGTCGCGTCGACCTGGGTGACGTGGACCGTCGCCCTTGCCGACGGCCAGCCCGATTTCCAGACGAAGAGCCTGTTCGTGTGGAAGCGCGTCGACGGCAGCTGGCGGATTGCCCAGGACATGTTCGCGCTGGGGCCGATGGTGCCGCAGCCGTAACGCCCCGCCCCGCGCTTCCGCCGCCGGGCGCCCATGAGTTTACCGTGCGGCCAGCGCCTGAAGCATCGGCGCGATCGACGCGACGTCATAGCCGGCGGCGGCCGCCTTGCCGGCGATCGCGTCGACCGGGTCGCCGGCCTGCGCGCGCGCCAGCGCCCAGAGGAAGGTCGAGCGGGTGCCCGACCGGCAATAGGCGAGCACCGGCCCGTCCGCCCCGGCGAGCGCGGCCTGCATCGCGGCGATCTGCGGGTGGGAGAAGCCGGCATGGCCGACCGGGATCGCGACATAGCCGATGCCGGCCGCTTCCGCCGCCGCGCGGATCACGTCGCCGGAGGGTTGGCCCGCCTCCTCCCCGTCGGGGCGGTTGTTGATGATGAGGGTCACGCCCTGCGCCGCCGCCGCCGCGACCGCGTCGGCGCTGATCTGCGGCGCAACCAGCAACCCGTCGTCCAACGTCCTGAACATCGCGATACTCCCTGCCTGCGCCGGCTGTAGCGAAAGGACGGCGGCGGGGAAAGCGCGGCCGGGAGGCACCCGCGCTCGCGCGCAATTTTATTGCGCTGCAATATATATTGTCGCCCGAGAGGATCGTAATAATTCCCTGTATTAAAAAGAATAATTGTCGAACGGCGGCGCCGGGGCAGCGCGGTGCCGCGTCCGGCGGCTTGCGGGAGGGAGGATAAATGGTCCACAGGCGCGACCGAAACGAGCGGTCGGGAGGCATTGTTGGGCAAGATTGATGAAAATCTGCAGCCGGTTCTTGATGAAGTGTTGCGCCGTAACGCGGGCGAGGCCGAGTTCCACCAGGCGGTGCACGAGGTGCTGGAAAGCCTGGGCCATGTCATTACCAAACACCCCGATTATGCCAAGCACGCGCTGATCGAGCGCATCTGCGAGCCGGAACGGCAGATCATCTTTCGCGTGCCGTGGGTCGACGATTCGGGGCAGGTGCAGATCAACCGCGGTTTTCGCGTCCAGTTCAATTCCGCGCTCGGCCCGTACAAGGGCGGCATCCGCTTTCACCCGTCGGTCAACCTTGGCATCATCAAGTTCCTTGGCTTCGAGCAGATCTTCAAGAACGCGTTGACCGGCATGCCGATCGGCGGCGGCAAGGGCGGGTCCGATTTCAACCCGCGCGGCCGATCCGACGGCGAGATCATGCGGTTCTGCCAGGCGTTCATGACCGAATTGCACCGGCATCTGGGCGAATATACCGACGTGCCGGCCGGCGATATCGGCGTCGGCGGGCGCGAGATCGGCTATATGTTCGGCCAGTACAAGCGGCTGAGCAACCGCTATGAGGCCGGCGTGCTGACCGGCAAGGGCCTGACCTATGGCGGGTCGCGGGCGCGGACCGAGGCGACCGGGTTCGGCCTGGTCTATTTCGTCGAGAAGATGCTGGGGACGAAGGGCACCGCGCTTGCCGGGCGCATCGTTGTCGTTTCCGGTTCCGGCAATGTCGCGACCTATGCGATCGAGAAGGTCCGCCAGTTCGGCGGCAAGGTCGTCGCCTGTTCCGATTCCAACGGCTATGTGCTTGACGAGGCCGGCATCGACCTGGCGCTGCTGAAGGAAGTGAAGGAGGTGCGGCGCGGCCGCCTGTCCGACTATGCCGAGTTGCGCAAGGACAAGGCGCGCTATGTCGAGGGCGGGACGATCTGGAACGTGCCGTGCGACGTCGCGCTGCCCTGCGCCACCCAGAACGAGCTGACCGCCAAGGACGCGCGCAAGCTGATCAGCAACGGCGTGATCGTCGTCGGCGAGGGCGCCAATATGCCGTCGACCCCGAAAGCGGTCGAGCTGTTCCAGGAAGCCGGCGTGCTGTTCGCCCCCGGCAAGGCGGCCAATGCCGGCGGCGTCGCTACCTCCGCGCTGGAAATGCAGCAGAACGCGTCGCGCGACAGCTGGAGCTTCGAGCAGACCGAGGCGCGGCTGGCCCAGATCATGCGCGACATCCACGACAATTGCGCGACCACCGCCGAGGAATATGGCGCGCCGGGCAATTACGTGCTGGGCGCCAATATCGCCGGCTTCGTCCGCGTCGCCGACGCGATGCAGGCGCTGGGCGTGATCTGAGCGCCGCGGCGCGGGTCAGCCCTGGTCGCGGATGACGGCGAGGAAGGCGGCGCCGTAGGCGTCGAGCTTGCGCTCGCCCACGCCGGAGATGGCACTGAGGGCGTCGAGCGTCGTCGGGCGCGCGGCGGCCATTTCGCGCAGGGTCGCGTCGTGGAAGATGACGTAGGGCGGCACCTGCGCCTCCGCCGCCAGCGCGCGGCGGCAGGCGCGCAATGCCTCGAACAGCGGATCGCCGACCGGGTTGGCGCCGCCGCCCGCCCCGGCGCCGCGCCGGCGGCTGCGCTCACGCTTGGGCGGGACGATCAGTGACACGGCCGCCTCCCCCTTCAGGATCGCGCGGGCTTCGGGGCCGAATTCCAGCCCGCCATGCGGGTTGGCGCGCAGCGCGTCGCGGAGCAGCAGCGCACGCGCGACCGGGCGGACCAAAGGCGCTTCGTCGTCGCCGACGATGCCGAACACCGACAGCCCCTCATGCCCGTTCATCAGGCTGCGTTCGTTCGACTTGCCGACCAGCAGGTCGTGGAGATAGCCGGTGCCGAACATCTGGCCGGTGCGGAACACCGCCGACAGGAATTTGCGCGCGACCTGGGTCGCGTCGACCGCGGCGGGCGGGTTGAGGCAGTTGTCGCAATTGCCGCAGCGCTCGGGCGGTTCCTCGCCGAAATGGCGGAGCAGGATGCGGCGACGGCAGCCGGCGGTTTCGACCAGCGCGCCGAGCGCGTCGAGCCGGGCACGCTCGCTGCCCTGCCGGTCCGCCTCCACCTCCGCTATGCGCTGGCGGGCGCGGGCGAAATCCTCCGCCCCCCAGAACAGATGGGCGACGGCGGGGTCGCCGTCACGCCCGGCGCGGCCGGTTTCCTGGTAATAGGCCTCGATCGACTTGGGCAGGCCGGCATGGGCGACGAAGCGGACGTCCGGCTTGTCGATGCCCATGCCGAAGGCGACGGTGGCGACCATCACCATGTCTTCCGAGGCGACGAAATCCGCCTGGTTGCGGGCGCGGACCGTCGGGTCAAGCCCGGCATGATAGGGGCGCACCGGCCGTCCGGTTGCGGCGAGAGCGGCGGCAAGCTTCTCGGTGCCGCTGCGCGTCTGGGCATAGACGATGCCGGGGCCGGGATGGTCGCGGAGCAGGGCGGCGATCTGCTGGGTCGTGCCCTGCCGCGGGCTGATCGCATAACGGATGTTTGGCCGGTCGAAGCCGGCGACGATCAACCCGTCGTCCGGCAGGCCGAGCTGGACGAGGATGTCGGCGCGGGTGTGGGCGTCCGCCGTCGCGGTCAGCGCCAGGCGGGGGACGGCCGGGAACGCGTCGAGCAGCGGGCGGAGCAGCCGGTAGTCGGGCCGGAAATCATGCCCCCATTCGCTGACGCAATGCGCTTCGTCGATCGCGAACAGCGCGACCGGCGCCTGCTGGAGCAGCGCGCGGAACGATTCGCCCGAGGCGCGTTCCGGCGCGGCGTAGAGCAGGTCCAGCTCGCCGGCGCGGAAACGCGCGATGGTTTCGGCCCGATTGTCGTCGGCCGAGGTCAGCGCGGCGGCGCGGATGCCGACGGCGGTGGCGGCGCGAAGCTGGTCATGCATCAGCGCGATCAGCGGTGAGATGACGACGCAGGTGCCGGGGAGGGCGACGGCGGGCAGCTGGTAGCATAGCGATTTGCCGGCGCCGGTCGGCATCACCGCCAGCGTCCGCTGGCCGGCGAGGACGCGGTCGATCACCCGCGCCTGCACCCCGCGAAAGTCCGAAAAGCCGAAAGTCTGCTGGAGAATGGCGCGCGCGTCGACAGGCATGGCCGGCTCCATAGCGACGACGGGTGCGCCAAGTCGAGGGCAGGCCGGCGGCGCGCCGTTGCAAGGGTGGTAGCGGACCGGCGCCGGACGTGAGAAGATGACAGCGGGGCGAAGCGCCCGGCCGGGCCGGGCCAATATGCAACGGAAGGTGCGGCCATGGACTGTTCCGACCACGATCCGCCGGCCCGCGAGCTGGCCGAACGGCTGGGCGCCGTCATCGCCCGCTGGGAAGGGCGGGCGCGCGCGGCGCTGTCGCCGGCCGACCGGCAATTGCAGATCGCCGAAGCGCTGCATTTGCTGACCACCCGCTTTCCGCGCAGCCGCGAGCCTTTGCTGCTGCTGCTGGAGGACATGCCGGCCGGTCCGTACCGGCTTCCGCGCTGACCCGGACGGCGGTGACGATCGGCCCGCTGCGGCGGGAGGACGGCGCGGCGCTGATCGCGCTGTACGAAGACGCGCTGCCGCCCGCCGAGCGCAAGCCGTCGGCGGCGATCCTCGCCTATCCGCGGCGCGCCGACCGGCGGGTGATCGGCGCCCGCGCGGCGGATGGGCGGCTGATCGGCTTCGCCATCCTGTACGTCGCGGCGCGCGTCGCGCTGCTCGAATATATGGCGACGCACCCGGACGCGCGCGGCGGCGGGCTGGGTGGGCAGCTATTCGCGGCGGCGCTGGCGGCGGCGGAGGGACGGCCGATGCTGATCGAGGTCGATTCGGACCGGGCGGCGACGGAGGACGACCCGGCGCGGCGGCGCAAGCGCTTTTACCGCCGGCTGGGCTGCGTGGAGATTGCGGGGCTTGCCTATCGGATGCCGGCGCTGAACGCTGCGCGACCGCCGGCGATGGAGCTTCTGGCTCACCTGAACGGGCGCGACCGGCCGATCGGCCGCGCTGAGCTGGCCGGGTGGCTGACGGGCATTTTCACGGAAGTCTATGCCCAGGCGGCGGCGGAGCGGCCGGTGGCGGCGATGCTGGCGGCGCTGGAGGATCCGGTAATGCTGGCCTGAAGGCGTGTCGCCGGGCGGTGCTGCGGGGATTTGCGAGGACGGTGGGTGGGGGGTGGGCTCCTGCTTTCGCAGGAGCACTGGGGTGGGGCGGTGTGTTGCGGGGTGGATTGCCGCGCCCCCTTTCGGAGGCTCGCAATGACGGCGGGGGGCGGTCCTAGGCGGGGACGGTTTCGGATTCGGCTTGCTGGCGCTGCCACATTTCGGCGTAGAGGCCGTTGTGGCGCAGCAGGGCGGCGTGGGTGCCGCGTTCGGCGACCTGACCGGCGTCGAGCACGATGATCTCGTCCGCGTCGGCGATGGTCGACAGGCGGTGGGCGATGACGATGGTGGTGCGGCCGCGCTCGACCGTCTTCAGCGTCGCCTGAATTTCCGCCTCGGTCCGGCTGTCGAGCGCGCTGGTCGCTTCGTCGAGGATCAGCAGCGGCGGGTTCTTGAGCAGGGTGCGGGCGATGGCGACGCGCTGCTTTTCCCCGCCCGACAGCTTCAGCCCGCGTTCGCCGACGCGGGCGGCGTAGCCGTCGGGGAGGCTGGCGATGAAATCGGCGATCGCGGCGCCGGCGGCGGCGTTTTCGATCGCCGCCTGATCGGCGCCGGCGCGGCCGTAGCCGATATTGTAGCCGATTGTGTCGTTGAACAGCACCGTATCCTGCGGGACGATGCCGATCGCCGCGCGCAGCGATGCCTGGGTGACGGCGCTGATATCCTGCCCGTCGATCAGGATGCGGCCGCCGATCGGATCGTAGAAGCGGTAGAGCAGGCGGGCGAGCGTCGACTTGCCGGCGCCGGACGGGCCAACCACCGCCAGCGTGCCGCCGGGCGGGATGGCGAAGCTGACGCCCTTCAGGATCGGGCGTTCGGAGTCGTAGCCGAAATGCACGTCGTCGAAGCGGACGGCGCCGGCGGTGACGGCGAGGGGCTGGGCGCCGGGGGCGTCGACCACCTCCGCCGCCGTATCGATCAGGTCGAACATCGCCGCCATGTCGATCAGCCCCTGGCGGATGGTGCGGTAGACCATGCCGAGCAGGTCGAGCGGGCGGAAAAGCTGGGCGAGCAGGGTATTGACCAGCACGACGTCGCCGACGGTGAAGCGGCCGGTCGACCAGCCCCAGACGGTATAGCCCATGGCGCCCGCCATCATCAGGTTGGTAATCGCCGACTGGCCGACATTCAGCCAGGCGAGCGAAGTCTCGTTCTTGACCGCGGCGTCGGCATAGCGCTGGACGGCGCAGGCGTAGCGGGCGGCCTCCCGCTCCTCGGCGTTGAAATATTTTACCGTTTCGTAATTGAGCAGCGAGTCGACGGCGCTGGCGACGGCGCCGGTGTCGAGATCGTTCATCTCGGCGCGCAGCCGCGTCCGCCAATCGGTGACGAAGCGGGTGAAGGCGATGTAGGCGACGACCATCACCAGCGTCGCCGCGACCATGCCGGGGCCGAACTTGACCCAGAAGATCACCGAGACCGCGACCAGCTCGATCAGCGTCGGCGCGATGTTGAACAGCAGGAAATAGAGCATGGTGTCGATGCTCTTGGTGCCGCGCTCGATGACCTTGGTGACGGCGCCGGTGCGACGTTCGAGATGGAAGCGCAGCGACAGGGCGTGCAGGTGGCGGAAGACATGGGCGGCGAGCCGCGCCGTCGCCTGCTGCCCGACGCGTTCGAAGACGGCGTTGCGCAGATTGTCGAACAGCACCCCGGCGAAGCGGGCGCCGGCATAGGCGACGACCAGCGCGACGGCGATCGCCACCCCCGGTTCCAGCCCCGGCGCCATCCGGTCGATCGCCGCCTTGTAGGCGAAGGGCATCGACAGCGTCGTCGCCTTGGCGACCAGCACCAGCAGCAGCGCGGCGACGACGCGGACGCGCAGGCCGGTGTCGTCGGCCGGCCACAGATAGGGCAGGAAGCGGCGGAACGGCACCCAGCCGGCGGGTTCGGTGCTGTCGGTTGGGGGAAGCGGCGGCATGGCCCGCCTATCTAGGGGCTGCGGGGCGGGGGTGGAAGGTGCGGCGGCGGGCCGATGCCGTCCCGGTTTCACGCCTGGACTGTGATGTCATGCGTTGGGATGGTCATGGCAAGGCGCGTAGCGACGCGGCAATCCGGAGTGTGCGTGAAACTGCGCTGGATTGCTTCGCTGCGCTCGCAATGACGATGGGGGCAGTCCAATGGCGTCAGAGTCTGGCTGGGCTCCTGCCTTCGCGGGAGTGCCGGGCGTGAGATCAGGCGTCGGAGTCTTCGTCGGGGCGATGGATCGGCAGCGCCCAGGCGATCTGGTCGCGCAGTGCAGATTCCTGTTCGGACAGGCCGGCGCGGTGGGCGGCGGCCCGTTTGCGCAGCAGGCGCAGCAGCACCTCCTCGCGCGATTCCGGCTTCCAGCCACCGGCGCGCCCGTCGGCCAGCGCCTTGCCGAGATGAAAGGACAGGTCCATGCCGCCGTCTTGCCCGCGCGGTGCTGACGAAATGGTAAACGCGAACGGCGGAATCGACGAGCCGGCCCCTTAAACTGCGGCTTTGCGGGCCCTATCTTGCCGGCCATGACCGCTCCGTTCCGTCTTTCCGTCCTCGACCAGTCGCCGATCGCGTCCGGATCGACCGCTACCGCCGCGCTCGCCAACAGCATCGACCTGGCGCAGACCGCCGACCGGCTGGGCTATCACCGCTACTGGCTGGCCGAGCACCATGCCTCTCCGGCGCTGGCCGGGGTGGCGCCGGAGGCGCTGATCGGGCCGATCGCGCTGGCGACGCAGCGCATCCGCGTCGGATCGGGCGGGATCATGCTGCCGCATTATTCGCCGTTCAAGATCGCCGAGACGTTCGCGATGCTCGCCGCGCTGGCGCCGGGGCGGATCGACCTGGGGCTGGGCCGGGCGCCGGGCAGCGACCAACGCACCGCCTTTGCCCTGCAGCGCGACCGCAGCCGGCAGATCCCGCCGAGCGACTTTCCCGATTCGGTCGCCGAGCTGCTCGCCTATCTGGAAGGGACGATGCCCGACGACCATGTGTTCCGGGTGTTGCAGGACACCATGCCGGTCGGCGGCCGGCCGGTGGTGTGGATGCTCGGCAGTTCGCCCGACAGCGCGCGCTGGGCCGGCGAGATGGGCCTGCCCTATTGCATCGCGGATTTCATCAATTCCGATGCGGTGCCGCTGGCCGACCTGTATAGGCGCAGCTTTCGCCCCTCCGCCCGGCTGGAGCAGCCGGAACTGATGGTTGCGACCTGGACGATCGCCGCCGACAGCGGCGAGGAGGCCGAGGCGCTGGCGCTGCCGGCGCGAATGATGTTCGCCCATCTGATCCGTGGCCGGCTGATCCCGGTGCCGACGGTCGACGAGGCGCGGGCCTGGCTGGCGGCCAGCCCGGACGGGCCGAGCCGGCGGCGGCGGACGGTGCTGGGCACGCCGGAGGCGGTGCGCGACGGCATCGCGGCGGTAGCGGCGCTCTACGGCGCCGACGAGATGATGCTGGTCAACATCATGCCCGACCATGCGGCGCGGCGGCGGAGTTACGAACTGGCCGCCACGGCCTTCGGCCTGACGCCGTCAGCCGCGCCGGTAGAGTAGGGTGATCGACACGCGGCGGTTGCGCGGATCGGCGCTGTCCTGAGGCACATAGGGTTCGCGGTCGGCGACGCCCTCGATCCGTTCGAAGCGGCCGTCGCCGAGGCCGCCGGCGTGCAGGCGGCGGCGTGTCGCCTCCGCCCGGCCGCTGGACAGCATCCAGTTGTTCATCGCGTTGGGGTTGCCGTAGGGCACGCTGTCGGTGTGGCCGCGGATCGCCAACTGATTGGCCATCGGCTGGACGAGATCGGTGATCTGGTCGATCAGCGAGGTGGCGCGCGGGGCGAGGGCGGTGGTGCCGAGCGCGAACATCGAGAAATCGGCATCGTCGATCAGGTCGATGCGGAGCCCTTCGCGGGTTTGGGTGAAGCTGACATTCTTGGCGATCTGGCGCAGCTCGGCGCGGCCGGCCATGCGCGCGGTCAGCGTCTGGCGCAGCCGGTTGAACGCGGCGCGATCCTCCTCCATCCGCTTCAGCGAGCCTTGCGGGCCGCTGCCCGCGTCGACGCCGCCGCGCGCGCCGATCGGCACGGTCAACTGGCGCGAGCCGGTCTGCGCCGCCTTGTGTGGATAATTGTCGGCGTCGACCAGTGACGAGCCGTTGAGCAGGCCGTTGGAGCCGGCGCTGTTCTGCTTGAACTCGACCAGCGTCGGGCTGAAGTAGTCGGCGAGCGCCTTGCGCTGCTTCTCCGTCGTCGCGCCCAGAATCCACAGCAGCAGGAAGAACGCCATCATCGCCGTCACGAAATCGGCATAGGCGACCTTCCACGCGCCGCCGTGATGGCCGCCATGTTCGTCGCTGACGACCTTCTTGACGATGATGATCTTCGGCGGCTCGTTCGAGCCGGCTTTTGCCCGCGACGCCACGGCTCAGCGGCCCCTCAGCCCGTCGAACACCTCGGCGAAGCTGGGCTGGTTGACGTGGGAGATGCCCGAGCGCGCCGCTTCGATGACCAGCGGCTGCGGGTGGCCGTGGAGCGAGGCGATGATGATCTGCTTGACCGTGTGGTAGATCGCGGTGTCGGCATCGAGCACCTGCTTCAGCCGGGTGGCGAGCGGGCCGACGACGCCATAGGCGAGCAGCACGCCGAGGAAGGTGCCGACCAGCGCGGAACCGATCATCGCGCCGAGAATGGCCGGCGGCTTGTCGATCGAGCCCATCGTCTTGACCACGCCCAACACCGCCGCGACGATGCCGAGTGCCGGCAGCCCGTCCGACAGCGTCGACAGCGTCGTCACCGGCGCCATCACCGCGTGGTGGTGGGTCTTGATCGAATTGTCGACGACCTCCTCGACCGCGTGGACGTCGAGCGTGCCGGACGAGACGACGACCAGCCGCAGCGTGTCGCAGATCAGGTCGACCAGCGCCCTGTCCTTCAGCAGGCGGGGGAATTCCTGGAAGATCGGGCTGTTCGCCGGATCCTCGACATGCGGTTCAAGCGCGACCGGCCCGTCGTTGCGCAGCACCTTCATCAGCCGCGAGACGAGGAAGATGACGTCGAGGAAGTCCTGCTTCTTGTAGGTCGGGCCCTTGAACACCTTGGCGACGCCGGCGCCCAGCGCTTTCAGTTCCTTCATCGAATTGCCGATGATCAGCGCGCCGGCGGCGGCGCCGCCGATGATCAGCATCTCGTGCGGGATCGCGTGCATGATCGGGCCGAGCGCGCCCCCGGTGAAAACGAAGCCGCCGAAAACCATGAACAGGAGGACAACAAGGCCGATCGCCGGAAACATCGGTCTGTACAACCCCCCGTTGGTAAGCGTGCGGGAGGACCATGCCGTCCCCCCTCTTTACAAACGGCTATCGTCGGCCGTTCTTGAATGAAATTTTTGTCCGGGCGGCCGCGCCGGCCCGCGCCGCGCGCGGCAAACTAGCGCAGATAGTCGAACAGCGAGAGCTGGGTCAGGCGCGAGAAGCTGGCCTGGCTGGCCTGGAGGGTCAGCATCATCTGCTGCAGCTCGACGACGCTGTCCTGCAGGTCGAAGCCGTCGATCGTCGTCCGGTCAACCTTGGCGTCGGCGGTGGCGGTGGCCAGCCTTTCGCTTTCCAGATCGAGCCGGGCGCCGCGCGCGCCGAATGAGGCGCGGGCGGTGGCGACCCGCGTGTCGGCGGCGCCGAGCCCGGCCAGCCCATCCTCTATCCGCGCGCGCAGCGTTGCCGCGTCGGGCGTGCCGCCGGGCGCGAGCGCGGCGGCGAGGTCGGTCAGGATCGCGAACATGTCGGTGGAAACACCGTTGACGCTGATCCCGCCGAACAGCTTGTCGCCGGCGTCGGTGGCGGCGATGCTGCCGGTGGCGCTGATCGGCACCGCAGGCGGCGTGCCGGTGCCGGCATAGCTGACGGTGCCGCCGGCGCCGCGCACGAACGCATCGCCGGTGCCGGTGCCGCCGAACAGCGGGGTGTCGCGCGCGTCGCGCTGATTGACGATGGCGAACAGGTCGTCGACGATGCCGCTGAGTTCGGCCGAGATCGCGGCGCGGTCGCCGTCGTTCATCGTGTCGCTCGCCGCGCGCATCGCCAGTTCGCGGGCGCGCTGGAGCTGGGTCTGCACCGATTCGAGCGCGCTGTCCGACTGGGCGATCAGCGCCGAGGCCAGCGTGATGTTGGTGCTGTATTGCTGCATGTCGCCGAGCTTGCGGTCGATGACGGCGATGCGCGCCGCCGCCACCGGATCGTCCGACGGCGTCTGGATGCGCTGGTTGAGGCTGATCGTTGTCTGCAGGCTGGCCGCGCGATCGGACAGGCTGCGCAGCAGGGCGCTGCCGTGATCGTAGGAATAGCTGGTGCCGATCTGCATCGCCGGGCTCCTCAGCGGATATCGAGAATGGTCTGGAAGGTGTCGCGCGCAACCTGGATGATCCGGCTCGACGCGGCGTAAGCCTGCTGGAAGCGCATCAACTCCACCGCCTCGTTGTCGAGGTTGACGCCGGAGACGGAATCGCGCGCGGCGACCGCGCCGTCGAGGATCGCGCTTTGCGCCGCCGCCACCGACTTGCGCGAGGCAAGGGCGGACGCGTTGGACGAGGTCAGCCCGGCGATCCCGGCTTCGAGGCCGGCGCTGGTGCGCAGCGCGGCGAGCGCGGCGAGGTTGGTATTGTCGCGGCTGTTGGCCGCGCTGCGCGCGACGGAAAAGCTGTCGCCGTCCGCCGGCGTGCCGGTGACGGTGATGCTCATCCCGCCGAGGGTGACGGCGGTGCCGGGCGTGTAGGCGGCGGAGGCGAGGGCGCTGCCGGTGACCGGATCGACCAGGGTCAGCGTGCCGCCGGCGATGGTGACGCCGTAGGCGCCGCCGGCCGGGCCGCCGGTGACGCTGATTGTCGCGTTGCCGCCATTGCCCGCCGCGCCGCCGATCGCCCAGCGGGCGGCAGCGGCAATCGCGCGCGGATTGTCAGTGGTCATCGCCAGCCCGGCGGCGCCGCCGGTCGCGTCGAACAGCGCGGCGCCGTCGTTGCCGTCGAGGTCGACGCCGGCAAGCTGGACCTGCCGGGTCTGGTCGGCGAAATCGGTGGCGATTGCGTCGATGGTCTGGCGGGCGTCGGCGACGCGCAGCGCGGCGTCGGCCAGCCCGGCAAGGGAGCCGCCCTTTGGCGCGATCGCCTGCGGTCCGCCGCTCTGGTTCAGGGTATAGGCGATGGTGCCGTCGCTGTTCGTCGCCACCGACACCGTCCGGGTCTGGACATTGTCGACCAGCACCGGGCCGCCGGGCTGGTTGAGGCTGACGGTGGCGGCGCCGCGCGCGTCGGTGGTGACGCTGATCGACACCAGCGCGCTGATCTGGTCGAGAAGCTGGTCGCGCTGGTCGAACAACTGCGCCTGAGCGTTGCTGCCCGGCGCGGCGCGGCCGATGCCGGCGTTGGCGGTGGCCAGGCTGCCGAGCAGGCCGTTCAGCTTGTCGACGCTGTTTTGCGCCGTCGCTTCCAGATCGGCGGCGGTGGCGGCGAGACCGGCGGCGGTGCGGTTGAACGCGCCGACCAGCGCGCTGCCGGCGTCGATCATCGTCTGGCGCGGGGCGATGCCGGTCGGATCGGCGGCGACGCCCTGCGCGGCGTTGAAATAGGCGGTCATCGCGCCGGCGAGGCCGCCGTTGGTCAGGCTGCTCTCGATCTGCTGGAGCCAGACGATGCCGGCCTGGCTGCGCTGCGATTCCGAGGTGGCGGTGCGGACCTCGGCGGCGCGGAATTGATCCCAGCTGCGGGTGACGCCGGTGGAGATCACGCCGTGGCCGATCGGCGCGTTGATCTGCAAGATGCCGCCGCTGGCGCCAGCCACCTCGCGCAAGGTGGCGTCGCGCCGGATATAGCCGGTGGTGCTGGCGTTCGAGATATTCTCGCCGATGACGTTCAGCGCGCTCTGATAGGCGCGGACGCCGCTGGCGCCGATGGAGAGTAGATCGCTCATTCCTTACTCCCCTGTGGCGGCGGCTGGCCGGGATCGGCCAGAGCCGGCTGGCTGCGGGCGAGGAATTCGGTCATCGCCTTGCCGATCCCCATGGGCGTATGAACGGCCATCGCTTCGGAAAGCTTAGTATCCTGCATGTCGCGGAACTGGTTCTGCGCGTCGTTTTCGAACAGGCCGTCGGCGAGCTTCGCCTGCCGCATCGATTTCAGCATCATGCCGATGAACAGCGATTCGAACTTCTCGCCGGCCGCCTTCAGATTGTCGGCGGTGGCGAGGCGGCTGCTGTCGGGCGCGGCGCCGCCGACGCCGGAGACCGGCGCCGTCACAGCACGATCAGCTCGGCGCGCAGCGCGCCGGCTTCCTTCAACGCTTCGAGGATGGCGACGAGGTCGGCCGGAGAAGCGCCGACGCCGTTCACCGCCTTGACGATGTCGCCGAGCTGCGGGCCGGGATCGAGCATGAACATCGGCCGGCGTTCCTCCTCGATCGCGATCCGGCTCGACGGTTCGACCGCGGTTTCGCCGCGGCTGAACGGCATCGGCTGGCTGATCCGCGGCTTTTCGTCGATCTTGACCGTCAGCCGGCCGTGGCTGACCGCCGCCGGGCCGACGCGGACCGCCGAGTTGATGACGACGGTGCCGGTGCGGGCGTTGACGATGACCCGGGCCGGCGGCTCCGCCGCGACGACCTGGATATTCTCGATATCGCTCATCAGCGCGGTGCGGACGCTGGCGCCCGGCGCGGCGGCGACGGTGACCGAGACGGCGTCGACCGCGCGGGCGGTACCGGCGCCGAGCCGGGCGTTGATGGCGGCGGCGACGCGTTCGGAGGTGGTGAAATCCGCCTTGGCGAGATTGAACACGAGATGGGCGCTGTCGGCGAAGCCGGTCGCCACTTCGCGTTCGACCGAGGCGCCGTCCGGGATGCGGCCGGAGGAGGGGACGTTGACCGTCACCTTCGACCCGTCGCTGCCCTCGACGCCGAGGCCGCCGACCGCGAGCGTGCCCTGCGCCATTGCGTAGACCTGGCCGTCGGCGCCGCGCAGCGGCGTCATCAGCAGGCTGCCGCCGCGCAGGCTCTTGGCCTTGCCGATCGCGCCGACCGTGACGTCGATGCGCTGGCCCGGCTTGGCGAAGGGCGGCAGTTCCGCCGTCACCATCACCGCCGCCGCGTTCTTCAGCGTCGGGTTGACATTGGGCGGCAGGACGAGGCCGAAGCGTTCGGCGGCGCCCTTCATCCCCTGGATCGTGTATTCCAGATTGTCGTCGCCGGTGCCGGCGAGGCCGACGACGATGCCGTAGCCGACAAGCTGGTTGGCGCGGACGCCGGCGAAGGCACCGAGGTCCTTGACCCGCTGGGCATGGGCCGGGGCGGCGAGCGCGGCGAGCGCGGCGAGGAGGATGAGGATCGGGCGCATGGGTGTTCCTAGAAGGGGCTGACGGCGGAGAAGAAGCGCTGGAGCCAGCCCTGCCGGCTGGCCCGCTGAACGTCGCCCTTGCCGGTGTAGGTGATGCGGGCGTCGGCGACGCGGGTCGACAGCACCCGGTTGTAGGCGTCGACGTCGGCCGGGCGGATCAGGCCGGAGATCTGGATGTATTCGTCGCCGCGGTTGAGCGTGACCTGTTTCTGCCCGCGCACACGCATGATGCCGTTGGGCAAGACGTCCGCGACGGTGACGCTGACTTCGCCCTGCAGCTTGTTCGACTGCTCGGCGGTGCCTTTGCCGTTGAAGCCCTGATCGCCCGACGCCTGCAGCGCGCCGTCCGGCACGAAGGACAGCGGGCCGACCTTCGGCGGGGTCAGGCCGATGCCGCCCTGCCGCGCCGTCGTCGAGCCGGCGACCTTCTGCGCCACCGTCTGCTCGACGAGCAGGATGGTGATCATGTCGCCGACGCGGCGGGCGCGGGTGCCTTCGTACAGCGCCGAATAGCCGGCGGACGCCTGATAGATGGCGCCGTTGGCGACGGGCGCGGCGACGGGCGCCGGTGCCAGCGTCGGTGCGTAATCGGCGGCCGGGCGCTTCTTCGCCAGCGCCGGAGCGGCGGCGACGAGGGCGACCAGCACGCCGGCGACGGCGGCATGGCGGGCGAGCTTAAAGGGTCTGGTTGACATATTGCAGCATCTGGTCGGTGGCGGAGATCATCTTCGAATTGACCTCGTAGGCGCGCTGGGTCTCGATCATGTCGACGAGTTCCTCGACGACGTTGACGTTCGAGCCTTCCAGCATGTTCTGGCGGATGCGGCCGCGGCCGTCCTGCCCGGCGATGCCGATATTGGCGGGGCCGCTGCCGGCGGTTTCGAGCAGGTAGTTGTCGCCGGTCGGCGTCAGCCCGGCCGGGTTGGGAAAGCTGGCGACCTGAATCTGGCCGAGCTGGGCCGGTTCGGCCTGGCCGGGGACGACCGCAGAGACGGTGCCGTCATTGCCGACCGCGATCGCCGTCGCGCCTTCCGGGATGGTGATGCCGGGCATCACCTGATAGCCCTCGGCGGTGACCAGCAGCCCTTCCGGCGAGCGGCCGAAATTGCCGGCGCGGGTGTAGCCCAATTGGCTGTTGGGCAGCTGCACCTGGAAATAGCCGTCGCCGTCGAGCGCCATGTCGAGCGCGTTGCCGGTCTGTTGCAGCGAGCCCTGGGTTTCGATGCGCGAGGTGCCGGCGAGCCGGACGCCGGTGCCGAGGTTGAGCCCGGTCGCGTATTTGGTTTCCGCCGTGGACGGCGCCCCGCTCTGGGTGATCGTCTGATAGGCGAGGGTCTCGAAATTGGCGCGGTCGCGCTTGAACCCCGTCGTGTTGACGTTGGCGAGGTTGTTCGAGATCACGCGCATCCGCTCGTTCTGGGCATCCAGCCCGGTGCGGGCGATGTGCATCGCGGCAGAGGTCATCGTTCAATCCTTCCTTAGCCCGGCATGCGCATCAGCGATGCGCCGCTTTCGTCCATGTCCTTGGTGGTGGAGAGCAGCTTCGCGTGGATCTCGTAGCTGCGCTGGTTCTCGATCATCGCGACCAGCGATTCCATCATGTTGACGTTCGATCCTTCCAGCGACTGTGCGGTGACCGAGGCGTCGAGATCGGCCGGCAGCGCGCCGCCGCCCTTGACGCGCAGCAGGTTGTCCAGCCCCTTCAGCGTTTCCGTGCCCTTCGGGCTGGCCAGCTTCAGCCGGTCGAGGATCTGCGGCTTGTCGAGGTCGCCGCCGGGCGGCACGACCAGGATCGAGCCGTCGCCGGCGATCGTCACCTTCGCGGCGGGCGGGATGGTGATCGGCCCGCTCTGGCCGATGACTGGAAAGCCGTCCCCGGTCTGGAGCACGCCCGACGGCGCGATCGTCAGGTCGCCGCGCCGGGTATAGCCTTCCGTGCCGTCCGCCGCCTGCACGGCCAGCCACGCGTCGCCGTTGACCGCGACGTCGAGATCGCGGCCGGTATGGGTGACGGCGCCGGCCTGCCGGTCGGCATCGATGACTTCTTCCGAGGTCGGCGCGCGCGATTCGAAGGTCGGGCCGGTCAGCGTCAGCCGTTCGAAATCGACCTTGTCAGCCTTGAAGCCGGTGGTCGATCCGTTGGCGATGTTGTTGGCGATCGCGGCCTGCGCGGCCATGTGGCCGCGCAGTCCCGAATAGGCCGTGTAGATCAGCTTATCCATCGTGCCGCTCCATCCGCTCCGTCAGTTATCCGCGGATGTTGATGATCGTCTGGCTGAGCGTGTTGGCGGTATCGATCGCCTTCGCATTCGCCTGGAAATTGCGCTGGGCGGCGATCAGGCCGACCAGTTCCTCGGTGATGTCGACATTCGACCGCTCGATCGCGCCCGACATCAGATTGCCGAAGCCGCCGAGGCCGGGTTCGCCGAGCCGCGCCTCGCCCGAGATGCCGGTCGCCGACCAGTAGCTGTTGCCGAGCTGGCGCAGGCCCTGCGGGTTGGAGAACTGGGCGAGGGCGATCTTGCCGAGCGCCTGGGTCTGGCCGTTGGAGAAGCTGGCGCGGACGATGCCGTTGGGATCGACGGTGACGCCTTCCAGCTGGCCGACCGGTTCGCCGTCCTGGTTCTGCGCGGTAATCGAATAGGCGGCGGCGCGCTGGGTGGTCGAGATCGAGAAATCGATCGTCAGGTCCTGCGGCGCGGCGCCGGCCGGGGTAATCGTCGCGAACTGGACCGGACCGCTCTGGTTGGTCAGCACGCCGTTATTGTCGAAGCTGAGCGTGACCGGCACGCCGCCGTCCGGGTCCGCCGGATCGGACGACAACTGCTTGTCGCCGACGAAGTTGTAGACCGTCCAGTTGCTCGACGGATCGGCCGAGGTCGGCGTGGTTTCGCGGACATAATAGCTGGTCAGCGTCATCGGATTGCCGACGGAATCGTAGATCACCGTCGCCGCCGAATAATTGTAGGTATCCGGATCGAAGCGATCGAACTGATAGGGATTGGTCGCCGAATAGACCGGATCGGCGGACGGCACCTTGCCGTTGGCCGACAGGTTGACCGAGATCTGCACGTCCTGCGTCGCCTGCGGGGTGCCGCTGGTCAGCGGCAGGCGCAGGCTTTCCGTCGAGCCGATGCCGGTGGCGACGACCGTGCCGCTGCCGTCGACCGGATAGACCTGAAGCGCCGAGCCCTGCGCGTCGACGACATAGCGGTCGGCCGAGACCGAGAAGGCGCCGTTGCGGGTGAAGGCGACCTGCGCGGTATTGGCGTTGGGCTTGATCACGAAGAATCCTTCGCCGCTGATCGCGATGTCGAGTGACGACTGCGACTGCTGAAGCCCGCCCTGCCCGAACTGCTGGGTGATCGATTTGACGAAGGTGCCGGAGCCGACGATCTGCGTCGGGCTGCGCGTGACCGACGAGGCGATGACGTCGCCGAAT
This sequence comes from Sphingomonas flavalba, assembly GCF_004796535.1. Taxonomy (GTDB): domain Bacteria; phylum Pseudomonadota; class Alphaproteobacteria; order Sphingomonadales; family Sphingomonadaceae; genus Sphingomonas_L; species Sphingomonas_L flavalba. The sequence goes on along the minus strand of NZ_SPHY01000010.1, from coordinate 2,438 downwards.
TCGACGCGGCTGCGCTTGAAGCCGTTGGTGCCGACATTCGCCAGATTGTGCGAGATGGTCGACAATTCGGTCTGGGCGCCCTGCAGGCCCGAAAGCGAGGTGTAGAAGGACATCGGGAGTTACTCCTTGGGGGGATGGGGTTCAGCCGACTTCGCGGACGGCGGTGAGCGGTTGCTGGCCGAGGCCGACGATGTTGAGCATCGGCGCCTGTGCGTCGCTGCCCATGGTGACGGAGGTGACCGGCGCCCAGACCAGCACCGGCACGGCGACGCCGCCGTCGGCGGTGACCGCGCGGGCGGCGACCTTGAACGGCCCGCCGTCGACCGCGTTGCCGGCCTCGTCCTTGCCGTCCCAGTCGAAATCGACCTGGCCGGCCGCCTGCGGGCCGAGCGAGAGCGTGCGCAGCACATTGCCGTCGCTGCCGCTGATCGTCACTTCGACCGCGCTCGCGTCGGCGCCGAGATCGACCGATGCGGCGAAGCCGCCGCCGGTCTGCGGATAGGCGGTGTCGCCCTTGACCAGCACCGTCTTGCCGACATAGCCGAGCGCCTGGCCGGCGACCTGCGCCTGCATCTGCGCCGCCAGGCTTTTCAGCGTGGTGTTCATTTCCGAGATGCCGGCGTTGGTCGAGAAGGTCGCCATCTGCGCGACCATGTCCTCGTTCTTCACCGGATCGAACGGATCCTGATTGTTGAGCTGGGCGGTGAGCAGGGCGAGGAAATCCTTCTGCCCCAGCGTCTGCGCCTGCGCGGCGGTCTTGACCTCCGTATCGCCCGCCACGCCGTAGCGGCTGATGCCGAGGCCGGCGAGCGCCTGATCGAACGCCGCGCTGCTGTCGACCGTGCTCATCGGCCGAGCTTCAGCGTATCGAGGATCAGGCCCTTGGCGGTCTGCATCACCTCGACATTGTTCTGATAGTTGCGGGCGGTTTCGAGCATGTCGATGAATTCCCTTGTCTCGTCCACCGCGGCGTCGAACACGTCGCCGTCGGCATTGGCCATCGGATGGGTCGGGTCGTGGCGCTTGGTCGGCGCCGGGCCGGCGGTGACCAGGCCGGCGACGTCGACGGTGGACAGGCCGCTCGCCTTGTCGAAGCTGGTGCGGAACACCGGCTTCATCGTGCGATAGGCTTCCGCCTCGCTGCCCGACACGCCGCCGGCATTGGCGAGGTTGGACGCGGTGGTGTTGAGCCGGGTCAGCTGCGCCGACATGGCGCGCCCGGCGACGTCGAAGATGGAAAGCGGCTGGGCCATGCTCATTCGCCCCTGAGCGCGCGGGTGATCGTGCCGATCCGCCCGGTGAGGAAGGAGAGGGTGGTCTGATAGGCGACCGCGTTCTCGGCGAAGGCGGTCTGTTCCGTATTCAGTTCGACCGTGTTGCCGTCGAGCGACGGCTGCATCGGGATGCGGAATTTGGTGGCGGAGGCGGTGGCCGTGCCGAGCGACGCGCCCGGCCGTTCCGCCGCGCGCAGCGCCTCCGCGAAGTCGATGTCCTTCGCCTTGAAGCCGGGGGTGGAGGCATTGGCGATGTTGGACGCGAGCAGGCCCAGCCGCTGCGATCTGAGCGCCAGCGCCTTTCCGCTCACTCCAAACAGGTCGTCGTTGAAAGCCATGGCCTTCGGGTCCTCGCAATCGTTCGCCCGCTTCCTAGCAACGCCCGTGCCAACTGCCCGAAACGGGGTGCGAGCCGCCTGAGACGGCAAGCAACCGGCAACGGGCGGCAAGATTTTGCCGGTCGGCGGCAAGGCGGGGCGGCGGGCGAGGGGCGACGGGTGCCGGGGGAGCGGTTGGCCCGCCCCTTGCAACGCGCGGAGCGATGACGAGCCCGATCCTCCTTGCCGCCTTCGTCGACCCGACCGCGCTGGCGATCGTTGTCGGCGGGACGCTGGCTGCGACCGCTGCGCGCGGGCCGCTGGCCGACACGCTGGCGGCGTTCCGCGCGCTGCCGCGCATGTTCGGCCGGCCGTTCGACACCGACGCCGCGCGCGCGCGGGTGGTGAAGGCGGAGCGGGTGTCGCGCGGCAATCTGGTCGCGGTCGACGCCGAACTGCTCGCCGACCCCGATCTGGCCGAGGCGATCGCCGCGATCGGCGACGGCGCCGGGCCGGAGGCGATGGAGGCGCTGTTGCGCGAGCAGCGGACCGCGCGGGCCGGGCGCCACGGCATCGTTCACGAATTCTGGGCGGCGGCGGCGGAGACCGCGCCGGCGATGGGGATGATCGGCACGCTGTTCGGGCTGGTCAGGATGTTCCGGGCGATGGACGACCCGGCGACGATCGGCGGGGCGATGGCGACCGCGCTGCTCGCCACGCTTTACGGCGCGCTGATCGCCAATCTCGTCGCGGCGCCGATCGCGGCGCGGCTGCGACGGCAGTCGGCGCGCGAGCTGATCGCCCGGCGCCGGCTGGCCGCGCCGCTCGATGCGCTCGCCCGGCGCCA
>NZ_SPHY01000001.1 GCF_004796535.1 Sphingomonas flavalba | reverse complement strand
AGCCGCCAGTTCTGCCCCGCGCCACGCGCCGCCGGCAGCTTCACCGTCTTGCCGTTCGACAGATTATACGTGTCGTATTTGTGCAAAACCGCCTGAACGTAATAGGTCCCGGCGGGGACCTGACCGAGATCCTCGATCGGATAGCCGGTGATGCCGGTGGCGATCATCGCCGATTCACCGCCCCGGATGCCGTTGACGTCGACACCGAACACCTGCGCGACGTCCAGCCCGCGCGACGCCTGGAAACGCGGCTCGCTCTTCGCGTCCTTGCTGACGATCAGGATGACGCGGCCGTCATAGCTCGCCTGCGGCAGTCCCCGGCCAAGCTCGACCTTGAACGTCTCGGCCTGGGCGGTAGTCGCGGCAAGCGCGAGGGCACCGCCGGCCAGAAGCGCGCGCAGGTAAGTCGTCATACTGTCCCCCCGAAGGCATGGCGCGGACCCGCGCCGCATCGCCGAAGGGATAGCGCGGCCCCGTGGCGATGACCACCAGTTTTGCGAACGTATGTTCGTTACGCGAATTTCTTGCGTTTCTACGGGCTGGTCCGGCGCGGGCGCTGTCGCGCCCGGCCGGACCGGGGATCAGTCAGCCGTTACGCGCCGCCGCCATGCCGCGCTCCAGATCGGCGATGATGTCGTCGCTATGTTCAAGCCCGACCGACAGGCGGACATACCCGTCGGACGCCCCGGCGATTGCCCGTTCCTCCGCGGATAGCTGCGAATGGGTGGTCGACGCCGGGTGGATGGCCAGGCTGCGCGTGTCGCCGATATTGGCGACATGGTAAAATAGCTGTAGCGCGTCGATGAATCGCTTGCCGGCTTCCAGCCCGCCTTCCAGTTCGAAGCCGAGCAGCGCACCCAGGCCGCCGGTCAGGATGCGGTCGGCACGCTCGCGCTGGACGCCGGTCTGCACCGACGGGTGGATGATCCGCGTCACCTGCGACTGGCTCTTCAGATAATCGACGACCTTCAGCGCGTTGGCGCAGTGGCGCGGCATCCGCAGCGGCAGGGTCTCGACGCCCTGCAGGATCTGGAACGCGTTGAACGGCGACAGCGCCGCGCCCAGGTCGCGCAGCAATACGGTGCGGGCGCGCAGGATATAGGCGATCGGGCCGAGCGGCTTTGCCGCCTCCACCCACACCGCGCCGTGGTAGCTGGGGTCGGGCGTGTTCAGGTTCGGCTGGCGTTCCGGCACCGCGCTCCAGTCGAAATTGCCGCCGTCGACAATCATCCCGCCGATCGATGTGCCGTGGCCGCCGAGATATTTGGTCGTCGAATAGACGATGATGGCGGCGCCGTGGTCGAACGGCCGCGCGAGCAGCGCCGCGCAGGTGTTGTCGACGATGAGGGGAATGCCGAGCGGCCGGCCGAGCGCGGCGATCTCGTCGATCGGGCACACCGACAGCTTCGGGTTGGGCAGCGTTTCGGTGTACCAGGCGCGGGTGCGTTCGTCGCTGGAGCGGGCGAAGGCCTGCGGGTCGGCCGGGTCGGCGAAGCGGACCTCGATGCCCATCGTCTTGAAGGTGTTGACGAACAGGTTCCAGGTGCCGCCATACAGGTCGGTGCCGGCGACGATATTGTCGCCGGCGCTGGCCAGATTCTGGATCGCATAGGTCGACGCCGCCTGGCCGGATGCGACCGCCAGCGCTGCCGCGCCGCCCTCCAGCGCGGCGACGCGCTGTTCCAGCACGTCGGTCGTCGGGTTCATGATGCGGGTGTAGATGTTGCCCAGTTCCTCCAGCGCGAACAGCCGGGCGGCGTGGCCGGTGTCCTTGAACTGGAAAGAGGTGGTCTGGAAGATCGGCGGCGCCACCGCGCCGGTCGTCGGGTCCGCGCGCCAGCCGGCGTGCAGGGCCAGCGTTTCCGGGTGCAGGGGGCGTTCGGTCATTTCAGTCTCTCCAGGTTCGAAAGGGGCGCGGACGCGGGACTAGCTTTCGTCGCGAATCCGCTCGTGATGGTGGATCACCTCGTCGATGATGAAGCGCAGGAATTTCTCGGAAAATTCGGGGTCGAGATTCGCCTCCTGGGCCAGCCGGCGGAGCCGCGCGATCTGGCGCTGCTCGCGGCCCGGGTCGGCGGGGGGCATGCCGTGCTCGGCCTTGTGGCGGCCGACCGCCTTGGTGATCTTGAACCGTTCGGCGAGCATGAACACCAGCGCGGCATCGATATTGTCGATGCTTTCCCGGTAGCGCGTCAGCCAGTCGTCGGTCATCGCATTCCCCATCTTCGCGCCCGTTTCTAGGCGGTTGCGGCGTCGGTCCGGCGCTTGGCGCTTGCGCTTGGCGCCGGGGCGGGCCACATCGCCGCCATGACCGCGACCATCCACCAGATCGGCGCCCGGCGCCAACCATCCCTTGACCCCATGGTCGCGCTGGTGGCGCACGAAATGAATGCGGTCAACAGCGTCATTCTTGACCGGATGAAATCGGACATTCCGCTGATCCCGGAACTGGCCGGGCATCTGATCGCCGGCGGCGGCAAGCGGATGCGGCCGATGCTGACCGTCGCCTGCGCGCGGCTGGTCGGCTATCTCGGCAACCGCCACCATCGGCTGGCGGCGGCGGTCGAGTTCATCCACACCGCGACGCTGCTCCACGACGATGTCGTCGACGGGTCCGACCTGCGGCGCGGGCGGCGGACCGCCAACATCATCTGGGGCAACCCGGCCAGCGTGCTGGTCGGCGATTTCCTGTTCAGCCGCTCGTTCGAGCTGATGGTCGAGGACGGCAGCCTGCGCGTGCTCCGCATCCTCTCCGGCGCCAGCGCGGTGATCGCGGAAGGCGAGGTCAACCAACTGAGCGCCCAGCGCCGGGTCGACACCGGCGAGGAGCAGTATCTGGCGATCATCGGCGCCAAGACCGCCGCGTTGTTCGCCGCCGCCTGCCGCATCGCCGCCGTCGTCGCCGAACGGCCGGAGGCGGAGGAGGAGGCGCTCGATTCCTACGGCCGCAACCTCGGCATCGCGTTCCAGTTGATCGACGACGCGATCGACTACGCGTCGGACGCCGAAACCATGGGCAAGGGCGTCGGCGACGATTTCCGCGACGGCAAGGTGACGCTGCCGGTCATCCTCGCCCATGCGCGCGGCGGCGATGCCGACAAGGCGTTCTGGCGCGACGCGATGATGGGCCACCGGATTTCCGACGCCGACCTGGCGCATGCGACCGGCCTGCTGCGCGTGACCGGCGCGCTCGACGACACGCTGGCGCGTGCCCGCGTCTACGGCCAGCGGGCGATCGACGCGCTCGGCCGCTTTCCTGACGGGCAGGCCAAGGCGGCGCTGGTCGAGGCGGTCGAATTCGCGGTGGCGCGGGCATACTGAGCGCGCTGCCGATCGCGGCGGTGCTGCCGGCCCTGCTCGCCGCGCTGCGGCAGGGGCCGAACGCGGTGCTGGTCGCGCCGCCCGGCGCCGGCAAGACGACGGCGGTGGCGCCGGCGCTGCTCGCCGAGGACTGGTGCAGCAGGCAGGTGCTGTTGCTGTCACCGCGCCGGCTCGCCGCGCGGGCGGCGGCGGAACGAATGGCGGCGCTGGCCGGAGAGCCGGTCGGGCGGACGATCGGCTATGCGACGCGGATGGATTCGAAACAGTCGGCGGCGACCCGGCTGCTGGTGCTGACCGAGGGGATTTTCCGCAACCGCATCCAGGCCGATCCGGAACTAGCCGGCGTATCGGCGGTGCTGTTCGACGAAGTGCACGAACGCTCGCTCGACAGCGATTTCGGGCTGGCGCTGGCGCTCGACGCGCAGGCGGCGCTGCGCCCGGACCTGCGGCTGCTGGCGATGTCGGCGACGCTGGACGGCGCCCGCTTCTCCGCGCTGATGGGCGGTGCGCCGGTGATCGAAAGCGCCGGGCGCAGCCACCCGCTGACCCTCCGCCATGTCGGCCGGGCGGCGGAGGCGCGGATCGAGGATGCGACGGCCGCCGCGATCCGCCGCGCGCTGGCGGAGGAAACTGGCGGGCTGCTCGCCTTCCTGCCCGGCGTGGCGGAGATCGAGCGGACGGCCGAGCGGCTGGCGGGGCTGCCCGCCGACATCGTGCTCCACCGCCTCCATGGTTCGCTCGATCCGGCGGCGCAACGCGCGGCGATCGCCCCGGCCGCGCCGGGGACGCGCAAGCTGGTGCTGGCAACCGCGATCGCCGAGACCAGCCTGACGCTGGACGGGGTGCGGATCGTCGTCGACAGCGGGCTGGCGCGGCGGCCGCGTTACGACCGGGCGGCGGGGCTGACCCGGCTGGTCACCGAACGCGCCAGCCGCGCCGCCGTCACCCAGCGCGCCGGCCGCGCCGCGCGGCAGGGGCCGGGCGTCGCCTACCGGCTGTGGGAGGAAGCGGCGACTGCCGGCCTGCCCCCCTACGACCCGCCGGAAATCGCCGAGGCAGACCTGTCGGCGCTGCTGCTCGACTGCGCGCTGTGGGGCGTCGCCGATCCGCGCACGCTGCGCTGGCTAGACCCGCCCGGCGCGGCGGCGCTGGACGAGGCGCGACGCCGGCTGGCGGCCCTCGGCGCGCTCGACGAATCGGGTCGGCCGACCGCGCATGGCCGGGCACTTGCCGCGCTGCCGCTGCCGCCGCGCCTTGCGCATATGCTGGTTGCCGGCGCCGCGCGGGGCTGGGGGCGGACGGCGGCGGCGGTCGCGGTGCTGCTCTCCGAACGCGGGCTCGGCGGCAATGACGCCGATCTGGAGGTGCGGGCGCGGCGCTGGGCGAGCGAGCGCGGCCCGCGCGCGGAGGCGGGACGGCGGCTGGCGGAGCGCTGGCGCCGGCTGGCCGGGGCCGACGACGGCAGCGGAGAGATCGGCGCCTGTATCGCGCTCGGCTTTCCCGATCGCGTCGCCAAGCGGCGCGGTGCGGACGGCGCCGACTGGATCAGCGTCGGCGGGCGCGGCTTCCGGCTTGACCCCGCCTCGCCGCTGGCGCGGGCGGAATGGCTGGCGGTCGCCGAAACCCAGGGCACCGCCGCCGGTGCCCGCATCCTGTCCGCCGCGCCGATCGACTCCGCGACGGTCGAGGCGCTGTTCGACGATCGGATCGAAACGATACGCAGCGTCGCCTTCGACCCGGCGACCGGCAGTGCCTCGGCCAGCCGGGTCCGCCGGCTGGGCGCGATCGTGCTGGCGCGCGGGCCGGATGAGCGGGCGGAGCCGGAAGCGATCGCGGCGGCGCTGCTCGCCGGGGTGCGTGACGGCGGCCTCGCCCTGCTGCCCTGGGACGGGCCGGCCGCCGTACTGCTGGCGCGGGCGCGCTTCGCCGCCGCGCAGGGCGCCACGCTGCCTGACCTGTCCGATGCCGCACTGATTGATGCGCTCGACGCCTGGCTGCCGCCGCTGCTCGCCGGCCGGCGGCGGCTGGGCGATATTCCGGCGGAGGCGCTGGCGGGGGCGGTCGCCGGGCTGATCGGCTGGGACGGGCAGCGGCTGCTCGACCGCTTCGCGCCCGCCCGGCTGGAAACCCCGGCCGGGAGCAGCCACGCGATCGACTATGCGGCGGAGGGCGGGCCGAAGGTGGAAGTGCGGGTGCAGGCGCTGTTCGGCCTCGCCGTCCATCCCACGGTGGCGGACGGGCGGGTGCCGCTGGTCCTCAGCCTGACCTCGCCGGCCGGGCGACCGATCCAGACGACGCGCGACCTGCCGGGTTTCTGGGCGGGCAGCTGGGCGGCGGTGGCGAAGGAGATGCGCGGCCGCTACCAGCGCCACCCCTGGCCGGACGACCCGGCGGCGACCGCGCCGACGCTACGCACCAAAAAGGCGGACGCCCGCCGGCGCTGACCGGCTTGCCAGCACTCCCATGTCGCCGGTATGGGCGGCGAAACAGGAGCATGGCATGGCGACGGCGCGAATCTACCAGCGGATGAAGAATGCGATGCAGTCAGGGCGCGCGCGCACCGACGACTGGATGCTGGAATATGAGCCGGCGGAGGCCAAGCGGCCGGACCCGCTGACCGGCTGGGCCGGATCGGGCGACACCCGCCAGCAACTCCGCCTCGACTTTCCGACGCTTGACGCGGCGAAAGCCTATGCCGAGCGCGAGGGCATCGCCTACCACGTCGTCCCGGCGCCCGAACGGGTGTTGAAGCTGCAGTCCTACGCGGATAACTTCCGCTAGACTTCGCCCCGAGGGGATGAAACCAGTGCTCCTGCGAAAGCAGGAGCCAAGCCCCCGTATTCCGCTCCGCCGTCGCGCCGGTCAGATGTCGCTGACACGCGCCGCTTTCTCCGCCAGCCCGGACATGCCGTCGCGGCGGTCCAACTCGGCCAGCACGTCGGCCAGCGACACATCCATGTCGGCCAGCAGCACGATCAGGTGGAACAGCAGATCGGCGGCTTCCGATACGGTGCCATCGCGGTCGTCGGCGGTCGCCGCGATCACCGTTTCCACCGCTTCCTCGCCCAGCTTCTGCGCCATCCGGCGCCGCCCGCCAGCGGTGAGCTTCGCGACGTAGGAACTGGCCGGGTCGGCGCCGCGCCGGGCGCGGACCGTTGCTTCGAGGCGGGAGAGCGTGTCCATCACAGCGGGCATCGCACCGGCAGCCCTGCCGCCGCAAGCGCCGCGTGCGCCTCGGCGATGCTGATCTGGCCGAAATGAAAGACGGATGCGGCGAGCACCGCGCTGGCGTGGCCCTCCGTCACTCCGGCGACAAGGTCGTCGACCCGGCCGACACCGCCGCTGGCGATGACCGGCACCGGCACCGAATCGGCGATCAGCCGGGTCAGCGACAGGTCATAGCCGTCGCGGGTGCCGTCGCGGTCGATCGCGGTGACCAGCAATTCGCCGGCGCCCAGTTCGGCAAGGCGGGCGGCGTGGGCGACAGCGTCGACCCCGGTCGCCCGCCGGCCGCCATGGGTGCACACTTCCCAGCCGTCATCCACCCGCCGCGCGTCGACCGAGGCGACGACGCATTGCGCGCCGAAACGGTCGGCCAGCTCGGCGACCAGTTCCGGCCGGGCGACCGCCGCCGAATTGACCGCGACCTTGTCGGCACCGGCCAGCAGCAGTGCGCGCGCATCCTCCACCGACCAGACGCCGCCGCCGACGGTCAGCGGCATGAAGCAGACCTCGGCGGTGCGGCGGACGACGTCGATCATCGTGCCGCGCTGCTCATGGCTGGCGGTGATGTCGAGGAAGCACAGCTCGTCCGCGCCGGCGCCGTCATAGGCGCGCGCCTGTTCGACCGGATCGCCGGCGTCGGCGAGATCGACGAAATTCACGCCCTTGACGACGCGGCCGCCGGCAACGTCGAGGCAGGGGATGACGCGGATGCGCACGCTCATCGGCCGGTCCTCAAGGTGCCGCCGCCGCAATGGCGAGGGCGGTGGCCAGGTCGAGCCGGCCGTCATACAGGGCGCGGCCGGTGATCACGCCTTCGACCCCCTCCTTCGCGTACCAGCTGAGGGCGCGGATATCGCCGATGCCCTTCACCCCGCCGCTGGCGATCACCGGGATGCGAACGGCGCGGGCCAGGTCGACCGTCGCCTCGACATTGCAGCCCTTCAGCAGCCCGTCGCGGCCGACGTCGGTGAACAGCAGGGCGGCGACGCCGGCATCCTCGAAGCGGCGGGCAAGGTCGACGACGGGCACGGTGGACACATCGGCCCAGCCACGGGTCGCGACCATGCCGCCGCGCGCGTCAACCGCGACGACGATACCGCCGGGGAAGTCGCGCGCCGCGGCGCGGACGAAATCCGGGTCGTCGAGCGCGGCGGTACCGATGACGATCCGCGCGACGCCCAGGGCGAACCAGCGTTCCACCGCCGCCCGGTCGCGAATGCCGCCGCCCAACTGGACATGGCCGGGAAAGCGTTCGACGATCGCCTGCACCGCTTCGGCATTGACCGCTTCGCCGGCGAAGGCACCGTCAAGGTCGACGACGTGGAGATGGCCGGCCCCTGCCTCGGCGAACAGCTGCGCCTGGGCCGCCGGGTCGTCGCCGTAGACGGTGGCGCGGTCCATGTCGCCTTCGGCAAGGCGGACGACCTGCCCCGCTTTCAGGTCGATGGCGGGAAAGACGATTAGGCTCATGGCCGCCAAGCCAGGAAGCGTTCGAGCAGCGCGATACCGTAGCGCTGGCTCTTTTCCGGGTGGAACTGCACGCCGACCAGGTTGTCGCGGCCGATCGCGGCGACCAGCGGTCCGCCATGGTCGCTCGTCGCCAGCACGTCGGCGCCGGTGAACGCATAGCCGTGGAGGAAATAGGCCTCGCCGGCCCGAATCAGCGAATGGTCGCCTACCGGCACCACGTCGTTCCAGCCCATGTGGGGCACCTTGACGCCGTTGCCGTCCAGCGCCGCGACCTGCCCGTCGATCCAGCCCAGCCCGGCGGTCTCGCCATGCTCCAGCCCCGCCTTCGCCATGAGCTGCATGCCGACGCAGATGCCGAGGAACGGCCGCCCCCTGTCCAGCACCGCCGTGTCCAGCGCCGCAACCATGCCGTCGATCGCGCGCAGCCCGGCCATGCAGGCGGCAAAGGCGCCGACGCCCGGCAGGACGATCCGGTCCGCCGCGATGACGGTTTCCGGATCGGCGGTGACGACGACATCGTCGGCGCCCACCGCCTTCAGGGCGTTATGGACGGAATGCAGGTTGCCCGCGCCATAGTCGATCAGCGCGACCCGATCAGCCACCGCCGAGCGTGCCCTTGGTCGAGGGAATGGCGTCGGCCTTGCGCGGGTCGATCTCCACCGCCTGGCGCAGCGCGCGGGCCAGCGCCTTGAACGCGCTTTCGGCGATGTGGTGGTTGTTCTGGCCGTACAGCGTCTCGACGTGCAGGGTGATCCCCGCCGCGCTGGCGAAGCTGTGGAACCAGTGTTCGAACAGCTCGGTGTCCATCTCGCCCAGGCGCGGCTGGCTGAACCCGGATTTCCATACCAGGAACGGCCGACCGGAAATGTCGATCGCGGCACGGGTTAGCGTTTCATCCATCGGCGCGTAAGCGTGGCCATAGCGGGTGATGCCGCGCCGGTCGCCCAATGCCTGCGACACCGCCTCGCCGATCGCGATGGCGCTGTCCTCGACGGTGTGATGCTGGTCGACATGCAGGTCGCCCTGCACCTCCAGCGTGATGTCGATCAGTGAATGGCGCGACAACTGCTCGATCATATGGTCGAGGAAACCGATGCCGGTCGCCACCTCGTAGCTGCCGGTGCCGTCGAGGGCGACGGCGACGCGGATCGCCGTTTCCTTCGTCTTGCGATGAATCGAGCCGTTGCGCATGGCGGACGCGTATAGCGATGCGGCGGGGCGGCGCAACGCGTCTTGACCATCGGCGCGCGCGCGTTCACCACGGCGGCGATGAACGACAAGACACCCGACAGCCTGATTCCCTATGACGAGATCGTGCAGGAGGCGCTGCGCGCGGTCGTCGGGCGCGTGCTGGGCGAGGTCGAGGCATCGGGCGGCCTGCCGGGCGAACACCATTTCTACATCACGTTCAAGACCGGCGCCGCCGGCGTCGACATCCCCAAGCACCTGACCGAACGCTTTCCCGACGAGATGACCATCGTCCTCCAGAACAAGTTCTGGGATCTGAAGGTGCAGGCGGACGGCTTCTCGGTCGGGCTGAGCTTCAACCAGTTGCCGGCGAAGCTGGTCATCCCGTTCTCGGCGGTCACCGGTTTCGTCGACCCGGCGGTCGATTTCGCGTTGCAGTTCCAGGCACAGGGCGACGGTGACGGCCCCGAACCGCACGAGGAAGCAGAGAATGACGGCCCGGTCGCGACCCCGGTGGAAGACGGGTCGAACGTCGTCACTGTCGATTTCGGCCGCAAGAAATAATCCGCCTTCGGGCTTGACCCGCGCGCGCCGACGCCGTTGAGGCATGGGCCAGCACTGGCCCACCCAACGGAGTTGCAGGATGAACACCCGTACCGAAACCGACAGCATTGGCGCGATAGAGGTCCCGGCCGACGCCTATTGGGGCGCGCAGACCCAGCGGTCGGTGGAAAATTTCCCGTTCGGTGCGGAAGAGCGGATGCCGATCGGCATCGTCCACGCGCTGGCGCTGGTCAAGCAGGCGGCGGCGCGGGTCAACCGCGACCACGGGCTTGACGCGAAGCTGGCCGACGCGATCGACGCGGCGGCGGCGGAAGTCGTCGCCGGCAAGCTCGACGATCAGTTCCCGCTGGTCATCTGGCAGACCGGCAGCGGCACCCAGTCGAACATGAACGCCAACGAGGTGATCGCCGGCCGCGCCAACGAGGCGCTGAGCGGCCAGCGCGGCGGCAAGACCCCGGTCCACCCGAACGATCACGTCAACAAGGGCCAGTCGTCGAACGACAGCTTCCCGACCGCGATGCATGTCGCGGCGGCCCGCGCCGTCGCCGATCAACTGCTGCCGGCGCTGGCGACGCTCCATGCCAGCCTCGACGCCCATGCCCGCGACTGGGACGATATCGTCAAGATCGGCCGCACCCACCTGCAGGACGCTACGCCGCTGACGTTGGGCCAGGAATTTTCCGGCTATGCGGCGCAGATCGCTGCCTGCATCGAGCGGGTCGAGGCGGTTCGCCCGCGTCTGCACCAGCTCGCGCAGGGCGGCACCGCCGTCGGCACCGGCCTCAACGCCGCGCCGGGCTTTGCCGAGGGCGTCGCGGCGGAACTGGCGCGGCTGACCGGCCTGCCCTTCGTCAGCGCGCCGAACAAGTTCGCCGAGCTGGCGGCGCACGACACGCTGGTCGAACTGGCCGGGGTGCTGACCGTCGTTGCCGTCGCCTTCACCAAGATCGCCAACGACATCCGCCTGCTTGGCAGCGGCCCGCGCTGCGGCCTGGGGGAGCTTGACCTGCCGGCCAACGAACCGGGCAGCTCGATCATGCCGGGCAAGGTCAACCCGACCCAGTGCGAGATGCTGACGATGGTCGCCGCGCAGGTGATCGGCAACGGCCAGGCGGTGACGGTCGGCGGCCTGCAGGGCCATATGGAACTGAACGTGTTCAAGCCGCTGATCGGCGCCAACGTGCTGCGCTCGATCGCGCTGCTCAGCATCGGCGCGGAAAGCTTCACCGAACGCACGCTGGCCGGGCTGAAGCCCAACCGCGCGCGGATTGCCGAGCTGCTCGGCCGCTCGCTGATGCTGGTGACCGCGTTGGCGCCGGAAATCGGCTATGACAACGCGGCGAAGATCGCCAAGCACGCCCATCTCGAAGGCCTGACGCTGAAGGAGGCTGGGCTGGCGCTCGGCCTGATCGACGCCGAGACGTTCGATCGGGTGGTGCGGCCGGAGGCGATGCTCGGCCGCTGATTTTCCTGTCGCCTGCCGGGATTCCTGCGCTACCGTGCGGCGAACAAGCCGTTGGTTCGCGAAAGGGAATCCCGATGATCGACCGCAGGCACTTTCTTGCGACGACAGCCGCCGCCGCGTTTCTGCCCCTTGCCCAGCCGCTGCTCGCTGCGGCGGGCGGTGCGGAAGGGGCGAAGGCGCGGGCGCTCTACGACCGCATTTTCGAAGGCCAGATGCTTGCCGATCCAGCCACCGCGACCGCGCTTGGCCTCGATAGCGGCGCCCGCGCCGGACTGAAGAGCAAGCTGGCCGACGCGGCGTTCGACAACCGGCTTGGCGGCAGCCAGGCGATGGTCGACGCGCTGCCGGCGCTGAAGGCGGTCGACCGGGCCGCGCTCGGCGGACGGGACCCCTATTATCTGGATACGGCGATCTGGGCGGCCGAGCGGGCCGGCGAAGTCAAGACGTTCGATTACGGCGGGCTTGACGGTTATCCTGTGCCCTATGTGCTCAGCCAGTTGACCGGCGCATACCAGGCGGTGCCTGATTTTCTCGACAGCCAGCATCGGATCGAGACCAGGGCGGATTGCGACGCCTATCTGGCGCGGCTCGAGGATTTCGCCAAGGTTATCGGGCAGCAGTCATCCCGTGCGGAGGCGGATGCGGCTAAGGGCGTGATTCCGCCGGATTTTATCCTCGACAAGACCGTCGCGCAAACGGAGGCGCTGCGCGGGCAGAGCGGCGAAACATCGGGATTGGCCGCCTCGCTCGGCCGGCGGGCGGCTGAAAAGCGGCTGGGCAACGACTGGGCGGCACGGGCGGCGAAGATCGTCGACGGCCCGATCGCCGCCGCGCTCGACCGCCAGCTTGCGGTGCTGGCGGCGTTGCGGCCCCGCGCCGGGACGGCGCCCGCCGCATCGCGCCTGCCGGACGGCGAGCGCTTTTACGCGCTGGCGCTGCGAACCCACATCACCACCACCCACTCGCCGGAGGAGGCGCACCGGATCGGGCTGGGCCAGGTCGCTGCGATCACCGCCGAGGTCGACGCTCTGCTGAAGGCGCAGGGGCGCGGCACCGGCAGCGTCGGTGAGCGGCTGGTCGCGCTCAACGCCGACCCGACGCAGCTTTTCGCCAATGACGACAAGGGCCGCGCCGACCTGATCGCCTATCTGAACGGGGTGATGGCGGCGGCCCGCGCCGGAATGCAGCCCTATTTCAACAAGCCGCCGGCCGCGGCGATGGACATCCGGCGGGTGCCGCCGGCGATCGAGCTCGGCGCGCCGCGCGGCTACGCCTCCCCCGGCAGCCTGGACGGCAGCCGACCCGGGGCCTTCTACATCAACCTGCACGATGTCCACGACTGGCCGAAATACACGCTGCCGACACTTGTCTATCACGAGGCGGTGCCCGGCCACCTGTGGCACGGCGCGATCCTGCAGGAAACGAAGGACCTGCCGCTGCTCCACCAGAACCTCTATTTCAGCGCCTTCACCGAGGGCTGGGCGCTCTACGGCGAGCAGCTTGCGGCCGAAACCGGCCTGTACGACGGCAACCCGTTCGGCAAGGTCGGCTGGCAGCAGAGCTTCCTCTACCGCGCGGCGCGGATCGTCCTCGACACTGGCATCCATGCCAAGGGATGGAGCCGCGACAAGGCGATCGCCTACATGATCGAAACCGTCGGCCTGACCCGTTCGGCGGTGGAGAATGAGGTTGACCGCTATTGCGTCTGGCCCGGCCAGGCCTGCGGCTACAAGATGGGCCATACCGAGATCGCCCGCCTGCGTGAGGTGTCGAAGCAGGTGCTTGGCCAGCGTTTCGATTTGAAGGGATGGCATGACGCGGTGCTGCTCGGCGGGTCGATGCCGTTGGAAGTGCTCGGCCAGGTGATTGCCGACTGGGACGCGATGCAGCGGGGCTGAGGGGGAACCTTTGCCGTGGTGCCGCGCTATGCGGCGGGAAGGAACGAACGGATGATCGGCAAGGTGATCGGTGCCCTGGTTGGCCGGGAGATCGACCGGCGGGACGGCAAGGGCGGCGTCAAGGGCGCCGTGCTCGGCGCCGCCGTCGCCGGCGGGCTGCGCCGGTTCGGGCCGCTCGGCCTGGTGATCGGCGGCGCCTATGTCGCGAAGAAGCTCTACGACCGCGGCCGCGCGGGCCGCGCCGCGCCGGAGCCGCCGCCAGCACCCTGATCCGCCGCCACGCCATGCGGTGATTGACGGCGCGGCTTCGCCACGGCACTAGCGGCCATGGCCGATCCGTTTCCGCCCCACGCCCTGCCGGCCGATCGTTCCGATCCGTTCAAGTTCAAGCGGCGGGGGATGCTGTTCGTCATTTCGTCGCCGTCCGGCGCCGGCAAGTCGACGGTGTCGCGCAAGCTGCTCGCCGCCGACGATGGCATCGAGATGTCGGTCTCCGCGACGACGCGGCCTATGCGCCCCGGCGAAATCGACGGCATCGATTATCATTTCGTCGATCTGGCTCGCTTTCGCGAAATGGTCTCGGCCGGCGATTTCCTCGAATGGGCGCATGTCTTCGGCCAGCGCTACGGCACGCCGCGCGCGCCGGTGGAGGCGATGCTCGCCGCCGGCCGCGACGTGCTGTTCGACATCGACTGGCAGGGCGCGCAGCAGCTGCATCAGCTCGCCGGCGGCGACGTCGTCCGCGTGTTCATCTTCCCGCCGTCGATGGAGGAGCTGGAACGCCGCCTGCGTAGCCGCGCCACCGATTCCGAGGAGGTGATCGCCGCCCGCATGGCCCGCGCCGCGACCGAGGTCGGCCACTGGGACGGCTACGACTATGTGCTGGTCAATCAGGACGCCGACGAATGCTTCGCCGCGCTCAAGACCATCCTCGACGCCGAACGCCACCGGCGCAGCCGCCAGACCGGGCTGATCGGCTTCGTCCGCGGCCTGACCCGCGACCCGATTGTGCAGGGAACCGGTCCGGCCTAGCCTCCGTTGTCGCACGACAGGGAGGAAACCCATGCCAAAGCTTGTGCTCGGCGCGATCGCGGCCGCGATCGCCATGTTCATCACCGGCTTCATCTTCTTCGCAACGCCGCTCGGCCAGATCGCCTATGGTTCCGCGACGGAGGCGCAGCAGGCGGCGGTGCAGAACGCGCTGGCCGCAAACCTGCCCGGCACCGCCACCTATGTGGTGCCGTCGCCTGACACGCCGGCGACGACGGTGCTGTTCGGCAAGGGGCCGGTGGCGACCGTCCACTACAACAGCGCCGGGTTCAGCGTCGCGTCGCCGGACGCGCTGATCGCCGGCTTTGTCCTGGACCTGATCGTGGCGCTGCTGATCGGCCTCGCGCTCTACGGCGTCGCCGGGCGGGTGACACTGTTCGCCGACCGCGTCCGCCTGCTGGTGTTGTTCTCGGTCGCGGTGCTGCTGATCGGCATCATCAGCGATTCGGTCTGGCTGCATGTCGACTGGGCCTACACGCTCTATGCGTTCGTCGGCTCGCTGGCGATGCTGGTCGTCGGCGGGCTGGTCATCATCCGCTGGTTCCTGCCGGCGGTGGCGGCGCCGTCAGCCGAGCAGGTGTAGGAAGCGCGCCGCCGCGTCGAAATCGGCGCGGCGGGCGGCACGGGCGGCGGTAGCGAGCGCGTCCTCGCCCCACTGCGCCTCCTGCCACAACTCGTCATGGTGGACGGCCTGCCAGACGGCGTCGGCATCGAACGCCCGTTCGGCGAGCGCCAGCGCCGCGACCAGCGATCCGCCGATCGTGACCAGCGGCGCCAGCGCGGCCAGCGCGAACGGGTCGTGCGCCGCCAGCGCCTGGGTCAGTCGCGCGACCGTCGCCGGCGGCTGCGGCTGGTGGCGGATACCGGCGACGGTTTCGACATGTGCGTCGTAACGCTGCCGCGCCCAGGCGAGCAGCGGATCCCACGACGCCGCCTGCGCCGCGACCAGCGCCGCCGGGTGCTCCGCGCGATAGGCGAGCAGATCGGTTTCCGCATAGGCGGCCAGCGGCGCAGCAAAGGCGTCCGGGTCCGGCGCAACAATGTCGATCGCGGCGTTGGCTAGGCCGGTCAGCGGCATCGCGCGCGGATCGAGCGTCTCGCCGACCGCATTCCATTCCGCCGCGATCGCAGCGGCCAGTGGCTGGGCGGGCAGGGCGAGCGGCCGGCCGCCCGGCGTCCGCACCGGCCGCCCGTCGAGCGCGACGGCACCGCCGGCCGCCGTCGCCTGCGTCCAGAACCGCTTCACGGCCGCGGCGGCGTGCGCCAGCGCCGGGCGAGCAGGCGCGGGAACAGCAGCATGTCGAGCAGCCCGACGGCGATCAGCGCATAACCGGCGATCGCCGGCAGGCTCTCGACCCGGCCGGAGGTGACCACGATGCCGATCAGCACCAGCACCGCCCCGCTCAGCCGCACCAGCGACAGCGCGAAATACCGATTGCGCGCCTGCGCGTCCCGGTCCCTGTTCGCGTCGTTCGCTTCGGTCATGCCAGCGTCTCCAGATGGGTGGGCAGCGCGGCCGGGCTGGCCAGCACCACCCCGGCGCCGGCGGCGATCAGTTCGGCGGCGTCGTGATAGCCCCAGTCGACGCCGACGGCATGGGCGCCGGCCGCCTTCGCCATCAGCATGTCGAAACTGGTGTCGCCGATCATCACCGTGGTTTCCGGGCTGGCGCCGGCTTCCGCCATCGCCAGCGCGGCCATCGCCGGGTGCGGCTTCGACGGGTGGCGGTCGGCGGTCTGCAGCGTGACGAAGGCGCTGGCGATGCCGTGATGTTCCAGGCACAGCGCCAGCCCGCGATCCGACTTGCCGGTGGCGACACCCAGCAGCCAGCCGGCATCGGCGAGCGCGGTCAGCACCTCCGCGATGCCGTCGAACAACGGTTCCTCGACCAGCCCGTCATGGCGCAGGCCCTGGAACACGCGCTTGTAGTCATCGGCCAGGCGCAGATGCAGGGCGCCGTCGCCGTCGGGCACCAGCACGCGCATCGCCTCGACCAGATTGAGGCCGACGATGCGGCGGATCGCGGCGCGGTCCGGCGCGGCAAGGCCGGCGCCGCCGAACGCGCCCTCCATCGCCCGGCAGATATTCGCCTGGCTGTCGACCAGCGTGCCGTCGCAGTCGAACAACGCCAGTCGGTTCATCCGCGCGGTCATGCCGGCGCCCGCCCGCGCCCGCGCCGTTCGCCCTTGCGCTCCTTGCGCCGGGCCTTGGCGGCGGCGCTCACCGCCTTGCGCTTGCCTTCCGGCGTTTCGGAGAATTTGACCTCGTCGATCGGCAGGTCGCCCAGCTTCGGGTCGAAGCCGAGATGGGCGACGCTGTCGGCGAAATGCTGGGGCGGTTCGGCGGTGACGTCGATCCGTCCGCCGTCGGGGTGGTCGATGCGGATGCGGCGGGCGTGGAGATGCATCTTGCGGCTGATCCCGCCGGTCAGGAACGCGTCCTGCCCGCCATATTTGCCGTCGCCGACGATCGGGTGGCCGATCGCCGCCATGTGGACGCGCAATTGGTGGGTGCGGCCGGTGAACGGTTGCAGCTCGACCCAGGCGGCGCGGTTGCCGGCGCGCTCGATCACCCGATAGCGGGTCCGCGCCGGGCTGCCTGCCTTTTCGTCGACATGCATCTTCTCGCCGCCGGTCCCCGGCTGCTTGGCCAGCGGCAGCTCGATCATCCCGTCCTCGATCGACGGCACGCCGACGATCAGCGCCCAATAGACCTTGCGCGCGGTGCGGCCGGAAAAGCTCTTGGCGAAAAAGGCGGCGGCGCGGGCGCTGCGCGCCAGCAGCAGCGCGCCGGACGTGTCCTTGTCGAGCCGGTGGACCAGCTTCGGCCGGTCATCGCGCTCGAAGGCAAGGGCATCGAGCAGGCCGTCGACATGGTCGTGGGTCTTGGTGCCGCCCTGCGTCGCCAGGCCCGGCGGCTTGTTGATGACGATCGCCTGCGCGTCGCGGTGGATCACCATGTCGCGGGCGAAGGCAATCTGGTCGGCGCTGAGCGGCGGGCGCTCGCGCTTCGGCCGCGCCTTCGTCTCCGGCTTTGGTTCGGCGGGCGGCACGCGCAGCACCTGTCCCGCCTCGATCCGGTCGCCGGGGGTGGCGCGCTTGCCGTCGACGCGAAGCTGGCCGGTCCGCGCCCAGCGCGACACCTGCGCGAAGCCGACGTCGGGCAGATGGCGCTTGAACCAGCGGTCGAGCCGGATGCCGTCGTCGTCCGGCGCGACGGTGAACTGGCGGACCTCGCTCATGCCACCGCCCGGGCCAGCGCCAGCCCGGCAAACAGCGCGGCGACAGCGCCGACTACCGACACCGTGACATAGACGGCGGCGGCGAACAGCGTGCCGCGCTCGATCATCAGCGCGGTATCCAGGCTGAAGGCGGAGAATGTGGTGAAACCGCCGAGGATGCCGACGCCGACGAACAGGCGCAGCGCCTCGCCGCTGCCGCTCAGCCGGCCGAGCAACCCAGCGAGCAGGCCCATTGCCAGCCCGCCGATCAGGTTGGCGAACAGCGTCCCCCACGGGTAGTTGGGGCCGAGCAGCAGCATCGATACGCGGCCGAGCTGATAGCGCAGCAGCGCGCCGATCGCGCCGCCGGCCATGACCAGAAACGAGGCGTTCATGCCCCGCCTTAGCCGGGCGCGGGGCGTTGGAAAAGGCTCAGCGGCCGTTGTTGACGACGAGGTCCGCGTCGGCTCCGCCGCCGGCGCGGGGATTGACGATCAGGTAATAGGCGTCGTCGCCGCGCGTGCCGCCCAATATGTCCGCCTGCCCCTCGCGCACCCGTTCCGCGTCGAACCCGGCGCGCCGGGCGCGCGTGTAGTAATAATCGAGCAGCGCCGCCGGCGCGGCATCGGTGGTGAAGCTGACGATGCGCAGCCGGCAGCGCGGGGTGTCGCTGCCCGCCGCCTCGACCAGCTGGCCGCGCGGGAAGATCGGGAACGCGCTCGGCAGGCTGGTCGCCCAGGATGCGCCATAGACGACATTGCCGTTGCAGCCGCCGCCGGAACGCGCGGCCTGGCGCCCGGCGCGCTGGCCGATCGTCATCGGCCGGGTCGCGGCGGTGGTGCGGCTGGGCGGCGGCGCCTTCATCAACGGGCCGGACAGCGCCGCGCCCGGCTCGACCTTGCCCGGTCCGCCGCCGCCTGGGGCCGGGACGGCACCGCGCAGCGCCGGCGCGCCGGGTTTCAGGCTGGTGCGGTTCGACGCACCGGCCAGATCCGGGTCGACCATGATCTGGTCCTCCAGCGCCGCGGTCAGCGCCGGGTCGACGGCATTGCCCACGTTTAGCGCGCGGTCGCTGTCGTCAAGGCCGCTCGACGGCGTCTGCTGGCAGGCGGCGAGCGCCAGCAGCGGCAGCATCAGGGCAAGGCGCATCGCGCGCTCCTTCGTCATCGGCCTGTTTACCATCCGATCCGCGTCAATGCCCGAAAAACGTGAAGGAAGATTTGACCGCAGCTCGGCCCTTTTGATCCAATGGGCGTTTGACAGTCCGTGCCATGCCCCCACATGGGGGGCGGGACCAAGGGGAGCAGGCGATGCGGCTCAACGCGAAATGGATCTTCGGCGGGGTCGCGGTGGCTGCCGCGGCGGCGGCGGGCGGCTGGTACCTGCGCGAACGCGCGACGGAACGGCCCAACCACCGCACGATCGCCGCCGACGGCGCGTTCGAACTGCGCGCCTATCCGGCCGCGCTGCTCGCCGAAACGGTCCGCTCCGGCCCGCGCGTTGCCGCGCTGATGGAAGGGTATGAGGCGCTGGTCGACTATGTCCTCGCCCGCTCGCGCAAGGGCGAGCGGATGGCGATGACCACGCCGGTGCTGAGCGATCGCGCCGAACCGGTCGGCTGGCGCACCCGCCTGTTCATGCCGGGCAAGTGGACGGCGGCGACCTTGCCGCCGCCGCCGGACGGCATCGCTATCGTCGAACTGGCGCCGCGCCGCGTCGCCGCCGTGCGCTTTTCCGGCCGGGCGGACGACCGCACGCTGGGCCGCAAGGAACGCGCGCTCCGCCGCTGGCTGGAGGGGCAGGGCCTGCGCGCTGCCGGCCCGGCCGAATATGCGTCCTATTCCGGCCCGTCGGTGCCGGCGCCGATGCGCCACAACGAAGTGCTGATCCCGGTCGCCTGATCTGTGGCCTTGCGCGTGGGGGCGGGCACCCCCACTATCGGGCCATGCTGAACATCCTCTCGATCCTGATCGGCCTGTTCGCGCTGCTGCTTGCGATCCCGGCCTTCATGCCCATCCTCGGCGCCGCCAACTGGCTGATCGTGCCGATCGCGCTGGTCGGCATCGGCGTCGGCGCGCTATCGCGCAGCAAGACCGGCCGCAACCTCAACATCATCGTCTTCCTGATCTGCTGCGTCCGCCTGTGGTTGGGCGGCGGGATATTATAGGGCGCGGTACCGGGCACGACCCGGTTTAGCGGAATATCCAGCGGAAGCGGCTGTTTCCGTCGCGCTCGCCGCGCATGATGTATTGTTCGGCCAGATAGTGGCGCGCGCGGCCCAGCGTCAGCCAGTCGAGCAGGCGCGTCCGGCGCCTGCCGAAGCCGTTGACCCGCCCGGCGACCACGCTCAGCCCGGCGCCCTGCATCAGTGCCAGGGCCGAACGCTCGGTGAAGAAGCGCAGGTGGGTGCGGTCCATGATGCCGGCGTCGGTATAGTCGAAGCGCCGGCGCAGCAGCAGGTCGCGCACCACCTTGTAATGGGCGACGTTCGGCACCGAGACGATGACCGCGCCGCCCGGTTCGAGCAGGGCGACCAGCTTGGTCAGCACCGCCTGCGGATCGGTCAGATGCTCCAGCACGTCGAGAGCCAGGATCAGGTCGAACCGACCGAGATCGTCGGGCAGCGGCTGTTCCAGGTCGTGGATGACGGCGCGGTCGACGCGCTGCTCCAGCACCGGGCGCAGCGCCGCCTGCCCTTCGCAGGCCACCGCTTCCGCCTCCGGCCAGCGCTGCTTCAGCCAGGCCAGGGTGCCGCCGGCGCCGCTGCCGATCTCCAGGATACGGCGGGGCGCCCGGTCGGGCAGCAGCGGCGCGATCTCGGCGCGGACGTGCTCGAAATATTCGGAAGGACTCTGGTCGGCCATCTTTCACTCTTCAACAAGGCGGCGGCGCTCCCCGGGCCGGCATGCCGGGACCGCCAATAAGGCGCTACCCTTAAGCGATGATGACCGCCGTCGTCCTGCATAGGCGGCGGCGGGCGATGGCGCCAAGCCGAAAACGCGTGGTGGCATAGCCGCCCGCTTCTTAGCGCGGTGTTGAAGAAATCGATGGCATGCTACGGCCGCATGTGATTCGCGGCGCGGTCGGCGTCCAACGGGTAGAGTGGCTGCATGTTGAGAGCGCTGAAGGGCGGCATCGCGAATTATCTGGCTTTCCTCGTGAAGCCGGCACCGCCCGTGCTCAGCCCCTATCGGGCACCGCTGGCGCCGCACCGGGCGCTGGTCCGCAAGACGCTGTTCCTGGCGGTCTGCGCCTTCGCCGGCATCTTCTACGGCTTCGTCTTCACGGTGTTCCCGCCGTTCCTGGTCATCATCCTGTCGATCCCGATCCTGGTGCTGATGCTGGTGGTGATCTGGTCGCTGCCCGACCAGAAGACCGGGCCGACCAAATTGCTGACGCGGCTGCTGTTCTTCCTGCTGATCGTCACTGTGCTGTGGCCCAATTATCTGGCGATCGCGCTGCCCGGCATGCCGTGGATCTCGGTCCGCCGGGTCGTCGGCGCGATGGTCGGCATCGTGCTGTTGCTTTGCCTGTCGGTTTCGTCGGATTTCCGGGGCAGGCTGAAGGAGGCGCTGACCGCCACGCCCTTCCTCTATTACGGCATGATCGGCTTCGCCATCATCCAGTTCGCGACGCTGTTCTGGTCGGACCCGCCGTTCAGCAGTTTCTTCCTGGTGCTCGACCACCAGTTCGTCTGGACCGCCGCCTTCTTCGCCAGCGTCTGGGTGTTCCAGCAGCCGGGCCGGGTGCGCCTCTATGCCGCGCTGATGGTGGGGATGACGATGTTCCTCGGCCTGATGGCGATCGCCGAATACCGCAATCAGGCGATCCTGTGGGCCAGCCATATTCCGTCCTTCCTGCGCGTCGGCGACGAAGCGGTCGAGCGGATGCTGACCGCCAATTTCCGCGACGGGCGCTATCGCATCACCACCACCTTCGGTATGTCGCTGACTTTCTCGGAATTCCTCGCGATGGTGTCGCCCTTCGTGCTGCACCGGGCGATGAACGCCAAGCATGTGTTCGGCATCGCGTTCTGGGTGATCGCCGACATCACGCTGCTCGTCCTCACCTACATGACGACGGCGCGGCTGGGCGTCGTCGGCTGGATCGCGGCGCATTGCTTCTACCTGATGGTCTGGACCTTCCGCCGCTGGCGCCAGAATCCCAGCGACCTGTTCGCGGTGGCGCTGGTCGTGGCGCTGCCGGCGGCGGGCGCGATGGTGCTGATCGCCATGACCTCCGTCGACGCGGTCAGCAAGCGGACGATCGGCGGCGGTTCCACCGGGTTGAGCGACACCGGCCGCAAGGAACAGTTCCGCATGGCCCCCCCGGTCATTGCCCGCAATCCGCTCGGCTACAGTTCGGGCAAGGGCGGGCCGGCGCTTGGCTACCGCACGCCCGGCGGGCAGCTTACGGTTGACAGCTACGTGCTGACCGCGGTGCTCGACTACGGCGTCATCGGCTTCATCATCTTTTACGGGGCAATGATCAGCATGATCTTCGGCCTGTCGAAGGTGACGCTGGAGGAGGACGGGTCCGATCCGGACATCCACCTTGCGCTCGCCGTGGCGGGGTCGCTCGTCGCCTTCCTGGCGGCGAAGCTGGTGCTCAGCCAGGAAGACAACCACACTCTGTACTTCGTCCTGCTCGGCATGGCGTGCGCCATCCTCGCGCGCCACCGGCAGGCGATGGCGGGGCGGGCGATAGCGCCGCCGTCAGCGGCCTGACCCACCGCGGCGTTACGCCGGGATCACCGCCGTCGCCTCGATCTCGACCAGAAATTCCGGCGTCGCCAGGCATGCGACGCCGATCAGCGTGCTCGCCGGCAGATGATCGGCGCCAAAGAATGCGGTCACCGCCTGGCCGATGACCGGCAGATAGTCCGGCTTGTGGTCGACGACATAGATGCGGATGCCGACGACGTCGTGCGTCGCCGCTCCGGCCGCGGCGAGGGCACGGCCGACATTGTTCAGCGCTTCGTCGAGCTGGGCGGCGAAATCGCCGGCGCCGATCAGCGCGCCATCCTTGTCCCACGCCGTCTGGCCGGAACAATAGACCGTCTCGCCGGCACCCGCCTTGACGACCTGGCTGAAACCGAACGGGCCGCTGTCGAACAGCGTCGGAGGATAAAGACGGCGATGGGCCATGGCGTGGCGCTCCATGTGTGGTCGAGGGGATCAGGAGAATAGCAGAACCGGACCGATCGTGCCCCGGCTTTCGACCTTGCGATGTGCTGACGCGGCATCGCGCAGCGCGAAGCGTCCGCCGATCTCGACCCTGACCGCGCCGCTGCGCAGCACCGCGAACAGATCCTCGGCGCTGGCCAGCAGGTCCTCGCGCCGCTTGGTGTGGGCGAAGAAGGACGGCCGCGTGTAGAAATAGGATTTCCAGATGTCGAACTTCATCAGCTCCAGCGGCGGCGGATGGCCGGAAGCGATGCCGTAAAGCACCATCAGCCCGAACGGATCGAGGCATTCCAGCGATTGCGCGAAGGTCGCGTGCCCGACCGAATCGTAGACCACGGGCAGCCCGGCGCCGCCGGTGATCTCGTGCACGCAGGCGACGAAATCCTCCTCGCTGTAGTTGATCACGTGGTCGCAGCCATGGGCGCGGGCGTAATCGGCCTTGCGCGCGCTGCCGACCGTGCCGATGACGGTGGCGCCCAGATGCTTTGCCCATTGGCAGACCAGCGATCCGGTGCCGCCGGCGGCGGCGTGGACCAGCACCGTGTGCCCGGCGCCGACAACGAAGGTCTTCCGGACCAGGTAGCGCGCGGTCATTCCCTTATGGATCGTCGCGGCGGCTAGTTCGTCGGAAATGTCGTCGGGCAGCGCGATCAGCCGCTCGGCGGGCAGCACGCGCTGTTCGCAATAGCTGCCGGTTGGCACCGTCGCGTAACAGACGCGATCGCCGGGCTTGAATTCGCTGACCCCCGCGCCGGTCTCGACGACCACCGCCGCCGCCTCGATGCCGGGGACGGTCGGCAGCGGTGGACAGGGATAGGCGCCCTGCCGCTCGCCGATCTCCTTCATGTTGACGCCGATCACCACGTTGCGCAGCAGCACCTCGCCCGGGCCGGGCGTCGGAACCTCTATCTCCTCCCACCGCAGCACGTCCGGATCGCCGACGGTGTGGAAACGTATGGCGTTGGTCTTCATGGGCGGCACGATCCTGCTGTTCTGCTTGGGAAGGGGGCTCAGAATGTCCGGCGGACGGACAGCGACCATTCGCGCGGGTGGGAGAAGACGCCCTCGATCACCCCGGCATTCTGGTCGTTCACCCCCGCCACCAGATAGGACCGGTTGGTGATGTTCTTGACCATCGCGGTCACCGCCCACAGGGCGTCGGCATCGGTCAGGCGCAGCGCGGCGTTCAGCAGGCTGACCGGCTTCTGGACCAGCAGCGGCGTGTTGGCGGCGTCGTTGGCGATCGTCGAGGTATAGGCATAGTCGACGCGCGGCGTGACCATCCACCCGTCCGACACCGCGATGCTGTAGGCGATCGCCGCGTTCAGCGACCATTTCGGCGTGTTGACCAGCCGGTCGTTCAGGGTCAACTGCGCGCCCGGCTCCAGGCTGCGATAGCGCGCGTCGAGATAGCCAAGGCCGCCTTCCAGCACCAGATTGTCGGCCGGCACCGCGTGCAGCTCCAACTCGCCGCCACGGATGCGGGCCTTGGCGGCGTTGCGGGTGATCGTGCCGATCTCGGTGGTGCCGGGCGTCGCTTCCGACACGTTGACCTGCATGTCCTTGTAGTCGGTCCAGAACAGTGCGCCGTTCAGGCGAACATGGTTGTCGGCCCAGCTCGATTTGAAGCCGACCTCATAGGCGTCGACCTTCTCCGGCCGCGCGCTCGGAATGTCCGGGCGCGGGGGGAACACGCGCTGGGTGAAGGTGCCGGACTTGAAGCCCTTGCTGTAGGACGCATAGGTCATCACGTCCGGCGTCCATTTATAGGCCAGGTTGACGTAGGGCGTCGTCTCCCTGGCGCGGATCGCTTCCCACCGGTCGGGCAGCACCGGCACGCCGGCGGGGATGCCCAGGCCGTTGTCCTGCGCTACCGCCGACTTCGGATTGAACTTCTTGGTCTCGTCCGTGTAGCGGCCGCCCAGCGTCACGCTCAACTGGTCGGTGATGTCGTAGGTGAACTGGCCGAACAGCGCCTTGTTGTGGCTTTTCACCAGCCCGCCCGAATTGAACACCGCGCCGGCCAGCTCGATGATGTCGATGTGGGTGCCCCGCTCCTCGAAATAATAGCCGCCGACCAGCCAGGCGAGGCGGCTGTCCGCCGTCTTGCCCTGCACCTGGATCTCCTGGCTGAACTGGTCCTGCTTGTAATAGTCGGTGGTCTGCAGGACGGTCAGCGGCGAATGGTCCGAATCCCGGCTCCAGAAGCCGGAGATCTTGCGATAGGCGCTGATCGACCGGATCGAGACGCTGTCGCCGACCTGCCAGTTCAGGTCGAGCGAGGCGCCGAACGCGCTGGTCCCGGTGTCCGGCGACAGCGGATGGCCGGGGATCAGCGCGTTGACCAGCGGGTTGGTGCTCAGATGCTGGCTGTAGGTGCGGTACGGCCCGGCGATCCACTGCGCGTTGAAGCAGGTCGGATCGGACAGCCGGGCCGGGCTGCCCTGGTTCAGGCAGTTGGCGCTCGGGTTCTTGCCGTAGCGGTTGACCGGGTTGGCCGGGTCCAGTTCCAGCCCGTTGGCGATCAGCGGGAAGATCGCGTTCTCGTTGGCGTCGATCAGCACGTTCGCCGCCGGGTTGGTGCGGTCGCGCGATCCGTCGACGGCCAGGTAGACGTCCAGGTCCGGTGACGCCTTCCACAACAGGCTGGCGCGCCCGGCCCAACTGCCCTCGTCGCCCAGGTCGGGCCCGCCGGGCAGCAGGTTCTTGACGTAGCCGTCGCGGCTCCTGCGCGACCCGGCGAAATTCACCGCCAGCGTGTCGGACAGTGGCAGGTTCAGGCTCAGGCGGAAATCGGCGCGGCTGTAGCGGCCGATGGTGATCTCGCCGCTGCCCGACACGCCGTCGAAGCTGGGCTTGCGGGTGGTGATGCTGATCGCGCCGCCGATCGTGTTGCGGCCGAACAGCGTGCCCTGCGGGCCTTTCAGCACCTCGATCCGCTCGACGTCCAGCATGTCGAGCACCCCGCCGATCGAGCGGGCGACATAGACGCCGTCGACATAGACGCCGACGCCGGGGTCGGTCGCCAGCGCCCAGTCCTGCTGGCCGATGCCGCGGATGTAGATCGACGATGCCGAACTGGTCGCGGCGAAGGCGGCGGTGTTGCGGAAGGTCAGGTTGGGCGCGAAACTGTTGATCTCGGCGATGTTGGTCAGGCCGCGCGCCTCGATCCCGGCGGCGGAGAAGGCGGTGATCGCGATCGGCGTGTCCTGCAGGTTCTCCGCCCGCTTGCGCGCCGTGACGATGATGTCCTCCACCGCATAGGCGGTGGTGGCCGCCGGCGCCTGGCTTGCTTCCGCCTGCGGCTCTGCCCCGGCAAGGGCAGGGGTGGTCCCCCCCATGACGCTCGCCAGGATGATCGTCGCGGAAAACAATGATCCTGATGTGTGTCGCATGGACCGTTCCCACCCTCTGCCAGTTCTTGTCGTTATGGTGTTTTCTTTGCGCCGTCCGCCGGGCGACCGGGCCTGCCCTGCCGATAGCGGAAAGCAAGGATAGGGAAGGGGGCGGGCGCCGCCCTATATCGTTTCGGCCGAATCCTAGCCCGATTCCGTCGAAATCGTGCCGGCCCGCGGCGGCGGGGGTGGTCCGGATTGACAAAATTCATGCCCCGGCAGCAAAAAGGCGGCAGCTACGGAGATACGCAGCATGGCTTCGGTCCGGAACGCTGTCGCGGGGATCGCACCCCTTGTGATACCGGAATGGCGCGGGCCGAATATCGCCGACGGCATGGCAGCCAGCGTGTTCCACCGTTTCGCCACCACCGATCTCGACGTCGTCCGCGACACGATGTGCGGCCGTTTCCGCCCGCACGCGATCAACCCGCGCGGCCGCCCGGGCGAACCGCGCCTGTTCGAGCTGGACGAAGTGGCGCTGGGCGGCGACCTGATCCTGACCAAGTTCCGCTATAATCGCGAGGTGACGATAGAGGCGCCGCCGCTCGACGACTTCTTCGTGATGAAATTCACGCTCAGCGGCCGCTGCCAGACCTGGCAGGGCAACGCCTCGACGAACAGCCTGCCGGGCACGCTGTGCGTGCTCAACACCACCCAGCCGATCCGGCTCGACATGGATGACGCCTACAGCCAGATGACGGTCAAGATCGGCCGTTCGGTCCTGGAGGAGGCGCTGGCCGCCGATCTCGGCCGCCGCCTGCCGCGCCGGCTGGAATTCCTGACGGCGGCACGGCCGCTCCATGGCGGGCTGGCCAGCCTGGCGCGGACGGTGGTGGCGATCTGGGGCGATCTCGCGGCAACCGGCGACCATTCCGGCTATTGCCTGAAAGCGGTGCAGAAAAGCACCCAGCAGACCATCGCGGCGCTGCTGCTGTCCGCCTTTCCCCATAATTTCTCCGATGCGTTGCCGGGGCTGGGGGAAGGGCCGGTCCCCTACTTCGTGCTGCGCGCCGAACGCTTTATCCGCGCCCATGCCGCCGAACCGATCGCGCTTGCCGACATCGTCCGCGCCGCCGGCGTCGGCGAGCGGGCGTTGCAGGCCGGTTTCCGGCGCTTCCGGTCGACCTCGCCGACCGGCTATCTGAAACGGGAACGGCTGGAACAGGCCCGGCTGGCGCTGATCGCCGGTGCCCGCACCCGGCGGACGGTGACCGACATCGCGCTCGGCTGCGGCTTCTCCCACCCCAGCAAATTCGCCCAATGCTACCGCAGCCGCTACGGCGAGACCCCGTCCGAAACGCTGCGGCGCGGCGGCTGAGCCGGCGCCGCGCCGGGCGGTTGACAACATGATTGGCATTGCCCGGCGATTGGTCTAGGGCCGCGGGCGGCAAGCGGGTCACTCCGGTTGCCGAAAGATCGCGCCGGTGCCCCGCAAGGGGCTGAAAACGGGAATGCGGTGCGGGTGGCGACACCCAAATCCGCGGCTGTCCCTGCAACTGTAAGCGGCGAGCGCGATGCACTGGGCCCCTCTGATGGAAGGGGCCGCCACTGGGCCGAAGCCGAACGGGCGGGGCCTGGGAAGGCGTGCATCGCGCCCTGACCCGCGAGCCAGGAGACCTGCCGGCGCATGGTCGCTCTTGCCCTGGCCCAGGGATTGGCCACGGCACGGTCCTCCGTCTGAGCGACGCATCGTGCGGCAGGGGCCGCACCGGCACGCGTGTCGGGCGCTATCGCGTCCGCCCGGCAGCGCGCGCCGGCCGCTCGCGCGGACGCCCCGGCCCGTCGTTCGGACGCTTGGGGTTTTCGATCATGTTCAGTTTCCTCCCGTCACGCGCCGCGATCGCCGCCGTGCTGTGCGCCGGCGCCGCCCATGCCCAGGCCGCGCCGGCCCAGCCGGACGACGGCGCGGCGATCGTCGTCACCGCCTCGCGCTCGGGCGATGCGATCCCCGCCGACCTGCTCGGCGCGTCGGTCACCCTGCTCGACGCGGCCGCGCTCGAACAGCGCCAGACCCGCATCGTCTCCGACGTGCTGCGCGACGTGCCCGGCGTCGCGGTCAGCCGCGTCGGCGGCGTCGGCGGCCTGACCGCGCTGCGCATCCGCGGGGCAGAGGCCAACCATGTGCTGGTGCTGGTCGACGGCATCAAGGCCAGCGACCCGTTCAACGGCGAGTTCGATTTCGGCACGCTGATCGCCGACGAAGCCGCGCGGATCGAGGTGCTGCGCGGCCAGCAGAGCGCGCTCTACGGCTCCGACGCGATCGCCGGCGTCGTCAACTACATCACCCTGTCGGGGCGCGAGGCGCCCGGCGTCAGCCTGCGCGCGGAAGGCGGATCGTTCGAAACGCTGTCCGCCGGCGCCCGCGTCGGCGGCGTTGCCGGCACGCTCGATTATGCGCTGACCGGCTCCTATTTCCACACCGGCGGCACGGCGACCGCGCGTGGCGGCAGCCGCGATGTCGGGTCGGACAACGCCGGCGCGTCGGCCAAGCTGGTCTGGGCGCCGTCGCCGGACTTCAAGGTCACCGGCGTCGCCCGCTACAGCTATACCGACGCCGAACTGAACGCCAGCGACGGCGATGCCACCAGCCCGAGCTTCGGCTACACCATCGACAGCCCGGGCGCCCATTACCGCAACGAGGCGTTCTACGGCCTGGTCCGGGCGGAGGCGACGGCGTTCGACGGCCACTGGACCAGCGCGCTGTCGTTCCAGATCGCCGACACCACGCGCAAGGGCTACGACGTGCCCTTCTCCTTCCTGCCGCGCGCCGGCCAGACCGTCGGCTATGCTTATGGCGACAAGGGGCGGCGCTATCGCGGTTCCTATGAAAGCACCGTCCGCTTCGGCAATGCCGACGTACAGAACCGCTTCACCTTCGCCGTCGATGCGGAGCGCGAGGAATTCCAGAACACTTCGCCCCCCGCCATCGCCGGCAATTTCACCGGCAAGCGGCACAGCGACACGCTCGGCTTCGTCGCCCAGTATGACGTTACGTTGTTCGACCGGCTGGCGCTCGGTGGATCGCTGCGCATCGACGACAACGATCTGTTCAGCGACAGCACCACCTACCGGGTGCAGGGCAGCTACCGCTTCGGTGAAGGCACTCGCATCCACGCGGCGGCCGGCTCCGGCATCAAGGCGCCGGGCTTCTTCGAGCTGTTCGGCTTTTCCGACGGCCGCTACACCGGCAACCCGGCGCTGCGCCCGGAACGATCGGAAGGCTGGGAGGCCGGCGTCGAGCAGAGCTTCGCCGACCGGGCGGTGACGCTCGGCGCCACCTATTTCTCCAACCGCTTCAGCGACGAGATCTACACCATCTATGTCCAGGTCGGCGGCCAGTATGTCGCGACGCCGGGCAACCGCGCCACCGCCACCCGCCAGAAAGGCGTGGAAGCCTATGCCCAGGCGCGGCTCGGCGACGGCTGGCGCGTCGATGCCAGCTACACCTGGCTCGACGCCAAGCAGGATCAGGACGTGCTGCCGGTCGTCGCCTTCGTGCCGACCCGCTTCACCGGGCAGGCCGTGCGGCGGGCGAAGCACATCGCCAGCGCCAACCTCAGCTGGGCGCCGGCGGACGGTCCGCTCAGCGCGACGCTGACCGTGCGCTACAACGGGGCGCAGAACGACCTGGCCTTCGTCGACCCGTCCTATGTGCCCGAACTGGTCCGGCTGCGGTCATTCACGCTGGTCAACTTCAACGCGGAATACCGGCTGACCCCGGCGATCGCGCTGTTCGGCCGGGCGGAGAACCTGCTCGACCGCCGCTATGAGGAAGTGTTCAGCTTCGCGACACCGGGCCGCGCCGTCTACGGCGGCGTCAAGGTCCGCCTCTAATGCCGTGCGCCGCCCGGATGCGCCGGCCGCATCTGGGCGGCCAGGCTGCGCGCCGCCTGGACATAGGCCGGCCCACCGCACACCGTCCATGCCTGCGGCAGGCGAAGGCGCGGGATCGCGGCCAGCGCCGGGTGGTGCAGCATCTCTGTGCCGTGGTCGACGACCCGGTCGCTGTCGCTGTCGACGATCAGATAGTCCGGCCGGCTGGCGACCAGTTCCTCGATGCTCAGCCGCGACAGCGGGCCCTTGCCCAGCACTCCGGCCAGGTTGCGCAGCCCCGCCCGCCGCATCAGCTCGTCCATCAGTGTGCCGGTGCCGCTCAGGAAGCCGCGCCGCTGGTAATAGGCGGCGACGCGCGCGCCCTTCAGCACCGGGATCGCCGCCAGTTCGGCGTCCATCCGGCGGATCATCGCCTCGCCGCGCGCCGGGTGGCCGACCGCCGCCGCGACGGTGCGGATGTTGGCGACGATCTCGGCATGGCTTTCCGCCGCCGGCAGCTCGACGACGCGGTAGCGCCCGCCGGTCAGCGCCGCGATCCGGCCCATCGCGAAGCCCGGGTTGGCGACGATCAGGTCGGGGCGAAGCGCCAGCACCGCCTCCGCGCTGCTGTCGGCGACAGGCACGTCGCGCGCCTCGGCGGCGGCGGCCGACAACGAAGGGTCTTTGACGAAACGGGTCAGTGCGGCAATCTGGGCGCGGTCGGCCAGCGCCAGGATCAGCTGGTCGGCGCACAGGTTGAGCGACACGATCCGCGCCGGCGCTGCCGCCGTCGCCGGTGCCGCCGCGCCGCACAGCAGCAGGGCAAGGCAAAGGCGTAGGGCGATGGCGGGCATGGATCTCTCGACGGACGCGGTCACGCCCCCGCTCATGCCGCCGCCCGGCGGCCGGCACAAGCGCGCTCTGGTCACGCTGGGCCTGCTGCTCGCCTGCGTGGTGGCGGCGGCGCTGTCGGTGCTGGTCGGTCCGGCCGGGCTGCCGCCGGGGCGGCTGCTCGCGGCGGCGGCGGGCGGCGATGACTGGATCGCCCGCACCATCCTGTTCGAACTGCGTTTGCCGCGCGCGGTGCTGGCGCTGGCGGTCGGCGCGATGCTCGGCGCCGCCGGCGCGGCGCTGCAGGGCTATCTGCGCAACCCGCTCGCCGAACCGTCGGTGCTCGGCGCGTCGAACGCGGCGGCGCTGGGCGCGGTCGTCGCGCTCTATTTCGGGCTGGCGGCGTTGCATCCGGTGGTTCTGCCGCTCTGCGCCATCCTCGCGACGCTGGTCGCGCTGGCGCTGCTGTTCCTGCTCGCGGGCCGGTCGGAAAGCCCGCTGACCCTGATCCTCGCCGGCATCGCCATCGGGACGATGGCCGGCGCCGGGATCAGCCTCGCGCTCAACATGGCGGCCAACCCGTTCGCCGCGATGGAGATCATGACCTGGCTGCTCGGGTCGCTGGAGGACCGGTCGATCACCCATATCTGGATCGCGCTGCCCTGCATCGCCGCGGGGCTCGCCCTGCTGCTGTGGGACGGGCGGGCGCTCGACGCGCTGACGCTGGGCGAGGACGGGGCGCTGGCGCTCGGCATCGACCTCGGCCGGGCGCGGCTGCGGCTGCTGCTCGGCGTCGCGATTGGCGTCGGCGGCGCGGTCGCAGTGTCGGGCGCGATCGGCTTCGTCGGGCTGATCGTGCCCCATCTCGTCCGCCCGCTGACCGATCGTTCGCCCTCGGCGCTGCTGGTGCCTTCGGCCATCGCCGGGGCGGCGCTGCTCACCCTCGCCGACGTGCTGGTCCGCATCATCCCGTCGACCAACGAGCTGAAGCTGGGCGTCGTCACCGCCTTCGTCGGCGTCCCCGTCTTCCTCGTCTATCTGATGCGGGAGCGGAGGCTGTGGTGACGATCGCCCTCGACGCGCTCGGCGTCACCCTCGGCCGCCGGCCGGTGCTGCGCGATGTCTCCGCCACCCTCGGTGGCGGCAGCCTGATCGGTGTCGTCGGCCCCAACGGCGCCGGCAAGTCGACGCTGGCGCGTGCGATCCTGCGGCTGGTGCCGGCGCGGGGGCGGGTGCTGGTCGACGACACCGACGCCGCCGCCCTGTCGCGCGCCGAACTTGCCCGCACCATCGCCTATCTGCCGCAGGGCCAGACGCTGCACTGGCCGCTGGCGGTGGAACGGCTGGTCGCGCTCGGCCGGCTGCCGCACCTCGCGCCATTCTCGCGTATCGGCGCCGCCGATCATGCCGCGATCGAACGGGCGATCCGGTTCACCGATGTCGGTGCGCTGCGCGGTCGGGTGGCGACGGAGCTGTCGGGCGGCGAACGGGCGCGGGTGCTGCTTGCGCGCGCGCTGGCGGTGGAGGCACCGGCGCTGATCGTCGACGAGCCGCTTGCCTCGCTCGATCCGGGGCATCAGCTTGAGGTGATGGAGCTGCTCCGCGCGCAGGCGCAGGGCGGCGCGCTGGTCGTGGCGGTGCTGCATGAGCTGACCATGGCGGCGCGCTTCTGCGACCGGCTGCTGCTGCTCGACGGCGGCGCGCTGGTCGCCGACGGTACGCCGGCGGAGGTGCTGACCCCGGCCCGGCTCGCCGCCGTCTACGGTATCGATGCGTGGATCGGCACCGCCGGCGATGCCGCGCTGGTCGTGCCGCTGCGCCGCTGTGGAGATGGCCGGACGGGATAAGCGGATGCTGCATCACCCCCATTCCCGTCCGGCCAGGGCGCCGGTCGGACCCTTCCGGGAATTCAGGATCCGGCCAGCTTCGCTTTCACCACCGTGGTGAAACGGTCGATCGGGCAGGGCGCGGTGTCGCCCGCTGCGTTGCAGCCGGGGATCGGCAGATAGGCGCGATAGCCCGGCGCATCCGGGTCCAGCGCCTGCTGCTCGCGCAACTGGTCCATCGTCTGCGCGCGGAAGAAGGCGCGGACGAAACGCTGGCCCTTGCCGTCGCGCAACAGCTCGAAGCCCAGCGCGCCGCCCGGCGGGATATCGTCCTTCGGGTAGCTCGGCACCTGCCAGTCCAGGCCGAGCAGGCTGCCGATATCGGCCAGGTTGGTGTCATGGCCGAACAGCAGGGTCAGCCTTGCGCCGTCCGCCCCGGCGGTCAGCGCGCCCAGCATGCGCGAGACGAGCGGCCCCGCCGCCCGCTGCGCGACATAGGGCGATCCGTTCTCGTAGCGGAACTTGACCGGGTGGAAGACGAGAAGCTGCTCGATCTGGTCGCGGGTCACCCGGCCCCAGCCGACGTCGCTCATCGGCATGCCTTCCAGATATTCGAGCAGCAAGGTCTGGCTGATCGTCGATCCGATCACCAGCGGCCCCTCCAGGTCGGGCCGGTCGTGCGGGTTCGCGGCCAGCGTCGTCGGCAGGTCGGCCAGCGTGCAGGCGTCGCCCGCCCCGTTCGCCGCGCAGACCGTCGCCGAACAGCAGCCGAGGACGGTGCCGAGCAGGTCGATTTCGGCGCGGTGGGTGGCGGCCTCGGCCGGTAGCCCCCCGGCCGGTGCGAGCGCCAGCGCTTCGGCATGGCCCC
This sequence comes from Sphingomonas flavalba, assembly GCF_004796535.1. Classification (GTDB taxonomy): domain Bacteria; phylum Pseudomonadota; class Alphaproteobacteria; order Sphingomonadales; family Sphingomonadaceae; genus Sphingomonas_L; species Sphingomonas_L flavalba. The sequence continues at coordinate 350,181 of NZ_SPHY01000001.1, read as the reverse complement.
GTGCGCCGTCGAAATCGGCGGGCCCGGAATCGAGCGGATGGAAGATCGCGTCCTCCGGCCCTTCCTTTTCCGGGTGGGCGACCGCGACGACGCAGCCGGGCAGCAACGTCTCCAGATAGGCTTCGCCGGTCTTGATCGCGCGCTGCTTGGCGCTCGCCTCGGCATCGACGGCGCCGGGGGTCAGGCAGCCGTTGGCCGGGATCAGCCCGCGCTTCACGTATTCGGCGCGGTCGGCGGTGCCGAGCAGGCGGATGCCGGCGGCGCCGCGCGGGGTCAGCAGGCCGTAGTCGACCGGCCAGGCCGGCCACGGATCGCTGGTGTAATTGGTGCCCTTCGCCGGGTCCTTGGTCGGCGGGCGGATGCCATGGCGCATCACGAACACCACCCGTTCCAGCGCAAGGCCGTCGGCGTTCGCCGGGCTGTCGGTCGCGGCGCAGCCTCCGGCAGTCATCGCCGCCAGCGCCACGCCCATCATCGCGCGAATGGCTGTGTGCATGCTCATGCTCCCCTCCCGGCCGCTCAGCGGCTTTCCAGTTTCAGCGCGGCGGCGATGTCGGCCCAGCTGACGATCTTGAAATTCTGCTTCTCGCCGGGCAGCACGTTGCGGCCGTCCTGCGCGACCATCGCGCCCTTCTCGAAGCCGGGGCCGAGCGGCAGGCTGCTCACGTCCAGCCCGTCGGTCTCCGAGATCCCGTCGATCCCGGTCGCGCCGTCGGCGACGACGGCGAAGGAGCCGCGATAGGCATTGGCGCCGTCGCGGTCGTAGACGGCGTAGCTGTTGTTGCCCTGGCTGGACACGACCAGGTAACCGCGCCCGTTGCCGAGGTCATAGAGCGACACGCCTTCCAGGTCGTCCTTAAGCGCCGGGTTGCCGGCGACCGAATCGACCTGCCTGCGCGCGTCCCCGGCCTTCGGCTCGGCGCCGACCCGCCACAGCGCGACATCTTCTTCGGCGATGTAGAGCGCGCCGTTGGCGTCGTCGGCGACGCAGCCTTCGGTCTGCGACCCGAACCGGATATCGCGCACCTGCCTGATCGCGACCTTGCCGTTCGGCCGGGTGACCAGTTCCCACTGGCGGTTCAGCCCGTCCGGGTCGCTGACGATCACGTAGCTGCGGCCGGATCTGGTGCTGCGGTACATGCACAGGCCATACGGGTCGGACAGGCCGGACGGCTGCAGCCCGTCGGCGATGTCGATCAGCGCCCCGGTCGCGGTGTCCAGCCGGTAGATCGCCACCGCCTTGCGCGTCCGGTCGCTGGCGGTGACCAGCACGATCGGCTTGCCATCCAGCATGAAGCCGTCGCGCAGGTCGACGTTGTTCATCCGCCCGACCGGCGCGAAATGCACGACCTTGCCCTGCATGTCGTAAACGTAGAGCCCGGCCTTCTTGTCGGTGCCGATGATCAGGCTGGCGGCCGGGTCGGCCGGGTTGTGCCAGATCGCGGGATCGTCGGCGGCGTCGCCGGCGGCGGCAACCGGCACCGTCTCCACCCGCGCGGTGACGGTCGGGAAGCGCGGCGCGACGCTGGTCGGCGGCAGTTCCGGCGTACCGACCGCCAGGCCGAGAGGCGCGGCGAGCGCGTCGAACCCGACCAGCTTGTAATTGGCGCCGCCGGCAGCGTCCTCGTCCGCCGCGACGAGCAGGCCGTGGCCGAAGCCGCTGCCCAGTGCCGCACCGGTCGCCGCCAGCCCGCCCGGCTCCTTCACCGCCGTGCCGCCCGGCCCGGCCATCGTCACGGCGCCGGCATAGGCGTCGTCCTTGGTGCGGTCGTACAGGAACAGCCGCCCGGTCGACGCGTCGGACGCGATCAGCCAGCGCGCCGGCCCCGCGTCGTACAGCGCGATGCCGCCCAGTTCCTCGCTGATCCGGCCGATGCGAGGCGCGTCGATCAGCGCCGGGGCCGAATCGGTCTCCGGGTCGCCGTTGAACCGCCACAGGCCGGTCGCCTGTTCGGCGACATACAGCTTCCCGCTCGCGTCGTCGGCGACGCAATGCTTGATCTTGGTCGGCAGGGTGATGCGCCGCGCCTGGCGCGCATCGACCTTGCCGTCGGGGGTCGCGTAGACCATCCACTGGTCGATCTCGCCGCCGTCGCCGACCGCGATCGCATAGAGCGCGGCGTCGGGCGCGTTGCGGAACAGGCAGACATTCTCGACCGCGAAGTCCAGCGGCACCGCGCGCGCGCCGACTTCGGTCAGCCGATCGCCCGCCAGCGTGAAGAAGCGCAGGCTGTTCGCCGCGCCGTCGGCGGAGACGACCAGCGTCTGCGCCGCGCCGCCCAACATGAAGCCGCCGCGCAAGGCGACGCCGACCGCTTCGCCCGCCTCGGCGGTGCTGAGCAGGCGGCCGTCGAGCGCGTGGACCTGCAATCCCTTGCTCTCGGCGGTGGTGACGATCCGGCTCGCTTCCGGCGCCGCCGGGTTGACGGCGATCGCCGCCTGGTTGGCGTCGCCGCCGGGCGCGGCCTGCGTCTCGGCCGCCGCGGTCACCGTTGCCGGCCGGTCCTGGGCGAAGCCGGCGGCCGGTACCAGCGCCGTTCCCACCAGCAGGCCGATCGTCGTTACCAGTTTCATCCCTCTCTCCCGCGCTGCCAGGCTGTCATCGCCGCTTCATTTCGCCCTCGCAGAGTAAGTACGTGCGAAAAATATGCAAGAACTATTCTAAATATGTTGCAAAATAGAATTTTCATTCATAGTATCTCCTGGACGAATCGCACCGGGCCAAGAGTGCGAGGCGGATATGGAGGGCAAGATGGCTGCTGATCTCGGGTCGTGTGTAAAGGCGTTGATGCTGACGACGGGGCTTGTCGGTCTGGCGCCGGCCATGGCCCAGGGCGGGGGCACGCCGGACGATATCGTCGTGACGGGGCGCCGGGCTGCGGATCGCGCGGCGATCGAGGAAAAGCGCCTGTCGGACAATCAGGTCGACGCGGTGCGCGGCGACGATGTCGGTCGCCTGCCCGATCAGAACGTGGCGGAAGCGGTGCGCCGCCTGCCCGGCCTGTCGGTCGCCAACGATCAGGGCGAGGGCCGCTACCTGACGGTGCGCGGCGTCGGCCCGGAACTGCTGAACGTGACGCTGAACGGCCAGACGGCCCCGGCGCCGGAACCGGACGGCCGCCAGGTGAAGCTGGACGACATCCCGTCCGCGCTGATCGGCTCGGTCACCGTGGTCAAGACGCTGACGCCGGACCTCGACGCCAACGCCATCGCCGGTCAGGCCAATATCCAGACGCTGACCGCGTTCGATCGCGGCAAGACCTTCGTCACCGGCAAGGCGGCGGTCGGCTATTATCAGGCCAACCACAAGAAGCCGTATGAGGTGGATCTGACCGCCGGCGCATTGTTCGGCGCCAACAAGGATTTCGGCGCCGTGCTGTCGTTCAGCCGGTCCGACCGCAAGCTGTGGGCGGACAATGTCGGCGCCTCGGAAAACTGGGTCGACGTCAACGGCCACGTCATTCCTGACGAATTCAGTATCCGGCGCTACGCGACTCACCGGACCCGCACCGGCGCCGTCGCCAATTTCGACTGGCGGCCCAGCACCGACGTCAAGACCTTCCTGCGCTTCACCTATTCCAAATACGAGGACAGCGAATCGCGCCAGCATTTCGGCGCCCAGTTGCCGGTCGACGACCCGGCGGAAATCACCAACCAGACGGCGACCAGCGGCGACTATGCCAACGGCAGCGCGGATCGCCGGGTTCGCACTCGTCAGGAGGCGACGAGCAGCTTCTCCGGTTCGGCCGGCGGCGAGTTCATGTTCGGCGACAGCCAGTTGAACGTCGAGGGAACCTACTCGCGTGCCAAGAAGCGCGACCCGCATCGCGACGAATGGACGTTCAAGGCGAAGAAGATCGGCGGCAGCTATGATTTCGACGATTACATGGTCGACGTGTCGCCGCTTGATGCCGCCTATGATCCGTCGAAATTCACCGCCTCCAAGGCCAAGTACGAGAGCCGGTTGGCGCTGGAAAATCTGTATCAGGCGCGGGTCGATTTCCGCACCCCGCTGGAGATCGGCGACAGCGCCTATTTCAAGACGGGCGCCAAATATGTCGATCGCCGCAAGAGCAACGACAAGGAGAACCGGGCCTATAGTACCAAGGGGCCGATGACGATCGCGGACGTGCTCGGCGCGGATGTCGGCAACATCTACAAGGGCACCGCCTATCCGTTCGGGCAGGGCATCGACGCCGCGGCGGCCGACGCCTACCTCGCCGCCCACCAGGGCGAGTTCAAGATCGACGACGAAAGCTCGCTGTCGGACAGCCTGGCCGGCGACTACCGGATCCGCGAGCGCGTGCTTGCCGGCTATGTGATGGCCAGCGCCAAGTTCGGCGCCTTCACCATCGTGCCCGGCGTTCGCATGGAGCACACCAGGGGCCGCTTCGCCGGCAAGACGATCACCGACGCCTCGACCTTCGATCAGGGCTTCGACAGCTTCGGCCGCCGCAGCTACACGGACTTCTTCCCCGGCATCAACCTGCGCTTCGACCCGGCACCGGGCCTGACCATGCGCGGCGCCGTCACCCGGGCGATCGGCCGTCCGAATTACGAGGACATCGCGCCCTATGTGCTGGTCAATGTCGGCGACAGGGAAGTCAGCCTCGGCAATCCGGACCTGAAGCCGCTCTACGCGACCAATTTCGACGCGGCGGTCGAATATTACATCGGCAAGCAGGGCATCCTGTCGGCGGCCTTCTTCCACAAGCGGATCGAAAACCCGATCTTCCTGACCGGCACGACCGTGCTTGGCGGCACCTATGCCGGCCAGACGCTGCCGACCGCCTTCGTCACCCAGCCGCAGAACGCGGACGACGCGCGGGTCACCGGGCTCGAGCTGAACGCGCAGATGGAGCTGAGCTTCCTGCCGTCGCCGCTCGACGGGTTCAGCGTCGGCGCCAGCATGACCTTCGTCAAGTCGCGGGCAACCGGCATCCCCGGCCGCACCGACTCGGTCCGGCTCGCCAACCAGTCGAACCGCGTTGCCTCGGCACAGCTTACCTACGAGAAATACGGCATCTCGGCGCGCGTGGCCTATACCTACCGTTCGCGCTATCTCGACACGGTCGGCGAGACGCGCGATGGCGATCAGTATGTCGACAATTTCAACCAGTTCGATGCGCGCATCGGCTACGCGATCACCCCCAATTTCAACATCTTCGTCGAAGGCGCGAACCTGAACGACGAACCGCAGCGCCGCTTCATCGGCATACCGCGGCATCTGGTCGAGATCGAACGCTACGGCTGGTCGGCGAAAACCGGCATACAGCTGAACTTCTAGGGGGTTCCGGGGCCGGCGTCGGCCCGGAACCGGGTTCACTGGACGGCCCCGGTCCGGCCCGTGCCGGGCCGGGGTCGGATCGGCACCGAGCAGAGCCGGGCCGTGGGCGATGGGAGCGGGGGACGGCGATGCTGCGCTATTTCGTGACCGGGCAGGATCGCCCCGTTCTTGCCGACAAGGCGGAAATCGACCGGCTCTACCGCCACCACCGCCTGCGGGTGATGATCGCCATCACCCTCGGCTACGGGCTGATCTACACCTGTCGTCTCGCCCTCGGCGTGGTCAAGAAGCCGCTGATCGACGAAGGCATCTTCACCCCGGTCGAACTGGGGATGATCGGCTCGGCGCTGTTCTACACCTATGCGATCGGCAAGCTGACCAACGGCTTCCTCGCCGATCACGCCAATGTCCGCCGTTTCCTGACCGCCACCTTCCTTGCCACCGCCCTTTGCAACATCGCGATGGGCGGCATCACCGTGCTCTGGGCGGCGGTGCTGATCTGGGGCCTGAACGGCTGGTTCCAGAGCGCCGGCGCCCCCGCCGGCGTCGTCGCGATGACCGCCTGGTATTCCAACCGCGAGCGCGGGCGCATCTACGGCATCTGGAGCACCGCCCATTCGATCGGCGAGGGGCTGACCTTCGTCATGGTCGGTGGGCTCGCCGCGCTGTTCGGCTGGCGCTACGGCTTCTGGGGGCCGGGCCTGCTCGGCCTGCTGACCGCCGCCGGCTGCTGGTGGCTGCTGCGCGATCGGCCGCAGACGCTCGGCCTGCCCCCGGTCGCCGAATGGCGCGGCGACCACCATGTCCATGCCGAACGCGGCACCGCGCGCAGCGTGCTTTCCACCCAGTTGTCGATCCTGAAGATCCCGGCGATCTGGGTGCTCGCCGTGTCCAGCGCGCTGACCTACGTCACCCGCTACGCGATCGACAGTTGGGGCGTGCTCTATCTTCAGGAGGCGCGCGGCTACAGCCTGCCGATGGCCGGCACGCTGCTGATGCTGAGCACGCTCGCCGGCATCGTCGGCGCGATCGCCTTCGGCTTCATTTCCGACAAATGGTTCGCTACCCGCCGCCCGCCGGCCAACCTGCTGTTCGCCGTGCTCGAACTGATCGGCCTGTTGCTGATCTTCTTCGGCCCGGCGAGCACGCCGATGCTGGTTCTCGGCATGCTGCTGTTCGGCATGGGGCTGACCGGCCTGGTCACCTCGCTCGGCGGCCTGTTCGCGGTCGACATCGCGCCGAAACGGGTCGCCGGCGCGGCGATGGGGGTGATCGGCGTGTTCAGCTATGTCGGCGCCGCCGTGCAGGAGCATGTCTCCGGCGCGCTGATCGAAGGCGGCATGCGGATCGTCGACGGCCAGCGCCATTATGATTTCGGCCCGGCGATCTGGTTCTGGATCGGCGCCTCGGTGCTGTCGATGCTGCTCGCCGCCAGCCTGTGGCGGACCCATCTCGCCGATTGAGCACGCGCCGCTCACCCGCCGAATGCCCGCCGGACGGTGAACAGGACCGTCGGCGTCGTCGCCGTCCGCCGCTCCTCGGTCTTGTCGGGGGCGGCCAGGCTGCGCGCGCCGGCATATTTGCGGCGGGTCTCGGCAAAGGGCAGGGCGGTCAGATTGACTGCCTCCAGTCGCAGCCGCCAGGCGGGGGCGGGCCGGTATTCGATATGCGCGTCGAACCGGAATCCGCGCGCCTTGGTGCGGATTTCGTCCAGCCGGTATTCGCGCTTGCGCTCCGCCAGCGTCAGGTCGGCGCCCCAGCTTACCGCCCCGCCGGGCAAATCGTGGATCAGGCTGATCGTACCGGTCACCGGCTTGTCGCCGGAAATCCAGCGCCGTGCCCCGGTCACCGGGTCGCCGACCCGGCTTCGGGTCAGCGTCACGCTCGACACGATCCGCGCGCCGGCGATGCCCAGCGGCGCCAGCGGCAGGGTGGTCTCGGCGGTCAGCGTGTCGCGGCTGCCGCGGCCGATATTGCCGATCGCGTCGAACGGTACGCCCTGGTCGTGGCGCACGACATGGTCGACGACGTCGCTGATCCGTTCGTGCGCCGCGCGCAGCACGATCGCGCCGTCGCCGGCGAAGCGGTGTTCGTAGGTCGCGGCGGCGCTCCAGCTGCGCGGCGGCCGCAGGTCGACCGCCCCGGCGTTGATCTCGCCCCGGTCGAGCGAGGCGGAGGCGACGAAATCGTTGAAGTCGAGCTGCCCGACGTCGCGTTGCACCGCCAGCCGGATCTGGTCGCCGCCGCCCAGCGCGCGGGTCAGCGCCAGCCGCGGTTTCCAATAGGTGAAGCGCCGGTCGAGCACCGCGTCGCCGCGCTGGCGCAGCCGCGACCGTTCCAGCCGCAGCGACGGCTCGACGGTCAGCCGGGCGAACGGCCGCCAGGTCGCGCCCAGCGACGCCTCGACCCGCTGCTCCTCGACCCGGCTGTTCGATCCGGGCACCGGAACCGGCGCGCCGTTGGCGAACAGCGCGGCACTGCCGTCGGCACTGTTGATCGCGCCCTCGATCGCCGCGTCGATCGCCAGCGGCCCGCGCTCGCGGCGCAGCGACAGCCGGGCAATGCTTTCCGCCGTATCGCTGCTCTGGGTGAAGCGCTCGCTGTCGTTGCCCTCGATCGCGGTCGAATCGAAGCGCAGCCGGCCGATGCGGTGGATCAGCAACGCCTCGATCCGGCTGTCGGCGCCGATCGGATGACGGTACTGCGCGCCGGCCTCGCCCTCGGTCAGCGTTTCGCGCTCGCGCACCGCCTCCGGGCCGGTGTCGACATCCTCACGCTTGCGGGCGCGGCTGATGCTGGCGTTGGCGGACAGCGTGCCGCCGGCCAGCGGCGTGTCCCAGGCGCCGCGCCCGGAGAGCGTCTGCACCGTCTCCCACTTGCGGCGCGGCATCTGCCTGGTGACGGCCCCCGCCGCGTCGATCGTCCGGGTCGATCCGCGCCCGGCATCCTCGTCGATCTCGGTGGTGATGCCGATCGCGCCCTCGATCCGCCGGGGGCCGGACTGGCGCGACGCCTCCAGCGTCATCACCGGGTGCAGGACATGGTCATTGGCCGCGATCGCGCCGGCGGTGATCGCGGCGTGGTGGCTGGCTGCGGTCGCGCGCACGACATTGGCGACGACGTCGCGCCCGCCCATCGCGATTCCCGGCGCGCCGCCGCGGATCAACTCGATCCGCGCCACCGCCGCCGCCGGGATCCGGCGCAGCAGGTCCTCCAGCGATTCCGCCTTGGTCGACGGCGGCTTGCCGTCGAACAGGATGTTGCCCGCCGCCTCGGCATAGCCGCGCACCTCGGCGTCCGCGTCGACGATCGCGAAGCCGGGCAGCCGCCTGACCATGTCGAGCGCGTCGTTCGGCCGCGAATCGGCGAAGAAGTCCGGCGTGAACACCAGCACCCCGCTGGCGGCGGCGGTGGGCTCGGCGGCGGGCGCGGCGATCGCGGGCGTGCCGGCAAGCAACAGCAGCGTCGCGGTCCCGGCGGTGAATCTGGTGGTCCCCATGTCCGTGGTGATAGGCGCCGGGCGCTGACGCCCCGCCGCCGTCGGCCGTCAGCCGGATGTCAGCGGCGCCTCGCTAGGCAGCGGCCATGATGAAACGCCCATCCCTCCGCCAGACGATCGCCGCGGCGCTGCTGCTCGCCATCGTCCCCGCCGCTGCCGTTGCCGGCAGCAAGTCCCACAAGTCGCACGAGCAGGTCCGCGACGCGCTTCGCCGTGGCGAGGTGCTGCCGCTGACCCGGATCATGGCGATCGCCCAGGCTCGCGCCCCCGGCCAGGTCATCAAGGTCGAGCTCGACGACGACGATGATCATCCGCGCCGGTTGATCTATGAAGTGAAGACCCTGTCGTCCACCGGCCGGGTAATGGAGGTGGAGATCGACGCTCGCACCGGCAAGGTGCTGAAGGTCGAGGAGGACTGACCGCCGGATGCGCGCCCTGGTCGTCGAGGATGAAGCCGCCGTCGCGGAGGATATCCGCGCCGCGCTCCACGCGGCCGGCTTCGTCGTCGACATCGCGCCGGACGGCCGCGACGCCTGGTTCGCCGGCGATGTCGAGGATTACGACATCGCCATCCTCGACCTCGGCCTGCCGCAGCTCGATGGCCTGTCCGTACTGAAGCGCTGGCGCGCCGCTGACCGGCTGTTCCCGGTGATCATCGTCTCGGCGCGCGGCGACTGGACCGAGCGGGTCGAGGGGATCAACGCCGGCGCCGACGATTATCTCGGCAAGCCGTTCGAGATGGGCGAACTGATCGCCAGGGTTCGCGGCCTGCTGCGCCGCGCCGCCGGGCGCGGGTCGAGCGTGCTCGCCGTCGGCCCGCTGCGCATCGACAGCCAGCGGATGACGGCGGAACTGAACGGCGTGCCGGTCCGCCTGTCGCCGCTCGAATTCCGCCTACTCGATTATCTGGCGCACAGCCCGGCGCGGGCGGTTTCCGCGATGGAACTGGCCGACCATCTCTACGGCGCCGCCGACACGACGGATTCCAACGCGATCGAGGCGCTGGTCGCCCGGCTGCGCCGCAAGGTCGGCGCCGGGCTGATCACCACCCGGCGCGGCTTCGGCTACATGCTCGGCGACAGCGGGTGAGGCTGCTCGCCTCGCTGCGCTGGCGGCTGCTCGCCGTCGGTACCGTCGCCATCGCCGCGGCGCTAGTCGCCGCCTGGCTGTTCATGACCGTGCTGTTCGAACACCATCTCGAACGCCGCCTCGCCGACGAATTGCAGCGCGACGGACTGAAGGTCATCGCCGGCCTGTCGCTCGCCCCCGGTAGCGCGCTTCGGGCGCAGGACATGCCGACCGACGACCGCTTCGCCACCCCGGCCAGCGGCCTTTACTGGCAGGCGTCGAACGCCGCCGGCATCGTCCGTTCGCGCTCGCTGTGGGATCAGGCGCTGCCCACCTCCTCCTCCGCCTCGCGTGAGCAATGGAGCGAGCGCCTCGCCCCCGGCCCGTTCGAACCCCGGCTGGTCATGCTCGAACGGCGGGTGGTGCTCGATGCGGGCAGCGATCCGGTGCTGGTCCAGATTGGCCAGAACGCCGATGCGCTGGCCACCGCCGGGCGGGAATTCGGTCGCGAACTGGCGATCTTCCTCGCCGTTCTGTGGCTGGCGCTGTCCGGTGCCGCCTGGGTGCAGGTCACGCTCGGCCTGCGCCCGCTCGCCCGCATCCGCCATGCGCTCGACCGGCTGCGCCAAAGCCCGGCGGAGCGGCTGGCGGCGGAGGGGCCGCCGGAGGTCCAGCCGCTGGTCGACGCGATCAACGCCCTCGCCGATGCGCGCGAAGACGATGTGGAACGCGCCCGCCGCCGCGCCGCCGATCTCGCCCATGGGTTGAAGACCCCGCTCGCCGCGCTCGCCGCGCAAAGCCGCCGCGCGCGCGGATCCGGCGCCGTCGCCGCTGCAGACGGGCTCGACCGGGCGATCGCCGCGGTTCGCGCGGCGGTCGAGAACGAACTGGCCCGCACCCGCGTCGCCGGTGTCCGGCGCGGCCCCGGCCTGTCCTGCCCGGCGCGCGCGATTGCCGAACAGGTGGTCGCGGTGCTCGAACGGACGGAGAAGGGCGAAGGGCTGGCCTTCGACGTCGCGGTGCCAGACGCGCTGCGCCTGCCGCTCGCGGCGGAGGACCTGACCGAACTGCTCGGCGCGGCGGCGGAGAATGCGGTGCGCTACGCGCGGCGGCGGGTGCGGATCGCCGGCGCCGAACGCCATCTGACGGTCGAGGATGACGGCCCCGGGCTGGACGAGACGGCGGCGCAGACGGCGCTGGAACGCGGCGCCCGCCTCGACGAGAGCGGCGGGCAGGGCCTCGGCCTCGCCATCGTCCGCGATGTCGCGGCGGCGACCGGCGGCGCCATTGCTCTGTCCCGCGCCGCCCTCGGCGGCCTGTGCGTGACGATTACCTGGCCGGCATAGCGCGCATGCCGAGGCGCCGCCCCGGCGCGACGGTTCCGTTAGTCCGCCCTCAGCGCGTCGAGCAGTTCAGCCTGAATCTGCGGCGTCGTCGCCAGCACGGTGCCGCCGGACAAGTCGAGCGCGCCGCCGCTGGTGTTGGTGACGACACCGCCCGCCTCGCGGACGATCACCACCCCGGCCGCCATGTCCCAGGCGCTGACGCTCTGTTCCCAATAGGCGTCGAACCGGCCGCAGGCGACATAGGCCATGTCGACCGCGCCGGCGCCCAGCCGGCGGATGCCGGCGACGCGCGGGGTCAGGCGTTCCATCTCGGTCACGAACTGCCGGTGGCGCGGCTTGCCGGCGAACGGGATGCCGACGGACAGGATCGCCTTCACCATCTCGCTGCGCCGCGACACCTGAATGCGCTGGTCGTTCAGCCAGGCGCCGCCGCCCGCCTCGGCGCGGAAGGTCTCGTTCTGCGCCGGCACATGGGTGACGCCGGCGATCACCTCGCCGTCGCGGGCGAGCGCGATGTTGACCGCGAAGATCGGCAGGCCGATCAGGAAATTCGCGGTGCCGTCCAGCGGGTCGACGATCCAGACATGGCGCTTGTCGCGGCCCTCGCGCAGCCCGCCTTCCTCGCCCAGGAAGCCGTAATCGGGCGCTGCCTTTTCCAGCATCGACCGCACCGTTTCCTCGGCGCGCAGGTCGGCCTCGGAAAACGGGTCGGCCGGACCGTTCTTGTGGCGTACGTCCAGCCGGTCGATCGCGGCGAAATCGCGCATCAGGCCGTCACCGGCCGCCTTGGCGGCGGCGACCATCGTCGCGATCAGGTCGGATCGACCGGCCATGTCCGTCACGCCATCGTCGGGATGACGAAGGCATTGGAGCCGTCGGGCGTGCCGTCCGGCCAGCGCTGCGTCACCGTCTTGACCTTGGTCCAGAAACGCACGCCGTCCATGCCGTACTGGTTGGTGTCGCCGAACGCCGAACGCTTCCACCCGCCGAAGCTGTGGTAGGATACCGGCACCGGGATCGGCACGTTGACGCCGACCATGCCGACATTGACCCGCGCCGCGAACTCACGCGCGGCATGGCCGTTGCGGGTGAAGATCGCGACGCCGTTGCCGTATTGATGGTCGCTCGGCAACCTGACCGCGGTCTCGAAATCGGGGGCGCGGACGATCTGCAGCACCGGCCCGAAAATCTCCTCGCGATAGCTTTTCATCTCCGGCGTCACCCGGTCGAGCAGGGTCGGGCCGACGAAGAAGCCGTCCTCGTGCCCCTGCAGGGTGAAGCCGCGCCCGTCGACGACCAGCTCGGCGCCCTCGTCGACCGCGGTCTGGATCCAGTTCTCGATCCGTGCCTTGTGGGCGGCGTTCACCACCGGGCCGTAATGGGCGTCGGCGTCGGTCGAAATGCCGACCTTCAGCGCGGCGATCGCCGGGATCAGCCGCTCGCGCAGCCGGTCGGCGATGTCCTCGCCCACCGGCACCACCACCGGCAGCGCCATGCAGCGCTCGCCGGCCGAACCGAACGCCGCGCCGCACAGGTCGTGGATCACCTGGTCCAGGTCGGCGTCGGGCATGACGATGCCGTGGTTCTTGGCGCCGCCCATCGCCTGCACCCGCTTGCCGGCGGCGACGCCGCGATTGTAGACGTAATGCGCGATGTCGGACGACCCGACGAAGCTTACCGCCGCGATGTCCGGGTGGTCGAGGATCGCGTCGACCATTTCCTTGTCGCCGTGGACGACCTGCAGGATGCCCTCGGGCGCCCCGGCCTCCAGCATCAGCTCGGCCAGGCGCAGCGGCACCGACGGGTCGCGCTCGGACGGCTTCAGGATGAAGGCGTTGCCGACCGCGACGGCGATGCCGAACATCCACATCGGGATCATCGCCGGGAAGTTGAACGGGGTGATGCCGGCGACCACGCCCAGCGGCTGGCGCATCGAATAGACGTCGATGCCGGGGCCGGCGCCTTCGGTATATTCGCCCTTCATCGCCTGCGGGATACCGCAGGCATATTCGATCACGTCCAGCCCGCGCTGCACGTCGCCGCGCGCGTCGGCCACCACCTTGCCGTGCTCGGACGACAGGAGCAGCGCCAGCTCCTCCATATGCGCCTCGACCAGTTCCTTGAACCGGAACATCACGCGCGCGCGGCGCTGCGGGTTGGTGTGCGCCCAGCCGGGCTGGGCGGCGAGGGCGGCGGCGACCGCCTTGTCGAGCAGCGCGGCGTCGCCCAGCGGCACCTGCCGCGCGATCTGGCCGGTGTTGGGGTCGAACACGTTGCTCTGGCCGCTGCCGTCCGAAGAATGCGCGCCGCCGACGAAATGCTGAACGATGGTCATGACAGGTCCTTGTTAAACACCAGTGGGGTCAATTCCGGGCGACGATCCATGCGTGCGCGGGATCGTTCTTGAAGATCCATTCGCGTTTCGGCCCGGCCATGACGTTCAGATAATACAAGTCATAGCCGTGCGGTGCGCCGACCGGATGATAGCCGCGCGGTGCCATCACAACATCCCCATCCTCCACGGTGATCGTCTCGTCAATGCTGCGGTCGTCCGTGTACACCCGCTGAAAGGCGAAGCCCTGCGGCGGGTTCAGCCGATGATAATAGGTCTCCTCCAGCGCGGTTTCCTCGCCGGGCACGTCGCGGTCGTGCTTGTGCGGCGGGTAGCTCGACCAGTGGCCGCCCGGCGTGATCACTTCGACGACCAGCAGGCTGTCGGCCGGTTCGTCCTGCGGCAGGATATTGCGGACGAAACGCTGGTTGGTGCCTTCGCCGCGCACTTCGCGGGTCATCGTCGCCGGTGCGATCAGCCGGGGCGCGCGGCCAGGCCCGCCCGGCGCGGTGCACACCGCCAACTCGACCGCGTCGCGCGCCGTCACCCGATAGCGGGCTTCCGCCGGGACGTAGACGGCGGCCGGCGCCACATCCTCGAACACACTCGCCCGCCCGCCGATGCCGGGGAAGGCGGCGTCGCCGGCGGCGATATCGGCGGTGCCGGACAGCACGACCAGGCACGCCTCGCGGTCGACCGCGCCGCCGGCCAGCATCTGCCCCGGCGCCAGCCGGTGGACCTTGAAGCCGACCCGGTCCCAGCCGGCGCTCTCCGGCGTCACCTCCAGCACGCAGCCGGTGGAGTCGGGGGCATGGGGGCGAACGCGCAGGGTCATGCCGCCGCCCGCCATGCCAGCCCGGCCTGGTCGGCGCAGCGTTCCAGCGTGCGCAGCCCGATCTCGCCGTAGCGGCGCGGGTCGGCGACCGCCGGGTCCTGTTCCGCCTCGACGATCACCCAGCCGTCATAGCCGATGTCGGCCAGCGCCCGCATCGCGTCGCCATAGTCGAGGTAACCGTCGCCCGGCACGGTGAACATCCCGGCCAGCACCCCGTCCAGGAAGCTGCCGCCGCGCCGGCCCAGCGCGCCGAACACCTCCGGCCGGATGTCCTTGCAATGGACATGGGCGACGCGTTCGGGGTGGTCGCGGATCAGCCGGAACGGGTCGATCCCGCCCAGCGCGGCGTGGCCGGTGTCGACGGTCAGCCCGACGCTGGCGCCTGTCGCCTGTAGGAAATGCTCCAGGTCGCGCTGCCGCTCGACGACGGTGCCGAGATGATGGTGATAAGCCAGATGCAAACCTGCCGCCGCGACATGGTCCGCCACCGCCGTCAGCCGCGCCCCGAACCGTTCCCAGTCGTCCTCCGCCAGCCGCGGTGTCGCTGCCAGCGGCTGGCCGCGGTCGCCGTGGATCGCGTTGCTCGTCTCGGCGATGATGAACACGGTGCAGCCCATCGCCTTCAGCAGCGCCAGATGCGGTTGCAGCGCCGCGACCTCCTCCTCGGCCGACCGGGTCAGCAGGCTGGCGCTGTACCAGCCGCCGACCAGCGTCAGCCCGTGCCGGCCAAGCAGCGGCTTCAGCACCACCGGGTCGCGCGGGAACTTGCCGCCCAGCTCGACGCCGGTGAAGCCGATCGCCTGCGCGTCGGCCAGCACCGACTCCAGCGGCGTGTCACCGCCCAGCTCCGGCATGTCGTCGTTGATCCATGCGATCGGGCTGACCCCGAATCTTATCGCCATGACCGTCTCACTTCCTCTCGCCCCGGCGCAGTTGCCGCTCATATGCCGCGCGCGCGGCATTGACCGCCGGGCGCTCCGACACCTCCGGCACCGCGACGTCCCACCAGGCGCCGCCGGCCTCCGTGCTCGCCGCCGGATCGGTGTCGATGACGATGACGCTGCTGTGCCCGGCCGCCCGCGCCCGGCCCAGCGCCGCTTCCAGCTCGGCGATCGACCCGACCTTCTCGGCATGGGCGCCAAGGCTGCGGGCATGGCCGGCGAAGTCGATGTCGGGCAGCTGTGCGTGGCGGGTGTCGGCCAGCAGGTTGTTGAACGGCGCGCCGCCGGTCGCCGCCTGCAGCCGGTTGATGCAGCCGAAGCCGCGGTTGTCGAGCAGCACGACGATCAGCTTGACGCCCATCGCGACGGCGGTCGCCAGCTCCGAATTCAGCATCAGATAGCTGCCGTCGCCGACCAGCACATAGACGTCGCGATCCGGCGCCGCCATCTTCGCGCCCAGCCCGCCGGCGATCTCGTAGCCCATGCAGGAATAACCGTATTCGACATGGTAGCCGCCGGTCGCGCCGGTCGGCCACAGCTTGTGCAGCTCGCCGGGCAGGCCGCCGGCGGCGCAGACGACGATCGCGTCCTGCGCCGCCCCGCGCGCCACGGCGCCGATCACCTGCGCGTCGGACGGCAGGGTGTTGCCGGCCGGCGCTGCCATCACCGCCGCGGCGGCGCGATCCCATTCGGCCCGCGCTGCCCGTGTCGCCGCCTGCCAGTCCGCGCTTGCCGCAACGCCCTGTGCGGCATCCGCCAGCGCCAGCAGCACCGCCCGCGCATCGCCGATCACCGGCATCGCGCCATGCTTGTACGCGTCGAACGCCGCGACATTCACCTGCACCAGCCGCGGCGCACCGTCGATCAGCGCGCGTGACCCGGTGGTGAAATCCTGCAACCGGGTGCCGAGCCCGACGATCAGGTCGGCCTCCGCCGCCGCGCGGTTGGCCGCGCTGCTTCCGGTCACGCCGATGCTGCCCAGATTATGCGGGTGGTCGTGGGGCAGGGTGCCCTTACCCGCCTGCGTCTCGGCAAAGGGGATGCCGGTCGCCGCGACGAAAGCGACCAGTGCCGCCTCGCCCCCGGCATAGCCGACGCCGCCGCCGACGATCAGCAGCGGCCGCGCCGCCGTGCGCAGCCGTTCGGCCAGCGCGGCGATGTCGGCGGGGTCTGGCATCGCCACCCGCTGCCGCCAGGTGCGTGGCGCGAAGAAAGCTTCGGGATAGGCGAAGGCCTCCGCCTGCACGTCCTGGCAGAAGGCGAGGGTCACCGGCCCGCAATCGGCCGGGTCGGTCAGCGTCGCCATCGCGCGCGGCAGGGCGTCGAGCAACTGCTCCGGCCGGGTGATCCGGTCGAAATAGCGCGACACCGGCCGGAAACAGTCGTTGGCGGAAACAGTGCCGTCGCCGAAATCCTCGATCTGCTGCAATACCGGGTCGGGGCGGCGGCTGGCATAGACGTCGCCAGGCAGCAGCAACACCGGCAGGCGGTCGACATGGGCGAGGGCGGCGGCGGTCACCATGTTGGTCGCCCCCGGCCCGATCGATGTCGTGCACAGCATCGCCCGCCGCCGCCGGCTCTGCTTGGCGAAGGCGATGGCGGCATGGGCCATCGCCTGCTCGTTGTGCGCACGCCAGGTTGGTAGCGTGTCGCGGGCGGCATAGAGCGCCTCGCCGATCCCGGCGACATTGCCGTGGCCGAAGATCGCCCAGGCGCCGGCGAAGAAGCGCGCCGGTCCGCCGGGCAGCGTCACATACTGGTTGGCCAGCCACGCCACCGCCGCCTGCGCGGCCGTCATCCGCCTGTCGGTCATGCCGCCTTCCCCACGCCGGCGCGGGCGTTGCGCCACGCCTCGACGAGCAGCGAGAACCGCTCGGCCAGCGCGTCCACCGCGTCGGCATCGCTGATCGCGCCGCGCATCCATTCGCGCGCGACATCGTAGAAGATCGTACGCCCGACGGCGAATCCCTTGACGATGTCGACCGCGGCGGCCGCGTCGAACGAGGCGATAAGCTGCTGCATCGGCGTCGACAGGCCAAGCAGCACCACCCCCCGGCAATGCGGATCGTTCTCGGTGATCGCCGCCGCGATATTGCGCCAGGCGGCCGGGTCGTCGACCGGTTCCAGTTTCCACCAGTCCGGGTAGATGCCGATCGCGTAGAGCCGGCGGATCGCGCGGGCGACGGTCATCGCGTCGCCCGGCATGTCGGCGGGAACGATGACCTCGACCAACAGTTCGTGGCGCGTCTTGCGGCAGGCGTCGAACAGGCGCAGCAACTGCCGCTCCTGCCGATCGCGCATCTCCGGTGTGTCGTCGGGGTGGTAGAAGACCAGGCATTTGACGACGTGGTCGACCGGCCATTGCGCCAGTTCGGTTGCGACATCGGCCGATCCCTCGAACGCCAGCGGCCGCGACTTGGGCCGCTCGATCGGCCGGCCGATCCAATAGGGGTGGTCGGCGGCGGCGGCGAGCGTGTCGAAGCCGTAGCGCCCGTCGACCAGCAGGCCGAAGCCGGGATCGCCCTGCGCCACCCTGTCGAGCGCGGCGAGCGCGAAGCCCTTGAACCGGCCAATCAGCCCGGCGTCGACACCCAATTCCTCCACCAGTTCCTCGAACTGGCTGCGGTGGTCGACGGCGAGCACGGTCAGCGACGGATAGGCGCGCCGCCGCGTCGTCGCCCAGTGGATCTGCTCCAGCGCGGTGTCGTCGCGCAGGCGGAACGGGTGGGTGTCGCTGGCCAGGAAGGCTTCCAGCTCGGTCCAGCTCGGCATCGCCGGCGCGCAGCCGTGGCGCGACACGACGATTGCGCCGCAGGCGTTGCCGAAGGTGCAGCAGTCGGCGATCGCCTCACCACGCAGCCAGCCGCGCGCGAACCCGGCCATGAACGCATCGCCGGCACCAAGCACGTTGAACACCTCGATACGGAAGCTGCGGCCGCTGATCCCGTCGTCCAGCCGGTCGGGAATGGCACCGTCGAAGGCGGCGCAGCCCAGTGCACCGCGCTTGCACACGATCAGCGCGTCGCTCCCGGCACGGATCGCGCGCAGCGCGGCGATGGTGTCGGTGCTGCCGCCGAGGATGTGGATCTCCTCCTCCGTCCCGACGATCAGGTCGCACAGCGGCAGCACCTGCTGCAGCCGCTCGGTCACGGCCGGGTCGGCGACGAAGCGGTTCTCGCCCATGTCGCGCCCGGTCAGGCCCCAGAGCACCGGGCGATAATCGATGTCGAACAGCACCTTGCCGCCCGCCTCGCGCACCCAGGTCGCGGCGGCGACGCTGGCGGCATAGACGTCCGGCTGCGACAGGTGGGTGCCGTTGATCAGCACCGCTCCGGCGGACTGGATCCAGGCGCGGTCGAGGTCGTCGCGGGTCAGCGCCATGTCGGCGCAATTCTCGCGGTAGAAGATCAGCGGAAAATTCTCGCGGTCGCGCAGGCCCAGGATGACCAGCGCGGTCAGCCGATCGGGGTCGAAGACGACGCCGCGCGTGTCCACCCCCTCGCGCCCGAGCTGCTCGTGAAGAAACCGGCCCATATGGTCGGTGCCGACCCGCGTCACCAGCCCGGTGCGCAGGCCCAGCCGGGCGCCGCCGACGGCGGTGTTGGTCGGGCTGCCGCCGACATATTTGGCGAAGGACGCGGTGTCCTCCAGCCGCCCGCCGGTCTGCTGGCCATAGAGGTCGACGCTCGATCGTCCGAGGGTGATGAGATCGAGCATCTTGTCCGAATGCGCCATAGCGGTCCCGTTCCCGCCGCCCGCAGCATCGGGCGACATGTAACGCCTATTCCATCGATTTCACTTATGCAATAGAAATTCTATAATTGGCCCGCGGCAAAATATCTCAACCGCGCTTGCCCGGCGCCGTCTCGAACGCGAAACGGATGACCAGCGCCTGCGCCAGGCACATCGATGTCGCCAGAGAGCGGAAACCGCGCACTTCCGATTCGCGCACCTGCAGGACCAGCGATGCCGGCTTGGCGATCGGGCTGACCAGGCTGTCGCTCAGCGACAGCACCGCCGCGCCCTGCTGCGTGGCAATGTCGACCAGCTGCACCGTTTCCTCGGCATAGGGGTGATAGCTGATCGCGATCAGCAGGTCGCGCGGGTGCATCGCGCTCGCCTGCTGCTTCGCCAGCCCGGCGACGCCGTCCATGAACAGCACCCGCTTGCCGGTCTGCTGCAGCGAATAGGCCAGATAGGCGGCGACCGGAAAGGAGCGGCGGAATCCGGCGACATGCACGGTCTCGGCCTTGGCGATCATCGCGATCGCCTGGCGCATCTCCGCGTCGCTGATCGTCTGCGCGAGATTCTGCAGGGCCAGGACATTGCCCTCGACGAACTCGTTCAGCACTTCTTCGCCGGCCTTGCGGCGGCTGACGACGTCGTTGAACTGGCGGACCCGGTCGCCATAGCCGAGCGCGGCGTTGCCGGACAGCAGTCCGTCGCGGAACAGCCGCTGCATCTGTGTCGCCCCGGAAAAGCCGAAGCTTTTGGCGAAGCGGACGATGGCGGACGGCTGCACGCCGGATCGCTCGGCGATGACCGCCAGCGTCTCCAGCGCCAGTTCGTTGGGCTGGTCGAGCA
Organism: Sphingomonas flavalba; assembly: GCF_004796535.1. Taxonomy (GTDB): domain Bacteria; phylum Pseudomonadota; class Alphaproteobacteria; order Sphingomonadales; family Sphingomonadaceae; genus Sphingomonas_L; species Sphingomonas_L flavalba. The sequence goes on along the minus strand of NZ_SPHY01000001.1, from coordinate 330,289 downwards.
CGTAGCGCGCGATCTGCTGCAGCCGCCGGCTCAGGCCGTCATAGCGCTCCAGCACCAGGGCGCGGAATTCCTCTGCTGTCGTCGGCACCTGCGGCTGGTCGGTCATGGGCGTCCTCGATACTGGCCGGATTAGAATATCTGTTCCGACGGCAAACGCAAAATATCATTGCTGCGATGTAAATTCCATTCTATTTGGAAACGGAAATCACATTCTATAAGATGATCCCCAGGGGCAAGGAGACGGCGCCATCATCCGCATCGCACAACTCGGCGCCGGGCGCATGGGCAGCGTCCATGCCCGCAACGCCGCCGCCAACCCCCGGCTCGACCTGGCGTGGATCGTCGACCCGCGCGCCGAGCTGGCCAATGCTCTTGGGGAGGAAACCGGCGCCCAGGTGACGACGTTCGCCGCGGTGCTGGCCGATCCGGCGGTGCGCGGCGTCGTCGTCGCCAGCTCGACCGACGCGCATCTCGACGACGCCCGCGCCTGCCTCGCCGCCGGCAAGGCGGTGTTCTGTGAAAAGCCGCTCGACCTGTCGCTGGAAAGGCTGGACGCGGCCGCCGCCGATTTCACCCGCCCCGGCCTGCCGCCGCTGTTCGTCGGTTTCAACCGCCGTTTCGATCCGCATTACCGGCTGTTGAAGCAGCGGCTCGATGCCGGCGAGATCGGCGCGCTCGAATCGTTGCAGATCGTCAATCACGATCCGGAAACCCCGCCGCCCGCCTTCATTCCCGGCAGCGGCGGGCTGTTCAAGGATTTCACCATCCATGATTTCGATCTGGTCCGCTGGCTGGTCGGCGAACCGGTGGTGCAGGTCTTCGCCTGGGCCAGTTGTCTGATCGATCCCGAAATCGCCGCGCTCGGCGATGTCGATACCGCCAAGCTGCTGCTGCGCACTGCTTCGGGCCAGCTCTGCGTCATTTCGAACAGCCGCCGGTCCGGCTACGGCTATGACCAGCGGATCGAGGCATTCGGCGCCGCCGGGGCGTTGCGCGTCGACAACGTCACCAACAGCGCGGTCAGCGTCTGGCGCGCCGCCGGCGCCCAGGCCGACGCCTTTCCTTATGCGTTCATCCAGCGCTATGCGGGCGCCTATCAGGCGGAAATGGACCATTTTGCCGACATTCTCGCCGGGGGCGCCGCGCCGGAAACCGGCTATGCCGCCAGCCGCGCCGCGCTGGCCATGGCGGAGGCGGCGGCGCTTTCGGCGCGCGAGGGGCGCCCGGTCGCTTTGGACAAGGAATGACCATGTACGACATCGCCCTGATCGGCGCCGGCCGCATCGGCCGCATCCATGCCGGCAACGTCGCCGCCGAACCGCGCCTGCGCCTTGCCCATGTCGTCGACCCGGTTGACGCTGCGGCGCGGGACGTCGCGGCGGCGACCGGCGCCAGCGTCGCGACGCTCGACGCCGTTCTCGCCGATCCTGCGGTGCACGGCGTGATCATCGCCAGCGCGACCGACACCCATCTCGATTGTGCGACGCGGGCGATCGCCGCCGGCAAGGCGGTGTTCTGCGAAAAGCCGATCGACCTCGATCTCGCCCGTGCCCGCTCGGCGGCAGACCGGCTCGGCGGGGCCGGGGTGCCGTTGCTGCTCGGCTTCAACCGCCGCTTCGACCCGCATTTCCGCGCGCTGCAGGCGCGGCTCGGCGCCGGGGCGATGGGCAGCCTCGAAACGCTGCATATCATCAGCCATGATCCGGCGCCGCCGCCGATCGCCTATGTCCGGGTATCGGGCGGGTTGTTCAAGGATATGGCGATCCACGATTTCGACATGGCGCGCTGGCTGCTGGGGGAAGAGCCGGTGTCGGTGTTCGCCTCCGCCAGTTGCCTGGTCGATCCGGCGATCGGCGCTGCTGGCGATGTCGATACCGCGCGCATCTTCCTGCGCACCGCCTCGGGCAAGCTCTGCGTCATCTCGAACACCCGCCGTTCCGGCTATGGTTATGACCAGCGGATCGAGGCATTTTGCTCCGGCGGCCTGATCCGCGCCGGCAATGTCCGTGAAACGACGGTCGAATGCTGGGGGGAGGCGGGGGCCGCCGCCGACCCGCTGCAGAATTTCTTCCTCGACCGCTATGCTGCCGCCTATCGCGCGGAAATGACGCATTTCGCCGACATGCTGGCCGGCGCCCCCGCCGCTGTCGGCTATGCCGACGGTATCGCGGCGCTGGTGCTGGCCGAAGCGGCCGGCCGCTCCGCCGCCGAGGGCGCTGTCGTCAACCTGTAAGGGGAATGGGCTGGTGCCGTTCCCATGCAGGCGGGTCAGCCACGCCGCCGCCGCATCTCGCGCCGCCGGCGGCGCTGGATGATGGCGCGCCAGATCGCGCCGGCCCCCGCCAGTAGCATCAGCGCGATCAGCGCATAGGCGATCAGGTGTCGTGGCTCAGGCATGCGTCATTCTCCCGCGCCCCCGTCAGACGGGTGTACGGTGCGGGCGGGTTACCGAAAAATTAATTTTGCGACGCATGGTGAGTTGGCCGGGACGAACGCGCCTGCCTGCCCAGACGCTGCGGGGTGCTCACTCGGCAAGCGCGTTCAGGATGATGTCGTGAATGCGGTTCTGCTCGATCACGCCGCGTACCTGCGCGGACCCGGCGCCGATCGCGTAGAGCGGAACATCCTCGCCCCCATGAGTCTCGGCGCCGAGCGGGACGAGCGCCTGCTGCCGCGTCATCGGATCGGCCGATGGGGCGGGGCGGGGGCTGGTGGTCACCGCGCCGGGGCCGTTGCGATAGCCGAGCGTGGTATAGGGCTGGCCGTCGCTGGCCAGGCTCGGCTGGTCGTTCGCCACGCCGCGCGCGTCGTTGCCGGTCACCAGCCCCAGGATCGGGTTGCCGCGCGTCGCATAGCCGCCGAGGGTGAAGACATGGCTGTGGTCGGCGGTCACCAGCACCAGCGTGTCGGACAGGTCGACGCTGGCGCGGGCGACGGCGACCGCCTTCGACAGTTCCTGCACCTCGCGCAGCGCATAGGCGGCCTTGCCGTCATGATGGCCGTGATCGATGCGGCCGCCCTCGATCATCAGGAAATAGCCGCCCGGGTGGCGCGCCAGCCGGGCGATCGCCGCCTGCGTCATCTCGGCGAGCGTCGGCTCCGCCGAGTCCGGCGCGCGGTCGAGCGTGTAGGTCATGTGCGAATCGGTAAACAGGCCGAGCACGGGGCGGTCGTCGGCCAGCGCGGCCTCCATCTCGGCCCGGCCCTGCACATAGACGCCGCCGGTCCGCGCCGCCCATTCGGCCGGCAGATCGGCCGCGCCGTCGCGCCGCGCCCCGCCCGCGTTCTTGCCGAAGAAATGCGCCCGGCCGCCGCCCATCGCCAGGGTGAACGGGAAGTCGACAAGCTGGCGCGCGATGTCCTGGCACCCCTTGGTGCGCTCCGCGTCGGGGATGGCGGCGTCGTCCTCCCAGCCGCGTTCCGGGACATGGGCGAACACTGCCGCCGGGGTAGCGTGGGTGATCCGCGCGGTCGACACGATGCCGATCGCCTTGCCGCGCCCCGCCAGCGTTTCCGCCAGCGTCGGCAGGCGGTGAGCCAGCGCCCCGGCGCAGTCGCCGCGCAGGCTTTCCGGCCCGACGCCGATCACCCCGGCGCGTGTCTTGACTCCGGTGTTGATCGCGGAAGCGGTGCCGGCGCTGTCGGGCACCTGCTGGTTGGTGTTGTAGGTCTTGACCAGCGCAAGCTGCGGGAAATGCTCGAACGCCAGCAGGTTCTCCTCGCCGGTGCCGCCGCGCGACTGGCCGTCGTAGATGCGCCCGGCGGTCACCGTCGATACGCCCATGCCGTCGCCGATGAACAGGATGACGTTGCGCGCCCGCCCGTCGAAGCTGGCGCTTGTGACCGCCGGCGGCGTGCCCTGGACGGTGGTGCATGCCGCGGTCAGCGGCAACAGCAGCGCGGTCAGCGCGGCGACGATTCCGGGCCTGGTCATCCGGTTTCTCCTGTTGGCAACGATATGTTCAGTCGGCCCGCCGGGCCGGCGATGGTGGGATCGGTCGCCGGTCAAGCCGGCGTCGGCTCGGCCCGCATAGCCCCGGTCGAAACTGCCGTCGTCGGCCGAAACGCCGGAGTCATACCAATGGTGGTGGCAGGCGGCGGCGCTGAACGGCGTCCGGCTTTCGCCCGGCCGCCCACCATAGATCACCGCCGCCATCGTGTTCGAGGTGCCGGTCGGGTAGTTCTTCACGACATCGCGCCCGCTGCTATTCCTTTCGCTTCGCTTCCGCCTGCCTTCGCGATGTTACAGGTATTCGACAACGTGCATCTTCGCCGCCTCGCCCGGTGGTGGGTCGGGCTCGAAAAAATGCGGCCCGATCCCGAAGGACCGGGCCGCACCGGGTCAGGCGGCGACGGCGAAGCGACCGGCGTTGAAGTCGTCGATCGCCTGGCGGATCTCCGCCTCGCTGTTCATCACGAACGGGCCGTAGCCGACAATCGGCTCGTCGATCGGCTCGCCGGTCAGCACCAGCAGCTTGGCGTCGCCGTCGGCGTGGACGGCCACGCCGCCGCCGGTCCGGTCGAGCAGCACGACTTCCGCTTCGCTCGCCGCCTGGGTGCCGTTGACCGTGACGTGGCCGCCAAGCACGACCAGCATCGCGGTGTGGCCTTCCGGCAGGTCGAGCGTCACGTCGGCGTCGCGGTTCAGCCGCACGTCCCAGACGTTGATTGGCGTGAAGGTCCGCGCCGGCCCCCGCGCATCGCCGAACGTGCCGGCGATGATCCGCGCCGTCCCGGCGCCGCCGGGCAGGGTGACGGTCGGGATGTCCGCCGCGGTGATCGCCTGATAGGCACCCGGCGTCATCTTGTCCTTCGCCGGCAGGTTGACCCACAGCTGCACCATGCGGAACGGCCCGCCGGTCCTGGCAAAGGCGGCCGAGTGATATTCCTCGTGCAGGATGCCGCCCGCCGCCGTCATCCACTGGACGTCGCCCGGCCCGATGATGCCGCCATTGCCGGCGGAATCGCGGTGCTCGACCTCGCCGTCATAGACGATGGTCACCGTCTCGAAGCCCCGGTGCGGATGCTGGCCGACGCCGCGCCGCGCCTCCGTCGGCTCGAACACATGCGGCCCGGCATAATCGAGCAGCAGGAACGGGCTGATATGCGCGCCCAGCATGTTGTACGAAAACAGCGAGCGGACGGGGAAGCCGTCGCCGACCCAGTGGCCGGGGGTATTGCCGTAGCGGCCGAGAATCTTCCTGGTCATCGTTTGTCTCCTGGGGTGGCGGGTTGCCGTCACCCCTTCGCCAGCAGAGATAAACGCAGGACGAACAATCGGAAAGATTGAGATGGCGGACCCTGCGTCCTATGAACAGGACGATGCAGGATCTGAACGACCTCTATTATTTCGTCCAGGTCGTCGATCACGGCGGCTTCGCGGCGGCTGGGCGGGCGATCGGGCTGCAGAAGTCGAAGCTCAGCCGCCGCGTTGCCCAACTGGAGGCGCGGCTTGGGGTGCGGCTGCTCAACCGCTCGTCGCGGCGCTTCTCGGTGACGGAGGTCGGGCGTGAATATTACGAGCGCTGCGTCGCGATGCTGGTCGAGGCGGAGGCGGCCGAGCAGATCGTCGCCGAACTGCGGGCGGAACCGCGCGGGGTGGTCCGGGTCAGTTGTCCGATGGCGCTGCTCGATTTCCAGTTCGCCGCGCTGTTCGCGCGGTTCATGGCCCACCACCCGGCGGTGGAGCTTCACCTTGGAAGCACCAATCGCCGCGTCGACCTGATCGCGGAAGGGTTCGACATGGCTATCCGTGTCCGCTTCCCGCCGATCCCGCCGAGCGATCTGGTCATGCGCCGGCTGGACAGCAGCACCCAGTGCCTGGTCGCCAGCCCGACGCTGCTCGCCGTGCCGCCGCGCTCGCCGGCGGACCTGCCGGGCCTGCCCAGCCTGTCGCTGTCGGCGCCGCGCGGTACCCATCAGTGGCAGCTCGAACGCGCCGACGGGCAGACGGCCGCCGTCCCTCATACGCCGCGGCTGGTGACGGACGATATGGCGATGCTGCGCGAAGCGGCGGTCGCCGGCATCGGCGTCGTCCAGCTACCGACGATGATGATCTGGCGCGATGTCGCGGCCGGTCGGCTGGTCCATGTCCTGCCCGACTGGCGCCCGCCCGCCGGAATCATCCACGCGGTGTTCCCGTCGCGGCGCGGCCTGCTGCCGTCCGTCCGCACGCTGCTCGACTTCCTTGCCGTCGCCTGTGCAGAGGAGCGGCGGCGCGTCCGGCTCGATCCGCCGGCCTCAGGCGCCGCCGATCGCGGCTGAATGCGGGTCGGCCGGGTGGACGGCGGGCGCGTCCCCGGCCGCCTCGGCCGCCAGCGCGGCGCCGATGCGGGCCAGGTCAGCCACCGTATCGCGAATGTCGGCGTCGCTCGTCCGCGGGTTGATCGTGCACAGCCGCAGCACCGAACGCCCGTTCAGCACCGTCGACGTGACCAGCGCCCGCCCTTCCGCCATCAGCGCCTCGACGATCCGGCCCTGCAGCGCGTCGACCGCCGCGTCGGCCATCCCGGCCGGGCGGTAGCGGAAGGTAGTGACGCCGATCTGCGCCGGAGTCGCCACCTGCCAGGCCGGGTCGCCGGCGCGCAGCACCGCCTCCGCCAGCTCGGCGAGTGCGATGCCGCGCGCGATCGCGGTGCGGAACGCGTCCAGCCCGAACGTTTGGAGCGACAGCCAGAGCTTCAGCGCGCGGAAGCCACGGGTCAACTGGATGCCGTAATTGCCGAAATTCACTTCCTCCGCTGTGCCCAGCGTGTCGCGCAGATATTCCGGCATCACCTGGAAGGTGTCGCGCAGCAGGGTTCGGTCGCGCACCAGCACGCAGCCGGTCTCGAACGGCTGGAACAGCCATTTATGCGGGTCGAGCGACAGCGAATCGACGCCGCCCAGCCCGGTGAGCAGGGTGCGGCCGCTCTCGGTCAGCACCGCCGGCGCGCCATAGGCGCCGTCGGCGTGCAACCACATGCCCTGCGCCCGGCACAGTGCGGCCAGCGCCGGCAGCGGATCGATCGCGCCGGTGTTGGTGGTGCCCGCATTGGCGATCACGCAGAACGGTTTGCGCCCGGCGGCACGATCGGCGGCGATCGCCTGTTGAAGCCGGTCGACCGGCAGGCGGAACTGCTCGTCGCTCGGCAGGATGCGGATGCGGTCGTCGGTCAGGCCAAGCACGCGCAGTGCCCGCGCGACCGACGAATGGGTCTGGTCGCTGGTATAGGCGACGGCGCCGTCGGTGCGGTCGGCAAGGATCGCGCTGCGCGCCACCGCCAGCGCGGTCAGGTTCGCCATCGATCCGCCGCTGACGAACAGGCCGCCCGCGCCCTCCGGCAAGCCGCAAAGCGCGCGCAGCCAGTCGATCACCACCAGCTCGACCTGCGCCGGGCCGGACCCGGCATACCAGGTGCCGGCAAAGCAGTTGAGGCCGGCGGACAGCGTTTCCGCCATCACGCTGACGAAGTTGCTGGCGCCGGGTACGAAGGCGAAGAAGCGTGGATGGTCGACGTGCAGCATGTTGGGAAGCACATCGCGCTCCAGCCGGTCGAGCAGCGCCGCCGGGTCGCCCGGCCGCTCCGGCACCGGCTCGCGCAGCAGCGCCTCCAGCGTTGCGCGCCCCGCCTTGCGCCCGACCGGCTTGTCGGCCAGCCCGGCGCGATGGTCGATCAGCATGTCGACCACGCGATAGCCGAGCGCGCGCATCGCCTCCGCCGGAAGCGTCAGCGGCTCCTGCTCCGTCGCCATGATCCCCCTTCGTCCTTTCCGTCCGTCGTGAATTCGATTTCGTTTTGTCGTTTCCGCGCGCGCCGGTAGACTGGCGGCGCACCGGCGTTGCGATGGCCTACACGACTTGAAAGTACAAGGATTTTGCCGTCCGTCGCGTGGGGAGGGGGGAGACAGGGGATGACAGATTCACCCGCGGCCGCGTTGGCGATCGCCGCCTTGCTGGCCGGTTCGGCGCCGGCGCCGCTCGCCGCGCAGACCCGGCCGGCGCCTTATCCGGACCGGTCGCACATCCGGCCGCCGGCGAGTGACTATGCCCAGACGCTGCGCTGCGAATCGCGCAAGAACCGGCGGCAGCGCTGCGTCGCCGATACCGGCAACCGCGTCCAGTTGATCCGCCGTCTCGGCGGCACCTGCACCGAAGGGCGGAGCTGGGGCTATGACCGCCAGGCGATCTGGGTCGATCGCGGCTGCCGCGCCGAATTCGCCTATGGCCGCTATACCGGCAGCGGGCACTATCCACGCCCCGATCCGGGTGCCGACCGCGACAAGGGGCCGAGCACCGGTGCGATCATCGCCGGTGTTGCCGTCGCCGGCGGCCTGCTTGCCCTGCTCGCCAGCAACGCCAACAAAAAGAAGGCGGACCAGACTACTGCGGCGACGCCAGAACCGCAGGTGCCCGCCAGTTTCCCGCCCGGCCCGCCGGCGGTGATCACCGCCGACCTGTCGCCGTTGCCGACCGCGTCGCGGCCGTCGATCCAGACATGCCTGAACGAAGCGGCGCGCCAGATTGGCGCGACCGGCGGCACCCGCCTGTCCTACGACAGGCTGACCTCGCTGGAGCCGGGCAACGGCGGCTGGCGGTTCGGCGCGGTGCTGACCGGCACTTATCCGGACGGGCCGCGCACCCTGCCGATCTATTGCCGGGCGACGCCGACCAAGATCGTCCAGTTCGATTTCACCGAAGCGGAATAGGGCGCCGGCACAACCGGGCTCTCCCACGCCATCCTCGCATGCGCGGCGGCGTAGCGGCAGGCGCTACCCGTTTTCGGGCTCGGGGATGGTGCAGATGTCGACCCAAGCGGCGCCGGTCAGCGCGACCATCCGTTCCGGGGCAATGCAGACGGAGGCGGTGCGCGTTCCCGCCGCCGGGTAGACGGTGTCGAATGCCTGCAGCGATACGTCGCAGTAGACGGGGATCGCCGTCGCCAGCCCGAACGGGCAGACGCCGCCCGGCGGATGGCCGGTCAGTGTCTCGACCTCTTCGGCGCCCAGCATGCGCGGGCGGTCGCCGAACGCTGCCTTGGTCTTGCGGTTGTCGAGCCGCGAATCGCCGCGGGTGACGACCAGCATCGGCTGCCCGTCGACCCGGATCGACAATGTCTTGGCGATCCGGGCCGGGGCGACGCCCAGCGTGGCGGCGGCTTCGGCCACGGTGGCCGTGCTCGCCGCCTGGGCGATGATGGCGATGTCGGGGGCCTTCTCCGCAAAGAAGGCCCGGACGGACGCCAGGCTCACGGCTCAGCCGTTCAGCCGGTCCTTGACCGCCTTGGCGGCGGTGAAGGACAGCTTCTTCGACGCTGCGATCTGGATGGTCGCGCCGGTCGCCGGGTTGCGGCCTTCGCGCGCGGGGCTGTCCTTGATCTTGAACTTGCCGAAACCGTTGAGGGAGACTTCCTCGCCCCGGGCGGCGGCATCGGCGATCGCGGCGAAAACCGCGTCGACCGCCTTGCGCGCGTCGGCCTTGGAAAGGCCCTGGCCGGCGGCAAGCGTGTCGGCGATATCGGCGTTGTTCATGTGCAAATCCTTCCTTGTGGTCGCGCTTGCCTCCTAGACGCGGGAATAGGCACTGGTCCAGACGGCCTGAGCAGGGTTTGGGCGATGTATCGCAGCCAATCGTCGGCCCGTCGCCCGAAACGCCCTCAGTCCGGGTCCTGTTCGATCGACGGGCGGGCCAGCGGCTGCGGCGCCCCGGCCAGCGCGCGGTCCAGTTGCACCCGGTCCAGCGCGCCCTCCCAGCGGGCGACGACCACCGTCGCCACCGCGTTGCCGATGAAGTTGGTCAGCGACCGGCATTCGCTCATGAACCGGTCGACCCCAAGGATCAGCGCCATGCCGGCGACCGGCACCGACGGGACGATCGACAGCGTCGCCGCCAGGGTGATGAAGCCGGCGCCGGTCACCCCGGCGGCGCCCTTGGAACTGATCATCGCGACCAGCAGCAGCGCGATCTGATCGCCCAGCGACAGATCGACGTTGCACGCCTGGGCGATGAACAGCGCTGCCAGCGACATGTAGATGTTGGTGCCGTCGAGGTTGAACGAATAGCCGGTCGGCACGACCAGCCCGACCACCGGCTTGCTGCACCCCGCCGCCTGCATCTTGTCGATCAGGCTGGGCAGCGCGGCTTCCGACGACGACGTGCCGAGGACCAGCAACAGCTCCGCCTTCAGGTAGCGGCAGAGGGCGAGGATCGAAAAGCCGGTCAGCCGCGCGACGGCGCCGAGCACGACCAGCACGAACAGCAGCGACGTCAGATAGAATGTCGCGACCAGGGCGCCCAGGTTGACCAGCGCGCCAAGGCCGTAGCGGCCGATGGTGAAGGCGATGGCGCCGAGCGCGCCGATCGGCGCCGCCGCCATCAGGATCGCGACCAGCCGGAACACGACCAGCCCGGTCCGCTCCAGCAGGTCGAGCACCGGCGCTGCCGGCTCGCCGACCAGCGACAGCGAAACGCCGAACAGGATGGCGATCAGCAGCACCTGCAGGATCGATCCGTCGGTCAGCGCCGACAGCGCCGTCGTCGGGATGATGTCGAGCAGGAAGGCGGTCAGCGACGCTTCGTGCGCTTTCTCGCTGAACGTCGCGACCGCGTCGGTGTCGAGCGTCGCCGGGTCGATGTTCAGCCCGGCGCCGGGCTGGACGACATTGGCGACGACCATCCCGACGATCAGGGCCAGCGTCGAAAAGACGAGGAAATAGACGAAGGCCTTGCCTGCCACTCGGCCGACCGACGCCATTTCCTTCATGCCCGCGATGCCGGTCGCCACGGTCAGGAAGATGACCGGCGCGATGATCATCTTGACCAGCTTGATGAAGCCGTCGCCGACCGGCTTCAGCGCCTCGCCGAGGTGCGGCCAGAAATGGCCGATGACGGTACCGAGCAGGATCGCGGCCAGCACCTGCACATACAGGTGCCGGTACAGCGGCCGGCGGCCGGGCGGGGCGGCGGTGTCGCTGGCGATAGCGGAAATCGTCGACGGTCCTCTCTGCTCCGGCCTCTCGCGTGCCGTGCCGCTTCATTAGGGCAGGAGGCGCCATCAACGCCATGATGAAAACGCACCGTTGCGACGATCGGCCGCTGGAGGTCCTCACATCCGTTCACCTGGGCGGCACCAGTGCGGTAGCCGACATCGGCGGATTGTATTAGTATTGGATCCAATATATCATCTTCGATATAGCAACTGGAAGCGGCGGGGACGTCGCCCCTCGGGCGTGGATATTCGGGCGGCAACGCCGGTTTGGGGAGGCCATGATGACCTTGGATCGCTATTTGATCGCACTGGCGCTGTCGGTTGGCGCGCTGGGGCCGGTACCGGCGCTGGCGCATGCGGAGGATACGCCTCCGCCGGCCGCGGCGACTGCTGCCGGCCAGCCGCCGGCAAGCTGGTTCGGCCCGCAGCGGCCGCCTTACAAGGTGGAGACGCCGATCGCCCTGGTCGGCGGCACGGTGATCGACGCGACCGGGGCGGCGGCTAAGCCGGGCCATACCGTGCTGATCGACGGCGGCCGGATCAAGGCGGTGGGGCCGGACGGCAGCGTTGCCATTCCCGCCAATGCCCGCCGGTTCGACGCACGCGGCATGACGGTGATGCCGGGCCTGATCAACTCCAACCAGCACGTCCAGCTCAACCCGCTCTACCCGGCGCCGGCGGCGGACCTGCCGATCGACGAGCTGCGGGCGCGCTGGCAGAATAATTTCTCCAACATGGAAAAGAAGGCGTTCGTCTACCTGATGCAGGGCGTGACGACGATGCGCCAGACCAGCGGCCCGGCCAAGCAACTGTTGCCGGTCAAGCGCCGGATCGACGCGGGCGAGATCGCGGGACCGCGCATCGAGCTGGGCGGCGCGCTGATCATGAGCCCGCAGCATTTCAAATCCTATACCGAGAAGAACCGGACTCCCGCCGAAGCGATGGACTGGCTCCGCAACGATTTCGCCTATTTCGTCGTCGACGATGTCGAGAAGGATCTGCAGCCGCTGATGGGGCCGGAATTCTCGTACTGGAAATTGTACCTGACCGACGAAATCTCCGGCGGCAGCGCCGACGGGACGCTCGACTTCTCCGACGCGCAGATTCAGCGGATCATCGAGATGGGGCATGCCGCCGGCAAGAAGATCGACGTCCATGCCAATGCCACCCCGGAAGGCTTCAACCGTCTTCTCAAATTCAAGATCGACACGCTGGAGCACCCGTTCGAGGGCGGCTTCCTGCTTGACGAAAAGACGATCGACGGCTTTGCGAAGAACGACGTCATCGTCGCCACGCTGCTGCGCGTGCGGGTAGCGGGGGCGGAACACGCCGACGATCCGAACCGGTTCAACGAGACCGACTACATCATGTCGTCGACGCCGGACGACTACCGCACGCTGATGACCTACCGCGACCGGATGCTCTACAACAAGCGCAATCCGGACCATCGCGGCCTGGCGATCTACCAGCCGCGCGCGTCCAGGAGCGCGATGTTCGGCCAGTCCGGCCCGTCGCTCAACGACCAGCTGAAGGCGCGGGAGAACTCGCGCGAGAACATGCGCCGCTTCATCAAGGCCGGCGTCAAGTTCTCGATGGGCACCGACAGCACCTCGTTCCTCAACTTCCAGCAGGACGACCCCAATGCGCTGGAGATGGAATATATGGTGCAGATGGGCATGACGCCGATGCAGAGCATCATCGCCTCCACCCGCAACGGCGCCGAGGCGCTGGGCCGGCAGGCCGATCTCGGCACGATCGAGGCCGGCAAGGTGGCGGACGTCATCGTCGTCGCCGGGGATCCGCTGGCTGACATCCGCGCGATGCGCAACGTCGCCGTCGTCATCAAGGACGGTATCCGGTATAAATAGAGTTTGTCCGCTTGAAGCGGAAACGGCACCGGCCCGCTCCCCCACCCGGCCTCCCAACGGCAGTATCATAGGGGAGGCCGGGTGGGGGAGCGGGCCGGTGCAGCTCAGGGCAAACTCTAGCGCCGGTCAGGGCTGCCGTTCGAGCGTGTCGAGGATCGGGCAGTCGGGCCGGTCGTCGCCGTGGCAGCGCGCGGCCAGGTCGAGGAGGACGCGGCGCATTTCCTCCAGCGCCAGCGCCTTGCGGCCGAGCGCCCCGGCGCGGGCGGTGGCCAGCGCCTTGACGTCGGCGGAGGATCGGCCGGCGTCGCTCCACAGGCCGAGCAGGGTGCGGATCTCCTCGATCGGAAAGCCCAGGTCGCGCGCATTGGCGATGAAGCGCAGCCGATGGACGTCGGCCTCCGAATAATCGCGATAGCCGCTGTCGCGCCGGGGCGGCGCCGGCACCAGCCCCATCTTTTCGTAATGGCGGATCATCCGCGCCGAAACGCCGCTCGCCGTCGCCGCCGGACCGATCTTCACAACGCTACCCGGTTCAGGCGCAGCGCGTTCATCACCACCGCGAAGGACGACAGCGCCATCGCCGCGCCGGCGAACATCGGCGACATCAGGATGCCGGCGGCCGGGTAGAGCACGCCCGCCGCTACCGGCACGCCGATGCCGTTGAACAGGAAGGAGAAGAACAGGTTCTGGCGAATGTTCAGCATGGTTGCCTCGGCCAGCCGGCGGGCCTGCACGATAGCACCCAGATCGCCGCGCACCAGCGTAATGCCGGCGCTTTCGATCGCGACATCGGTGCCGCCGCCCATCGCCAGCCCGACATCGGCGGCGGCCAGCGCCGGCGCATCGTTGATGCCGTCGCCGGCCATCGCCACCTTTGCCCCGCCGGCGCGCAGCTCGGCGATGATCCGTGCCTTGTCGTCGGGCCGCAGCCCGGCATGGACGGCATCCAGCCCGCCGGCAGCGGCGGCGACCGCTTCCGCCGTCGCCCGGCTGTCGCCGGTCAGCATCACCAGCCGTAACCCGTCGCGGCGCAGCGCCGCCAGCGCCCCGGCGGCGGACGGGCGCAGCGGGTCGGCGACGACAAGCAGCCCGGCCGCCCGGCCGTCCACGGCGATCAGCATCACCCCGGCCCCGGCACGGCGGTGGATTTCTGCCCGCGCTTCCAGCGCCGCCGGGTCGGCGCCGGCCTGCCGCATCTGCGCGGCGTTGCCGATGGCGACGCGCTGGCCGTCGACGATGGCGCTGACGCCGCTGCCGGTATGCGACTGGAAATCGGTCACCGCGCCGGCGCTCAGCCCGCGCTCGCCGGCGGCGCTGACGATGGCGTGGGCCAGCGGGTGTTCGGACCGCGCCTCGACCGCCGCCGCAACTGCCAGCAGCCGGTCCTCCGCCATGCCGTCCTGCGCCTCGATCGCGATCAGCTTGGGCTTGCCCTCGGTCAGCGTGCCGGTCTTGTCGACGACCAGCGTGTCGACGCGCTCCAGCGCCTGCAGCGCCTCGGCATGCTTGACCAGCACGCCTGCGCGCGCGCCCCGGCCGGTGCCGACCATCACCGCCATCGGCGCCGCCAGACCAAGCGCGCACGGGCAGGCGATGATCAGCACCGCGATCGCGTTGAGCAGCGCATGGCCCAGCCGTGGCTCCGGGCCGATCAGCGCCCAGACGATGAAGGTCAGCGCCGAAATCGCGACGACCAGCGGCACGAACCAGCCCGCGACCCGATCGGCGACGGCCTGGATCGGCGCGCGGCTGCGCTGCGCCTCGGCGACCATGCGGACGATGCGCGACAGCACGGTGTCGGCGCCGACGGCCTTCGCCTCGATCACCAGGCTGCCGGTGCCGTTGACCGTGCCGCCGGTAACGGTGTCCCCGGCTGCCTTGGCGACTGGCGCGGGCTCCCCGGTCAGCATCGCCTCGTCGACGGCGGAGCGTCCGTCGATCACCGTGCCGTCGACCGGCACCGCCGCGCCGGGGCGGATGCGCAACCGGTCGCCGACGGTGACGCTGTCCAGCGGCACCTCTTCTTCCGTCCCATCGCTCCGCAGCCGCAGGGCAGTGTCGGGCGCCAGCCGCATCAGCGCGCGGATCGCCCGGCCGGTCGCGGCGCGGGCGCGCAGTTCCAGCACCTGGCCCAGCAGGACCAGCGCGACGACGACGCCCGCCGCCTCGTAATAGACCGGGACCATGCCGCCATGCCCGCGTGCCGCATCGGGCAGCAGGCCGGGTGCCACCGTCGCGACCAGGCTGTAGGCGAAGGCGGCGCCGACCCCGATCGCGATCAGTGTGAACATGTTCAGATGGCGGGTGCGCAGCGATGCCCAGCCGCGCGCAAAGAACGGCGCGCCCGCCCACAGCACGATCGGCGCGGCCAGCACCAGCTGGACCCAGGGCGACGCCTTCGGGCTGACCAGATGGATGCCGGCCATGTCGCCCAGCATCGATACGAACAGCAGCGGCACCGCCAGCGTGCCCGCCACCCACAGCCGGCGGGTGAAATCGACCAGCTCGGGGTTGGGCGCGTCGTCCAGCGACGGCGCCTCCGGCTCCAGCGCCATGCCGCACAGCGGGCAGCTTGCCGGTCCGTCGCGGCGGATTTCGGGGTGCATCGGGCAGATCCAGATCGCCCCCGCCGGCGCTTCCACTGCCGGGCGCGGCCGGCCGTCCATATAGGCAGCCGGGTCGGCGACGAACTTCGTGCGGCAGCCGGCGCTGCAGAAATGATAGGCACGGCCGTCCTGCTCGGCGTGATGCGGCGTGGTGGCCGGGTCGACGGTCATCCCGCAGACCGGGTCGATCGCGGTCGCGCCCGCTGGCGCCACTGTCACGCCGCCGCAACAGGAATCCTTATGCGCGTCGGCATGGCCTATGTGAGTCGATCCTTTCATGCCGTTCCAGATAGGGCCTGACATCATGTCAGGGTCAAGCCGGGTGGCGACATCGCGAAAAGGGGGTTGACCCTGTCACAGTGTCAGGCGTGATTCGCCGGCCATGACGCTCCCGCACGCGGCCCCGATCAGCACCGTCCCTCTTGACCGGCGAAAGCTGCTGCGCGGGGTGGCCGCGCTCGGCGGCACCGCTGCCTTTGCGCCATGGTTTCCTGCCTGGGCGCAGCCGGTCTCGGCCGGCATCGTTCGCCCGCCGACTGTGCTGTCGGGCACCGACATCCACCTGCGCATCGCCCATCAGACGCTCAGCGTTGACGGCAAGCCCCGCCACGCGATCGGCCTCAACGGCACCGTGCCCGGGCCGCTGCTGCGCCTGCGCGAGGGGCAGGCCGTACGCCTGCATGTCGAAAATGCGCTGGACGAGGACAGCTCGATCCACTGGCACGGGCTGCTGCTGCCTGCCCATATGGACGGGGTGCCCGGCGTCAGTTTCCCCGGCATCGCGCCGCGCTCGACCTTCGTCTACGAATTCCCGGTCCGCCAGGCGGGGACCTACTGGTAC
Organism: Sphingomonas flavalba; assembly: GCF_004796535.1. Classification (GTDB taxonomy): domain Bacteria; phylum Pseudomonadota; class Alphaproteobacteria; order Sphingomonadales; family Sphingomonadaceae; genus Sphingomonas_L; species Sphingomonas_L flavalba. The sequence goes on along the minus strand of NZ_SPHY01000001.1, from coordinate 314,007 downwards.
CACAGCCATTCCGGCCTGCAGGAGCAGATGGGGCATTACGGCCCGATCGTCATCGATCCCGCCGGCGCCGACCCGATCCGTTCCGACCGCGAACATGTGGTGGTGCTGTCGGACCACAGCCCGCTCCATCCGCACGCGATCTTCCGGCGGCTGAAGCTGCAGGGCGGTTACTTCAACCGCCAGAAGCAGACGCTGGCCGATCAACTGCGCGGCGAGGGGCAGTCGGCGGCCGAGCGTTTCGCCTGGGGCGCGATGCGGATGGACCCGACCGACATTTCCGACGTCACCGGCGCCGCCTATACCTATCTGGTCAACGGTCACGGCCCGGCCGACAACTGGACCGCGCTGTTCACGCCGGGGGAACGGGTGCGGCTGCGGCTGGTCAACGCCTCGGCGATGACCACGTTCAACCTCCGTATCCCCGGCCTGGCGATGACGGTGGTGCAGGCCGACGGGCAGGATGTCCGCCCGGTGACCGTCGACGAACTGCAGATCGCGATCGCCGAAACCTATGACGTGATCGTCACCCCCGCGGAGGACCGCGCCTATACGCTGGTCGGCGAAAGCGTCGACCGTTCCGGCATGGCCCGCGCCACGCTTGCCCCGCGCGCCGGCGTGGTCGCGCCGGTGCCGCCGCTGCGCCCGCGCCCGACCGCGACGATGGCGGATATGGGCATGGGCGACATGGGCGGCATGGCGCATGGTGGCGATGCCTGCACCGCCGAACATGCCGCGATGGGCCATTGCACCCCGGCGGCGGACGGCGCACCCCATGGCGCGGCGATGGACCACGGCATGCGCGATTTCGCCAACGCGCCGGAGGTGAAGCGCACGCCGGTCGTCCAGTCGATATCGCCGATGCCGGCCGACCGCACCGGAGAGCCGGGGCAGGGGCTGGCCGACGCCGGCCACCGCGTGCTCGTCTATCGCGATCTTGTCGCCGCCCGGCGCAATCCGGATGTCCGCGCCCCGGCACGGGCGATGCGCATCCACCTGACCGGCAACATGGAACGCTATATGTGGGCGTTCGACGGCAAGACGCTGAATGCGGTCACCGCACCCATTCCTTTCCGGCAGGACGAACGCGTCCGCATCACCCTGGTCAACGACACCATGATGGGTCACCCGATCCACCTGCACGGCCATTTCTTCGAACTGGTGACCGGCCATGGCGATCATGCCCCGCGAAAGCACACGGTGCAGGTCCAGCCGGGCGGCATGGTGACCTTCGACGTGACGATGGACGCGCCCGGCGACTGGGCTTTCCACTGCCACATGCTCTACCACATGCATGCCGGGATGATGCAGGTCGTCACCGTTCGCCCGGCGGGGGATGCGGCATGAGCATGATGCTCGCTTTCGCCGCCTTCGCCGCGACGCAGGCCCATGGCCCGGCGCATGCCGCCCCGCCGCCACCGCCCGCCGCGCCCGGCTGCACGGCCGAGCACGCGGCGATGGGCCATTGCACCATGGCGCCCCCCGCTCCCTCCGCCTGCACGGCCGAACATGCGGCGATGGGCCACTGCACCATGCCGGCGGCGCCCGCCCCCGCACCCGATCCCCATGCCGGGCACGCGATGCCGGAACCGGCCGCCGCTGGCACCGCCCTGCCAGTGGGGTCGGCGCCGCCGCCGCCCGCGCCGCCGGCGGACTATGCCGACCGGGCCTGGGGCAGCGCGGCGATGGCCGCGTCGCGCGCCGCGCTGCGCCGCGACCATGGCGGCGGCCGCTTTTCCCAGTTGATGATCAACCTTGCCGAATATCAGGCGCAGCGCGGCCGCGACGGCTATCGCTGGGCGGCGGAGGGCTGGTTCGGCGGCGACATCAACCGCCTTGTCGTCAAGACGGAGGGGGAGGGCGGCTTCGGCGGCGGCGTCGACCATGCCGAGGGGCAGCTACTCTACAGCCGCGCGATCGATCCCTATTTCAACCTGCAGGCCGGCGCCCGGCAGGATTTCGCGCGGGGCCGGGGGCGCAGCTATGCGACAATCGGGGTCGAGGGGCTCGCCCCCTACTGGTTCGAGGTGGAAGCGGCGCTGTTCCTGTCCGACCGGGGCGACCTGTTCGCCCGGCTCGGCGGCAGCTACGACCAGCGGATCACCCAGCGCCTGATCCTTCAGCCGCGCGCCGAGCTGAACCTCTCCGCGCAGGCGGTGCCGAAAAGCGACGTCGGCGCCGGCCTGTCCGATGTCGATCTGGGCCTGCGGCTGCGGTACGAGGTGGTGCGCGAATGGGCGCCCTATGTCGGCTTGTCCTGGCACCGCAAGGCCGGCGCTACCGCCCGCCTCGCCCGCGCCGCCGGGGAGGATGTTTCTGCCACCAGCGTCGTGTTCGGCGTTCGCGCCTGGTTCTGATTCAGCCGTCTATATAGGCGCGATAGGCGATCACGTCGTTGCTGGTCTGGATATAGAGCGCGTCCTGCACCTCGGCGGGCAGGGTCGCCGCTTCGGCCAGCGCCTCGGCCAGCGTACCGTAAAGCACTGTCTCGGCGGTCCCGCCGACCGCGTCGTCGAGCAGATAGAGCCTGACCGGCACGTCGCTGGATATCGTCCGCATCGCCGCCGCTCCGTGCCTATCGGCCGTCGAGCAGCCTGATGATCGCGGAGAAATCCAATCCGCCGTGCCCGGCATTGGCGAACGCCTGGTACAGCGCCTCGGCGGTCGCGCCCATCGGCACGCTGGCGTCGACGCTCTGTGCCGCCGCCATCGCCAGTTTCAGGTCCTTCAGTTGCAGCGCGGCGGCGAAGCCGCCTTGGTAGTCGCGGTCGGCCGGGCTTTCCGGGCCAACGCCGGGTACCGGGCAATAACTGGTCATCGACCAGTTCTGGCCGCTCGCCTTGGACGAGATGTCGTAGAAAGTCTGCAGGTCCAGCCCCAGCTTCCTCGCCAGCACGAACGTCTCGCAGGTCGCGATCATCGACGCGCCGAGCAGCATGTTGTTGCAGATCTTCGCCGCCTGGCCGCTGCCGGACGGGCCGGCATGGATCACCGCCTTGCCCATCGCCGCCAGCACCGGCTCGGCGCGGGCGAAGTCGGCGGCGGACCCGCCGACCATGAAGGTCAGCGTACCCGCATTGGCAGCAGCGATGCCGCCGGATACCGGCGCGTCGACCATGCCCAGCCCGCGCTCGCTTGCCGCCGCGCCCACCGCCCGCGCGGTGTCGACGTCGATCGTCGAGCAATCGAGCAGCAGCGCGCCGGGCGCGGCCGCGCCGAAGATCTCGCCTTCGTAGACGGCGCGGACATGCTTGCCGGCGGGCAACATCGTCACGACGCAATCGGCGCCGTCGACGGCGTCGGTGGCGGACGCCGCCGGCAGGCATCCGGCTTCCGCGGCACGGGCCAGCGCCGCCTCCGCCAGGTCGAACGCGCGCACCTCATGGCCCTTCTTCGCCAGGTTCGCGGCCATACCGCCGCCCATATTGCCCAGTCCGATGAAAGCGATGCGTGCCATTGTCCTGTCCTGTACCGTCAACCCATATGATGCCGGGTCTATCGCCCGCGCCACTCGCCTTTGCGCTTCTCGACAAAGGCTGTCATCCCTTCCGCCTTGTCCTCGGTCGCCGCCAGCCCGGCGAACAGCCGCCGTTCGAACTGAATGCCCATGCCAAGCCCGGTTTCGAACGCGGCGTTGACCATTTCCTTGTTGGCGATCGCGGCGAGCGGCGGCATCGCCGCGATCGCCTCGGCTGTCTTCAGCGCCTCGGCGATCAGTTCGGCGGCGGGGACGACGCGCGACACCAGGCTGGCGCGCTCCGCCTCGGCGGCGTCCATGAACCGGCCGGTCAGGCACATCTCCATCGCCTTCGCCTTGCCGACGGCGCGGGTCAGGCGCTGCGATCCGCCCATGCCCGGCGCGACGCCAAGCTTGATCTCCGGCTGGCCGAATTTCGCGCTGTCCGCCGCGATGATGAAATCGGCCATCATCGCCAACTCGCAGCCGCCGCCCAGCGCAAAGCCGGCGACGGCGGCGATCCACGGCTTGCGCGTCGCCGTCACCCGTTCCCAGCCGGCAAACAGGTTCTCGCCATAGACGCGGGCGAAGCCCATCGGCTGCATTTCCTTGATGTCGGCGCCGGCGGCGAACGCTTTCTCGCTGCCGGTCAGCACCGCGCAGCGCTGCTCCGGGTCGGCGTCATAGGCGGCGAAGGCGGCGATCAGATCGGCCAACACCTGCGCGTTCAGCGCGTTCAGCGCCTGCGGGCGGTTCAGGGTGATCAGCGTCACCGCCCCCCGCGTCTCGACCAGTATCGTCTCGTAACTCGCCATGCCCGTCACTCCTGTCCTACAGCGGCGTCCATTCCTGGTCGGCCGGCAATGGTGCGAAAAACGAATCGACCAGCGCGTCGGTCACCCCTTCCGGGGTTGCCGGGTTCCAGCGCGGCGCATTGTCCTTGTCGATGATCAGTGCGCGCACCCCTTCCAGAAAATCGGGCCGGCGGCAGATGCGGGTGGCGATGCGGTACTCGACCGTCATCTCCTCGGCGAAGTTGTGGCGTTCGCGCGCCTCGGCGAGCAGCCGCAGCGATACCTTGCAGGTTTGCGGGCTCTTGGTCGCCAGTGTCGCCAGCTCGGTTCTGGCCCATTCGGACCCGTCCGCCTTCAGCGCCGCCAGAATATCCTCGTACCGCTCTGCGGCGAACAGCCGGTCGATTGTTTCGCGCCGGTCGGCGATGCGCGCCGGCGGTGGCGCCACCGTCGCCTCGGCTAGGATCGCGGCGGCATCGTCCGGCGCGGCAGCCAGCCGCTGCTTGACTGCCGCCAGTGCGGTGGACGGGATGTAGTGGGTGGCGAGGCCCAGCGCCATGCACTCGGCACCGTCGAGCCGCGCGCCGGTCAGCGCCAGGAACACGCCGGTTCGCCCCGGCAGCCGCGACAGGTACCAGCCGCCGCCGACGTCGGGGAACAGGCCGATGCCGCTTTCCGGCATCGCATAGCGTGTCTGCTCGGTGGCGACGCGGTAGCGCGCCGGCTGCGACAGGCCGACGCCGCCGCCCATCGTTATCCCGTCCATGAACGCGATGATCGGCTTGCCGTAAGTGAACAGCAGATGGTTCAGCCGGTATTCTGTGCGGAAGAACCGCGCCGCTTCCGCGCCGTCGCCGCTGCCGCTCTCGGCGATCATGCGAATGTCGCCGCCGGCGCAGAATCCGCGCCCCTCGGCATGGTCGATGGTCACCAGCCGCACCGCCGGGTCGTCGCGCCAGCGCAGCAGCGCGGCAATCATCGTCTCGCACATCGCCAGGTTCAGCGCGTGGATCGCCTTCGGCCGGTTCAGCCGGATGCGGCCGACGCCGCCGTCCTTCTCGATCAGCACGTCGGCGGTCATTGGCGCAGCAACTCCCGGGCGACGATCATCCGCATGATCTCGTTGGTCCCCTCCAGAATGCGGTGGACGCGCAGGTCGCGCCAGAAGCGCTCGACCGGATAATCCTGCAGATAGCCGTAGCCGCCGTGCAGTTGCAGCGCCCGGTCGACCACCGCCGATCCGGTGTCGGTCGCCAGCCGCTTGGCCATCGCCGCGAACTTGGTCTTGTCCGGCGCATTCTCTGTCACCCGCGCCGCGGCGGCGTAAAGCAGGGTGCGCGCCGCCTGCAATTCGGTCTCCATGTCGGCCAGGGTGAACTGGGTGTTCTGGAAATCGGCGATTGCCTTGCCGAACTGGCGGCGCTCGCGGGTATAGGCGATCGCGTCGTCCAGGGCGCGTTGCGCCCCGCCCAGCGAGCAGGCGCCGATGTTCAGCCGGCCGCCGTCCAGCCCGGCCATCGCGATGCGGAAGCCTTCGCCTTCGCCGCCGATCCGGTTGGCGACGGGCACGCGCACGCCGTCGAAATTGACCTGCGCGGTCGGCTGGGCGTGCCAGCCGAGCTTCCGCTCCTGCGCGCCGAAGCTGACGCCCGGCATGTCCTTCTCGATGACCAGGCAGCTTATGCCCTTCGGCCCGTCCTCGCCGGTGCGGACCATCGTCACATAGATGTCGTTGACCCCGCCGCCGGAAATGAAGGCTTTCGATCCGCTGACGACATAATGGTCGCCGTCGCGTTCGGCCCGTGTCCGCAGCGCCGCGGCATCCGAACCGGACGACGGCTCGGTCAGGCAATAGGACGCGATCCGCTCGCAACCGACCAGCGAGGGCAGATAGGCGTCCTTCACCGCCTGCGATCCGTAACGGTCGATCATCCACGACGCCATGTTATGGATCGAGATGAACGCGCTGGTTGCCGGGCAGCCATGGGCCATCGCCTCCATGATCAGCGCCGCCTCCAGTCGGCCGAGGCCGATGCCGCCGCTCGCCTCCGATACGTAGATCGCGCCGAAGCCAAGCTCCGCCGCCGCCTTCACCGTCTCGCGCGGGAAGATGTGCTTCTCGTCCCATTCCGCCGCGTGCGGGGTGATCGCGTCGGCGGTGAACTTGCGTGCCATGTCCTGGATCGCGCGCTGCTCGTCAGTCAGGTCAAATTGCATCGTCGCCCTTGTCTTTGCCCGGGCCGGTCGTCGCGGCGCGACGCGACTCCCCTTCGCCCTTGCCCCCCATTTCCGGTACCGGGCCCGCTTTGTCCATCGCCGAACCGCGCATCCGGCCCGACGGCCAGGCAACTCCGTCCCGAAAAATGCCGGTTTCCGTGGGGCGGCGGCGCGGGAAAAGCCTGATACCGCTTCCACTTGCGCGGATCGGCCTTTAGGATCGGCCGAAGCAGGCGCTGCCGCGCGCCGGCGTAAGATGGGGTGGCACGATGAGCGTTCTGGAGCATGCGTTGATTACGATAAGGCCCGGTGCGGAGGCCGCGTTCGAAGCCGCCTTCGCGCAGGCGGTGCCGCTGTTCCGCACGGTGCCGGGCTGCCAGGCGGTCCGGCTCGACCGATCGGTCGAACATCGCACCTACGTGCTGCTCGCCCGCTGGGACGAGGTCGCCGACCATATGGCCTTCCGCGCCTCGCCCGCCTTCGCGCGGTGGCGCGAACTGGTGGCGAGCCATTTCGCCGCGCCGCCCCAGGTTGAGCATCTGGTTCCCGCCGTCGCTGGCTTCGGAACGCTGGAGGATTGACGCGGGCCGGCGCTCAGTCCGGCGACACTGCCACCTTGCCGCCGGCGACGACGTAGCGGACGTCCTTGAGCGCGGACAGGTCCTGCTCCGGGTTGCCGCCGAGGACGATCAGGTCGGCGATCTTGCCGGCCTCGATCGTGCCGAGCTTGTCGCCCATGCCCAATATGTCGGCGCCGATCCGGGTGGCCGATGCCAGCACGTCCTTGTTGGACAGCCCCGCCTCGTGCAGATAGCCCAGCTCCTCGTGATAGGAGGCGGGATACAGCCGCTCGTTCTCGAACGGAATGTCGGTACCGACGCCGATGCGGACGCCCGCCTTGTATGCGTCGCGGACGTGACGCAGGTTGGCCTGGAAGTCGATCGGATAGCGGCGCGAGAAGGTGTAGTAGAAGGCGCCCGCCGGAATGCCCGCCGGCGGATAGCCGCGGGTCAGCAGGTTGCGGAACGCGGTCAGCGTCGGGACGAAACCGGTCTTGTGCTTCGCCATCAGCGTCACCGTCGCGTCCGACATGTCGAGCGTATGCTCCAGGCTGTCGACGCCGGCCGCGACCGCCCACTCGCTATATTCGCCGAAGCTGTCGATCGCGACGCGCAGCCCCTCGCGATGGGCCTCGTCGACGGCGGCGGCGATCTCCTCGCGCTCGAACGGCGCCGATACCTTCACCCAGTCGACCTGGCGGCGGACCTGGCTGCGCACGGCCTGGCGCCATTCCCACGGCCCGTTGGCGGTAACGGTGCGGCTGTTTGGCACGTCGGGCTTGAAGCGGCCGGTGGCGGTGCCGGTGATCTCGTCGCCATGGCCGCCGGTCGTGGCGATCATCGCCCCCGACCACAGGATGCGCGGGCCGACGACGATGCCGCGCTGGACCGCCTCCTTCATCCGCAGCGCGACGTCGCCGATCGTCGCCGGGTCGCGGATCGCGGTGATCCCGGCCTTGATCGCCGACGCGGCGAGCACTGTCGCCCGGATCGCGGCGGCGGCGTCGCTGTCCGGATAGCGGCCGAAATCGTCGCCCCGCTGCGACGTCACGTGCAGGTGCAGGTCGATCAGGCCGGGCATGACGTACAGGCCGCGCGCGTCGACCGTCCGGGCGACATCGGCCGGGACCGGGATCGACGCCGTCGGCCCCGCGGCGAAGATCCGGTCGCCGCGCATCACGATCACCGCGTCGGCGACCGGGGCGCCGCCCCGGCCGTCGAGCAGGGTCGCGCCGGTAATGACCAGGGCCGGCATATGCTCCCGGTCGACCGGCGGCACCAGCACGCGGCGGATGTCGTCGGACGTCTCGTAGGTCGCGGTCTGGCCCGCCGCCGGCGCCGTAATGGCGGCGGCGAGAGCCAGCGCGACGGCCGGCCCTATCCCCTTCACTTGTAACGCACTCCGTCCTTGATGACGACGGCGACGCGCTTCATCGCGTCCATCGACTTCAGCGGGTCGCCGGCGACGACGATGACGTCGGCCAGCTTGCCGGCCTCGATCGTGCCGAGCTGGTCGAGCAGGCCGAGCGCCTCGGCGCCGATCCGGGTGGAGGCGATGATGCTGTCCATCGGCGTCATGCCCATTTCCACCATATATTCCATCTCGGTGGCGTTGGGGTCGTCCTGCTGGAAGTTCAGGAAGGCGGTGGCGTCGGTGCCCATCGAGAACTTCACCTTGTGCTTGATGAAGTTGCGCATGTTCTGACGGGCGGTCTCACGCGCCTTCATCTGGTCGTTCAGCGACGGGCCGTCCTGACCGAACATGTCGCTCTGCGAGGCACGCGGCTGGTAGATCGCCAGGCCGCGATGGTCCGGATTGCGCTTGTTGTAGAGCATCCGGTCGCGGTAGGTCATCAGGGTGCGGTAATCCTCCGGCGTCGACGACATGATGTAATCGGTCTCGTTGAACCGGTTCGGATTCATCGCGTGTTCCGGTCCGGCGACGCGGACGCGCAGCAGCGTGTCGACGATCACCCCCTTCTTGGCGAAGCCTTCGATCGTCTTCTCGTCGAGCAGGAAGCTCGATTCGAACGGGTGCTCCAGCGTGTCGAAATTGAATTTCAGCAGTCGCTCGAAGCCCTTCGGCGTCGAATTCGCATGGATGTCGATCTTCTTGCCGGCGGCATGGCCCTTGTCGATGATCCGCCGGATCTGCGCGTCGGTGAAGTCGTTCTTGCCGTCGAACTCCTCGTCGCTCAGCAGCAGCTTCCAGTAGTTGAAATCCGCGCCGAGCAGTTGATCGGTGTCCTTCTCGATATCATCGAGAACGAAATAGGCGAAGTCGTTGCGCATCCAGTCGACGGCGTCGGCCGGGGTGCGGTTCTTGGTGATGTAGTGCTTGAAGAATTGCGGGCTCATCAGCAGCGCGCCGCCCAGGAAGATGCGCGGGCCCGGAATCTCGCCGGCGTCGATGCGCTTCTTGACCGGCAGGATCCGCTTCCACGGCCCGCTGGTCTGGCGCATGCTGGTCACGCCCTGCATCAGGTAGACGTACGACTTGTACGGCATCTGCGCGAAATTGCCCTCCCAGCGCGCCTTGATCTCGTCGAGCGGCAGGTCGGCGGCCGGCGCCGGGTGCAGCGGGTTGAGCTGGATGTGCTGGTTGGAGCTTATAAGGCCGGGCATCACCGTCATGCCGCTGGCGTCGATCGTGCGCGCGCCGGCGGGAACGGCGACCTCGGCGCTTGGCGCGACCTTGACGATCTTGTTGCCCTCGATCAGCACCGTATAGCCGGTCTTAGGCGGGGCGCCGGTCGCGTCGATCAGGGTGCCGCCGACGATCGCGATCGGCGCCTTCGGGGCAAAGGGCGGGGCGTCCGGCCCGAAGTTGGCGGGCGCCTGGGCGGCGGCGCCGGTAGCCAGGCCGATGCCGGCCAGCAGGGCAAGCGCCGTTGCGGTTAAGGTTGCCATTGCAGAGTCTCCCTTGGGTGATCTGTAATTGTCTCGCCGCCGGAAAGCAGGATGGGCACGTCGGAACGCAAAGGGCGGGCCGCCGCGGCGCCTGCCGGGCGGGTACGCAACGGCGTCAGCAGGCTGGCCAGAAAGAATCGCATGACCCGTCCAAAATTGGAGAGAGCGGCAACGGAATGATCGCCCGGACAGCTTCAATCGTCAAGAACATTATATATTGGATCCAATATTGACTTGTAGCACGAGGACGGATAGCCGTTCGAGGATCGACAGGAAGGGATAGCCATGACCAGCCGATTGCCCCCAGCGACGCTTGCCGAGGCGACGGGGCGGGCTTCCCGCCGCCGCTTCATCGGCGCGGCCGGCGGGGCCGCGCTGCTCGCCATGGCCGGGGTTGCGCGTGGCGCCGAGGCGCCTGCGAAGCTCAAGCCGATGGCCGGCAGCCTCGACCTGTCGCAGATCGACGTCGTCGACACCCATATGCATCCGCTGAAGCGGGCGCTGATTTCACAATCCTATGCGCGCCAGGCGGCGGAGTTCGGTGGCCTTGCCGTTCCACCCGGAGACTATCCTGGCCGCGATGCGCTGGCCGCCTACACTCAGGCCGGTGGCGAGCGGCAGGTGTGGACCGCGCCGCGCCGTATCGGCTATTTCGACTATATCGCGCGCACCTACGGCGTGCCGCCGACGATGGCCGGCTTCGATTCGGTCACGTCGAAGCATATCGGCAGCGACGCCGATTTCCGCCGCTACATCCAGTCCGTGCTCGACCGGGAACGGGTGTCGACCGTGGTTCTCCAGGCGGCGGAACCGACGCCGGCCGCGCCCGACACGCTGATCCCGGCGGGCCGGTACGTGTGGACGACGCTGGCCACCGACATGATCAAGCCGGCCTGGGCCATCGAGCGCGGGTTGACCAGCATCGCCGATGTCGCCGCCGCCATCGAGCAGGCGATGGAGCAGGCCGTCGCCAACGGCTGCCGGGGATTCAAGAGCATGCTGTCCTACCAGCGCTCGCAGGCGCTGAGCCAGGTCGACATTCGCGCCGCCGACGCGGCGTTCCAGCTTCTCCGCGCGCCCGCGGCGAACGCCGGGGGCCCGCGCGACGATCGCAGTCCGCCGCCCTTGCTCGGCGGCACCACCAGCGATGCCGCCCGTCCGCGCGACGCCACGGCGGCGGCGGCGCTGACCGCCTACGAAGATTTCCTGCTGAAGCGCATCTACATGAAGGCGGGCGCGCTCGAACGGCCGATGATCATTCACCTCGCCGTCGCGCTCCATCCGTCGCTGCGCGTCGACTACAACGATCCGCGGCCGCTCTATGCCGTGTTCGTCGATCCCGACATTCAGAAGGCGCGGACCGAGTTTGTCCTGATCCATGCCGGCTACCCCGCCCATCACATCGTCGGCGCGTTCGTCAGCCAGTTCGCCAACGTCTTCGTCGACGTGTCCTTCTTCTCCAAATATCCGGGCGCGCTGCTCGACGTCTATCGGACGCTGCTGTCCCTCGGGCCGTCGGAAAAGATCATGCACGGCAGCGACGCCAACACCGTGCCCGAAGAGATCGGCTATTGCGCGTGGAACAGCCGCGCCGTCCTCGCCAAGGTGCTCAGCGAATATCGCGACAGCTTCGGCTGGCTGCAGAGCGACATTGCCGCGATGGCGGAAAACATCCTCCACAAGAACGCCCGGCGGATATTCAACATCGTCTAGGACGGATTGGCATTCAGAAGATGACGAGCCGAAAATGGTGGTTTTCCGTGACCCGGAGCGCAGCGGACTTATAGTCCGTGAGCACCGGAAGCGCGGAGGGCCACCATTTGCAGGCCGTCAGGGCTAAATGGCGATCCGTCCTAAGCGGTGCGCCCGCCGCCGACGGCTTTATCCCGTCTTGGTGGCCCGGCCCGGCGCGATGCTCTGGCGCACGTCTTCCGCATTCCAGCGGATGTGGGTGCGCAGCGCCGCCGTCGCCGCCTTGACGTCGCGCTTCTCGACCAGGTCGAGGATGCGGGCGTGCTCGGCGTCGCTCTCGTTCTTGGTGGCAAGCGAGTTGAAGTTCTGCAGCTTCAGGTAGCGGTCGGCGCGGATCAGCAGGTTGTCCAGCACCTGCAGGGTCAGCGGCTTGCCCGCGACCTCGTACAGCTTGCGGTGGAAGTCGACGTTCAGGCCCGCCCAGTCGGCGACGAGGTCGGTCGCCATCGATCGGGTGATGATCTCGCGCAGTTGCCGGACCTGGCGGGGGGTGATGTTGCTGATCGCATGAGCGAGCAGATACGGCTCGATCATCCCGCGCAACTCGTAGATCTCCTCGATCTCCGACAGCGACAGCTTGGGGACGATCGCGCCGCGATATTTCTCGCGGATCACCAGCCCCTCGCTTTCCAGTTGGGCCAGCGCCTCGCGAACCGGAATGCGGCTGACGCCAAGTTCGGTGGCGATCACGTCCTGGCGGATGAACTGCTCCTCGCCATAGCGCCCTTCCAGGATCCGGCGTCGCAGGACACGCGCGACGTCCGCGGAAGTCGTCGAGCGCTCGAGCTTTTCGGTCGTCTGAATTCGCCCTGAGTCGCCTTCGCCCGCGTCATGCATTCAAGTTTGCTCCGTACAGGAACCGTGGTGGAAATCACAGGCTGGTTCGACGAAACTCCCGATAGTGCGCGGAATCGAAGCGTCGTTGCCCTGGGCGCGACGCTAACGAAAAACCGCCGGCTTAGCCAGTGGCTTGCATCCTCACAGCCTTTCGATGCCCAGATCGCACGCGCCGTTGCGGCGGATTTGCTGGATCGCCGCGCGCGCTTCGGCCAGGTCCTCGGGCAGGATCGTCGCCGCGACGTTCACCTGGATCCAGCCGAACGGCATCAGCAGCCGGCCGCCCTGGTCGTAGAAGATGCCGATGTCGAAGAACGCGCCCGGCGGCAGCCCCTTGGTGCTGCCCTCGGCCAGCCAGGCGATGCCGACGTCGCCGGCGGCGGGGAACGCCGTCGCGTTCTCCGGCGGCACCGGGCTGGTGTCGACGCCGGCGGGCAGGGACGGCGCCGGCAGCGGGCAGGACAGTTCCGGCCCGGTCCAGATCGCGTGCATCGCCGGAAAGGTCGCGCCGGTCCCGGCAAGGTCCCACAGGAAGGCGGCGGACCGCGGCGCCAGCGTGTCGAGCAGGCGGCAGCGCGCGTTCAGGCCGGACCGGCCTTCGGTGAACCGGATCGCCCGCTCGGCGGTGCTCACGCCTTGTCCCCCGCGTTGGGCAGGGCGTTGAAATAGGTGCTCAGCCGGTCCATCGCCTGTTCTATACGCGGCATCGGCTCGGACCCGAAGCAGATACGGATGTGCCCGCGCCCGCCGACGCCGTAGAAGGATCCGTCCTCGACCACGACATGCGCCTTCTCGAGCAGATCGAGGGCGATGCTGGTCGAATCCTTTCCGGTGCCCTCGATGTTGGCGAAGGCGTAGATCGTCGCTTCCGGGGACGCGCAGGTGACGCCGGGCATCTGGTTCATCCGCTGGACGACGAAGTCGCGCTTGCGCCGATCGTCGGCGACCATCGCGTCGCGGCTGTCCTGTTCGGCGGTGACCGCCGCCAGCGCGCCATACTGGATGAAGGTGTTGACGTGGGTCACGTCGTTCATCGCGATCTTCAGCATCGCCGGGATCATCGCCGGCTGCGCGGCGATATAGCCCAGCCGCCAGCCGTCCATTGCGTAGGCCTTGGTGAACGCGAACAGCGACAGGGTGCGCTCGGCCATGCCGGGCAGCGACGCGATGCTGATGTGGGCGCCGTCATAGAGGACGTGCTCGTACACCTCGTCGGTCAGGACGAGCAGGTCGTGCTGGATGGCGAGTTCCGCCACCGCTTCCAGCTCGGCGCGGGTGTAGACCCGTCCGGTCGGGTTGGACGGATTGACCAGCACGATCATCCGGGTCCGCGCGGTGATCTTGTGCTCGATCCAGTCGGCGCGGATGGCGAAGCCGTGGGCGCGGTCGAGCGGCGCGATCACCGGCACGCCCCCGGCCAGCTCGATCTTGTTGATGTGCTGCGGGTAATAGGGGTCGAGCAGGATCACCTCGTCGCCCTCGTCGAGCGCCGCCATGAACGCCAGATAGGCGGCATGGGTCAGGCCGTTGGTGACCAATATGCCTTCCGGCCCGACATGGATGGCGTTGTCCGCCGCCAGCTTGGCGGCCAGCGCCGCGCGAAGCGCCGGCTCGCCGCGCAGGTCGCTGTAGTGGACCTTGCCCGCCTGCAGCGCGGCGATCGCGCCGTCCTTGATATGCTGCGGCGTGTCGTGGTGCGGCTTGCCGAATTCCAGGTGGATCAGGTCATGGCCGGCCGCTTCGATCGCGAGGGCCTTCTCGAACATGCCGAACGACTTCTTCGACGTGTTGGTGATGCGGTTGGCAGGCCATTTCATCTCTGTGTTCCTCCGGGTCGGCGGGCGGGCGGTTGGGATGGCGCCGGCAAGGCGGGCCATCGCCCAGGCAGGTCTTTCGTCCCCTCGGGCCGAAAAACCTGAACGCCCGATCCCATATGGCTTGGCATATATTTGTCAAATCATATGATGATCGTTATATATTGCGTCCGGCCGGACCATCGCGCCCGTGCTTCTCCGGGCGGGACGGGCTGCCATGACCGCGGCCGGATCACGCGGCGAGGGCGGCGGCGCGCGCGGCCCGGCGCTTCATGTAGGCGACGAAGCCGACGCAGAAGAACATGCCGACGAAGGTGTTGACGATCATCGGCAGGGACATGTCCGACCGGCCGAGGATGGCGACCGCGACGTAGATGGCCGTCGTCTCCTGGCGGATCAGATGCTCGATCACCACCGCGATCCGTTCCTCGCGCCGCAGCCGGCCCAATGTCGAGACGGTGAGCGCGATCAGGAAATTGATGAGGTTCATCGCGATGACCATGGTCAGGACCAGGCCGAGCGCCTCGCGCAGCGTGTCGAGATTGTCGACTATGATGAGGCCGAAGATCACCACCAGCATCGTCGTGCCGGCCAGCTTCACCGCCGGCACGATGCGGGTGGCGAAATTGGTGCGCCACGCGTTGACCGCCATCCCGCAGGCGATCGGGATCACCGTCACCCGGACGATGTGCCAGAAGGAGGACAGCAACGGCACGTCGACCGCCCGGCTCTCGCCATAGACCAGGATCAGCGCGAAATGGCAGATGAACGGCAGGGTGAAGATGTAGACGACGCTGGTGAACAGGCTCATCGACACCGAAAGCGCCAGGTCGCCCTTCGACAGGTCGGTCAGCAGGTTGGACAGCAGGCCGCCGGGGCATGTCGCCAGCAGGATGAAGCCCATGGTCAATGCCGGGGTGGGCATGAAGCCAATGGCGATCGCGGCGCCGACCGCCGGCACCAGCAGCAGCATGCTGCCGGCGCCGAGCACGAACGCCTTGCGGTTCATGATGATCTTGGCGAAATCCGCGACGCGCAGCGACAGCCCCATCGCGAACATCACCATCCACAGCGACAGCGGCAGGAGGTAGCCTTCGACGATCGCCATCACGGTCTGCATCGGCATTCTCCCTAGGCGTGGCTTTGGTCGCCCCCCAGCGCGCGGCGCAGCCGCTGGGCCGCCAGACTGGTCTTCATGATCAGCTTAGGGGCGTTCCGCGCGATGAAATAGCCGCGGATCGGCTTGGGCGGCTCGATCGGCAGCGCACAGGCTTCCCGCCTGTCGGATGCCAGCCAGCGGCCGAACTCGCGGCCAATGACGCCACTCAGCGCGATGCCGCGCCCGTTGCACGCCTGCAGCGCGAACAGGTCGTCCTCCAGCCGGACGGCGCGCGGCAGCAGGCTGCTGTTCAGCCAGGCGGTGCCCGACCAGGCGAACTCCAGCGGCACCGGTTCGTAGGCTGGCAGCGACGCCGCCAGCCGGTCGTTGATGACGCGGTGCAGATACTCCGGCGACAGCAGGTCGCGGCTCATCGGGTGAGCGGTGATCAGCCGGCCGTCGACGTCGAAGCGGATTGAAAAGACGTTGGCCTCGGTATCGGTCAGCGCATGCCCCTGCGGCAGGATCGCGGCGCGCTGGGCGGCCGACAACGGCTGCGTCGCGACCTGGCATACCTCCAGCGGCAATATCGTGCTGCGCAGCTCGCGGTTCAGCAGGCGGTTGCCGCCATTGGCGCACAGCACCACGGTGCGCGCCTCGATCGATCCGCCGGCGGTGGTGACGCGCCAGCGCCCGTTATGCCGCTCGATCGTCCGAACCGGGCTGCCGGTGTGGATCGCCGCGCCCAGCCGTTCGGCCTCGCGGGCGATGAACTGGCCGTAGGCGACGGGGTTGAGCGCGCCGCCGGTCGGGTCGAGCAAGGCGGAGCTGTAGCGCCGGGTTCCGGTCAGCGCCGCGACCGCTTCCGCGTCGAGCAGGGCAAGGTCGGTGCGGAACGGGCGCCATTGCTCGATGGCCGCCGCCGCCTGCGCGCGGCCGGCGGCGCCGGATGACGGGGCGAGGAAGCCGTTGGCCATCGCGTCGCATCCGCCGTTTCGGTCGCTGATCAGCGCGAAGCAATAGCGCCCGGCATCCGCCAGCATCCGCAGGAACCGCTCCGCCGGCGCCTGGCCCAGCTTGCGGGCGACCTGGTTCGGCAGGTTGCGGACAAGCTGCGGCGCGACGATGCCCGCGCTGGCGGACGACGCGCCGGCGCACAGGGTGTCGGCTTCGAGCAGTACCGGCGCCCGGCCGCTCTCGGCGAGGTGAAGGGCAAGCGCCAGCCCGTCCAGGCCGCCGCCGACGATGGCGATGTCCGCGGATACATGCCCTTCCAGAGCTTCGCGATCGGTCGAGGGGCACCGGGCCTGCCAGAGCGAAACTTGCGACACTGAAATCAGCGATTGCCCCACGGACCACCCGGCTGTACGATTAAATCTGAATACCGGATCCAATATTCGATCTGCCTCCTTTGTCAAGTCATATGGCGGAATTGCCGGCCGGCGGCTGTCACGATGCCGACCTATAGGCCAACCAACATTTTATAAAATAAGAAATTATTCCCGCGCGCCGCCGCTTGGCTGGCCTGCGTGGCGGGCATTTCCATCCGTATCGGCATATGCTTGACAGAATAAATAGGATCCGATATTCAATATTCATCCGTCATGGCATGGCGCGGGATCACATCGCGCAAATGCTGCCGCCGGATCAGGTTTTCGAACGGGCCCGCACGGCTTCGGC
Organism: Sphingomonas flavalba; assembly: GCF_004796535.1. Classification (GTDB taxonomy): domain Bacteria; phylum Pseudomonadota; class Alphaproteobacteria; order Sphingomonadales; family Sphingomonadaceae; genus Sphingomonas_L; species Sphingomonas_L flavalba. The sequence goes on along the minus strand of NZ_SPHY01000001.1, from coordinate 296,890 downwards.
CGTATGCGGGTGCGGACTTAAGGCTGGGACAAGATGGTCGACTCCGGCGGCGCAGCCGCCTCGGTACGACCGCGCACTTCCTGAGGAGGGGGATCGAAATGAAGAATGTCAGAATCCATTCGGCCTTCATTCTGTCGACCACGGCACTCGGCTGCCTGATGGCTCCGGCTGCGTTCGCGCAGGGTACGGCGCCCTCCGGGGCCGCGGCTGCCAGCGAAGGCGGCGACATCATCGTCACCGGCTCGCGCATTCGCCAGGCCAATCTCGAAAGCATCAGCCCGGTCACCCAGGTCGACATCGGCGCGATCCAGGCGCGCGGTGTCGAGCGCGTCGAGGACGTGGTCAACCGCCTGCCGCAGGTGCAGGCGGCAAAGGGCGGCAACTTTACCAATCGCGGCCGCGTCGGCACTGCCCAGATTGATCTGCGCGGCCTTGGCGCCGACCGCACGCTGGTGCTGATAAACGGCCGCCGCCTGCCTTACGGTTCGGTCAAGGACGTGCCGGCCGACGTCAATCTCGTCCCCAATCCGCTGATCAAGAACATCGAGGTGCTGACCGGCGGCGCCTCGGCGGTCTACGGGTCCGACGCGCTCGCCGGCGTCGTCAACTTCAACCTGATCGACGATTTCGAGGGGCTGCGCGTCAACGCCACGATCAGCGGCTTCCAGCACAACAACCGCAACAAGATGATGCGCTCGATCCTCGACCGGTTCGAGACCGCCAACCCCGGCGAGTTCCCGACGCCGACCGGCAGCACGATGGACGGGCTGAGCCAGACCTACTCGCTGGTCGCCGGCGCCAATTTCGACGACGGCCGGGGCAACGTCACCCTGTACGGCAGCTATCGCAAGATCAACGGCGTCTACGCGCAACGGCGCGACTATGCCTCGTGCCGTATCGGCGCCGCGTCGGGCGGCCAGGAATATACCTGCAACCCCTCGCCGGTCGACACGCCGGCCAGCTTCGTCAACACGGGCGCGCCGAATCTGCTGTCGCAGTTCCGCGTGCTCAACAACGAATTCGTGCCGCGCAATTCGCTGGTCGACACCTATAACGACGTCAACGGCGGCCGGCTGCAGCGGCCCGACGAGCGCTACATGTTCGGCGGCCTCGCCCATTTCGAGGTCAACGAACATTTCACCCCGTATATCGAATTCGGCTTTACCCGCGATCATTCCGGCGGGCTGGAGGCGCCGGGTGCGGCGCAACGCAACGCGATCAGCCTGACTGACGGCGGCTTCAATTGCGACAACCCGTTCTTCAGCGCGCAGGAGGCGGATTTCCTGTGCACCAGCCGCGGGCTGAGCACCGCCAGCAACTACGATCCGGTGACCGGCGCCTATCTCGGGCCGGCGTCGATCGCGACCGGAGTCTTCCTCAACAAGCGCACGCCGGAGAATAATTTCCGCGACGAGCAGGTCACGCTCACTTCGTTCCGCATGGTCGGCGGCTTGCGCGGCAAGCTGTTTGGCCCGTTCGAATATGATTTCTCGGCCAGCTATGCGAACGTCCATCAGTCGCGCGTGCTGCTCGGCATGCCGTCGCAACAGCGCATCTCGACCGCGCTGTTCGCCGTCGTTGACCGCCGGGTCGATGCGCTCGGCGCGCCGCTCGCGGCGACGTTCGGGCAGCCGGTCTGCGCGATCAATGCCGACTCGCTGTCGCAGAACGACGATCCCGCCTGCCAGCCGCTCGATTATTTCTCCGACGCCGGCCCGTCGGCGGCGGCGGCGAAGTATGTCAACGCGATCATGACCGCGACCGGCGACGCCGGCCAGCTCGACCTGGTGTTCGCGGTCAACGGTGATCTCGGCGAATACGGTATCAAGTCGCCGCTTGCCAACAACGCGATGGCGATCGCCTTCGGCGGCGAATATCGCAAGAACACGCTGAACTCCAATCCGGACAAGGAATATATCGACGGCAAGGAGGATTTCCCGATTTCCGGCAAGGCGATCGTCAAGGAATTCTTCGGCGAAGTGACGCTGCCGCTGGTCGAGGACGCGCCGCTGTTCAAGCTGCTGTCGGTGGAAGGCGCCTACCGCTATTCGAAGTACAAGGGCGGGATCAGCACCGACACCTACAAGCTGGGCGTCAACTGGTCGCCGGTGCGCGACCTGCGCTTCCGCGCCAGCTATCAGCGAGCCGTCCGCGCCCCGAACCTGATCGAACTCTACGCGCCGCAGATCCGGCCGCAAAACAGCATCCAGCTGCCGATCAACGCCAATGGCACCTACGATCCGTGCTCCGGCCCGACGCCGTTCGCCACGTTCGAACAGTGCGCCCGCACCGGGGTGACCGCCGCGCAATACGGCAATATCGCCGACTATAACTTCTTCGGCGCGCTGAACGGCGGCAACCCCGATCTGCAGCCGGAAACCGGCAAGACCAAGTCGCTCGGCGCCGTGTTCGAACCGTCGTTCATCCCCGGCTTCACCGCGTCGCTCGACTATTTCGACATCAAGGTGACCAACCTGATCGGCCGCGTCGCGCCGGTCCTGGCGCTTGCCCAGTGCCTCAACACCGGCGATCCGTATTTCTGCAGCCTGATCCACCGTGGCCAGGGCGGCACGCTCCACGCCACTGACGACTCCTATTTCAAGACGGTCAACGTCAATACCGGGTCGCTGCGGACGGCGGGCGTCGACGTCGCCCTCAATTATCGGCTTGAGACCGAAAGGGTGTTCGGCAACGACCTCGGCCGGCTGTCGTTCAGCCTGAACGGCACCTATGTCGACAAGTTCACGACCAAGCCGCTGCCGTCGTCGAGCGCTGCCGAAACCTACAATTGCGCCGGCTACTATGCCTTCCTGTGCGGATCGCCGCATCCCAAGTGGCGCCACGTCTTCGCCACTACCTGGGACACGCCGTGGGATCTGGGCTTCACCCTGACCTGGCGCTACATCGACACGGTCAAGATCGCGCGCAGCAGCGGGCAGGCCGCGCTGCAGGGCAGCTTCGCCCAGGTCGACTACAAGCTGCCGGCGCAGAGCTACTTCGATCTGTCCGCCGCCTGGTACGCGACGGAGAAGATGACGCTGCGCGCCGGCATCAACAACCTGCTTGACCGTTCTCCGCCGCTCACTTCGCAGGCAACCAGCGAATTCGGCGGTAACCTCAACACCTTCCCCGCATACTACGACGCGCTGGGTCGCTTCCTGTTCGTCAGCGCCCAGATCGACTTCTGATGGTCGGCAGGCCGGCTTTCTCGCGCGGGGACGCCGGCCCGCCATTGTTCCGGGCAGGGGAATGCGCCATCGTACCGGCGCCGCCCCGGCCCGCCGCCACCGGCCGGCGGTGTCGTATGGAGGGGAGCGGGTGATGAAGATGTTGCGCGGATGGCGTCTGCCGGTGGTGACGGCGTGCGCCGCCGGTCTTGTCCCGCTGATGTCGGCGCCGGGCGCGGCATTTGCCCAGGTGCCGGCCGCCGCCGCCCCGGCGGCGTCCGATCCGCTGCCGATCGACATGCTCTACGCGCTGCCGAGCATCGCCGGCACGTCGCCCGAAGCCTATGTCTGGTCGCCCGACGGCAAGGAGGTCGCCTTCGTCTGGAACGACAAGGGGCTGCGCTTCCGCGACCTTTGGGTCTATTCCACCGTCACCGGGGAAAAGCGCCGATTGACCGACGAGGCGGCGAAGCTGCCTGCCGACAACTGGCGTCAGGGCATCGCCCAGGTCGAATGGCTGCCGGGCGGGCGTCTCGCCTATGTCCTTGGCGGGCGGCTCTACACCGTTGGCGCCGACGGTGCGTCGACCCCGATCGCCGATGCGCACCGCCACGTGCACGATCTCCGCCGCTCGCCTGACGGCCGCTACCTGGCCTTCGTCGACGGCGGCCCGACCGATCCCAGCGGCCACATGTACAACCCCGGCGGCGGGCTGTGGGTGATCGACCTGGCGGCGCGCGGGCCCGTGGTCGCGCGGCAGGTCGCGGCCGGCGGCGACCGCATCAACGTCGATCGATATCGGTGGGCGGCGGACGGCCGCTCGATCGCTTTCGTCGAGATGGATAGCAGCGCCGTCCGGCTCTACGACCTCCATTACCAGTTGGACGACGAGGAGCGGATGGAGCGGATGACCCGCCCGTTCCCCGGCGATCCGACGCCCAAATACCGGCTCGGTGTCGTTACCGTGGCGGACGGTGCGACACGGTGGATGGACCGCGCCAACCCGTTCGACCCGATCTGGAATTTCGGCCTGTCGTCGAATGGCCGCGCACTATTCGCCAACACCAGCGATTTCCTGCTCAAGCATCACGCCGTGCTGGTCTACGACGTCGCCAGTGGAAAGGGGCAGTCCTTCTACAGCCACCACGACCCCGATCGCAGCGACCAGAACTGGCAGGTCGAATGGGCGCCGGGCGACAAGGGGCTGGTCATCCTGACCGACGTCGACGGCTATTCTCAGCTTTATCTGCAGGGCCGGGCCGGGGAGAAGCCGCGCCGGCTGACGACGGGCAAATGGGATATCGCGTCCTTCACCGTCGATGCCGCGCATGGCAGGCTCTACTTTATCGCCAACGAATCCCACGTCGCCGACCGGCAATTCTACCGCGTCCCGGTGGGCGGCGGAAAGGTCGAGCGGCTGAGCAGCGGCGCCGGTACGCACCAGCCGGTCTACGCGCCCGACTTCAGCCGTGCCGCCGATCGCTTCTCCAACGACAACGCGCCGCCCGAACTCTATCTGGCGGATCTGCGGCGGGTGGCAGAGCCGACGCGGGTGACCCGTTCGCCGCTGCCCGCCTTCGACCAGCAGCAATGGGCGACGGTGCGCTACATCACCTTTCCCAGCCATGTCGACGGCGCGCCGCTGGTCGCCCGGCTGACCCTGCCGCGCAACTATGATCCGGCGAAGCGCTATCCGCTGATCGTTGGCTCGGTCTATCGCGACGCGGTCCGCAACCAGTGGGGCGGGCGCACCGCGCACCCGACCTGGGGCCTCGACCAGACTCTCGCGGCGCGCGGCTACATGCTGCTGAACGTCAATATCCGCGGCAGCTGGGGGCAGGGGCGGGCGCATTCCCAGGGCCTGGACGCCTACGGCTCGCTCGACGTCGAGGATCTGGAAAGCGGCGTCCGCCATCTGGTCGCGCAGGGCATGGCCGACCCGAAACGGGTCGGCATCTGGGGGTCCAGCTATGGCGGCCTGATGACGCTGATGTCGCTCTACCGAAAGCCGGACCTGTACGCCGTCGGCATCGCCGGCGCCCCCGCCACAAACGTGTGGCACGCCGAGCCGGAACAGATGCGGGTGATGGGGGAACCGACCGGCGCCGACTTCCCCGGCCGCTACGAGCAGCAGTCGCCGCTCTACCATACCAAGGGGCTGAAGGCGCCGCTGATGATCATCCACGGCACCAAGGACCGCATCGTCCTCTATGCCGACACCCAGGCGATGATGCAGCGGCTGATCAAGGACGGAAAGACGTTCGAGCTGGTCGCGCTGCCGGGCAGCGATCATAGCTGGGACACGCAGAGCCAGGATTACACCCTGTTTTCGTTCAACAAGATGGTCGAGTTCTTCGACCGCTACCTGACGCCGGGGCAGTGATGCGCGACGCCTCGGATCAGCGGCGGTGAGCGCGGTCGGCGCGCCGGCGGGCGATACGGCGGACTGGCGGCCGGACGCGCGGGCGAAATATCTCGTCGCCATCCTGACCGCCATCTACTTCCTGGCGATGGTCGATCGCGGCATTTTCGCCATCCTGTCGCAGGCGATCCGGCAGGATCTGCACCTGAACGACTTTCAGCTCGGCCTGCTCGGCGGTGCCGCCTTCGCCTTCTTCTATGGCGGCTTCTCGTTGCCCGCCGCCCGGCTCGCGGAACGGTTCAGCCGCGTCAAGATCCTGTCCGGCGCGCTGATCTTCTGGTCCGGCGCCACCGCCCTGTCCGGCGCCGTCTCCAACTTCGCGCAGATGGTGGTCGCCCGCGCCAGCGTCGGCGGCGGAGAGGCGGCCTGCCACCCCTGCGCCCATTCGCTGATCGCGGACAGCTTCCCGCCGAACCGCCGCGCCACCGCCGCCTCGCTCTACAGCCTCGCCATCCCGATCGGCACGCTGTTCGGCCTGCTCGGCGGCGCCTATCTGGCGCAGCAGGTCGGCTGGCGATGGGCGTTCGTCGCGGTCGGCGCGCCCGGCATTCTCGTTGCCCTGATCGCGCGCTTTACCGTGCCGGAGCCGCCGCGCGGCCGGTTCGATCCGCCGTCCTCCGGCGGGCTCCCGGCCTATTCGGCCGTTCTGCGTCACCTGCTTGCCCGCCCGACATTCGTCCACATGGCGATCGGCTGGAGCCTGACCACGGCGGCCTGGGCCGGCGCCGGATCCTTCACCGCGCCGTATCTGCTGCGCGGCGCGTTTGGCCTGACGATCGGCGAGGTCGGCTGGATCCTCGGCATATTGGCGGGGGCAGGCGCGCTGGTCGGCACGCTCGCCGGCGGCTTCATCAGCGATCGGCTCGCGCGCAACGACGCCCGCTTCTACATGTGGGTGCCGGCCGCCTCGATGTTCGTTGCCGGCCCCGCTTTCGCGGTCGGGCTGCTACAGGCCGGCGTCGTCCCGTTCATCGTCTGCTTCGCGGTCGGCAATATCTGCATGCTGGTCTATACCGGGCCAAGCTGGGGTACGCTGCACAATCTGGTCGACGCGCGGATGCGCGCCTCGGCGGTGGCGACGCTTTCGATCCTCGTCGCGATCGCCGGCGCCGGCATCGGCCCGGTCGTCACCGGCGTGCTGAGCGACGCGGTCGCCAGCCATGTCGATCCGGGCGATTTCGCGCTGCGCTGCGTCGGCGCGGCGCTCAGCGACGATCCCGCCTGCCGGCTCTCCTCCTTCATCGGCCTGCGCTATGCGCTGATCGCGACGGTGCTGATGCACGTCTGGGCCGGCATCCATTATTGCCTGGCTGCTCGCACGATCCGCACGGATCTGGTTGCGCTGCCCGCTGCCGCCGCCCCGTCCGCGCCGGGTGCGGAAGCGCAGGAACGGGCTTGACAAAAATTGGATCCAATTTTAGAAATGACGTATTAGCGACGATGTGATCGCATACCGATTCGTTGCCGGCAAATATTGCCAGGCCCCCGGGCCGGATGTCTTGTTCGGCGGCGAGTATCGTAGGATCGACGGGGACAGGAAATGGTGCTCCTCGTGCGGGGAGGGCTGCGCCCCTTCTTGCGCGATAGGATGTCTTGCAATCTCGTGACTGTGGGGAAGGATTGAAAATGCCCGTTACTGCCGAAGAAGCCGAGAGAAATCGCGAAAGGCTGATCGAGAAGTATATCAAGAGCGCCGAATACAGCGATATCGAGACGCAGGCCGCCGGCATCAACCACATCGCCTTCGTCACCGACCGGATCGAGGAAACGATCGATTTCTACACCAAGGTCGTCGGGTTGAAGCTGCTGCGCATCCGCCCGCTCGATCACGAGCCGCAATCGACGATGATCTTCTTCGATCTTGGCCGCAATGAGCTGCTCGCCTTCCTCTGCCTCGCCGATACGAAGGACAAGGCGGCGAAGGGGGTCGGCGGCATCCATCATTTCGCGGTGACGATCACCCACGAGCAATATGAAGGTTTCCGGCAGCGGGCGGAGGCGCGCGGGATCCCGTACAACACCATCGCCCACGAGATCCTGACCAGCATCTCGGCGCTCGATCCGAACGGCATCGAGGTGGAGCTGTCGGTCTGGAACATGAACCCGGACGACATGTCGCAGAAGAAGGAACTGGAACCGGCCTGCTGATGGTCGGCCGGGTGCCGCCGGCGGGAGGACGATAGGGTGAAGACGCGCGCCGCGCATGGAATCCTGTTGGCGGCAGCCGCCTTGCTGGTGGTGCCGGCGGCACTCCCGGCCGCGCCGCCGGGCGCCCTGCCGGCGGTCAACGCCATCGTTCCCAATTTCTACTACAAGGACCTGGCGGCGGCACGCCGCTGGTATGTCGGCCAGGTCGGCTTCAAGCCGCTGTACGACGATGGCTGGGTGGTCATCCTCGCGATCGGCGACGGCATGCAGCTGGCGCTGGTCGACGGCAGCAAGGGGCTGATGCGCCCGGTCGAGGACAAGGGCATGATGCTCAGCATCGAGACCGACGCGCTGGAGGACTGGCATCGGCGGTTCAGCGCGATCGACGGCGTCCGATGGGTGAAGCCGGAGGGCGGCGGGCCGCTCGGTCGGATCAACGACCACAAGGATATCCAGGAATTCCGCGTCCTCGATCCGGGCGGCTACCTGATCGAGTTCTACCGCTGGAAGCCGGAATATCGCCCTGGCGCCGGCAAATAGAGCTTGTCCGCTTCAGGCGGAAACGGCATCGGCCCGCACCCCCACCCGGCCTCCCAACGACAATATTCTGAAATGAGAGGCCGGGTGGGGGTGCGGGCGGAAGCGCCCAAGGTTCCGGCGATGCGTGGCATCGTTGGAATGGCGCTGGAGGGCGGTGCCGCCCGAAGCGGACACATGCCGGTTCGTTCAGAACGCCTGGCGCACGTCGTCCGGCCAGGGCCGGGACCGCCCGGTCGCCATCGCCATGCAGACGATGACCACGGCCGCGCGCAGCCGGACCTCCTCGTCGCAGCGCACCTCGACCGCCAGGTGGAGCGAGCTGCCGCCGACCCGCTCGACGGTCAGGTGAAAGGCGAGAAAGTCGCCCAGCCGGCTCGGCGTCACGAAATCGACGTCCAGCTTCACCGTCGGGACGGCAAGGCCCCGCTTCAGGTGCAGCGTCGCGAAATCGACGCCGACATGCTTGGCGAAGAAATCCTCGACCGACGCGTTCAGCATCTCGAAATAGCGCGGATAGAAGACGATGCCGGCCGCATCGACATGGGCGAAGCGTACCCGCCGCCGCGCGACGAAGCTCATTCGAACTCTCCGTTGGCGTGTTCCGCGCCGATCGATGCCTTCATCACCGCGAGCAGGCGGTAGAGCGCGGCCAGCTCCTCGCGCGACACGCCGGCCAGCATGCTCTTGATCGACGCGTGGTGGGCGGCGGCCATCTCGGTGAAATGCGCCCGGCCCGTTTCGGTCAGCGAGACGATCCACGACCGGCGGTCATCGGGCGCCGGCCGGCTGGTGATGTAACCCGCCTTCTCAAGCTGGCGGACCAGCGCGGTGACGTTGCCGTTCGACACCAGCAGTCGCTTGGACAATTCGCCCATCGACAGCCCGTCGGCCTCGCGTTCCAGCGCGGCGAGCACGTCGAAACGCGGCAACGTCGTGCCGAATCGTTCGGAAAAACGCCGGCGCAGCCGCTTCTCGATCGTCGTCGTGCAACTCAGCATGCGCAACCACACCCGCACGTCCATCCGTCCGGTCAGTGCGCCGTCATGCTTTTCCCTGATCGGCCGCGCCACGTCCCTTCCCCCGCCGGTGCGGCAAGGCCGCGATATATTTCAGCTATAAAATGGGGCGCCGACCTTGCAAGCCGCAACCTGCCCCGCCCGTCGGAACCAGCCTTAAGAATGGGCGATTGTGCACTTGACATACCATGCCCTAGGGGTAGTGTCTGCCTATGACTAATATCACCGATCCGATCTACACGAACGAGGAAGCCGCTAGGGCGCATTTCGAGGCAATCCGCTGGCCGGATGGTCGCGTGTGTCCGCACTGCGGGACCATCGGTAATTCGACCCTCATGCAGGGCAAGACGACCCGCGCCGGGCTCTACAAGTGCAAGGACTGCCGCAAGCCGTTCACCGCCACGATGGGGACGGTTTATGAGCGCTCGCATATTCCGCTGCACAAGTGGCTGCTTGCTACGCACCTGATGGTATCGAGCAAGAAGGGCATCAGCGCTCACCAGCTCTTTCGGATGCTCGGCTTCGGTTCCTACCGCACGGCTTGGTTCATGGCCCATCGCATTCGCGAGGCGATGCGCTCGGACGATGTAACTCCGATGGGTTCGGGTGGCGGCACGGTCGAGGTGGACGAGACGTTTATCGGGCGCGTGAAGGGCGCTCCGAAGAAGCGCGCCTTCCATCACAAGATGAAGGTTCTGGCTTTGGTCGACCGCGACAGCGGACAGGCCCGCACCATCGTGATCGACAACGTGAACGCTTCAACGCTGATGCCGTTAGTGGTAGCCAACGTCGCCCGCGAAGCCAAGGTAATGACCGACGAACACAGCGGCTATCGCTACGTATCGAGCGTCTTTGCGGCGCACGGCACGACCAGCCACGGGCGCGGCGAATATGTGAACCTCGAAGATCGCAGCATCCACAGCAACACGGTCGAAGGCTATTTCAGCATCTTCAAGCGTGGGATGAAGGGCGTCTATCAGCACTGCGGCGAGCAGCACCTTCACCGCTATCTGCGCGAGTTCGATTTCCGCTACAGTAACCGCGGCACACTAGGGGTTAGCGATCAGGAGCGGGCCACAATTGCCGTGCAGGGCACGGTGGGCAAGCGTCTGACCTACGCGCGACCTGATCGAAGCGCGGCCGCGTAGCCGCAAGCGGCCTACTTCTTCTTAGGCTTTGGGGGCTTCTTGGGCTGTGGCGGGGTGGCAAGCATCCGCTTGACTACCTCGTCACGCCGCCTCGCTATCTCTTCCTCGGACAGCGTCTCGTCCTCGATTTTGTCCGTCATTGCGCTCTCCTATGCGGCCATGCCGCGGAACGGACGCACCTCGTCCGGCATCGCCAGATCGTCACAATACACCATGACCTCAACCCCGTCATATCGGCGCTGCGCTGTCCATCGAAGGCCGAACGTCTGTTGCCGGTAGTCAGCGTAGAGTTCCCTGATGGGTTCGACGTTGTCGTAAGAGACGATCCACCGCTGCCCAATGTCTTTCACCTGGCCGGCGATGCGCGCGTGATCGTCATGCTTGTAGCTGGCGTGGTAGAGTCTGCTGCCGTGGTGATAGTAGGGCGGATCAAGGTAGACTAACGAACGGGCTGGTAGGTTCGGTAGCACCTCGGAAATCAGCACCGACGCGTCTCGGTTGTAGAGGCTGATTCGGCTCGAGTAGCTGGCGACCTTCTCGATGCGCCTGATCAGTTCGTCTCGGTTATACCGGGCGTCCATCTTCCATTTTCCGGTTTGCTCGACCCCGCCGATGACGCCGCCGCGCAGGATGCCTGACCGACTCGTCCGGTTCATGTAGAAGGTCGAGAAACCCAACTCCAACGTGCCCGCTTCGGCCTTGGCGTATTGCAGGGCGCGTTGCTTGCGCCATTCCTCGACGGTGAGAGGGGTGTCGCGCACTAGGCGCACAAACTCCTCGGTGTTGTCGATTATCGATCGCCAGAATGAATAGACCGCGAGGTCTAGGTCGTTGAGGTGAATGTGGTCGGCGTATTCGAGATAGAGAAGCGTGATCGCGATACCCGCGCCGCCCGCGTAGGGTTCCGCATAGTGACCTCCTACAAGGTCGTTCATTTCCATCACATCAATGACGTGCTGGGTAAGGCGACCTTTTCCGCCGGGGTATCTCAGTGGGGTGTCGAACATAGCCAGTTATCGCCCGATTGGCGTGATGGCCAGCGAATTATCGCGCACCGTGGAGCGCCGACAGGTAGCCTTCCCACACGTCCCAGGCCTTCATCAAATCCCCGGCCAGCGGATTGAAAGCGCGGTTATGGAAATAGGCATGCAGAGTGTTGATGGAGGCGATGGAATTGCTCTGAGGGTCGATGGCCACCCGAATAGGCTGGTAGCTTTTTGCCTTCCCGGTTGAGTCGAGAACACCCAGCACACAGCTGACTTTCACCGAAAGGGGGATTCCGATGTCATCCCAGTTCGCCGCTTTCGCGGCGAACCTCGGCGGGATCGCTATACCCTTCTCGCTCAACAGCGCCTCGCTGCTGAGCTCGATGAAAACCCGTAACAAGAGCGCAGCCCCATTCTCGTTCGTCTCCACCACTAGCTTGCGGCATTCAGCATAGAGCCCGTTCAGTCGCACACCATCGACTTGAAACGTGCGGGCTCCCGTTTTCGGCGCCAGCGTCTTTCGCGCTGTAGTGTCCAGCTTGGTCCGCTTCGTCGGCTGCGCCGGCTTGCTCTTCGGCAGTGGCGGCGACGGCGTGACGGGCTTGCCAGTGCCGGGCTTGGATGCTGCTGGCTTCGCTTTCACTGCCAGATGCTCGAACCGCTTTATGAAGGCGACCCGATCTTCAACTTTGTCGAGGCTGCGAGAATCAACCTCGGCGCGCGTCATTTCTCCGAGGATCTGCCGAAGCAGTTTCCGCCCAGCGGAAACGTCGCCATTTTCGAAAATGATGGTGCCGTTCTTCTCGATATGAATGCCTAGTGTATCTTTCATGGCCGCGGTGTTCAGCACACGGTCGACAGTTGTCCATTTAGGGTCCAGCGCGTCAGCAATCGTTTCCCAATCGGCCGACCCGTCTTGCAGGAACTCGACAACTGCCAAGGACTTATCAGCATCCTCCCCATGCGCGCGATTCGCGCGGTTCTTCGCCATCGGCTTCCACGGCTCTAGGCCAACGCCAGAGCCGGATCGTAGGTGCCGTTTGCGGACCCACGGCGCTGCTTCCTCGCGGGATGAAAAAACACACGCCTGAAGATCCCGAATGGGGCTCGCCGCAAAGCGCTTAGCCAGTTCACGAAAGGGCTTTTCGATCTCGGTGCCATCAGCCAAGCTAGGGTTCTCTAGCAACTTGAGGGCAGTGACGCGCCGATTCCCTTCGACAGAGACGTAGAAATTTGAAACCGGGTCACGGAAAACCCAAATCGGCTCGCCTGGACTTAAACCACCCTCGACCAAAATGTCCTTCGCCAGATTGACCAACTTTTCCTTTTGGTCCGCGATAACGGCGTGGATAGCATCCCGCTGACTGGCGGTGGAGCCAGTGCGGAAATTCTCTTCATCAAGCCGCAATTCCGACAGCTTGAAGGTCTCAAAGATTGCCATCTGTCCCAGCCCCCATTTGGGCAGAGGCTATGAGATGGACATCATCTTGTCCATGGGTATGTCAAAGGCACAATCGCCTAAGAATGGCCATGCCGGTCATTCGTCCATGTCGAGATTGGCATAGAGGCGCGCGAGCAGGTCGATCAGCTTGTCGAAATCGCGGGCCGACAGGCCGCGGATGATCCGGGCATAGACCGGCGCGGTCGCGCGCCGCGCCTCGGCCAGCTTCGCCTCGCCCAGCGGCAGCAGCGAAACATGGGTGACGCGCGCGTCCTCGGCGCAGCTCGCCAGCGTTACCAGCCCGGCGGCGGCCATGCGCTGGATGATCCGGGTCATCGTCGACAGCGGAATGACGGCGGCGTCGGCGATGTCGCGCACCCCGCGCGGCGCCCGCTCGCCCAGGATCATCAGCACCCGCCAGTAAGGGATGTCGAGGCCGATCGCGCGCAGCCGTCCGTCGATCACGCCGTTATAGCGCCCGACCAGCCGGTTCAGCAGGTAGAACGGGTATTTCTCGACATGAAACGCCTCGGTGCTCGGATCGCCGAGAATACGATTGTCCACGGGCACTCCCTGTTTGGGTGACGCCATAATCGGCCGGGCGCGCGGCGGCAACGGGCGGCGGCGGCCGCGGAGTCGCCGTCCTGCGCGGACGCTGCCCGACATCGCCGGGGGTATGCAACCATAAAAGTTGCATCTGCACGTTTTTTGAGGCAGTCTTCGAATCGATAACATCGCCCGGGAGGATCATCATGTCGCTTGCCACGCTGACCGAGTTCGCCGCCGCCGTCGCCACCGGCGCCATCCGCACCGTCGATCTGACCCAGACGCTGTCGCCGGACACGCCGACGCTGGTCCTGCCGCCGCCGTTCGGCCAGTGCGCGCCCTTCTCGATGGAAGAGATCTCGCATTATGACGAGCGCGGCGTCGCCTGGTACTGGAACAACTTCACCGTCGGCGAACATACCGGCACCCATTTCGACGCGCCGGTCCATTGGGTGACCGGCAAGGATCTGCCCGACAACACCCTCGACACGATCGATCCGAAGGCGTTCGTCGCCCAGGCGGTGGTGATCGACGTCTCGGCCAAGGCCGCCGCCGACCCCGACTATCTGCTGACCGTCGCCGACATCGAGGCGTGGGAGGCCGAGCACGGCCGCATTCCGCCGCGCGCCTGGGTGCTGCTGCGCACCGACTGGTCGAAACTGCCGGTCGACGCCTACACCAACCGGCGCGAGGACGGCGCCCACACTCCCGGGCCGTCGGTGGAGGCGGTGCGCTTCCTGATCGACGAGCGCGATGCCCACGGCTTCGGCGTCGAAACGATCGGCACCGACGCTGGCCAGGCGCATCTGCTCAACCCGCCCTATCCGGCCCATGCGCTGTTCCACGGCGCCGGCCGCTACGGCCTGCAGTGCCTGCAGAATCTCGATCAGTTGCCGGCGACCGGCTCGGTCGTGGTGGCGACGCCGCTCAAGATCAAGGGCGGCTCGGGCAGCCCATTGCGCGTGATCGCGCTGGTCGCGGAGTAAGGCAATGGCGGAAAGGTCCTTCAAGAAGGAAGTCGAGAAGCTCCGGCTCGGCGCCGGCGAGGTGTTCGAGGGTGAAGGCATCCTCGCCGTCACCAAGGCGCTTCTCCAGGCGGGCGTCGCCTATGTCGGCGGCTATCAGGGCTCGCCGATCAGCCACTTGATGGACGTTTTCGCCGACGCCGATCCGCTGCTGCGCGAACTCGGCGTCCATTTCGAATCCTCGGCGTCGGAAGCGGCGGCGGCGGCGATGCTCGCCGCCTCCGTCAACTATCCGCTGCGCGGCGCGGTCGCGTGGAAATCGGTGGTCGGCACCAACGTCGCCTCCGACGCGCTGTCCAATGTCTCCTCGGGCGGCATCACCGGCGGCGCGCTGGTCATCGTCGGCGAGGATTACGGCGAAGGCTCCTCGATCATGCAGGAGCGCACCCACGCCTTCGCGATGAAATCGCAGATGTGGCTGCTCGATCCGCGCCCGAACCTGACCAGCATCGTCGACATGGTCGAAAAGGGCTTCGAGCTGTCGGAGGCATCGCACACCCCGGTGATGCTGGAACTGCGGGTGCGTGCCTGCCACGTCACCGGCAGCTTCGTCGCCCGCGACAACAAGCGCCCGCCGCTGACGGTGGGCGAGGCGGCGGCCAGCCCGCGCCGCGACGTCAACCGCATCGTGCTGCCCCCCGCCAATTTCCTGCACGAGATCGAGAAGATCGAAACGCGCTGGCCGGCGGCGGTGCGTTTCGTCGCCGAACAGCGGCTGAACGAGCATTTCGGGCCGGAGCAGGATTCGATCGGCATCATCGTCCAGGGCGGGCTGTTCAACACGCTGAACCGGGCGCTGGAACTGGCCGGCCTGTCCGACGCCTACGGCGCGGCGCAGGTGCCGATCTATTGCATGAACGTCACCTATCCGCTGATCCCGGACGAGCTTCGCGCCTTTTGCGCCGGCAAGACGGCGGTGCTGCTGGTCGAGGAAGGCCAGCCCGAATTCATCGAGCACGAACTGAACACGCTGCTCCGCCAGGCCGATCTCCAGACCCGCATCATCGGCAAGGAACTGCTGCCGCGCGCCGGCGAATATTCCGGCCAGGTGCTCTACGACGGCATCGTCGGCTTCCTCCGGAAATGGGCGCCGGAGCGGGCTCCGCAGGTCCCGGTCCCGGTCCCGCCGGAGCCGGAACTGGCGAAGGTGGTGCCGCCGCGCCCGGCCGGCTTCTGCACCGGCTGCCCGGAACGGCCGATCTTCGCGGCGATGAAGCTGGTCCAGCGCGAACTGGGTGAATTCCACGTCTCGGCGGACATCGGCTGCCATTTGTTCTCGATCCTGCCGCCGTTCCACATCGGCAACACGACGATGGGCTATGGCCTCGGCACCGCCGCCGCCTCGGCGTTCAAGCCGAGCGAGGGGCCGGGCGGGCGGCGCGCGATCGCGATGATGGGCGACGGCGGCTTCTGGCACAACGGCCTGACCTCGGGCATCGGCAACGCCGTTTTCAACCAGGACGACAATCTGACGATCATCGTCGACAACGGCTATTCGGCGGCGACCGGCGGCCAGGATATCCTGTCGTCCAAGGCCAACAACCCGACGCGCAAGACCAATAACCCGATCGAAAAGGCGGTGCGCGGCATGGGTGTCCGCTGGGCGCGCACGCTGACCCGCACCTACGATGTCGCGGCGATGCGCGACGCGATGCTGGAAGCGCTGACCAGCCCGGAAAAGGGGCCGAAGGTCATCGTCGCCCAGTCCGAGTGCATGCTGAACCGCCAGCGCCGCGAGCGGCCGCTGATGGCGAAGGCGGTGAAGGAGGGCAAGCGCGTCGTCCGCGACCGCTTCGGCGTCGATCCGGATACCTGCACCGGCGACCATGCCTGCATCCGCCTGTCCGGCTGCCCGTCGCTCAGCGTCAAGGCCAATCCAGATCCGCTGCGGCAGGATCCGGTCACCCATATCGACAACAGCTGCGTCGGCTGCGGCAATTGCGGGGAGGTCGCGCATGCGGCGGTGCTCTGTCCCAGTTTCTATCGTGCCAGCATCATTTCCAATCCCACCGGCTGGGACCGCACGCTGCACCGGGTGCGCGGCGCGGTGATCGGCTGGTTCCAGCGGCGGCAGGCGCGCGGCATCGCCGCGCGGGCGTTCTGATGAGCGGCCCCTTCCCGCAGGACCGCGACCGCATCACCATCGCCATCCTGGCGCTGGGCGGGCAGGGCGGCGGTGTGCTCGCCGACTGGATCCTCGATACCGCCAACGCCAATGGCTGGACGGCGCAGGGCACGTCGGTGCCGGGCGTCGCGCAGCGCACCGGCTCGACGGTCTATTACATCGAAATGGTCCGCAAGGGCGCCGCCGGCGCCAACCGCACCGATCCGGTGCTGGCGATGATGCCGGTGCCCGGCGACGTCGACGTCGTCGTCGCGTCGGAACTGATGGAGGCGGGCCGGGCGATCCTGCGCGGCTTCGTCTCGGCGGAACGGACGACGCTGATCGGCTCGACCCACCGCATCTACGCGATCTCCGAGAAAGCGGCGATGGGCAACGGCCTGGGCAGCAGCGAACGCATCCTCGACGCGGCGGAGCGGCGGGCGAAGCGGTTCATCGGCTTCGACATGGACGCCGCCTCGGCCCGCTCGGGCGCGGCGATCAGCGCGATCATGCTCGGCGCGCTGGCGGGCAGTGACGTGCTGCCGTTCGAACGCGATGCGTTCGAGGCGGCGATCCGCCACGGCGGCAAGGCGGTCGCCGCCAACCTCAAGGGTTTCGAGGAAGGCGCCGCGCGGGCCCGCAGTCGGGTGGACGAGGTCGAAGCGGCGCTGCAGCCGCCGGAGCCGACGACCGCGGCCGGGGCGGAGCTCTCCGCCCGCATCGCGGCGACGCTGCCGCCCGCCGCCCACCGCTTCGCGATCGAGGGCGTCCGCCGGCTGATGGACTATCAGGACCGCGCCTATGCCGCGTTCTACCTCGACCGGCTCGACGCGATCCGCGCGCTCGACAACGGTCAGGACGATTTCCGCCTGACGCGGGAGGCGGCGCGCCACCTCGCTCTCTGGATGAGCTACGAGGACACGATCCGCGTCGCCGACCTGAAGGTGCGCGCCACCCGCATGGACCGGGTCGAGAAGGACGTGCTGCTCGGCGAGGACCAGTTGATGACGCTGACCGAGTATATGCACCCGCGCCTTCAGGAAGTGTGCGAGACGATGCCGGCCTGGCTCGGCAACGCCATCCTGTCGCGCCCCGGCCTCTGCCGGCGGTTGCAGCCCTTTTTCGAGAAGGGCCGCCATGTCCAGACGACCAGCCTGCGCTGGTTCCTGATGCTGTGCATGCTCGCCGGCATGCGGCGCTGGCGCCGCTCGACCTTGCGCTACATCCACGAGCAGGAACGGATCGAGGGCTGGCTGGACAAGGTCCGCCGCGTCGCCGCGACCGACGTCGCCCTGGCGGCGGAAATTGTCGCCACCCAGCGGCTGATCAAGGGCTATGGCGACACGTTCGAACGCGGCCTCAGCCGGTTTAACGCGGTGGTCGACGCCGCCGTGCCGCTCGCCGGCGCGCCCGACGCGGTCGAGCGGATCCGCCGGCTACGCGATGCCGCGCTGGCCGACGAGAGCGGTGCCGCTCTCGCCGGCGCTATGGAGCAACTGCCCCCGGCCCGGGTTCAGGAAAACGCCTGAAGCCCGGTCTGGGCGCGGCCCAGGATCAGCGCGTGGACGTCGTGCGTCCCTTCATAAGTGTTGACGGCCTCCAGGTTCATCACATGGCGGATCACGCCGAACTCGTCTGAAATGCCGTTGCCGCCGTGCATGTCGCGCGCGACGCGGGCGATGTCGAGCGCCTTGCCGCAGTTGTTGCGCTTGATCAGGCTGATCGCCTCCGGCGCCAGCCGGTGATCGTCCATCAGCCGCCCGGCGTGCAGGCAGGCGGACAGACCAAGGGTAATCTCGGTCTGCATGTCGGCCAGCTTCTTCTGGAAAAGCTGGGTCTGGGCCAGCGGCCGGCCGAACTGTTTGCGGTCCAGGCCATAGCGCCGCGCCGCGTGCCAGCAGAACTCGGCCGCGCCCATCACGCCCCAGGCGATGCCGTAGCGCGCGTTGTTCAGGCAGCCGAACGGCCCCTTCAGCCCCTCGACGCCGGGCAGCAGCCGGTCCTCGGGGACATGCACGTCGTTCAGCACGATCTCGCCGGTCACCCAGGCGCGCAGCGAGAACTTGCCCTCGATCTTCGGCGTCGACAGGCCGGCGTCGCCGCGCTCCAGGATAAAGCCCCTGATCTTGTCGTCGTCGCACTTGGCCCAGACGACCAGCACGTCGGCGAAGGGGGAGGAGGTGATCCACATCTTGGCGCCGTTCAGGACATAGCCGTCGGCCACCTTGCGGGCGCGGGTCTTCATGCCGCCGGGGTCGGACCCGGCATCCGGCTCGGTCAGGCCGAAACAGCCGATCCATTCGCCTGTCGCCATCTTCGGCAGGTAGCGCTCGCGCTGCGCCTCGGTGCCGTAGGCATAGATCGGGTACATGGCGAGGCTCGACTGCACCGACAGGGCGGAGCGATAGGACGAATCGACCCGCTCGGTCTCGCGCGCGATCAGCCCGTAGGCGACATAGCTGACGCCGGGGCAGCCGTAGCCGTTGATCGTCGGGCCGAGCAGCCCGACCGAACCGAACGCCTGCATCAGTTCGCGCTGGCAGGTTTCGTGCCGGTTCGACTCGAGAACGATCGGCGCCAGATGCTCGTCGGCGAAGGCGCGGGCGGTGTCGCGCACCAGCCGCTCTTCGTCGGTCAGCAGCTCGTCGAGCAGCAGCGGGTCGTCGGGGGAAAAGCTGGGCCAGCGCGTGGAATCGGCAGACGACATACGGGTTTTCTCCGGTGGTTTCGCCGCATAATTATTTTATGCTTGAAATAATTTCAAGGCGTTTTAGGATTCGTTTCATCCAAAGCGGAAGGCGGTCAATGAAGATTGCATGCGTGGGCGGCGGCGCCGCCGGACTCTACTTCGCCATCTCGATGAAGCTGCGCGATCCCTCGCACGAGATCGCGGTTTTCGAACGCAACCGAAGCGGCGACACCTTCGGCTGGGGCGTGGTGTTTTCCGACCAGACGATGGAGAATCTCTACGCCAACGACCCGGTCAGCGCCCAGGCGATGCTCGACGAACTGGCGCATTGGGACGACATCGACATTCGCATCGAGGATGGCGAGAAGAAGACGGCGATCCGCTCCGGCGGCCACGGCTTCATCGGCATCGGCCGCAAGCGGCTGCTCAACATCCTGCAGGACCGTGCCCGCGATCTGGATATCGACCTGCATTTCGAGGTCGAGGTCGAACCGGACAGCGCGTTCCTCGCCGACTATGACCTGATCATCGCCGCCGACGGCCTCAACAGCAAGCTGCGCCGCCGCTACGACGAGCATTTCGAAACCGACATCGACGTCCGGCTGAACAAGTTCGTCTGGCTCGGCACCCACCAGCGCTTCGACGCGTTCAAATTCCTGTTCGTCAACACCGAATGGGGCTGGATCTGGGCGCACGCCTACCAGTTTGACAAGGACACCGCGACCTTCATCGTCGAATGCGGGCCGGAAACCTTCGAGCGTGCCGGCTTCGGGGAGATGAGCCAGGAAGAAACCTGCCGCCTGTGCGAGAAGATCTTCGCGGAGCATCTCGGCGGCCATCCGCTGATGACCAATTCGGCGCATATCCGCGGCTCGGCGTGGATCAACTTCCCGCGCATCATCTGCAACACCTGGCACTACAAGAACATCATCCTGCTCGGCGACGCCGCGCATACCGCCCACTTCTCGATCGGCTCGGGCACCAAGCTGGCGCTTGAAGACGCGATCAAGCTGGCGGAGGTGATGAACCGCCCCGGCATCGACAAGGCCGGCGCCCTCGACACCGCGCTCGACGATTACCGGGACGAGCGGCAATTGGAGGTGGTGAAGCTCCAGAACGCGGCGCGCAACTCGACCGAATGGTTCGAGAATCTCGACCGCTATCTGAAGATGGAGCCGATGCAGTTCGCCTACACGCTGCTCACCCGCAGCCAGCGTGTCAGCCACGAGAATCTGCGCCTGCGCGACCCCGAATGGCTGGCCGCGCTGGAAGCGAAGCTGGTCGAAGCCGCAACCGGCAAACCGGCCGAAGGCCCGTCGCCGCCGATGTTCCTGCCGCTGAAGCTGCGCGGGATGACGGTGCGCAACCGTGTCGTCATGTCGCCGATGGCGATGTATTCGGCGGTCGACGGCATGCCGGACGATTTCCACCTCGTCCATTACGGCGCCCGCGCGCTCGGCGGCGCCGGCATCATCTTCACCGAAATGACCTGTCCGTCGCCGGAAGGGCGGATCACGCCCGGCTGCACCGGCATCTGGAACGACGAACAGGCCGCCGCCTGGCGCCGGATCACCGATTTCGTCCACCGCACGCCCGACGCCCATATCTGCATGCAGATCGGCCATAGCGGGTCGAAGGGGTCGACGCGGCTGGCATGGGACGGCATCGACAAGCCGCTGGAAAGCGGAAACTGGCAGGTGGTCGCGCCATCCGACGTCAAATATCTGCCGGAAAGCCAGGCGCCCGTCCCGCTCGACCGGGCGGCGATGGACGAGATCCGCGACCAGTTCGTCGCCGCCGCGCGGCGCGCCGAAGACGCCGGGTTCGACATGATCGAGCTGCACTGCGCCCATGGCTATCTGCTCTCCGGCTTCATCAGCCCGACGCAGAACAAGCGGACCGACGAATATGGCGGCAGCCTGGAGAACCGGCTGCGCTACCCGCTGGAGGTGTTCCGGGCGATGCGCGCGGTCTGGCCGGTCGACAAGCCGATGTCGGTGCGTATCTCCGCCCATGACTGGGTCGGCGACGACGGCGTCACCCCGGACGAGGCGGTCGAGATCAGCCGCGCCTTCGTCGAGGCGGGCGTCGACCTGATCGACGTGTCGTCGGGGCAGGTGACCAAGGCGGAAAAGCCGGTATACGGCCGCATGTTCCAGACGCCATTCTCCGACCAGATCCGCAACGAGCTCGGCGTGACGACGATGGCGGTCGGCAACATCTACGAGATCGACCACGTCAACAGCATCATCGCCGCCGGCCGGGCCGATCTGTGCGCGCTCGCCCGCCCGCACCAGATGGACCCCAACTGGGTGATCCGCGCCGCGGCGCAGCAGCAATATCCGGCCGCACCTGTGCCGAAGCAGTATCTGAGCGGCTATTTCCAGTTGAAGCTCAACCTGCAGCGCGCGGCGCAGATGACGCCGCTGAAATGACGGTTCTGCCCCATGCGGTGGTGACCGGCGGCGGCAGCGGCATCGGCCTCGCCATTGCCCGCGCGCTGGCCGGCGCCGGTCACCCGCTGACGATCATGGGGCGCAACCGCGCCCGGCTCGACGCGGCGCTCGCCGATCTGCCCGGCGCGCGGGCGTTTGCCTGCGACGTCGGCGACGGCGATGCCGTCGCCGCGGCCTTCACCGAAGCAGCGGCGGCGGGGCCGGTCGGCCTGCTGGTCAACTGCGCCGGCGTCGTCCGCACCGCGCCGTTCGAAAAGGGCGACGACGCGCTGTGGGCGGATTTGTGGCGGACCAACGTCATCGGCTGCGTCAACACCTGCCGGGCGGTGCTGCCGGGCATGCGCGCGCTGCCGTCGGCGCGGATCGTCAACATCGCCAGCACCGCTTCGCTGAAGGGCTATGCCTATGTCAGCGCCTATGCCGCGACCAAGCACGCGCTGCTCGGCCTGACCCGGTCGCTGGCGCTTGAACTGGCCGGCACCGCGATCACCGTCAACGCCGTCTGCCCCGGCTATGCTGATACCGAGATCATCCGCCAGTCGATCGCGACGATCGTCGCGCGCACCGGCCGCACCGAGGCGGAGGCGCTGGCGACTTTCACCGGCACCAACCCGCAGGGCCGGCTGATCGACCCGGACGAGGTGGCGGCGACCGTGCTATGGCTGGCGGCGGATGCCGCGCGCTCGGTCACCGGCCAGGCGATCGTCGTCGCCGGCGGCGAGGTTATGTAAAGGGAGAGATGATGAGCGGTTTCGATCCGGCGACCTATGCGCCAGACCATTTCGCGTTCGCCTTCGCCGACAGGGTGGCGACAATCACCCTCAACCGGCCGGAGCGCAAGAACCCGCTGACCTTCGAGTCCTATGCGGAACTGCGCGACCTGTTCCGCGCGCTGGTCTACGCCCCCGCCGTCCGCGCGGTGGTGGTGACCGGCGCCGGCGGCAATTTCTGCTCGGGCGGCGACGTGCACGAAATCATCGGCCCGTTGACCAAGATGACGATGCCGGAACTGCTCGCCTTCACCCGCATGACCGGCGATCTGGTCAAGGCGATGCGCGGCTGCCCGCAGCCGGTCGTCGCCGCCGTCGACGGCGTCTGCGCCGGCGCCGGGGCGATCATGGCGATGGCCTCCGACATCCGCTTCGCGACGCCCGCCGCCAAGACCGCCTTCCTGTTCACCCGTGTCGGCCTGGCCGGCGCGGACATGGGCGCCTGCGCCATCCTGCCCCGGATCATCGGGCAGGGCCGGGCGGCGGAGCTGCTCTATTCCGGCCGCTCCTTCTCCGCCGAGGAAGGCGAACGCTGGGGCTTCTACAACCGCGTCTGCGCCGCCGACGCGCTCGCCGGCGAAGCCGCCGCCTATGCGAAGATGCTCGCCTCCGGCCCGACCTTCGCCCACGGCATGACCAAGAACCAGCTCAACATGGAATGGGCGCTGCCGATCGAAACCGCGATCGAGGCGGAGGCGCAGGCTCAGGCGATCTGCATGCAGACGAAGGATTTCGAACGCGCCTATCACGCCTTCGTCGCCAAGCAGAAGCCGGTGTTCGAGGGCGATTGATATGGCTGACCAGAGCTTCATCGACTGGCCGTTCTTCGCGCCCCACAACCGCGACCATTTCGCCGCGCTGAAGGCGTGGTGCGGCGAAAACGATGCCGCCCTCCATGCCGAGAGCGGCGATGTCGACGCCGACTGCCGCCGCCTCGTCCGCCTGCTCGGCGACGCCGGCTGGCTGCGCCACGCCGTCCCCGCCGCCTATGGCGGGGCGAGCGAGGCGCTCGACGTGCGCAACCTCTGCCTGACCCGCCAGTCGCTCGCCTATCACGCCGGCCTCGCCGATTTCGCCTTCGCGATGCAGGGCCTCGGCACCGGTGCGATCAGCCTGTTCGGCACCGAAGCGGTCAAGCAAAACTACCTGCCCCGCGTCGCCGCCGGAGAGATGATCGCCGGCTTCGCCCTGTCGGAGGCGAAGGCCGGTTCGGACGTCGCGGCGATGGAGACGACGGCGCGCCGCGTCGCCGGCGGCTGGGTGATCAACGGCGAAAAGACCTGGATCTCCAACGGCACCATCGCCGACGTGCTGACCGTGTTCGCGCATAGCGGAGAGGCGCCCGGCGCGCGCGGTATCTCCGCCTTCGTGCTGCCGACCGCGACCGAGGGTTTCTCCGTCGTCGAGCGCATCGACGTGATCGCGCCGCACCCGCTGGCGACGATCCGCTTCGAGGATTGCTTCGTCCCCGACGATCATCTGATCGGCGAAGCGGGGCAGGGCTTCAAGATCGCGATGGCGACGCTCGACGTGTTCCGCTCGACGGTCGGCGCCGCCGCGCTCGGTTTCGCCCGCCGGGCGACGGACGAAGCGCTCGACCGCGCGGTCAACCGCAAGCTGTTCGGAGCCCCGCTCGGCGACCTGCAACTGACGCAGGCGGCGATCGCCGACATGGCGCTGGGCAACGATGCCAGCGCGCTGCTGATCTACCGCGCCGCCTGGGCCAAGGACAGCGGCCAGCCGCGCGTCACCCGCGAAGCGGCGATGGCCAAGCTCCACGCCACCGACACCGCGCAGCAGACCATCGACAAGGCGGTTCAGCTATTCGGCGGCGCCGGCGTGGTCAGCGGCAACATGGTCGAGCGGCTCTACCGCGAAATCCGCGCGCTGCGCATCTACGAAGGCGCCAGCGAGGTTCAGAAGGTCGTTATCGCGCGCGCGGCACTCGCCGCCGCGCAAGCAAGGGAAAAGTGATGAAGCGAGTATTGTTGCCGGCCGGCTGGCCGCGTCCCAAGGGCTACTCCAACGCCATCTCGGTGCGCGGGCGCACGATCTACGTCGCCGGGCTGATCGGCTGGACGGCGGAGGAGGTGTTCGAGGCGAAGGACCTGCCCGGCCAGTTCGAACAGCTTTTGCGCAACCTCGTCGCCCTGCTGGCGGAGGATGACGCCGGCCCCGAACATGTTGTGCGGATGACCTGGTATATCACCGACAAGCAGGCCTATCTCCGCAACGCCCGCCGCATCGGCGAGATCTATCGTGAGATCATGGGCAAGAGTTTCCCGGTCATGGCCGTCGTCCAGGTCGTCGCCCTGATCGAGGACGAGGCGCTGATCGAGATCGAGGCCACAGCCGTCGTCCCCGACTGATCGGGCAGCGGGGGCGGCCCGCCAGCCGCCCCCGTCCCCAAACCGCGCTCCTGCGAAAGCAGGAGCCTAGAGTCTGTCCGTTTGAAACGGAATCGGCACCAGCCCGCTCCCCCACCCGGCCTCCCAACGGCAGTATCATGTGGGAGGCCGGGTGGGGGAGCGGGCTGGTGCCGCCTAAAACGGACAGACTCTAAAGCCCGCACCCCGCGCGCTACCCCTCCGCTGCCAGCCGCCGCCGGTCCTCCGCGTCGATCGCGACCAGCGACGCGCCGCGCGTCTCGCGCATGCACAGCGCCGCGCCCAGGCTCACCGCCCCGGCGAACAGGATGTAGAGCGCGATCGGCAGCCACGCGTCATAGGCGCGCAGCAACGCCGTGCCGATCAGCGGTGCCCAGGAGCCGGCGACGATCGCCGTCGCCTGATAGCCGATCGACACGCCCGAATAGCGCATCCGCGTCGGGAACATCTCCGCCATGATCGCCGGCTGCGGCGCGTACATCAGCGCGTGGACCGCCAGCCCCAGCATGATCGCGAGAAGGATCATCGCCGTCGCCCCGCTGTCGAACAACGGAAAGGCCAGGAACGGCCACGCCATGGTCAGCGCCGCCCCCGCCGCATAGACCGGCCGCCGCCCGATCCGGTCGGCCAGCGTCCCGACCAGCGGGATGACGACGACGTGCAGCAGATGCGCCGCGAACAGCAACGCCAGGATGCGCGTCGTGTCGACCCCGCGATGGTGCAGGTAGGTGATCGAGAAGGTGACGACCATGTAATAGACGATGTTCTCGCCAAAGCGCAGCGCCATCGCCGTGAACACCCCGCGCGGGTAGCGGCGGACGACCTCGACCAGCCCGTACCCCGCCTCCGCCGCCTGTTCCGCCTTCGCCTTCGCCGCCTCGAAGATCGGGGAATCGCTCACCTGGGTGCGGATGTAATAACCGATGACGACGATCACCACCGACAGCCAGAAACCGACCCGCCAGCCCCAGGCAAGGAACGCCTCGTCGGACAGGGCGGCGGACAGCACCAGCAGCACCACCGTCGCCAGCAGGTTGCCCAGCGGCACGCCTGCCTGCGGAAAGCTGCCCCAGAAGCCGCGGCTGCGGTTCGGGCAATGCTCGGTGACCAGCAGCACCGCGCCGCCCCATTCCCCGCCCAGCGCAAAGCCCTGGATGAAACGCAGCGTCACCAGCATCACCGGCGCCCAATAGCCGACGGTGTGGAAACTGGGCAGGCAGCCCATCAGGAAGGTCGAGACACCGATCAGCACCAGGCTGAATTGCAGCAGCGACTTGCGGCCGATCCGGTCGCCTATATGGCCGAACACCACCCCGCCCAGCGGCCGCGCGATGAAACCTACGGCATAGGTGGCAAAGGCGGCGATGATCCCGTCCAGCTCGTTGCCGGTATCGGGAAAGAACAGCTTGCCGAACACCAGCGTGGCGGCGGTGCCGTACAGGAAGAACTCATACCACTCGACAACCGTCCCGGCCATCGACGCGCCGACCACCTTGCGCAGATAGGGCAGGTCCGCCTGCTGTTCATGCCGCATCCTCGCCCGCTCCCCTGCTTCTCAGTTCCCCCTGCCTATGCCCCTGCCTCTCCAAAGAAAAGCCACCCCGCCCCCCAAACCCCACCGTCATTGCGAGCGCAGCGAAGCAATCCATCCGCCCAACCGCCCGCCACCCGTCATGCCGGCGCAGGCCGGCATCTCCCCCGCAAAGCCCGCCGCCGCAAGATCCCCGCCTACGCCGGGGCAAGTCTCTCATCCCGCGCCCCTGCTTCCCTTTTTCCTGCTTCGGCGGTAAGGCGGCGCGATTTTTCCTGATTCCTCCAAGGTCCAGAGGCACGAATTTGGCGAAAGAAGAACTGCTCGAAATGCGCGGCCAGGTGGTCGAGCTGCTCCCGAACGCGATGTTTCGCGTGAAGCTTGAGAATGACCATGAAATTCTCGGCCACACCGCCGGCAAGATGCGCAAGAACCGCATCCGCGTTCTCGTCGGCGACGAGGTGCTGGTGGAACTGACCCCGTACGACCTGACCAAGGGCCGCATCACATACCGCTTCAAGTAATGCCGGGCGCCGCCGGGCGCATGCCGGGCAGGGGCGGCCGATGCCGCTGATCCTCGCCTCCGCCAGCCCGCGCCGCCGCGATCTGCTCGCCCGCATCGGCATCATCCCCGACGCCATTGATCCGGCCGCCATCGACGAAACGCCGTTGAAGGCGGAACTCCCCGCCGCCCATGCCCGCCGGCTGGCGGCGGCGAAGGCGGCGGCGGTCGCCGCGCGTCACCCCGGCGCCACCGTCCTCGCCGCCGACACCGTCGTCGCGGTCGGCCGCCGCATCCTGCCCAAGGCGGAGGATGCTCCGACCGCCGCCGCCTGCCTGGCGCTGCTCTCCGGCCGCCGCCACCGGGTGTTGAGCGCCGTCACCCTCGTCGACGCCGCCGGCGCCGCGCGCCACCGCCTGTCGACCAGCGTCGTCGCGTTCAAACGGCTGACCGATGCGGAGGTCGCCGCCTATCTCGCCGGCGACGAATGGCGCGGCAAGGCCGGCGGCTACGCGATCCAGGGCAGCGCCGAGGCGTTCGTCCGCTTCCTGTCGGGCAGCCATTCCGGCGTCGTCGGCCTGCCGCTGTTCGAAACCCGCGCGCTGCTCGCCGTCGCCGGCCATGCCGCCGGCTGAGTGGCTGGTCGAGGACGGCGTCGGCGAAACCCGCGCCGCGCTGGTCGAAGACGGCGCGATCGTCGAGGCGCTGATCGAGCGGGACGATCCGGCGCCGCGCGCCGGCGCGATCGTCTCCGCCCGCCTCGTCCGCCTGCTCGTCCCCGGGCGGCGCGGCATCGCCCGGCTGGACGGCGGCGATCTCGAAGCCTGGCTTGAACCGGTCCCCGCCGGGCTGAGCGAAGGCGGCACTTTTCTGGCGGAGGTGACGCGCGAGGCGCTGGCCGAGCCGGGCCATCCGAAGCGCCTGCGCCTGCGCGCCGCCCCCGCCGGTGCGGCCCCGGCGCCCGGCCCGGCGCTCGCCGAACGGGTTGCCGCCACCGGCCTGCCGGTCCGCCGCCTCGCCGCGCACCAGCCGGACCTGCTGGAAGCCGCCGGGTGGAGCGAGCTGCTCGACGCGGCGATGACCGGCGATGTCGCGTTCCCCGGCGGCGGGCTGCGCATCGCGCTGACCCCGGCGATGACGCTGATCGACGTCGACGGCACGCTCGATGCCCCGGCGCTCGCCGTCGCCGGCGCGCGGGCGGCGGGGGAGGCGATCCGCCGCTTCGGCATCGCCGGCTCGATCGGCATCGACCTGCCGACCGTGCCGGACCGCGCCGCCCGCCTCGCCGCGGCCGCCGCGCTCGACGCCGCGCTGCCGCAGCCGTTCGAACGCACCGCCGTCAACGGCTTCGGTTTCCTGCAGGTCGTCCGCCGCCGCGCCCGCGCCTCGCTGTTGGAAATGCTGCGCGACGACCCGGCCCTCGCCGCCGCCCTCGCTCTCCTCCGCCGCGCGGAACGCACGCCCGGCACCGGGCTTTGCACGCTGGTTGCCAGTTCCGCCGTCGTGTTTCACCTGATAACCCGGCAGGAAACCCTCGCCCGCCGCATCGGCGCCCCGGTCGCCTTGCGCACCGACCCTTCGCTCGCCATATCCGCCGGCCATGTCGAATTCCGCCAGGCCTGATCGCTGCCCGATCTGCGGCAAGCCCCCCGCCGCCCCCCACGCCCCGTTCTGCGGCCAGGGCTGCCGCGATCGCGACCTGCTCGCCTGGCTCGGCGAGTCCTATCGCATCCCCGCGCGCGAAACCGGCGAAGATGGGCTGGACAGCCCGCCGCCTCCGCCTCTATAGGCCGCCTTTCCCGCCCGTGCGGGCATGCCCAGGTAGCTCAGTTGGTAGAGCATGCGACTGAAAATCGCAGTGTCGGCGGTTCGATTCCGTCCCTGGGCACCATCGCCTCTTCCGCACACATCCGCAGGCGTCCAAAAAACAGCAGAATTCTGCGCCTTTTGACGGTACATCGTCCGCTCGTGACCGTCCCAGTTTGTTGTCAATTTTCGCTGCTGACGGTACATTGACGGTACATTTTTTGGGAAATGTACCGTCATGCTGACTGATGCCGTCATCCGCAGACTGAGGTGTCGCGACAAGCCCTACAAGGTCGCCGACATGTACGGGCTGTACCTACTGATGCATCCGAACGGTGCGCGTTACTGGCGTTTCGATTACCGCCATGCAGGCAAGCGAGGCACGTTGGCGCTGGGCATCTATCCAGAGGTCTCCCTCAAAGAAGCGCGGGAAAAGCGCGCGAATGCGGGCAAGATGCTCGATAAGGGCTTGAACCCGTCTGCCTACAAGAAGCTGACCAGCGGCATCGCGTCCCTCGAGGGCGGTGATTCGTTCAAGGCGGTGGCCGATGAGTGGCTCGCGAAAATCGAGGCGGAAGGACGCGCGACGGCGACCATGGAGAAGTTGCGCTGGCTTCTCAGCTTTGCAGAACCGCTTATCGGGACGTGCCGGATTGGAAAGCTTGGCGGGACATGCATGAGCGCTACGGCAAGTGGAACTCGGTCTATGTGCGGTTCCGGCGCTGGGCCGAACAGGGCGTTTGGGATGCCCTGCTGCAAACGCTGGTCGATCTGGGGCTGACCGACGACTGGCAGCACATGATCGACAGCACCACGGTTCGCGGCCATGTCTCGGCAATAGGTGGAAAAGGGGGGCTCTTGCGCAGGCTTTTGGTCGATCACGCGGCGGCTTTACGAGCAAAGTCCACGCCCGCTGCGACAATCAAGGACTGCCTATCGGGTTCATCCTGACCGGCGGCGAGGCATCGGACTACGCTGCCGTCGATGACCTGATGGCCCTGCCGCTACCGAAGCCGAAGGCGCTGCTGGCCGATAAGGGCTACGATGGCGACCGGTTCCGCGAAAACCTGCTCATGCGCGGCATTCTGCCGATCATCCCGCCTCGATCGAACCGGAAGGCCCCAGCCCATCCAGACTATCGGCGCTACAAGGACCGCAACCGCATCGAGCGGATGTTCGGCAAACTGAAGCAACAACGCCGCATCGCCACTCGCTACGACAAAACCGTCCTGTCGTTCGAGAGCTTCCTCAATCTCGCCGCAGCACGGCTATGGCTGAAGTCTTTTGTCAACGCGACCTAGCGTGTTTGGGATTGTAATTAATGCCTGCGGTCAGCACGAATCGGCGCCGCGACTGAGGCAGCGTGCTTCGCTATGTTATTAGCTTGGGATGCGCCCGGCGGGAAATTCGCGCGCCCAGCAGCTCGGCCACCAAGATCGGCATTCTGCTGCGCGCTATCAGGGGTGCCGACACTCCCGATAGCCGCAAATAATGAAATGAGCCGCCATCATAACGTTATCCTA
This sequence comes from Sphingomonas flavalba, assembly GCF_004796535.1. Taxonomy (GTDB): domain Bacteria; phylum Pseudomonadota; class Alphaproteobacteria; order Sphingomonadales; family Sphingomonadaceae; genus Sphingomonas_L; species Sphingomonas_L flavalba. Next base: position 266,683 of record NZ_SPHY01000001.1, on the reverse strand, counting down.
GATGCGAGGGCCAGCTCGGTCATTAGGTTTAAGTGGATGAGTGCTCGAGCCCACCTTGGGACGGGAATGCAGGATTTGGCGGATGGTCAACGCTGACATGATCTGGATGCGTGCCACCCGCTGAACGATACGTTCGGGATAGCGCCCGCAGTTAGCCGAGGATGAGGAGATCGTGTGTCGGTGAGGAGTGATGGAACTGGGCTTATGCGTGTAGCGCCAAAGGATGTGAAGACGGTGGGCCTCGTTGGCGCAGGGACAATGGGCGCGGGATGGGCCGCGCATTTTCTGGCGCGCGGACTCGATGTGATCGCTGTTGATCCGGGGAGCGGCGCTGAAGACCGAATGCGTCGCAAGATTACGCAGGCCTGGCCGGCAATGGAAGCGAAGGGTCTGGCGCCGTCCGCGTCGCCGGACCGCATCGCATTTCGGTCGCGCATCGACTCGTCATTTGCAGACGTCGATTTTGTGCAGGAGTCCGCTCCGGAATCCGTCGATGGCAAGCGGCGCATCATAAGTGAAATCAGCCAATGTGTCGGCGAGAACGTGGTGATCGCGTCGTCAAGCTCTTACCTCACACCGAGCGAAATCGGCGTCGATTGTGTCGTCCCGGAACGATTTATCGTCGGGCATCCGTTTCACCCGGTCTACCTGGTCCCTCTGGTCGAAGTCGTCGGCAGCGCGAAAACCACGACGGACGTGATCGATTGGGCGCTCGCATTTTACAGCGCATGGGGTCACCGTCCGCTTCACTGCCGTAATGAGATACTGGGTCATCTTGGCAACCGCCTCCAGCGGGCTCTGTTCGCAGAGGCTTACAAGCTCGTTGCCGAAGGCGTGGCCACAACCGAAGAGGTCGATCGTGCGATGACGGATGCGGCCGGGCTGAGGCTCGCGCTGTTCGGCCCGTTCATGACGCGCGCAATGGCCATGAACGATGCAGGGCTACGCGCGGCATTCGAGTGGCAAAGGTCTCACAAGATCACCTTCCCCTGCGAGCGTGACAATCCCGAGATGACCGACGAGGTGATCGATCGGCTGGTTGAACAGATGGCCGCGCAGGTCGATGGCCGCGCGCTGGAAGATCTGGAAAAGGCGCGGGACGTCTATCTCATCGAACTCATCAAGCTGCGCGACCGCGCACTCGCGAGCACGCGGGATGTGCATAACGATTAGGGGTGCGAAATAAGCCGATCCGCTGGAAAACCATCAGCGGACGTCTCATGAATTCGTAAGGGCCAGATTATGCCCAAAGAAAACGTCATATAAGGGGAGTGGCTATGGCGCGATTGTTCGGGGTCTTTTTCATCCTGGCGTGCATCATGTCGGCGCCGGCAATCGCGAAGGGCGTGACGGCGAGCACCCCATTCGGGCGCCTCGAGGGCGTGGCCGTGCAGGCTGGCGACAGCACCGTCTATGATTTCCGCGGCATTCCTTTCGCACGTCCACCGATCAACGGCCTTCGATGGAAGCCGGCGGAGAGCTGGACTCAATCCTGGCAGGGCGTGCGACAGGCGACTGCTTTTGCGCCAAGTTGCATGCAGCCGTCACGCCACGCTGGTCGCGATGACACTGCCAACATGAGCGAGGATTGCCTCTATCTCAACGTCTGGACCCCTGCGAATCTGAGCGCGGACAAGCTTGCATCGCTTCCGGTGATGGTGTGGATCCACGGTGGCAGCCTGCTCGAGGGGTCGTCGCGCATGAACGGCGCCAGCCTTGCAAGCAAAGGCGTCGTCGTCGTCAGCATTGCGTACCGCGTCGGTGTTTTTGGCTATTATGCGCATCCCGAACTGACGCGGGAGTCGCCTCACCGTGCCTCGGGCAACTACGGTACGACCGATCAGGTCGAAGCCCTCAAATGGGTGCAGTCCAATATTTCATCTTTTGGCGGTGATCCCCGCAATGTCACAATTTTCGGGCTGTCGGCGGGCGCGTACAGCACGATGCATCTTCTCGCCTCCCCTCTCGCGAAAGGGCTGTTCCACCGTGCGATTTCTCACAGCGGTTACCTGAAATTCCTCCAGCCGCTGAAGCAGGCGGCCCACGGTCGGCCGTCCGCTGAAGATGCAGGCGTCGCTTTCGCGCGGGCGGCAGGTGCCAAATCGCTTGCCCAGTTGCGCGCTCTGCCCGCGCAGAAGGTGATCGACGTGGTGAACGGCTATAAGGATGTTTATGATGCCATCCCCGAAGTCGTGCTCGACGGGTGGGTGTTCCGTTCGCAGCTTGCCGAGACGTTCGCGCGCGGGGAGCACAATAATGTTCCGATCCTGATCGGCTCGACAAGCAACGAGCAGTACAACCTGCTCACCGGGCGCGATGACTGGAAAACCGTCGTGCCGAAGGATGCCTCAGATTACCGCAAAAGAACAGAGACGCTCTACGGCAAGAATGCCGATGAATATCTCGCGCTCTATCCAGCCGGCGACTATGAAAAGAGCGACGATTGGCGCTGGCTGGCGTCCATGCGTGACAGTTTCTATACTTATGCGGCGCACAGGATCGCAGCAGACAGTTCGCGCGTGACGCCGGACGTCTATCTCTATTATTTCGATCAACGCTCTCCGTGGCAGGGCAAGGCGGGCGCTTATCATGGCGCCGATAAGCGTCACCTGTTCGCCAACTGGGCAGGTATTACGCCCACCGAGGAAGATCTGCGTGTCTCCGATATCATGCAGACTTACTGGGCTTCATTTGCAAAAGCGGGCAATCCCAATACGCTGGATCAGCCATTCTGGCCCCGTTACAGCAGCAGCGACCGAGCTTTCATGACGTTTCGTGATGGCATGGCTGTGCCCGGCCGGAATCCTTTGCCGGGAATGCTCGAGTTCTGGGACGCGCGGTTTCACGAGCGGTTGTCGGAAGGGAAGTCTCCCTGGACCGTGACAGGGATTGGCGTCTACGCACCAAAATAAGTCCGTTTGAAGCCGGTATCGGGCTCCCGGAAAAAGAGCCCACAAGCACGTCTGCGGCTGCTGGCAGGTGCGAAACGCGCACCGTGGCACTGTGATCCCGATGCCCCGTTTGGGCCGGGATCGCAGCACGTGCGCGAGGGAATAATGAAATGCAGCCGTCCATAATCATGGTTCGATGCGGCGCAAGTCGACGCCTCCTATGCTGAATGGGCACAGGAAGAGTCGGACTAAGGCGACAACAACTTACAAAGGGGCGTTATCGATGTTTCTGAGCCAAATGCTTGCAAAAGATGGCAAGGCCCAACTTCTCGGATCTTCATTGCTCTACCCGCTCGCCGCAAGGCACGTGTGCGGCGGCGCAGCATTGGCGCTGGCAGTCACGCTGAGCCCGGCGGCATTTGCGCAGTCTTCCGACCCAGAAGGCGGTGCAGAGCCGCAAGGGGCGGTCGCGACGCTCGATAGCCCCGAGATCGTTGTTACCGGATCGCGGATCATGCGGGAGGGATATGATTCTCCCGTTCCCGTGAGTGTGATCGGTGCCGAAGATATCGAAGCGCGGAAGCCTGCAAACATTGCCGACATCGTGTTTGTCCTCCCGTCCGTCAGTGCCGCCGGCAGCCACAGCTCAGCCGACAGTTCGCGGCAGATTTCGACGGGCAATGCCGGTATCAATGCGGTCAACCTTCGTGGCCTCGGGACGTCTCGAACACTGATTCTTCTCAACGGGCAGCGTGTTGCGCCCAGCTCGTTTTCTGGTCTGGTCGACGTCAACACCTTCCCGCAAGGCCTTGTCGAGCGCGTTGAAGTGGTCACCGGAGGCGCGTCCGCTCAATATGGCTCTGACGCCGTCGGCGGCGTGATCAACTTCATCCTCAACGAGAATTTCGAAGGCGTTAAGCTCGGGGTCGATAGCGGCATCTCGACCTACGGTGACGGTCACAACTATCGTCTGAGCGGCACCGCGGGATTTTCGCTTCTCGAAGACCGTGTGAAGATCCTCCTCAACGCCGAATATGCGCACCAGGACGGGATCCATTCGATCGATCGCGACTGGCAGCGGCACGGCTATAACATCATGAACAATCCAGCCTATGTAGCGGGCAATGGCCTGCCCCAGTATTATGTCGGGCCCGGCATTGGCCTCTCCAACCGGATCTGGGGTGGATTGATTACCAGCGGCCCATTGCGGGGGACATACTTCACCGACGATGGCGTTACAAAGCAGCTCAATTACGGCGTGCTTAGTGCGACGTCGTCTCCGTTCATGATCGGCGGTGATTGGCGATTGACGGATCAGATCGGTGTCGGTTCTTCGTCCCTGTATCCCGGCCAGGAACGCTCCAGCGTTTTCGGCCGTGTATCCTATGCGCTGTCGCCTTCCGCAAAGGTTTACGGTCAGTTCTCCTGGAGCGGATATAACAATCTCGGTTACAACTCGTCCGACCTTCTGAATATCACCGTGGGGGCCAACAACGGTTTCCTCACGACGCAGTACCCTGACGTCGCGGCGGCGATGAACGCCAACGGCCTCGAAACGATCAATGTGGGTCTCTGGACCGAGTACAAGAACGGAAGTCGCAATTCTCGCGATGCCTTCCGCTATGTGCTCGGCACAACCGGTGATTTCAGCCTCTTTGGACGCGATTGGTCTTGGGACGCTTATTATCAACATGGTGTGACCAAGACGCATGAGCGCGCCGTAAATTCACTGAATAATGCGCGGTTCAATCTCGCGTTGGATTCGGTTGAAGTCGGCGGCGAGGTCGTCTGCCGCTCGTCCATCGCGGATCCCGCAAACGGCTGCGTGCCCATCGACCTGCTGGGACGCAATCAGCCATCCCAGGCTTCGCTCGATTACGTTTTCGGTCCCGAGCAGCCTTGGAGAAAGCAGCGCTTCACGCAGGATGTTGCCGCAGTAGCGCTCAGCGGCGAAATCTTCGAACTGCCCGGTGGCGCGGCATCTGTCGCTCTCGGTGCGGAATGGCGCGAGGAAAAGGCGCGCGGTACGGTTGGCGAAACCTCCAGCAGTGGATGGCGGTTCGGCAACTACCGGGTGAACCGTGGTGAACGAAATGTCAAGGAGGCGTTCGTCGAGACGTCTCTTCCTTTCTTCAAGGGGTTCGACCTCAACCTCGCCGGACGTTTCACGGATTATTCGACCTCCGGCTCGGTGCAGACATGGAAAGTCGGTGCGACATACTCCCCGATACCGGATATCGAGTTCCGCGGATCGTATAGCCGCGACATTCGCGCGCCGAACCTCGAGGAGCTGTTTGCCAACCCGTCCGGCGTGCTGCAGGGCGTGACGCTTCCCGGGAACGCGCCCGTGCCGGGATACATTCTTGCGCGTATCGCAACGCTCGGAAACGTCGATCTTCAGCCTGAGAAGGCGAAGACATGGACCGCTGGCACCGTGCTGAGACCCAGTTTCATGAGCGGCTTCACCGCATCGCTCGATTACTGGAACATCGACATAAATGACGTTATCGGCAGCGTAGGTTATCAGTCCATCATTGACCGGTGTTACTCCGGAATCACGCAATTCTGTGATCGTCTGGTTTTTGATGGAAATCAGCTGGATACAGTCCTCGTCACTCCCGTCAATTTCGGAAGCAGGCGGGCAAGTGGTCTCGATATCCAGGCCAGCTATGCCCTGCGTCTGTCGGACATAGCCGAAAATGTGCCGGGAACGTTCCGGGTGCACGCGTCATTCGTCCGCAACATGAAGAACATCGTCGATGATCTTGTGCTGACGCCCTATAACAGGGTCGGTGAACTCGAAACGCCCAAATGGACGTACCGCGTTACCGCTTACTACAACGCTGATCCCGTATCGCTGTCGCTCAGCGCGAGAGGCGTCAGCGATCTTGTGTACTCGAAAAGCTATGTGGAATGTGAGAGCGCCTGCCCGGCCTCGACATTGGAAAACAGGACGATCAACAATAATAATATAAATGGGGCAATATACTTTGACGGGACCGTGGCGTTTGGAATCCAGGCTGGCAACGTGAAGTCAAAGCTGAGCTTTATCGTCAATAATATTCTGAATCGGGACCCGACACTGCTCGGAACGTCGATTTCGGGCGGGGCCATTCAGAATCTTCAGACGAGGCACGGCCTCTTTGATACCATGGGCAGGGTCTTCCGTGTCTCGCTGACAGCTGAATTCTGAGCGGCGGAACTCTCGGCCCTGACGAAGGCATCCCCGGAGCTGGCAAGTGTCGGTTTCACGGCTTGGCTCCGGCGGATGCATCGCGTAATCTGCTCCACGGGACGGGATATCATGGGAGGTGGACGTTGTTTTCAATTTGGCGTGCTCGCCGCTTTCATCAGGTCCGGTCATAGCGACGTCAGATGATCGCGGATGATGAATTTCTTGCGCGGATCAGCCAGGGCAGTAGTTTCCGTATCCTGAAGGCTGACCCGGCTGCGGCGCTTGATAGTTTCAGCATGCTGCCTCCACCCGAGAAGGCGGCCGGCCAGTTCGATGTCTACTGCCAGGACCAAAACCTCGGCCTCACGATACGAAACCTGCGGCCGAAGTGCGGCTTCAGCGATGACCAGGTTGGTCTTGGCCGGATCATATTCCTGCTTCACCTTTCCGGGAAACGTCGTATCGAACTCGGCGCGCATAGTTACGAGTTGGCCGAGCCAACCTTGGCTATCTTCTATCATCCTCCGGGATTGAAAAAGCGCAGCGTCTGGAGTGATGACGCAGACGAGATTTCATTGACGATTGGGATGTGGCCGCACGGATTGTCGTCGCTATGCGACTTCAGCGCGATGGATCTGCCGGGCATCTCTTCGATCAGCGGCGACAGAAGTGATGTCTTTTGGTACGCACGCCCCCTTCCGTACACATTGATGTCTGCCACAGAAAATCTGTTTCATCATTCCGTTGACCGGCGGGTCGCGAAAGCCTTCATCACCGCCAAGTCTACGGAAATCGCCTGTCTCAGCCTTGATACACTGCTCACGGATGGCAGCTTCCTGGTGCGCAGGGACGTAGCGGTTGACCGCCTCGAGCGCATAAGAACGCTGATCGAGGCGAGCCTCCCCAATCCGCCATCCCTGTGCGATCTCGCCGCGACATTCGGTATGCAGCCGCAGGATTTATCGGTCGAGATCCGCGAAGGTCTCGGCGTGAGCCTCAATCAATATATCACAAGTCGCCGGATGGAACGCGCGAGGACACTCCTTGAGTCGGAAAACATGCCGCTGAAGCAGGTGGCATATAAGGTCGGCTATTGCCATGCGTCCAACTTCTGCACGGCTTTCAAGCGGCACTTCGGGAGGCCGCCAAAGAACTACATGCGTCTCTGCTAGCGGTTCGGTACCCGAGGGGCCGCATAACGCAATTGGCGTCACCATAACTGAGGCAGGTTCCGGGCGCACACGCGCTTCCCTTATGGTGTCAGCGATTGAACGGTCAGCGTCCACTGTGAAGCTTACCCTGGCCTGCCCGGTCGATCGTATTCGTATGAACTGGTTTGATAGGTGGGTGGCATGGGGCGAAAAACAATAATTACATGCGCAGTTACCGGGTCGGCGCACGCACCATCCATGTCACCCTATTTGCCGTATACGCCAGCGGACATTGCGCGGCAGGCCGTAGACGCCGCGCGGGCCGGCGCCGCGATCGTGCATCTTCATGCACGCGATCCGGAGGACGGCAGGCCGACCTCGAGCGGGAAGGTCTACAAGGAGATCGTGGACAGGATCCGCGACCAATCCGATGTCATCATCAATATTACGACGAGCGGGCCGAGCGATCCGGCCCAGAGGATGGAAGGCGCCATTGAATGCGGGGCTGAAATGGCCTCGCTCAATATGGGGACGATGTCCCCCATGGGGCGCTCATCCATGGGCAGCAAGATCAAGGACTTTAAATTCGAGTGGGAAAAATCGTTCTTCACAAGCGACAAGGAGAAGATCTACCGCAATACGGAAGGGACGATTGAAGCAATCGCGCGCGAACTTGGGCAGCGCGGGACCAAACTCGAGTGTGAATGCTACGATATCGGTCATCTCTATAATGTGGCGTACTTTGTCGCCCAGGGCGTTCTGAAACTGCCGGTTACCATTCAGACGGTGTTCGGCTTCAGCGGGGGGATCGGCGTCGATCCGGCCAACGTCGTTCACATGCGCACAATTGCCAATCAACTGTTCGGCGATCAGTGGCACTGGTCCATACTTGCAGCCGGCAAGCACCAGACGCGGCTTTGCGCCATGGGTGCGGCGATGGGCGCGAACGTACGCGTTGGCATGGAGGACAATCTGTATCTTCGAAAGGGGGAACTGGCGAAGTCCAATGCTGAGCAGGTCGCGCAGATGCGGCAGATCCTTGAACTGATGTCGCTCGAAGTCAGCACGGCCGAAGATGCGCGTCAGACACTTGGACTCCGCGCCGCGAAAGAGCGCCCGTAATATGGCGGTGCGTGTGGGGCCCGGCTCCTGGTCCGAGGAAGAGGTTCGCAGGATGCCGACGCTCGGCTTCCAGAAGCAGCTTGGCATCGAACTGCTCGAGGTGGAGAAAGCCCGCATAGAAGCGCGGGTGGAACTTGGCGAGCGCCTCCTGAATTCGCGTGGCGGTATCCACGGCGGTGCGCTCATGGCGATCGCAGACAGTATGGGAGGCATGGGGGCGGTTCAAAACCTTGGTCCCGCCCAGTTTACATCCACCCTGGAATCAAAAACGAACTTTCTCGCCGCGCCGAAGGGGGATTTCCTGACGGTGCGGACGCATGCCCTCCACGTTGGTCGACGGACATCCGTCTGGTCGACAGTGATCTGCGATGAAACGGGCCGAACAATTTCGGTAACGACGCAGACCCAGCTGCATTTCACGAATGACTAATCAGAGCTCCGGCCAGCCAGAGTCCGAAAGCCCTGGCGCGACTGCGGGGAAGAAGCACGTGTTGCGAGGGCGAGCCGATGCACGATGAACTGATCCAAAGCGCCGGGGAATGGCGGCGGGACATCCACCAACATCCCGAGCTCGACTACGATGTCCTTCGCACTGCCGACAAGGTTACGTCCTTGCTCGTGGAATTCGGCTGCGACCGCGTGGAAACGGGGATCGGGAAAAGTGGCGTGGTGGGTGTGGTCCATGGTCGCAACCCTCAGAAAGGCCCTAACATCGCAATCCGTGCGGATATGGATGCCTTGCCAATCGTCGAGGAAAGCGGCGTTGCCCATGCCTCGACACGACAAGGCATGATGCACGCCTGCGGCCATGACGGACATACGGCCATGCTCCTCGGTGCCGCAAAGGCGTTGGCGGCTGAACGGCATTTCGATGGCACACTGGTGCTGATTTTCCAGCCGGCTGAGGAGGGCGGTGGCGGCGCCCGCGCGATGATCGAGGATGGCCTTTTCGACCGCTTCGAGATTGACGAAATTTACGGTCTCCACAACTGGCCATCGCTCGAAATCGGCCGCTTCATGCTTTCGCCGGGCCCGGTGTTGATGGCGTCGGACCGCTTTACCATCGAGTTGAAAGGCCCCGGCGGACATGCCGCGCGTCCGCACGAGTGCGTTGATGTTGTCCTTGCGTCCAGCCAACTGGTCAGCGCGCTTCATACCATCATTCCACGCAACCTGGATGCCTCCGAGCAGGCGGTTCTTTCCGTCACGTCGATTCACGGTGGTGATGCGTTCAACGTTCTGCCCGGGTCTATCCGGCTTCGCGGAACCGTTAGAACCTTGTCTCCCCATGCGCGCGATCTCTGCCAGTCCCGGGTTGAAGAGCTGGCCGAAAAGCTCCCGCAAGCCTTCGGAGCGATCGGGGAGGTCTCGTATGTTCGGGGCTATCCACCCACGATCAATCACGCGAAGCAGGCGAAAACGCTCGCTGATGCTGCAGCAAGACTAGTGGGGGAAGAGGCCGTCGAGAGAAACATGAAAGCGCTGGCGGCATCCGAAGACTTTTCGTTTTTCCTGGAGAAAAAGCCCGGCGCGTTCATATTCATGGGCAACGGTCAGACAGCGCCGCTTCATCATCCGCGCTATGACTTCAACGACGAAGCCCTTCCTCACGGCATCGCTCTCTGGCGCGAGCTGATTCAGGGAGGTCGGTCGTGATGGATGCTGCAGCAGATGGCCGATACGCGAAGGCCCGCCGTGTTCTCAGGCAGTTTTATCGCTGGTATGCCACCGCGCTCATAGCCGTCGGATTCTTTCTGTCCTACGTGGACCGAATGGCGCTGTCGCTCCTCGTGGAGGACATCAAGGCAGACCTCGATATCACCGATTTCCAGTTCAGCCTTCTGCAGGGTCTGGCCTTTTCTCTCTTTTACGCAGTCATGGGTATTCCCCTCGGCAAGCTTGCCGATTCCGCCAATCGGAAAAAGCTGCTTGCCGCCTGTATCAGCCTGTGGAGCCTATTCACCGCTGGATGCGGCATGGCGCAATCCTTCATCTGGATGTTCCTCTGCCGCATCGGCGTGGGGGTGGGTGAGGCCGGGCTGACGCCTGCTGCCTATTCCGTGGCGTCGGACATGTTCCCGAAACGTCAACTCGGGCGCGCGACCAGTATATTCACCTTCGGGGCGTATGTCGGTGGCGGCGGCGGCCTCATTGCGGTTGGCCTCGCACTCGCCTTCTTCGAGAACGGCGGCGCATCGGGGCTTCCCTGGATCGGGGATTGGGCGCCGTGGCGACTGACCCTCATCGCGCTTGGCCTTCCCGGTGTTGTGCTGTCGCTGCTGATTCTGCTGACCTTCAGGGAGCCCCTTCGCGGGGCGATGGCAGAGGGCGAGGCCGTCGTTGAGCGTGTGAGCTTCCGGGACACGTTGGGTTTTCTGCGGCAGGAGTGGCGGGTCTTCCTGCCGTTGATGCTGGGAACGTCGCTTTGTGCATTCGTGACCTATGGATCAGCCGCCTGGGCGCCGGCGTTCTTCATGCGGACCTTCGGATGGGACCCGCAGACCGTCGCGGCAAATTACGGCACGCTCAATCTCGCGGCAGCCGCCATTGGTCCGTTCGTCGGTGGATATCTGCTCGACCGCGCTTCGAAGGGCACGGATGTCGCGAGGGCGCTTTCTGTTCTCGTGATTATCGTCATCGTGGCAAGCTGCCTCGCCATCGCGCCATTGATGGAAAGCCCGGCCTTCGCGCTGGCGTTCATTACGGTCGGCATCTTTGCGAAGACGGCGTATGGAACACTGCTTCCTGCCCTGACCCAGCTTATGGTTCCCACCTCGATGCGCGGTCAGATCGTGGCGATCTACGTGTTCGCTTCGAATATCGTCGGCTCCCTGTTCGGGCCCGCCGCCATCGCCGCAGTTACGGACTTCGGTTTTGAGGATCCGAACCGGCTGGGGTTATCCATGGCTATCGTTGCAGGTTCGGCTTTGCCTTTCGCAATCGGCATGTTCTTACTCGCCCGACAGGGTGCACGAAGGGCAAAACGCTAAAACCGCGTCATCTTCACCGTGCTCGCATGGTATGCCTACCAGCTTAGAGGAATCACGTATCTCTGGACTCGAGGTAGCGTAGCGCGAACGGACCGCCTCCAGACGAACACGCAGAGCCAAAAAGGTTCGTCGTTTGGGAATCACATTGATTGGGCAGCATCTGACGGTACATTTGACGGTATGACACACCGGCCCTGCATGGTCATCTCGTTCAAATGTATGCAGAAATTTTGTTATTTTGATTCCGTCCCTGGCACCACCGCCTTCCACCATCCTGCCGCTGTGGGGGCCACACTGCCAGGCCTGACGCGTCGTACCGGTGCTTGCCAGCCCCGTGGCTTGCATGCAGGGGACCATATCGGGTGAAGATGGATCATGGCACGGCTGCTGATCATCGAAGACAATACGCGGCTGGCGAAGCGGATCGCCGAGGGGCTGGATCAGCGCGGCTATCGCTGTGACCATGTCGCGTCGCTAGCCGACGCCGATGCGGCGCTCGGCACCGACATGTTCGACGCGATGATCGTCGACCTGGGCCTGCCCGACGGCGATGGTTTGGCGTGGCTCCGCGCCCGTCCGCCGGGCGGAGAACCGCCGGCGCTGATCCTGACCGCGCGGGATGGGCTGGAGGACCGGATCAACGGTCTTGACGCCGGCGCCGACGATTATCTGGTCAAGCCTTTCGCATTGGACGAACTGGCGGCGCGGCTGCGCGCAATGCTGCGCCGGCCGGGCCGCCGCGCCGGCACCGTGCTGCAGGTCGGCGAGATCTTCTACGACAGCAGCCGGCGTACCGCCCATGTCGGTGGGCGGGCGCTGGACCTGACCCGGCGAGAGGCCGACCTGCTGGAGCTGCTGCTGCGCCAGGCGGGGCAGGTGGTGCGTCGCCGCGCGATGGAAAGCGCGCTCTATCGTTTCGACGAGGCGGTCACCCCCAACGCAATCGAGGCGAGCGTTTCCCGCCTGCGCCGCAAGCTGGACGAGGCCGGCGCGCACGGCCAACTCCACACCGTTCGCGGCGTCGGCTACCTGCTGAAGGATGTACCGTGAAGCGTCAGGAGTCGATCCTTGGTCGGCTGATGCGCAGCCTTGCGCTGGTGTCTGCTACCGGGTTGTTCCTGCTGCTCGTCTTCATTTGGGTCGAATATCAGATCTCGATCCTGCATTTCGCCGATCTCGCTCGGCTGCGGCGATCGGCCTATGAATTGCTCGAACATATCGGCCTGCCGATGGTGCTGCTTGCGATCCCGACGGTGCTCGCGGGGCGGTGGGCCATCCGGCGCGGGGTGCAGCCGTTGGAGGAGGCGGCCGCGCGGATCAACGCCGCAAGCGGCGAAGCGCGCGGCGTGCGGGTCGACGCATCGACATTGCCGGTCGAAACGGTGCCCTTCGCCGACGCCGTCAACCGCTTGCTCGACCGGGTCGACCGAGCCGCCGCCGCTCATGAAGCCTTCGCCGCCGATATCGCCCATGAATTGCGCACGCCGCTGACCCTGCTTTCGCTGGAGCTTGACGGGCTGGATGATCCGCGCGCCGAAGCGATGCGTGCCGACGTGGCGGCGATGCGCCGGCTGATCGACCAGTTGATGCTGCTTGCCCAGATCGATGCTGAAGCGGCGGCGCACCTGCCGCCCGACGATGTGGATCTGGTCGAGGTGGCCGGCGACGTGGTTGCGCGGATGGCGCCGGCGGCGCTCGCCGACGGTAAGGTGCTGGAGCTGCGCGGAGAACGGGCAGGCACCATCCGGGGGCGCCGGGAAAGCGTTGCCGCCGCGCTGCGGAACCTGGTTGAAAATGCGCTGCGGGTGACCGATGCCGGCGCGCCGGTCGTCATCCTGGCCGATCGCGCGGCCGAACTGGCGGTCCGCGATGGCGGCCCCGGTCTGTCCGCCGCGCGCCTGCACGAAATGACCCAGCGCCTCAGTCGTGCCGACCATGCGAGTGCGAACGGCGCCGGCCTTGGTCTGGCGATCGTGTCGCGGATTATGGCCGCGCATGGCGGGCGCCTTGCCGCCGACGAAGGCAAGCGCGAACTGCGGCTGATCTTCGCAAAAAGCTGACCCTTCGTCAGGGGGCCGTCAGTTTTCCGCGCCTAGCTGCCCGCCATGATCAGGACTAAAGGGCGTTGGGTGGCTGCCGTCGGCACCGTTGCGCTGGCATGCACTGGCTGGCTGCTGCTCTCCGATCGAGGGAGTGACGGCGTCGGGAACAGCGCGCCGTCCGCGGCGCGTACCGCGACGTCCGGCGACATCGCCCTGACGGGGGATCAGATCACTGCCCTGTCGCTGCGCTTCGCCACGGCGGAGCCGGCGCTGACCGAACCGATCGCCGCCCTGCCGGCACAGATTGCGCCGCCACCGAACGCCCGGGTTGCCGTCACCGCGCAATTGCCCGGCATCGTCACGCGGATCCATGTCGTGGAGGGCGACGTGGTACGCACCGGGCAGACGCTGGCGACGGTATCGAGCCGCGACATGGTGTCGCTCGGCTCCGATCTGGCGCGGGCGCGGGCGCGTCTCGCCGTGGCGCGGGCCAGCGCCGACCGGATCGGGCAGTTGAACCGAGAGGGCATCGTCGCTGCTGCCCGCCTGGATGAGGCGCGCGCCACCCTGCGCGAGGCGGAAATCGACGTTCAGGAACGCACACGGCTGGTCGGCATGGCTAACGGATCGCCCGCTGGCAGCTATTCGCTGACCGCGCCGATCGGCGGACGAATCAGCGCGATGACGATCGAAACCGGCAAGGCGCTCGATCTTGGGGCTGCGCCGTTCGTGATCGACGGGGCCGGACCGCTACAGGCACGAGCGCAATTGCCGCAGCGCCTGATTGGCCGTGTTCACCCCGGCATGCGGGTCATCGCGGGCCCCGGCTTGGAAGGGCAGGTTGTCGCGGTCGGCACCGCGCTCGACCCGCAGACGCGGTCGGCAACGCTGACCGCCCGCTTCCCGGCTTCCGCCGAGCTGCGATCCGGCCAGTCGCTGACCCTGTCGGTGTTGGGACCGGCGCCGGATAGCGCGGTGCGGGTGCCAGCGGCGGCGATCGCCCGATTGGGTGATAGCACTCTTGCCTTCGTCAGGACGAAGGCGGGGGTGGTGGCACGCCCGGTCCGTCTTGGTGAGGGCGGCAGTGGTGCGGATGGGGCGCAGGTGGTGCTGTCTGGCCTGAAACCCGGTGAGCAGGTGGCCGTAAGTGCGGTGAGTGAGCTAAAATCGCTCGCGGCGGCGGATTGATTCGCAGATGCTGCGTGCGCTCGTTGCCCATTCGCTATCCTACCGGCTGCTCGTCCTGCTGGTCGCGGGGATCGTCGCGGCGCTTGGTGCCTGGGCTTTCGTCAAGCTGCCGGTGGATGCCTACCCCGATATCGCGCCGACACAGGTGAAGATCATCCTGAAGGCGCCGGGCATGACGCCGGAGGAGGTCGAGACCCGCGTCATTACGCCGATCGAGATGGAGATGCTGGGCATTCCGCGACAAGTCGTGCTGCGGTCGCTCGCCAAATATGCCCTTGCCGACATTACCATCGATTTCGAGGACGGCGCGGACATCTACTGGGCGCGCCAGCAGGTGACGGAGCGGTTGTCCGGTGTGATGGCCGAACTGCCGCCGGCGGTCACCGGCGGCCTCGCGCCGATTTCGACGCCGCTGTCCGAACTGTTCATGTTCACGATCGAGGGACCGTTGTCGCTGGAGGCCAAGCGCAGCCTGCTCGACTGGACGATCCGCCCTGCGCTGCGCACCGTTCCGGGCGTTGCCGATGTGAACGTGCTGGGCGGACATGCGAAGGCGTTCGAGGTGCGGCCGGACCCGGTGGCGCTGGCTGCCGCCGGGCTGGGCATGGCTGAGCTGCGTGAAGCGATCGAAGCGGGCAACCGCAACGACGGCGCAGGGCGCCTTGGCGACGGCGAGGATGTATTGATCGTCCGCGCGGTCGGCGCCATACGAACGGTAGCCGATCTGCAGGCGCAGGTACTGCGGACGCATGACGGCAAGGTCGTTCGACTGGGCGATGTCGCCGAGGTCGGCATCGGCAGCGTCACCCGTTACGGCGCGGTCAGCAAGGACGGGCAGGGCGAAGCAGTGCAGGGGCTGGTGATTGCCCTGCGCGGCGCCGATGCGCGACGCGTTGTGGACGGGGTCAAGATCCGGCTTGCCGAAGTGCAGGCGACCCTGCCGGCCGACACCGACATTCATGTCTTTTACGATCGGTCCGACCTGATCGACCGGGCAGTCGGCACCGTGGAGAAGGCGCTGCTCGAGGCGACGGTGCTCGTCGCCATCCTGCTGATCCTGTTCCTTGCCGACTGGCGTGCCGCCGCCATCGTCGCCGCCACCTTGCCGCTTGCCGCGCTGATCACCTTCCTCGTCATGCGTGGGGTCGGGCTGACGGCAAACCTGATGAGTCTCGGTGGCCTGGCGATCGCCATCGGCATACTGGTCGACGGCGCGGTCGTGGTTGTCGAAAATGTCGTGGAGCGCCTGAACGGCGCCGATCCCGCCGATCACCGCCCACGCCTCAACCAGGTGTTCCGGGCGACCAGCGACGTCATCGTGCCGGTCGCGGCCGGCATCCTGATCATCGCGCTGGTGTTTCTGCCGCTGCTGTCGCTCGAAGGGCTGGAGGGCAAGCTGTTCGGCCCGGTCGCGCTGACGATCATCATCGCGCTGATCGCGTCGCTGCTGATCGCGTTGACACTGGTGCCGGTGCTGGCGTCGTTCGGCCTGCGTTCGGGCCGGCACGGCGAACCATGGATCATGCGAGTGTTGATGCCGCGCTATCGCGCTCTGCTCGACGCAGCCTTCGCCAACAAGCCGGTGGTCTACGTGCTGGCCGGCGGCGGCTTGCTGGCGGCGGTGGCTGCCTATGGTGCGGTCGGCAAGACCTTCATGCCGACCATGGACGAGGGGTCCGTCGTCATGCAGACCGCAAAGCTTCCGAGCATCGGCCTCGACCGGTCGATCGAGATGGACAAGGCCGCACAGCGGGCGATCCTGGCAAAGGTACCGGAGGTGACGGCGGTGATCACCCGCGTCGGCACCGACGAGATCGGCCTCGACCCGATGGGGTTGGGTGAGGCGGACAGCTTCGTCATGCTGAAGCCGCGCGCCGAATGGCGTGGCGACAAGGACGACATCGTCGCCGGCATGCGCGAGGCGATGCATGCCCTGCCTGGCACTGATGTCAGTTTCACCCAGCCAATCGAGATGCGGGTATCGGAAATGCTGACCGGTGCGCGCGGGGACTTGGCGATCAAGATCTTCGGCCCGGATCTGGGCACGCTCGCCGATCTTGCCGGGCGCGTGCAGGCAGTGTTGTCGCGGGTGCGTGGCGCGTCGGAGGTGTTGACCGTTGCCAACGACACGGTCGACTATCTGCAGATCGATATCGACCGTCTGGCGGCCGGGCGCGCCGGCATGCCGATCGATACGCTGCAGGACGCGATGCGCGCCCAGCTTGAGGGAATGGATGCAGGCATCGTCGCCGAAGGCCAGCGCAGGACGCCGATCATCGTCCGTGGCGACGACACGCTGCGCAACGACCCAGCGCGCTTTGCCGACCTGATGCTGCGCTCGCCGGACGGCAGCCTGGCCCGGGTCAGCGACCTGGCGCACGTGTCCCGCGTCGCCGGTCCGGTGAAGGTCGACCATGAGGACGGTGCGCGTTACGCGCTGGTTCAGGCCTTCGTCTCCGGCCGCGATCTGGTCGGCTATGTCGATGAAGCGAAGGCGGCCGTTGCGGAGCAGATCACTTTGCCGCAGGGCTACCGTCTTGTCTGGGGCGGGCAGTTCGAGAATCAGCAGCGGGCGTCGGCCCGGCTGATGCTGGTCGTGCCGGTCGCGCTGCTACTGATCTTCCTCGTGCTGGTCGCCACGCTCCGTTCGCTGCGCGCTTCCGCCTTGATCATCGCCAATATCCCGTTCGCACTGGTCGGTGGCATTCTGACCCTCTGGGTGTCGGGGGAATATCTATCGGTGCCGGCGTCGGTCGGCTTCATCGCCCTGCTCGGCATCGCAGTGCTGAACGGATTGGTGCTGGTCACCTATTTCCGGCAGTTGCGGGCGCAAGGCATGCCGATGGCACAGACCGTGCGGCTGGGGGCCGAGCGCCGCCTTCGGCCGGTGATGATGACGGCGAGCATCGCCGCATTCGGTCTTGTCCCGTTACTGTTTGCCACCGGTCCCGGCTCGGAAATCCAGCGGCCGCTGGCGATCGTGGTGATCGGCGGCCTCGTCACCTCGACGCTGCTGACGCTCGTCCTGCTGCCGATGCTGTTCGAACGATTCGGCGAAGCCGCCGAGGAGGCTGGCCATGCCTGATATGATGCTCACCTTCTACTGTGTCGCCGCTGACGGCGCGCCGCTCGCCCAGGCGATGCGGGATGAATCCGGCGGGATCGTTCATCTCCGCCCCGAAACCGTCTTCGGGCGTGATTTCAGTGATGCCTGCACCGCTGAGCAGGTCGCCGGACAGCTCGATCGCGCGGCAGTTGCCCTGATCGTTCCGGGAAATGCGGTCGACGCACTTGTTGCCCGGGTAGCGGCACTTCAGCGTAGCGGGCCCGTGCGCTGGCAGGTCACGCCGGTGCTGGCGGCGGGGCGGATAGCATGAGGGGATCTGCCCGCCTGGGATGGGTTGGCGCGCTCAGCGCGGTATTGTTGGCCAGCGCGGCCGCCCATGGTCAGCGCACCGACCTGCCGGTGCCGGAACTCGTCGCCGCTGCGCTCGACAATCACCCGACGGTCCTTGCCGCCGCCGCCCGGCTCGATGCGGCGCGCGCGCAGGCCGACATGCTGCGCGCCGGCCCGCACGAGATCACTGTCGAGGGTGGTTACGCCCGCCGGTCGATTGAAATGGAGGGGCGGTTCGGTGAATTCGATGCGACGATCAGCAGACCGATCCGCCTGCCAGGCAAGGCGGCGCTCGACCGCCGGGCGGGCGGTCTCATCGTCGATGTAGCGCGCAATCGCCTTGCCGACGTTCGCCATGCGATGGCGTTGACGCTGGGACGCCAGTGGTACGACTGGCTGACCGCGACGGCGCTGGCCCGGACGGATGCGGAGGCGGTCGCCAATCTGGAGCAGGCACTGGCCGCGGTGAGCCGACAGATCGCCCTGCGTGACGCCGCTGCCCTCGACGGGGAACGCGCGCGATCGGCATTGGCGCTGGCGAGGGCGCAAATGGCGGAGTCACGGGCGCGGGCGGCAGCGGCACGGGCGGTCCTGGCGGCCAGCTTTCCGGAGCTGCCGCTGCCGGTGGACCCGCCGGTGCTGGCCGAGCCGGCAGCCTTTGCAGATGGCTTGCCGGCACTGCGCGACCGGGCCGTCACGGAAAGCCACGCGATCGCGGCAGCTCGAGCGGAAGCCGGCCGGCATGCCGTGCTTGCCGATCGCGCGCGGGCGGACCGGGTTGCCGACCCCTCGCTCGGCATTCGCCTGTTCAGCGAGCGCGGCGGCATGGAAAAGGGTGCCGGCCTGGTCGCGTCGATCCCGATTGGCGGGCGACACCGCGCCGCCGCTGTCGACGATGCCGCTGCTGCAGCGCGATCGGTCGCGCTCGAACTGACGGCCACCGAGCGAGAAGTGGAGGCGGCGGCCAGCGCGGCCTTGTCGAACGCCCGAATGCTGCTCGATGTCTGGAGAGACATCGCCGAGGCGGCCGCGCAGGCACAGGCGGTTGCCGACCGTACGGTGCGCGGCCGCGCGCTGGGCGCGATTGACCTTGCCGATCAGCTCTATGCGGAAAGGCAGGCGCGCGAGGCGCGCCGCGCGGAGATCACCGCCCGTGGCGAGGCATTGCGCGCGATGCTACGGCTGGAAGTCGACGCGCATATGCTCTGGGCAGCGCAGGCGGGATGACGTCTGTGCGCGGGCTGTCGCGCTCAGCCGGCGACGACGGGGTGGCGCAACCTGCCGATGCCGTCGACGCCGGCCTCGATCACGTCACCGGGCCACAACCATTCCTGCGGATCGCGCCCGGCGCCGACGCCGGCCGGCGTGCCGGTGGCGATGATGTCGCCGGGTTCGAGCGCAATGCCCTGGCTGATGTCGGCGATCAGGGTGGCGACGTCGAACAGCATGTGGTGGGTGTTCGACCGCTGCTTCTCCACCCCGTTGACGGTCAGCCACAAGTCAAGCGTCTGCGGATCGGGGATGTCATCGGCGGTAACGATGCACGGCCCGAGCGGCGCGTAGCTGTCCATGCCCTTCGAATAGATCCACTGGCCGGCGCGGCGGTTGTCGCGGGCGCTGATGTCGATGCACACGGTGTAGCCGAACACGTGGTTCAGCGCCGCGTTGGCCGACACGCGCCTTGCGCTGCGCCCGATCACGCAGGCCAGTTCCACCTCCCAGTCGAGCTGCTGGGTGATTGCGCCGTTGTGGACCACGGGGTCGCCGGGGCCGACGACGCAGGTCGGCGGCTTGGAGAAGATGATCGGCTGCTTCGGCAACTCCTTGGCGGTGTCGAGCGAGCGGGCGCTTTCGTCGACATGCTCGACATAGTTGAGGCCGATACCGAACAGGTTCTTGCGCGGGCGCGGGATCGGCGCGAGCAGCATCACATTGTCGATCGGCAACGCGCCGCCAACCGGCCAGCGGCCGTTCGCCGCCGCCAGCAGGGCCTTCAACTCGGCAAGGGCGACCGGGCCGAGATCGATGAAATCCAGCATCCGCGACGGCATCGGTACGTCGGCGCGGGCGCCGAGCGCAGCGACATCGACGACCAGATCGTCGACCAGTACGCCGAGTCGGCTCTCCGCTTCGATGGTGGCGCGATAGGTGACGAGACGCATGGCAATCCTTTCGGGGAAGCGGGAAATCAGGGAAGAACCGGCTGGTGGCCGCTATTCTCGGCCAGGCCTTCGGCCCGGTACAGGCCGAGTGCGTGCATCACCGGCAGGTCGTGGAACGAGAACAGGCAGGCATCCTCGCTGGCGGAGGCATTGGCGTGTTCGTGCCACATCCAGGACGGGACGACAAAGATGTCACGCTCCTTCCAGTCGAGCCGCTTGCCGTTGACGATCGAATGGCCGGCACCCTTGGCGCATTGATAGACGAACGAGCCGACCTCACGGTGCGCCTTGGTGCGCTCGCCGGGGCGTAGCAACTGCATCGACGCGCCCATCGTCAGCATCGGCGGATCGCCGGTGAACGGGTTTACAAAGTCCATGTGGATGCCGTCATAGGGCGAGCCGTCGGTTACCCGACTGTAGCGCAGCAGTGCCTCGTAGGTCGGCGCCCATTCATATTTGAGCAGCGGTGAATAGCGTTTCGACCAGGTTTCGCCCGCCGGCTTCAGCGCCGGGTTGCCCCAGCTCGCGGTCGAATCGTCGATCGGGAACGTCACCGCCTGTTGCAGGTCTGGATGGACCTCGTAGAAATTGGCGTCGAGCGCATTCATCAGGGGAATATCCAGCCCGTCCTGCCAGGTGCAGATCGTGCCGTCCTCGGCGACGCCATGTTCGTGCCAGGTCCCGTTCGGGGTCAGCACGAAATCATTGCGGCCGAGCGTCATTTTGTGGCCGTCGACATTGGTGAAGGCGCCGGACCCTTCCATGATGAAGCGGAGCGCCGAGGCGGAATGGCGGTGGCTGGACGCCAGCTCGCCCGGCGCCATGACCTGGATGCCGGAATAGAGCCAGCCGACCGCAGCGGTCACGTCCGCCCGCCCCGGATTGGCGAGATAGACGACGCGCCGGCCGGCCTGTTCCGGCGTCACCAGGTCGAGCGCGCGCAGCACATGGGCGCGCAGCCGGTCGTAATGCCAGACGATGGGGACGGAGGGGGAGGCCGGCTCCCACGGCTCGATCTTGTTGGCGACGGTCCACAGCGCGCCGGCGTGTTGCTGTTGCAGGTCGCGATAGAAATCGACCAGCTCGTCCGTGTCCGCCACGTTGGCGCGGCCGATCACCTCTTCGCGATACTGGTCGTAGCTTTCGGTCGCCACCGGTGCGCTCCCTTGCAGCTATTATAGGCCTAAAATATATTCGGTCTGACTGTCAACGCGACGGTCTACCGGCTATCGCAAGCGGACGGAGGCTTCAGATGACCCAGTACAAGGCGGCGGTGGTCCAATCCGCGTCGATTCCGTTCGATCCGCTTGCCTCGGCGGAGAAGGCCGCCCGGCTGATCCGCGAAGCAGCGGAGGCGGGGGCGTGGCTGGCGGTATTTCCGGAAGTGTTTCTTGGCGGCTATCCCAAGGGAGCGTCGTTCGGCACACCGGTCGGCCTGCGCAAGCCGGAGGGGCGCGATGCCTTCCGCCGCTACTATGACGGTGCGGTCGACCTGGACGGACCAGAACTGGCGTTGCTCGCCGAGGCGGCCGCCGAAACCGGCCTGTTCGTGGTGATCGGCGCGCTGGAGCGGGACGGCGGCACGCTTTATTGCTCCGCCCTGTTTATCGACGGTGCCAAGGGGCTGGTCGGCAAGCACCGCAAGTTGATGCCGACCGCTGCCGAGCGGCTGATCTGGGGGTTCGGCGACGGTTCGACCCTGCCGGTATTCGAGACCAGTCTGGGCCGGATCGGCGCGGTGATCTGCTGGGAAAACTATATGCCGGCATTGCGCCTGGCGATGTACGACAAGGGAATCAGCATCTATTGCGCGCCGACCGCCGACGACCGCGACAGCTGGGCGGCGACGATGCGACATATCGCGCTGGAAGGGCGCTGCTATGTGCTCTCCGCCTGCCAGCACATCACGCGCGGCGCCTTCCCGGCCGACTATGAATGCGCGCTGGGCGATGCGCCGGACACGGTATTGATGCGTGGCGGCAGCCTGATCGTCAGCCCGCACGGCGAACTGCTCGCCGGCCCGGATTTCAGCGGTGAGGCCATCCTTTATGCCGACATCGACCTGGGCGAGGTGGTGCGCGGCAAATATGATTTCGACGTCGTCGGCCATTATGCGCGGCCCGACGTGTTCCGGCTGATCGTCGACGAGGCGCCGAAGGCCGCCGTCGTCCGCCAGGACTAGGGCAGTGGATGTCGACATGCGTGCCCTGCCGCGGGAGGGCCGCTACAAGATCCTGACCGCATGTGTGACGCCGCGGCCGATCGCCTGGGTAACCTCGTGCCTGCCGGGTGGGCCGGTCAATGCCGCGCCTTACAGCTTCTTCAACGTGCTGGGCGACGCACCGCCGACGATCGCGCTTGGCTTGCTTGCGCATGGCGAGGGCCGGTTGAAGGATACCGCCGTCAATATCCGCGCGACCGGTGAGTTCGTCGTCAACCTGGTCGACGCGGCGCATGGCGCGGCGATGAACCTGACCTGCATCGACGCCCCCCCGGAAATGAGCGAGGCGGAACTGGCCGGATTGGCGCTGGCGCCTGCGGCGCAGGTCGCACCCCCCCGCATCGCGACTGCCCCGGCCAGTTTCGAATGCCGGGTACTGTACGCGATCGAGACCGGCCCGCATCAGACGGCGGTGATCGCCGAGGTCGTCCACGCCCATATCGACGACGCGCTGCTGCTCGACCGGGAACGGCTGCACATCGATACGCCGGCTATGGACCTGATCGCGCGGATGCACGGCGCCGGATGGTATGCGCGCCAGACCGACCTGTTCCAAATGGAGCGCCCGCGCTGGGCGGAGCGCGCCGGGCCGGACAAGGCCTGACGGCGCGCCCGCCGCGATCAGGCGCGGATCGCCGCCTGTTTCGCGATCTCGTAGAGCAGGGCGACATAGGCCTTGCTCGCTTCCGCCATGCCCATCACCTTCGGGTTGGCGCTCTCGATCAGGAAATATTCGTCCGGTCCGTGCGCGCCGCTGCCGTGACCCATGCCCCATTGCGCGGCAGGCAGGTTGAGCGGCGGCCCGGAAAAGACGACGCCCGGCCATGATCCGGCGCTGCGCGGGATGATCGTGTAGGCGACGCCCAGCCGCTCCATCACCGCCTTTTCGGAGCGGACCAGTGCGCTGTCCTCATTGGTGATCGTCGGGCCGTAGCCGCCAGTGACCTGTACCTCCAGATCGTCGAAGCCGTGCTTCTTCAGATGGGCGTTGAATTTGGCGATCGCCTCTTCCTTGGTCATCGCCGGCGTCAGGCGGAACTCCATCTTGGCGACGGCGCGATGCGGCAGGATGGTCTTGCCGCCGGGGCCGGTATAACCGGCGACCAGGCCCTGGATGTTGATCGTCGGCTGTGAAGCGAGCCGTTCCAGCGCCTGAACCCAGGACTCGTCGTTGATCCAGCGGCTGACGCCGAGCTGGCGTTTCACCTCTTCCTCGCTCGTCCGCTTCGCGGTTTCCGCGATCAGCGCCTTTTCGCGCGCCGAAAGCGGCAGGACATTGTCGTACCAACCGTCGACCGCGATGGTATGGCCATCGGGCTTCATCAGCGTGTCGAGCGCCTGGACGAGCCGCCAGGCTGGACTATCGACCCGAGCGAAGTTGCTCGAATGGATGTCCTTGGTCGGCCCGCGTCCCCAGCGTTCGCCGCTGGAGATCAATTGCAGTTCGACCGCGCCTTTCGCGCCCAGCGTCAGTGTGCTGGTGCCATCCATCGCCTGGCTGGCAGACGGAATGAACACGCCCACGCATTTCTGCAGGGTCGGCAGCACGTCGGGATGGCTGATCGCCTTCGGAAAGTTGGGAGAGGCGATCTCCTCCTCGCCTTCGGCGATCAGGGCGATATTGACCGGCAGCTTGCGGCCGCTGTCCTTGAAGGCGCGGACGGCGGCGAGGAAACTCATCTCCGGCCCCTTCTGGTTCACCGCGCCGCGCCCGACCATTACCTTGCCGAGGCCGGGCCGGTCGACCAGCCGCGCCTCCAGCGGCGGCGACGACCACTCTGCCGGGTCGAACTGCTTGACGTCGTACATGAAGTAGACGCCGATCCAGTGCTTGGCGCCGCTGTCCAGCGTTGCCAGTACCGACGGTACGCCGCCGGTCGGGACCGGCTTCGCGGTCTGAAAGCCGGCATCTTGCACCAGCGCGATCATGTGGGCGACGCCTTCGTCGATATTGCGCTTTTCAGCGGCGATCGACGGCAGCTTGATCCAGTCGGCGAGGCGCTGAATTGCGGCGCCCTGATTGGAGTCGATCGCTTTCAGCACCGCCGCCTGATCAGCGCCGCCGCGCGCCGCCTGGGCCACGCCCGGTGCCAGCAGCGCCGCCGCCGCTCCGCCCGCTTTCATCATCGTCCGGCGGTCTATCGCTCCGGCGTCGTTTTGGCTGTCGTTGATCATCCCCGCCTCCCCTGCGCAACATATTGATACGTCAGCTTATCGCCGGGTTGCCGGGCTGAACAGGGGCGCGGGCCGCAAAAAAAGAAGCCTCGGCATCCGGCCTTCCGGAAAAGGCGCGGATGCCGGGGCAGCGTTCGGGTGATCGGGATCAGATCGCCGCGTGGGCCAGCGCCGCGAGCAGCAGCAGCGCAACGATGTTGGTGATCTTGATCATCGGGTTGACGGCGGGCCCGGCGGTGTCCTTGTACGGATCGCCGACGGTGTCGCCGGTGACGGCAGCCTTATGGGCTTCGCTGCCCTTGCCGCCGTGGTTGCCGTCCTCGATATACTTCTTGGCGTTGTCCCACGCACCGCCGCCCGAGGTCATCGACACGGCCACGAACAGGCCGGAGACGATGACGCCAAGCAGCAGCGCGCCGAGCGCCGCGAAGCCTTCCGCCCGACCGGCGACGGCGCTGACCGCGAAGAACACGACCAGCGGCGCCAGCACCGGCAGCAGCGACGGCACGATCATCTCGCGGATCGCCGCCTTTGTGACGAGGTCGACGGTGCGGGCGTAGTTGGGCCGGCTGGTCCCTTCCATGATTCCCGGATTGTCGCGGAACTGGGCGCGAACCTCCTCGACCACCGATCCGGCGGCGCGGCCGACCGCGGTCATCCCCATCCCACCGAACAGATAGGGCAGCAGCGCGCCGAGCAGCAGGCCGACGATCACATAGGGGTTGGACAAGGTGAAATCGACCGCCAGATCCGGGAAGAAGATGCCGAGATCGGTGGTGTAGGCGCCAAACAGCACCAGTGCGGCCAGGCCGGCCGAGCCGATCGCATAGCCCTTGGTCACCGCCTTGGTGGTGTTGCCGACCGCGTCGAGGGCATCGGTGCGGTGGCGGACCTCATCCTCCAGCCCGGCCATTTCGGCGATGCCGCCGGCATTGTCGGTGACGGGGCCGTAGGCATCCAGAGCGACGACCATGCCGGCAAGCGCCAGCATCGAAGTGGCAGCGAAGGCGATGCCGATGACGCCGGCGACCTGGTAGGCGGCGACAACCGCGACGACGATGACCAGCGTCGGCAACGCCGTCGATTCCAGGCTGATCGCCAGGCCCTGGATCACATTGGTGCCGTGGCCGGTTTCGGACGCCTTGGCGATCGAGCGGACAGGGCGGTAGCCGGTCCCGGTGTAATATTCGGTGATCCAGACCAGCAGGCCGGTGACGGCGAGGCCGATCATCATGCACCAGAACAGGCCCATGCCGGTGACGCCGCCGGCGATGCCGGTGGCGCTGGCCGTATCGACCAGGCCGTCGGGGAAGCCTTCGGTCGCGCTCTGCAGGAACTCGGCGCCGCCGATCACCTGATGCATGTCGCCGAGTGCGTACTGGGTGGCGAAGTAGATCGCCGGGATGGCGAGGATCACGGTTGCCCAGAAGCCCTTGTAGAGCGCGCCCATGATCGACTGGTTGCCGCCGAGGCGGACGAAATAGGTGCCGATAATCGAGGTGATGATGCAGACGCCGCCGACGAGCAGCGGCAGCGCCATCAGCGCGGCGAGCTGGGCGGCGGAGGTCTGCACCAGCAGCGCGACCGACACCATGGTGACGCCGAGCGTCACGACATAGGTTTCGAACAGGTCGGCAGCCATGCCGGCGCAATCGCCGACGTTATCGCCGACGTTATCGGCGATAACTGCCGGGTTGCGGGGATCGTCCTCTGGAATCCCAGCCTCGACCTTGCCGACGAGATCGGCGCCGACATCGGCGGCCTTGGTGAAGATTCCGCCGCCGAGACGAGCGAAGATCGAGATCAGCGAAGCGCCGAAGGCGAGGGCGACGAGCGCGTCGATGACGATTCGGTCATTTGAAGAATTTCCTGCTATATCAGTGAGATACCAGTAGAAACCGGCGATGGCGAGCAGGCCGAGCCCGGCGACGAGCATGCCGGTGACCGCGCCGGAGCGGAAGGCGAGGGTGAGGCCGCCCTGCAGCGAGCCGCGCGCCGCCTCCGCAGTGCGGACGTTGGCGCGCACCGAGATGTTCATGCCGATATAGCCGGCGACACCGGAGAGCAGCGCGCCGATCACGAAGCCCGTGGCCGAGATCGGGCCGAGAAAGACGGCGACGATGACCGCGACGCCGACGCCGACGATCGCGATGGTACGGTATTGACGGCCCAGATACGCCTTGGCGCCTTCCTGGATCGCGCCGGCGATCTGCTGCATCTTTTCGTTGCCTGCCGATGCGGCGAGGATCTGCCGGCTGGTGACGATGCCGTAAAGCACCGCGATCACGCCACAAATCATGGCGAGCATGACCACTGTCATCTGTAAACCCTTCCCCTGCTCTCGACGCGTCGGCCCGAGGGCGGCATCCGCGTCTTTTATGCCGCCGTTCCGTATAGAGGGCCCATTTTCGGTTTGACAAGCGAATGGCGTAACCGAGGCGACGACGTACCTCAGCGGTGCAGGTAGCCGAGGCGGGCAGGAAGCGGTACCGATGCGCCGGCGGCGGTGAGCGCGAGACCGCTGCCGGCAGCGAAACGGCCGATCCGGGTGGCCGCGATCGGCGGCGCGCGATCCGGCGCAAGGGCGAACAGCAACTGGTAGTCGTCGCCGGCGGTGGCGGCGTCGAGCACGGCCAGCTCCTCCGCCCGCGCCGCGTCCGACAGCGGCACCGCGTCGAGGGCGACGGTGAGGGCGAGACCGCTTGCCGCCGCCATCCGCGCCGCGTCGAGCAACAGCCCGTCGGACACGTCCATCATCGCACTGACCTGCGGCGCGAGCGTGCGACCGTCGGCAAGGCGGGGAACTGGGCGGCGATAGGCGGCGATCGGCGGCGCCGGTTCGGTGCGCCCGGCGCGGAGCAGGGCAAGGCCAAGTCCGGCGTCGCCGATCGTGCCGGTAACGTAGAGAGCGTCGCCCGCCTGCGCCCCGGCGCGCGACGGAGCGACTGCGGCGCGGCCGAGCGCGGTCAGCCCGAAGCTGCGCGGGGCCCCAGCCGGCATCGCCACCGTGTCGCCGCCGAGCAGCGGCAGGGCGAAATACGCCAGCGCCGCGCCCAGCCCTTCGACGAAGGCGGCATCCCAGCCGGGATCTCCGCCCAGCCCGGCGCCGAGCAGGCAGCCGACCGGCGTGGCGCCCTTGGCGGCCAGGTCCGACAGGTTGACCGCGACCAGTTTCCACGCGACGTCCGCGGGCGGGTCGTCGGCGAGGAAATGCACGCCGGCGACGATCATGTCGTGGGTCAGCACCAGATCGCCGAGCACCGCTGCGTCGTCGGCCAGCCCGCGCGCGGCCGGATCGGTGGCGAAGGCGCGCAGCGCGGCGATGAAGGCGGCTTCGTTCATCGCCCGCCGCGCGCGGTCACGGTCGCGCCTGCTTCGCGACCGCGTCGAGCAGGCCGTTGACGAAGCTGGTCTCGCGCTTGTCGTAAAAGGCGTGGGCGACATCGACATATTCGCTGATCACCGCGGCGACGGGAATGTCGGCGCGGGCGAGCAGTTCATAGGTGCCCGCGCGCAGGATCTGCCGCATCGGCCGGTCGAGCCGGTCGAGCGTCCAGCCGGCGGCAAGATGGGTGCCGATCAGCGCGTCGATCTCTTCGCGGCGGGCGATCGCGCCCTTCACCACATCGTCGAAGAAATCGACCTCCGCCTCGGCATATTCGACCTCCTCTATCGTCGCGCCCAGCCGGTGCTGGTGGAATTCGTGAAGCAGACGCGGCGGCGCGGTCCCCTCCATCTCATGCTGGTAAAGGGCCTGGACGGCAGCGAGGCGCGCCGCCGATCGGGACTGGGAACGAATGGCTTTGGTCATGCTGCGCGTCCCCTAGAGCCTTTTCACGGCAGATGGAATTGCATGCCCTGCTTTCGCGCGGGCAGGGTGGGAAACAGATAGCGTGCGAGCGCGTAAGAGTGCGGCGGGGTCAGCCGCCCAGCCGCGCGGCAACCGAGGCGGCGTGCGCCGGCAACCCTTCCGCTTCGGCCAGCGCCACCGCCGCCGGGCCGATCGCGGCGAGCGCGGCGGCATCGCAGGACAGGAAGCTGGTCCGCTTCATGAAATCGGTGACCGACAGGCCGGAAGAGAAGCGCGCGCGCCGCCCGGTCGGCAGCACATGGTTCGGTCCGCCGACATAGTCGCCGACAGCCTCTGGCGTGTAGCGGCCGAGGAAGATCGACCCGGCATGGCGGACGGCGTCGAACAGCGGCGCCGGGTCGGCGACGGCCAGTTCCAGATGCTCCGGCGCCAGCCGGTCGACCAGTGGCGCCGTGTCGATCAGCCGTTCGACGACGATGATCGCGCCGTTGGCCTGCCAGCTTGCCCGCGCCGTCGCTTCGGTGGCGAGGGTGGGCAGGCGGCGCTCGACCGCCGCCGCCACCGCATCGGCGAAGGCGGTGTTGTCCGTGAAGAGGATCGACTGGCTGGTCGGATCGTGCTCGGCCTGGCTCAGCAGGTCGGCAGCGATCCAGTCCGGGTCGTTGGCCGCATCGGCGACGACGACGATCTCGCTCGGCCCGGCGACCATGTCGATGCCGACGACGCCGAACAACTGGCGCTTCGCTTCCGCCACCCAGGCGTTGCCGGGGCCGGTGATGACGTCGACCGGGGCGATGCGCGCGGTGCCGTAGGCGAGAGCGGCGATCGCCTGCGCGCCGCCGATCCGCCAGATCTCGTCGATGCCGGCGATCTCCGCCGCGGCGAGGACCAGCGGATTGAGCAGGCCGTCCGGCGCTGGCGTGACCATCGCCAGCCGCGGGACCCCGGCGACCCGCGCCGGTATGGCGTTCATCAGCAGCGAACTGGGATAGGCGGCGCGCCCGCCCGGCACATACAGCCCGGCGGCATCGACCGGCCGCCAGCGCGCGCCGAGGCGGACGCCGGCGGTATCGACCGAGTCGCTGTCCGCCGGCTTCTGGGCGGCGTGATAGGCAGCGATACGGCTGGCGGCGAGGTCGAGTGCGCGGCGCAGGTCCGGCGCCAGCCCGTCGAGCGCGGCGCGGCGCGCGACGGCGGGGACGGTCCAGCCTTCCGCATCCGGATCGAACCGGTCGAAGCGGCGGGTATAGTCGGCGACGGCCGCGTCGCCCTGTTCGCGGACCGCGGCGATGATCGCGGCGACATCGCGCGAGACATCGGCATCCGCCTCGCGCCGGGCGTTGACCAGCGCCGCGAAGGCGGCCGCGAAATCCGGGGCGGTGGCGGTGAGGCGCTGGGTCATGGGTGGGGGTGGATGGGTTGGGGGTTGGTGCGTCCCTTGGCTGTGCTCGGGATAGGCGGGGATGTTGGGGTGTTTGCGGGTGTGCGGAGGGCTTGCGGGTCCCTCGACTGCGCTCGGGATGGGCGGGTTTGGAAGACGGGATGACTATTCCCGGCGTCGGAAGGGACAGGGGCACCCGCCAACCCGTCCATCCCGAGCGCAGTCGAGGGACGCACGGCGGCTGGGCCGCGTTGTTCGGCAACGCCGTTCGCGTCCATCCCGTACGTGGTCGAGGGGCGCGCGGAGCGGTTCATGCCGCTGCCTTGCGGAAAGCTTCGACCAGCGGGGCCACCTCGGCCGCGCGCAGCTTGAACGCGGCGCGGTTGACGATCAGGCGGGCGGAGACTTGGGCGATCACTTCCACTTCGACCAGTCCGTTTTCCTTCAGCGTCCGGCCGGACGAGACGAGGTCGACGATGCGGCTGGCGAGGCCGAGGGTGGGGGCGAGTTCCATCGCGCCGTTCAGCTTGACACATTCGGCCTGGATGCCCTGCGCCTCGAAGTGGCGGGCGGTCAGGTGCGGGTATTTGGTGGCGATGCGGACGTGGCTGCGTTCGCGCTGCTCCCCGGCGGCGAGACCGACCGGCTCGGCGATCGAAATGCGGCAGCGGCCGATGCCGAGGTCGACCGGGGCGTAGAGTTCCGAATAGTCGAATTCCAGCAGCACGTCCGAGCCGACGATGCCGATCTGCGCCGCGCCATGGGCGACGAAGGTTGCGACGTCGAACGCGCGGACGCGGATCAGCGAGATCGCTGGATGATTGGTGGAAAAGCGCAGGGCCCGGCTGTCCGGGTCGGCGAAAGCGGCCTCCGGCTCTATTCCGACCTGGGCGAGCAGCGGCAGCGCCTCGTCGAGGATGCGGCCCTTCGGCACGGCGATGATGAGTGGCGCGGACATGGCTGCGCGGCTTTACGGGTAGCGTGGGGCGAGGGCAACCGGGCGCGCGCAGCCGGGTCAGGCGGCGGGGCGGGCCGCAAGGAAGGCGCGGATCGCGCGGTTGACCGGCTCCGGCGCTTCCCAGGTCAGGAAATGGCCGGCGTCGACGCGGACCAGCGTCAGGTCGTCGATCAGCCCGTCCAGCCCCTCCAGCTGGCAGGGCAGCAGCGCGGCGTCGCGGGTGCCCCAGACGACCAGCGTCGGCACTGTCACCGGCGGGAACGGCGCGTCGATGAACGCCGGGCGCTCGACCATTTCGTTTGGCGCCGGCACGACGACGCTGGCCGCGCGGTACCAGTTGAGCATGCCGGTCAACGCCCCCGGTTGGCCCCATTCGGCGAGGTAGGCGGCGCGTTCGTCGGCGGGGATGCGGCTGAGGTCGGCATGGTTGCGGAAGCTGGCGTCGAAGAAGGTGCCGAGGCCCATCGCGGTGATCGCCGCTTCCATGCCGGGATCGCGGAAGGCGCGGATGTACTGGCTGGCGGCGCGCTGGGCCGGATCGTCGATCAGCGTGCGCTGGAAGATCAGCGGGTGCGGAGCATTGAGGATGACGAGGCGGGCGACCCGGTCCGGCCGGGCGAGCGCCGCCGCCCATGCGACCGCACCGCCCCAGTCATGGCCGATGAGGGTGAAGCGGTCGACATCGAGCGTGTCGGCGAGGGCAAGCAGGTCGGCGATCGGCTGGGCGGTGCGATAGGCGTCGACGCCTTCGGGCTTCGACGAGCCGGCGAAGCCGCGCTGGTCCGGCGCGACGACGAAATGGTCGCGCGCCAGCTCCGTCAGCTGGTGGCGCCAGGTGCGCGCGGATTCGGGAAAGCCGTGCAGGAAGATCAGCGCGTCGCCGTCCTCCGGCCCGCCGAGGGTGACGTCCAGCGTCACGCCGGTGGGGAGGGGGATGCGCCTGCGTTCGAGGTCGATCATGCGGACGGTCCTTCCCCGGCGGCTGGCCTGCCCGATCATGCTACCGGCTTACGCAAACGGCAAGTCAGGGATAGCTGACGGTTTTCGGCACTTCCGGGATCGGGATGAATTCCTTGTCGTCGCCCGGCACCTTCGGGAATCGGCCGGCTTTCCAGTCGTCCTTCGCCTGGTTGATGCGGTCGCGATCCGACGAGACGAAATTCCACCAGACGTGGCGCGAGGTGGTGAACGCCTCGCCGCCGCACAGCATGACCCGGCCGCCCTGCTCGGAGCGCAGCGTCGCGGGGGTGCCGGGGCGCAGCACGTACATCGTCTGCGGCTCCAGCGGCTGGCCGTCGAGGCTGGCGTCGCCTAGTGCGACGTAGACGGCGCGCTCGTCGGCCCCGGCGTCGATCGGCATCGTGCCGCCGGCGGCGAGCAGAATGTCGGCGTAGATCGTCTCCGCATGGCAGGTGGTCGCCGCCGTTTCCCCCCATAGCGTGCCCATGATGACCCGCGCCGAGACGCCGTCATCCTCGATCAGCGGCAGCTCCTCCGCCGCGACATGCTCGAAGGCAGGAGCGATCTCTTCCTTGCCGTCGGGCAGGGCGAGCCAGGTCTGGATGCCCGAAAGCCGCGACCCGGCGGCGCGCTCGGCGGACGGCGAGCGCTCGGAATGGACGATGCCGGTGCCGGCGGTCATCAGGTTGACCGCGCCCGGCGTGATCGTCGCGAAGGTACCGAGCGAATCGCGGTGGTCGATCGCGCCGTCGAACAGATAGGTGACGGTCGCAAGGTTGATGTGCGGATGGGGGCGGACGTCGATGCCCTCGCCGACCGGGAAGCTGGCCGGACCCATCTGGTCGAAGAACACGAACGGGCCGACCATCGTGCGCGGCCGCGACGGCAAGGTGCGGTGGACCTTGAACCCGCCCAGGTCGTGGGTGGAAGGCGTGATGGTCTGGATGACGATGTCTTCAGCCACGATCGGAACTCCATTGTCGTGCGTCCCATCCCGGCGCCACGGCGTCGAGCATGGCGACGATGTCGGCCGGGAAGACCGGCTCGGCGGGGGCGGCCAGTTCGGCGCGGGTCCACCAGTGAAGTCCGGTCATCACCCGAAGCTCCAGCGGCGTCAACGCCGCCCGGCTGATCGCCCGGTCAGCCACGTGCAGCAGATAGTAGCGTTCGTCGGCGACCACCGGTTCGCCTTCGACGGTGGTGAAGCGGGCGCGGCGGCGCGCCACTTCCGGCCCCGGATCGAGGCTGAGGCCGGTTTCCTCGAACAGTTCGCGGCGGGCGGCGGTGGCGTGGTCCTCGCCCGGATCGAGCGCGCCGCCCGGCGTCGCCCAGAACGGTGCCATCGCGATTTCCGGCACGAAACGGAACAGCAGCACCGACCCGGCCGGATCGATCATCAGGATCCGGGCCGCCGGCCGTTCGCGCAGCGGCGCGGTCACAATCCCGCTTCCGCCGGGGTGCGGACGGTCATGGTCAGCGCGTGGACGCGATCGGCGAGCAGGTCGGCAAGGGCGCGATTGACCATGCGCTGCCGTTCGACCCGGCCGAGGCCGGCGAAGGCGGTGCTGACCAGTTCTACCGAGAAATGCGATTCGCCACGCGGGTCGTGCCCGGCATGGCCGTGATGCCTGGCGCTGTCGTCGGTGACGACGAGGCGGACGGGAGCAAAGGCCGTGGTCAGCCGGGCGACGATCTCGGTCGCGACCGGCCCTCTCGATTGATCGGGCATCGGCCATATATAGGAGGTTTTTCGAATACGGGGAGCCGGTTTGGCGCGCAGCGGCGACAGCAGGGACAGGACGGCGACGCGCTTCCACGGCCGGGTGGAGGGCGCCGCCCCCCATTGCGCGGTACCGGGGTGCGAGGCACCCGGCGAGTTCCGCGCGCCGCCGGAGGGGGGCGCGGCGGGTGGCGATGCGCCGCGCGCATGGCGCTGGCTGTGCCTGGAGCATGTCCGCGCGTTCAATGCGAAATATAACTATTTCGCCGGAATGAGCCCCGACGAGATCGAGGCGGAGCAGCGGCCCTATGCCGGGTGGGAGCGCGAGACGCGCGCCTTTGCCGCCAACGGCTCACCCGGCCCGCGCTGGGCCGATTTCGCCGACCCCCTCGATGCGATCGGCGCGCGATTCGGCCAGCCGGCAGCAGCAGGACGCAAGGACGGCCGGCCGCTGTCCGGTGACGACCGCCGGGCGATGAAGGTGCTCGGCCTTGCAACCGACGCCGACCGGCAGGCGCTGCGCCGCCGTTACACCGAGCTGGTCCGGCTCTATCACCCGGACCGTAACGGCGGCGACCGCAGCCACGAGCACAAGCTGCGCGAGGTGATCGCCGCCTATGACCGGTTGAAGGCGGCGCCGGCGTTCGCGTGAACGGAGCGGCGGCGTTCAGCCGCCGTCGGCCGCCCGCTCGACCGCGGCGATGTCGATCCGTTTCATCTGCATCATTGCCTCCATCGCTCGGCGGGCGCGGCCAGGATCGGGGTCGGCGAGCAGCGCGATCATCCGGCGCGGCACGATCTGCCAGGACAGGCCGAAGCGGTCCTTGACCCAGCCGCACTGTTCCGCCTCCGGCACCGCCGACAGCGCATCGGCCAGCCGGTCGGCCTCCGCCTGGTCTTCGCAATGGATCTGGAACGAAACCGACTCGTTGAACTTGAAAAGCGGCCCGCCGTTCAGGCCGACGAACGACTGCCCGGCGACGGTGAATTCGACGGTCAGCACCGATCCGGCCTTTCCGGACGGATTGTCCGCCGGGGAACGGGTGATCCGGCCGATATGCGAATCGGGCAGCAGCCCGGCATAGAATTCGGCCGCTTCCTCCGCATTGCCGTCGAACCACAGGCAGGGGGTGATCTTGTCGGACATGACTCGTGTCTCCCGTCGGGTGATCGCTCAGTCGGCGCCGGTGTCAAGCAGGAGCGAGAAGCCGCCGAACACCAGGCGCTTGCCGTCGAACGGCATCTCCTGCGGCCCGTCCTTCAGGCGCGGGTCGGCCATCACCTTGGCGTTGCCGGCGTCGCGCGCCGCCTTCGACGGCCAGACGATCCACGAAAAAACGACATTCTCCCCCGCTTCCGCCTGCACCGCGCGCCGGAAATCGGTGACCTTGCCGTCCGGTACGTCGTCGCCCCAGCATTCGACGACGCGCGTGGCGCCGTGTTCGATGAAGATTGGTGCCGCCATCGCCGCCATCTCGCGATAGGCGTCGCGTTTGTCTTCCGGCACGGGTATGACGAAGCCGTCGATATAACTCATGGCATCTCTCCTGCAGGTTATGTCGCCGCCTAACGCGCGGATGCCCGCCGCGATCCGGGATTTTAGCGACTATTGTCGCCGTTCGTGCGCAACCCCCTTCATTTTTGTGGCGTTTGGGGTGAAAGGGCAATCGACTGGCCCGCGGCGCGGGCGGAAGAAAGACCGAGCATGACCGAGATTTCCAACACCCAGCCCGACAGCCGCGCCGAGACGGTGCTTGCCGCCCCGGACAAGACCATCGACGTGCGCGAGATGTTCGGCATCGACATCGACATGACGGTGCCGGCGTTCAGCGAGGCGGACGAGCGGGTGCCGGACCTGGACCCCGCTTATGTCTTTGATCCCGATACGACGCTGGCGGTGCTTGCCGGCTTCGCCTTCAACCGGCGGGTGATGATCCAGGGCTATCACGGCACCGGCAAGTCGACCCATATCGAACAGGTGGCGGCGCGGCTGAACTGGCCGTGCATCCGCATCAACCTGGACGCCCATATCAGCCGCATCGACCTGGTCGGGCGCGACGCGATCGTGCTGAAAGACGGCCAGCAGGTGACGGAATTCCGCGAGGGGCTGCTGCCCTGGGCGCTGCAGACGCCGACCGCGCTGGTATTCGACGAATATGACGCCGGGCGCCCGGACGTGATGTTCGTCATCCAGCGGGTGCTGGAAGCCGAGGGCAAGCTGACCCTGCTCGACCAGAACCGGGTAATCCGGCCGAACCCGTGGTTCCGCCTGTTCGCCACGTCCAACACCGTCGGGCTGGGCGACACCACCGGCCTGTATCATGGCACCCAGCAGATCAACCAGGGCCAGATGGACCGCTGGAACATCGTCGTCACGCTGAACTATCTGCCGGCGGCGGTCGAGTCGCAGATCGTCCTCGCCAAGTCCGGCGAGTATGATTCGCCCGACGGCAAAAAGCTGGTCGAGGACATGGTGAAGGTCGCCGAGCTGAGCCGTGCCGGCTTCATCGCCGGTGACATATCGACGGTGATGAGCCCGCGCACGGTCATCACCTGGGCGCAGAACGCGCTGATCTTCAAGGATGTCGGCTTCGCCTTCCGTCTGTCCTTCCTCAACAAGTGCGACGAGGCGGAGCGGCCGCTGGTCGCCGAATATTACCAGCGCGTGTTCGGCGAGGATCTGCCCGAAAGCGTGGTGAAGAAGGCGAGCTGACCGCGCCGATGGCGGAGCAGACCCCCCTTGATCAGTTCCGCCAGGTGCTGGGCGGCGCCGCCCGCGCTGTATCCGGCGAGCCGGAGGTCGAGCTGGCCTTCACCGCCGACGCGCCGAGCGCCGCGGGCAAGCATATCAAGGTGCCGATGCCCGCGCGCGGCCTGCCGCCGGAGCAGGTGGCGGAGGCGCGTGGCTTTGCCGACGGCTTCGCGCTGCGGCTGAAGCACCATGACCCGGCGCTGCACGCCCGCGCGCTGCCGGCCGAAGCGGTGGCGCGCGCGGTGTTCGATGCGGCGGAAACGGCGCGGGTCGAGGCACTCGGCACCCGCGCGATGGCGGGGGTGGCGGATAATCTCGATTCGGCGCTGGCGGTGCGGCTGCGCGCCGACCCGATTACCCGCGCCCGCAGCCGGGACGAAGTGCCGTTGTCGACCGCCGTCAGCCTGCTGGTCCGCGAGCGGCTGACCGGGCGGCCGGTGCCGGCGGCGGCGGCATCCGGCCTGGCGATGGTGCGCGACTGGATCGAGGAAAAGGCGGGCAAGGGACTCGATTCGCTGGCGCTGGCGCTGGATGATCAGCGCGCATTCGCAACGCTGGCCAACCAATTGCTGCAGGACCTCGAACTGGTCGACGGTGAGATTTCGCCCGACGACACGACCGACGAGAATGACGAAAGCGACGGCGAGGATCAGGACGAAGGCGAGGAGGGCGACGAGGGCGACGAATCCGCCAACGCAGCCGCCGGCGACGTCGACGCCCGCGCCGACACCGACGATACCGCCGACAGCGATGCGGAGGGCGACGACCCCGGCGAGGAAGGCGGCGAAGAAGGCGACCTGGGCGGGGACGGCGAGGAAGGGATGTTGCCGGTGCGGCCGAACCGCCCGCCGGCCGACTTCACCCCCGATTTCGACTACCGGCCCTACACCACGCGTTTCGACGAGATTGTCGTCGCCACCGACCTGTGCGACGAGGATGAGCTGGTGCGGCTGCGTGCCTATCTCGACCAGCAGCTGGTCCATTTGCAGGGCGCGGTGACCAAGCTGGCCAACCGGCTGCAACGGCGGCTGATGGCGCAGCAGAACCGTAGCTGGGATTTCGACCAGGAGGAAGGTCTGCTGGATGCCGCCAGGCTGGCCCGAGTCGTCGTCAACCCCACGCATTCGCTAAGCTACAAGATGGAGCGGGATACCGATTTCCGCGATACGGTGGTGACGCTGCTGATCGACAACAGCGGGTCGATGCGCGGCCGGCCGATCTCGATCGCCGCGATCAGCGCCGACATATTGGCGCGCACGCTGGAGCGGTGCGGCGTCCGCACCGAGATTCTGGGCTTCACCACCCGCGCGTGGAAGGGCGGGCAATCGCGCGAGGAATGGCTGGCCGCCGGGCGGCCGCCGCAGCCGGGCCGGCTGAACGACCTGCGCCACATCATATACAAGAAGGCGGAGGAGCCGTGGCGGCGGGCGCGCAAGGCGCTGGGCCTTATGATGCGCGAAGGTTTGCTGAAGGAAAATATCGACGGTGAGGCGCTGCTATGGGCGCACAGCCGGCTGATCGCCCGGCCGGAGGAGCGGCGAATCCTGATGGTGATCTCCGACGGCGCGCCGGTCGACGATTCGACGCTGTCGGTCAATTCCGGCACCTATCTGGAAAAGCATCTGCGCCAGGTGATCCACTGGATCGAGAACCGGTCGCCGGTGGAGCTGTGCGCGATCGGCATTGGCCACGACGTCACCCGCTATTACGCGCGGGCGGTGACGATCATGGATGCCGAGCAACTGGGTGGGACGATGGTTGAGCAGTTGGCAGCGCTGTTTGACGCCGAGCCGCGCTAAGGGTTCCTGCGCGCTATCGGCTCCTGCCGTTTCCCAACAAACAAAGGGCCGAGGTCCGAAGACCCCGGCCCCCTTTCCCCCGGCTACGCAACTGGGAGGAAAGCTACCCTCGATACGCGACCCGAGGGATGAAATGCGGCGGTTCAGCAGCGGCGCGGGCTGTCCGCCCGGTCGATGGCGCGGCCCGCCAGGGCGCCGACGCCAGCGCCAATGATCGCGCCCGCGGTCTTGTCGCCATGCCGCCCGACCACCTCGTTGCCGAGCAGGCCGCCGGCGATCGCGCCGATGATCGTGCCGCCGGTGCCGCTGTCGCAACGATAGTTGTTGCGGTAGCCGCGATACGGGCGGCGGTCCTGATAGCGGTAACCGCGGTAGTGGTTGCCGCTGTTGTAGTAATTCCCGTTGTAGTAGCCGCGGTCATAACCCCGGTCGTAACCGCGATACTGGGGACGAGCCTCCGCGGAGGTGGGGATCACAGCGCCGGCCGTCATCGCGATGGCCGCGCCGATCATGCTCAGCTGCTTGATCATCTTCCAACTCCTCCAGTCTGCGTCGACGACTGCCCGTCGACAGGGCCTTGATGGACCGATTCGCTTGAGTGGGTCCTGAACATGGGTGTTAGCTGCCGTTCAGCTTGGTAAACGCACTTCCCCGCCGGGCCGTCGGCGCTAGAAGCGGGCGTGGCCCGTTTCCTGCCCTCGATCCTGCTGCTGCTCGTCGGCATCGGCGACTACGCCGGGGAGCCAGCGCGGCCGCTGATCACCTCCGGCGCGCCGATCCGCTCGGTCGCGGTGCCGCTTGCCCCCAGCGACCCGACGGTCAGACGGGTGGGGGCGCTGACCTTCGTCGCCGGCTGGCAGTTGACCAGCGCCGACCCGGCGTTCGGCAGCGTGTCCGGCATTGCGGTCGCCGGGCGCCGCTTCACCTTGCTCAGCGATGCCGGCGGGGTCATGCAGTTCGACCTGGACGAGAAGGGGCGGGCCGGGCGCATCCGCTTTGTCGACCTGCGGGACGGGCCGGGGGTCGGCTGGTCGAAGGACGACAGGGACACTGAATCGCTGGCGATGGACCCGGCCAGCGGCCGCGCCTGGATCGGCTATGAGAGATTCAACCAGATCTGGCGCTACGCCCCCGGCTTCGCACGAGCGGAGGCGACGGCGGCCCCGCCCGCGATGGCGGACTGGCCGACCAATTCCGGCGCGGAGGCGATGGTGCGGCTGCGCTCCGGCCGATTCGTCGTCATCGCGGAGGCGCCGGGGGCGGACGGCACCCATGCCGGGCTGTTGTTCGCCGGCGACCCGACCCGGGGAGAGCGGCCGGTTCGCTTCCGCTATGCCGCGCCACGCTGGTTCCGGGTGACCGACATGGCGGAACTGCCCGACGGGCGGCTGCTGATCCTCCACCGCAACGTCAACCCGCGTCGCGCCCGTTTCGGCTGGCGGGACGGACGGCTGAAGCTGGTCGCCGGGATATCGACGCTGGTGACGGCGATCGACGCGGACGCGATCGCGCCGGGCGCCCGGGTGGTGCCGACGGAGGTGGCGCGAATCGGCCCGCCGCTCAATGCGGAGAATTACGAGGCGATGGCGGTGACGCAGGAAGGCGGCCGAACGATGCTGTGGATCGCCTCGGACGACAATTTCGCCTGGTACCAGCGAACCTTGCTGATGCAATTCGCGCTCGACCCGGCGGTGCCGGGCCGGGCGGCGCGGGTCAGGCGGCCTTCGCCTTCGCCACTTCGCGCTTCAGCTTCCGGGCGCGGGGGCTGAGCTTTTCGTCGTTGGTCTTGAGCAGCCAGTTGTCGAGGCCGCCGACATGCTCGACCGAACGCAGGCCGTGCGTCGACACGCGCAGCCGCACGCTGCGCGACAGCGTGTCCGACATCAGCGTCACATTCTGCAGATTCGGCAGGAAAGTCCGCTTGGTCTTGTTGTTGGCGTGGGAAACATTGTGCCCCACCTGCCGGCCCTTGCCGGTCAGTTCGCAGATACGCGCCATGTCATTCGTCCTGAATTTCGGGTTGCCCGGAAAGCGCTGGCCGATACCGGAGAAGGGCCGCGCGGTCAACCGGATGGTGGGGCCGGGCCGGCAAGGCGGGCAGCATAGCGTGCCGCGCCATAGGCCGGGGAATGGCGCGGCGCCACCATCCGATAGCCGCCGCGCGCCGCCAGTCGCTCTTCCAGTGCGTCCCTGACCGCCGCGACATTGGTCAGTACGCCGCCGGACCAGGAAATCAACGCCTCCTCGCCAGGCGCGAAACCGAGCGTGTTACGCAAAGCGTCGGCCATCGCCGCCAACTCGTCCGCGGCGCGCTGGTGAATGGCGATCGCCACCCGGTCGCCGTCCGCCGCAGCTTGGGCGACGACTGGCGCCAGCGCCGCGATCGCATCGCGCGGCAGGCCGTTCGGCCCCATGATCCGCGCGCAGATGTCGAGGTCGCTGCGCAGGCTGAGCGCAGCGACGAAACCGGCGTGGAGCGGCCCCCCGGGCAGGCGGCCATCGCTCATCCGGGTGAAGGCGTTCAGGCCCTGCACCGCGATCCAGTAGGCGGAGCCTTCGTCGCTGAATACCTCTCCCCAGCCGCCGATGCGGGCGCTTTTCCCCTGGCGCTCGCCATAGCCGATCGAGCCGGTGCCGGCGACGAGGTTGAGGCCGTCGGCGCAATCGAGCGAGCCGGCCCAGCCGCAGACCATGTCGTTGCCGCAATGATAGCGCTGATGGCCGAGGGCGACGCCGCATGCGCGTTCCAGCGTCGGGTCGATCACGCTGTCCTCGCCATAGGCAGGCAGTCCGAAGAAGGCGAAAGCGATATCGGCCGGGGTGATGGCCAGCGTCTGGCAGATGGCGGTGACGCCGGCACCGATCGCCGCAGTCGCGCCGTCGACGCCGACCTGAAGGTGATAGGCGGTCGGCCCCCGGTGGCGGGCGACGATCGCGCCGGTAGCGTCGATGCACAGAAATTCGGTCTTGGTACCGCCGCCGTCGACGCCGAGATAATAGAGCGGGCCGCTCATATGGCGCCGTCGTGGATGCGGACCCCCTGGACGACGCGGTTGACCGTGCCGGCGGCATTGGGCGCGTCGGGCGTCACCCCGTGCGCCAGCGACGCGTACAGCGCGAACAACTGGGCCGGGACGATATAGGGGAACAGCAGGTCGACGTCGCTCGCGGCGGTGAGACCGGGCACCCCGATCGTGTCGTCATCCGCCGCATTGCCCGCGGCGATGGTGACGACCCCACCGGCAACCTGGTCGGCGCGCAGTTCCGCGATCAGGTCGCGGTCGTAGCGGGCGGTCAGCGGATCGTTGGACACGAAGATCACCACCAGCGTTTCGGCGTTGACGATGGTCTTGGGACCATGGCGGAAACCCATCGGCGTGTCGAACGCCGTCACCATCCGCCCGTCGGTCAGCTCCAGCAGCTTCAGCGCCGCTTCGCAGGCCAGCCCCTTGAACACCCCGCTGCCGAGATAGACGGTGCGAGTGAAGCCGCGCGCGGCGAGCGCGTGCATCGTGCCGTCG
The DNA here is from genome assembly GCF_004796535.1 of Sphingomonas flavalba. GTDB lineage: Bacteria > Pseudomonadota > Alphaproteobacteria > Sphingomonadales > Sphingomonadaceae > Sphingomonas_L > Sphingomonas_L flavalba. The sequence continues at coordinate 225,267 of NZ_SPHY01000001.1, read as the reverse complement.
GCGACGGCCAAGGTATCCGCGACCGCAGCGCTGATGGCGGCGACGCGGGCATCCATCCTGCCGATGCCGGAGAAGACCGACAGCGCCGCCAGCATCATTGCGGTGAAGCTGGACGTCATGGCGAAGCCGCGATCGTGCGTCGCCTCCGGCAGCACGACGACGTGGGTGTTGGCTGTGGCGCGGGTCGCCAGCGCACCGTTCGTGTTGCAGGTGATGATCAGATGATGGACGTCGACGACGCGGGCATCGGCGATCGCGACGGCGGCGACGCTTTCCGGGCTGCTACCGGAGCGGCCGAACGAGACGAGCAGAGTCGGCGTGTCGCGTTCGAAATGCAGATCGGGCGCGCTGACGATGTCGGTGGTTGCGACCGCGTCGACCCGGCGGGCGAGGATGCGGCTGAGCCAGGGGGCCAGGCACTGGCCGATGAAAGCGGAGGTGCCGGCCCCGGTCATCACCACCCGCAGGTCCGGCCGGGCGAGCAGCGGCGCCAGGAAGCGCTCGATCGCCAGCCGGCCGGCCGTGAGCAGGCGTTGCGTCTCGCGCAGGGTTTGCGGCTGCTGCGCGATTTCGCGCCGCGTCCAGCAATCCGCCCCGTTGGCACTGGAAGAGGGGAGGGGCAGATCAGGCATCGGGGTGGCAGGCTCCGTGATAGGCGTCGAGCACGGCGCCGATATGGGCGAGGGTGAGAGCGGCTGGGTCGATGCTCCGATGGTCGCGGCGGAGGGCGGCGAAAGCGACGGGCAGATACTGGCTGACCAGCCCCGGCGGCGGCGGCGCGGCCCGCAGATTGGCGAACAGCCGCGCCTGCGCCGCGCCGATCGCCGGACCGGGCCAATAATAGCGGATACGGTCGCTGAGGCTGTATTGCAGTTGGATATCGAGGGCGTGGCCGGTTGCGTGGTAATATTTGCGCCAGTGCGCCGGCTCGGCGCGCAGCCTGTCCATTGCCGTCACGCGCAGCCGCGCCTGCTGGTCCGGCGCGATCCATTCCCGCTCGATCGCGTCCAGCCCCCACAGCGCCTCGCGCAGCGCGAAGGTGACTCCGGGGCCGACTTTCAGGATCGCGAAATGGTCGCGGACCAGCGCGGCGAGTGCCGCGGCCGTCTGGTAATCGGTCGAATGCGCCTCGAACACGACGCCGTCGACCGGCTCGATCGCGGCACTCAGCGCGCGGGCGCGTTCCGGCCGGTAATCGACCACCTTGTCGTGGTCGAACTCGACGCCGGGCTGGACGACGGTGGCGATCACTCGCGTCCAGGCGTCGGCCAGCCCCTGTTCGGCGAAAAGCGTGCGGTGCATCGCGATCGTCGCCAGCGCCGCGTCCGGCGCAGTTACCGCCAGATCGTCCAGATCCTCCGCCGCGCCGCCGGGCACCGGCACCTCGGTGCCGATGACATAGACCGGCGCGTCGCCCGGCGTGCCAGCGAAGGCGGCCTCGGCGGCGTGACACAGGCGGGCGGCACGCTCCGCGATCGTCCGTTCCGGCAGTGGCGACGGGTCGTCGGCGCAGCTCATCGAGCAGTCGAGGTGGATCTTGCGGAAGCCGGCGCGGACATAGGCGGCGACCATCACCTCCGCTTTCGCCAGCGCGTCGGCGGCGGGCAGGGCGGTCCATGCATTGGGGCCGAGATGGTCGCCGCCGAGCACGATCCGGTCGTGAGCGAAGCCGGCGCGGTCGGCGATGGCGTGGACGAAGGTGCGGAAAGCATCCGGGGTCATGCCGGTGTAGCCACCGTCCTGGTTGACCTGGTTCGACGTCGCCTCAATCAGCACGAACGGTGCGCCATGGCGGAGCGCGTGGGCGAAGACCGCCTCGATCACCAGCGGATGGGCGGAGCACACGGAGGTAACGCCGACCGGCTCGCCCGCCTTGTGGCGGCGGATCAGTTGCTGGATCGGATGCATCATGCCGTCTCCGGCCGGGGAGTGTCGGCTTCGGCTTCGGTGTCGGCGGCGTCCGGCTCGATCGCCAGCAGGACGGAGGCGACCAGCGCCAGGACGAGGCCGGTCGCTTTCAACGGCCCGGGCACGATGCCGGCAACCGCCAGCGCGATAACCGCGGTGACGAGGGGGGCGCCGGCGTTGCTGAGCGGCGCGACGACGATCGCCTTGCCGTGGCGGAAGGCAAAGACCAGAGTCAGCGCGCCGATCGCGTTCAGCAACTGGATGCCGGCGGCGAGCAGCGGACCGTCGGCGCCCATGTTGATCGGCCGCGAGAAGTCGGTCATCGCATAGGCGACCGGGGCGAGTGCCAGCCCGGTCAGCATCATGTAGAAGAAGATGCTTTCGGCGGCCATGACGTGGTTGGCCGCCTTCATGAAATAGGCCTGTACGCCCCAGCAGGCCATGACGATCAGCGCCAGCAGGAACCAGCTTGCGCCATGGTCACCGCCACCGGCCTGCGGCAGAAAATCGAACAACGGCAGCGCCAACAGCGCAAGGGCGATGCCGACGGCGCCGAGCCGCCCGGTCCGTTCGCCGAGCAGGAAGAAGGACAGGGCGATGGTGACGACCGGCGACAGCGAGATGATCGGGAAGATCAGCCAGGCCGGGCCGCGGGTGATCGCGTAGAACAGCACCAGTTGCCCGCCGGCGCCGAGCAGGCCGATCGCGAGGCCATAGAGCATCGCGCGGGGGCTGCGGTCCAGCCGCCAGCCGCTTTGGGCGAGGACGATCAGCGCCGGCGGGATCATTGTCAGCGCCCAGACGCAATAGACCAGCGTTTCGGGAAAACCGCGTTCGGGCGACACGCTGGAAAAGGCGCCCCACACTCCCCAGAGCAGGACGGTGGTCAGCGCATAGAGCAGCCAGGCGCGGCCTGCGGGCGCGGCGGTCATGCGGCGCCCGTGTCCATCGGCGTCGCCGCGACGATCAGCGCATGGGTGAAACTGGCCTGAAGGCTGTTTTCGGCGGCGGTGGCGGTGCCGAGGGCTCGGCCCGACAACGGATCGGTCAGCCGGTAGCGGCCGGGGCCGAGACCGCGTAGCCGCACCGGCCCGTCCCATGCCTTGGCGAAGAAGGCGTAGTGCATCGTGCCATCGGCGGTGGCGATCGCGTGGCCTTCCGGCTTGTCGAAGCCGATGTCGTAAAGCTCGCCGCGATAGATACCGCGCGCCGGCATCGTTTGCCGGTAGAGCGCGATCCACTGGCGCCACACCGCCTCCTTCTGCGGGGTCAGCACATAGCCGCCGAGCGGCGGATTGTCGGACGGGCTGGCGGAATCCTTGGGCCAGGTGAATTTGGTCGAAGGCACCGCACCGACGCCGTAGCTGGAGGCGAAATCGGCGTGGCCGTCGCTTAATTCGACATGATCGCCGGCAAAGGGCGCGGACGGCCCGATCAGCGCCTTCAGGCTCTTGCCCTTCAACCGGACCTGCCAGGACGATTCCGGGTCGGACGCCGGGGTGTGGTTCATCGCCGGAATGTTGTAGAAGGCGAAGGCGTCGCCGCACGGGCACAGCTCGATCACCGCCTGCGGGTTGATCGCCATCGCCGTGTCGTAGAGCGCCTTCCAGAAATCCTGCAGCTTCTCGACCGATTCTTCCGGCCGCGCATGGTGGTGGGCGGGGTTGTAGCAGGGGGCGACGCCGTTCAAATGCTGGCCGTCGAACTTGATCCCCTCGAAGCCCCAGTCGCCGATAATCCGGCGGATATGCTCTTGGAAATAGGCAACGACCGGCGGATGAGCCGGACAGAGGGTGAAGCCGTCCCACCAGGTGACGTTCTGCGCCGCGCCGCTCCGGTCGAGCAGCAGCATCTCCGGATGGTCGCGCATCAGGTCGGTGCCCGGGTCGACGGTGAGCGGGGCGAACCACAGGCGCGGGCGCATACCGGCGGCCTTCACCCGATCGGCGAACGCCTTCATGTCGGCGCCGTCGCGGGGGAATTTCGTGCGGTCGACCTTCCAGTCGCCTTCCGATGTCTGCCAGCCGTCGTCGAGCACCACCCAGTCCAGCCCGAGCGCTTTCGCCTTGGGCAGGGTGCCGATGATCTGGTCGACGGTAAAATCATGGCCGTAGCCCCAGCCGCACCAGATTGGCGCGTAGCTCGAATCGGGGATCGGCGGCGCGGCGATGCCGCGCTCGGCCATGATCCGACGATAGGCGTCTAGCGGGGCGAAATGGTCGCCGCGATGCGCCATCAGGAACAGGCGCGGCAGCTCCAGCGTCTCGCCGGGGCCGAGCAGCGCCGCGGTGTCGCCCTCCATGCCGATGCGGGTGCCGCCGGGCTGGTGCGATACGGGCAACGCGATCAATTTCGGTGCCGTTTCGACATGGCCCACGGCCAGCCCGGCGTCCGGCCGCCAGACGGCGGCGACCGGCGTGCCGCCGCCATAGTCGGACCCGTTCATGCCCATGAAGTTGCGTTGATCGAAACCGGGGGCGACCGGCTGCACCCAGTCACGCCGATCGGGATAGGAGGCGCCGGCATAGGACCAGGCCCCGGCGGGATGGGCGAGCAGGTCATGGGCCGCCGCCCGCCAGCCGGCGACGGTCAGCGGCTGCTTGCCGATGTTGCGGAAACGGATGTCGATCAGCGCGACGCCGGGATAGCGATCGTGGAAGGCGATCGTGACGGTCTTTTCGATCCGGTCGTTGGCGACGCCGCGCAGGGTGTGGCGGGTGCCGGGACCGTGCGGGCCACTCGGCAGCGGCGCCCGGTCGTGGTCGAGCAGCAGGAAGCGGTCAATGATCTCGCCGCCGCCCAGCCACAGCGCGTCGGCCGCGTCGAAGCCGGTCAGGACGGTGCCGGCGCGGGTGAGCCGCGATGCCATGCCGGAATCGAAGGCGATGGTCAGGACGGAATCGGCCGCCTCGACCAGCGGCGGTTCTGCGGCCATCGCGCGCAGCGGACCGGCGCCGACCGTCACCGCCGCGCCGCTGGCGAGCAGGCGGCTGAGTGCGCCGCGTCGTGTCAGGCGATGGTGGGGCAGAGCCGGCATCCCAATCCTTTCCACGGGCGCTGAGAGCCCGACGAGAATCCAGTTGCATGAAATAGCGCACTAACGCAAGATAGTTTTCGAAATCATAGCGCGTTAAGTTGCGTTTTATAACAGGGGAGGATGGTGATGGCGCACCTATCGGTTTCCGTCATGTTGTCGGCCGCGGCGGTGCTGATGCTGTCGGGGGCGACGGCACAGGCGCAGAGCAGCTATACCGAGGCGGATTTCGTGCGGGTCGCCAAGCTCGATGCCCATGTTCACGACAATGTCGCACGGACGACGTTTCGCAACGTCGCGCGCAAGGACGGGTTCGAACTGCTGTCGATCAACGTCGACTACCCCGATTTTCCGCCGTTGTCGGTGCAGGCGCAGGCGGTCGAGGGGCATCATGCCGCCGACCCGGCGCATTTCCATTTCGCCACCGCCTTCTCGATGGCCGGTTTCGGCGAGCCGGGCTGGACGGAGCGGGCGATCGCGACGATCGACGCCGCCGTCGCCAAGGGCGCGGTGGCGGTCAAGGTCTGGAAGAATATCGGCATGGTCGCGAAGGATGACGAAGGCCGGCCGATCTTTCTCGACGATCCGCGCTTCGACGGAGTGATCGCCCACCTGGAGAAGATCGGTCTGCCGCTGATCGCCCACCAGGGCGAGCCGAAGAATTGCTGGCTGCCGTTGGACCAGATGACGACCGACAACGACCGCAGCTATTTCCGCGATCACCCGCAATATTACATGTACCTGCACCCGGAGGAGCCGGGATACGAGATGCTGATGGCGGCGCGCGACCGCTTTGTCGCCTTCCACCCGAAGCTGTCGTTCGTCGGCGCGCATATGGCGAGCCTGGAATGGAGCGTCGACCGGCTGGCCCAGTTCCTCGACCGCTTTCCCAACGCCAATGTCGACCTCGCGGCGCGAATGACGCAGGTGCAGTATCAATCCAATGCCGATTACGAGAAGGTCCGCGCCTTCTTCGTCAAATATCAGGACCGGCTGCTCTACGGCACCGACATCGCCGACAACCCGCCGGAGCCAGGCGCGCCGGCGCAGAATCCGCCGATCGGCGACGACGGCCTGGCCGGCGAGGCGGATCATGCCTGGCGGTCCGACTGGCGCTATCTGGCGACGCCGCTCACCCAGCGGATCGCCGACATCGACGCGGAGGTGAAGGGGCTGGCGTTGCCGCGCGCGGTGATCGACAAGATCTATTACGGCAATGCACGCCGCATCTTCCTCAGCCGCAAATAGGCGCGGGGCGCGCCGGCCTCAGTTCGGGCAGTGGATGCGGAAGCCGAAACGATCGGCGGCGGCGCGGATCCCTTCGGGCAGGGTATCGCCGTCGGTCACCAGATCGTCGACACCGTCGAGGTTGATGATCCGATGCAGGCAGACCTGGCCGAATTTCGACCCATCGGTGACGACGATAACCTGGCGCGCCGCCTCCACCATCTTGCGGTTCAACATAGCCTCCGGCTCGTAATGGGTGGTGATCCCGCGTTCGACGTCGAAACCGTCGACGCCGAGGAACAGCTTGTCGACATGCAGGTCGTCGAGTGCGCGCATCGTCTGTGCGCCGTAGAAGGCCATGTTCTTGCGCCGCAGTGCCCCGCCGAGCATGACGACGTTCAGCCGGTTCTTCTGGGTCAGTGCCGCCAGTATGTCGAAATCGTTGGTGACGACGGTGATCTCCTCGTCATCGGGCAGGTGGCGGGCGATCTGCAGGGCGGTGGTACCGGAATCGAGCACGATCGAATCCCCCGACGCCACCATCGCCGCCGCCAGCGCGCCGATCCGCGCCTTTTCATCAGTGTGAACGGCGCGTTTCGCGTCGAGCGCCGGTTCGCTGGTCACGTTGACCGCGCTGGCGAGGATCGCGCCACCGTAGGAGCGCTCGGTGATGCCGAGCTGGCCAAGGAACAGCAGGTCCTTGCGGATGGTCTGCATCGACACGCCGAACTGGCGGGCGAGCGGCGCAACCTGCACGCTGCCGCGCTGGCGGACCATGGCGCTGATCTGCTGACGTCTCTCGCTGGTATCCCGTGTTCTCGGCACGCGCATTCATCCTCCGGCTGGCGCCAAGCCCTATCAGTTCGCCAAACCGCAATCAATCTACAGTCATAAGTTTCGTTTAATTTCGATTTGACATCAGGTAAATCGACGTATTAGCAATATAGATGTAAATCGAAACAATGCCTTGCGATGCGCCGCTTGTCGCAAGGACAGAGGGAGTGGGGCATGAACCTGGCTGGCTTGAAGCATATCTCCATGCTGACGGGAATCAGCGGTGTTGCACTGCTGCTGTCGTCGACCGCGATGGCCCAGGCCGCTCCGCCCGACACGCCGCCTGGCGCGGACGAGCCGGATATCGTCGTGCGTGGCGTGCGCGGCAGCCTGCTGCGCTCGATCGAGGCGAAGCGCAATGCCGCAACGATCGTCGATGCGATCTCCGCCGAGGAACTGGGCAAGTTCCCCGACCGCAATGTCGCCGAGGCGCTGGGCAACATCCCCGGCGTCACCGTCGGCCGCGACGGGCGCGGCGAGGGACGCAACATCACGGTGCGCGGGCTGGGCGAAGGGTTTGCCATCACGACCCTGAACGGCCGCATCCTGCCGACCGATTCGACCGACCGCTCCTTCGCGTTCGACGTTTTGCCGTCCGAGATGATTTCCGGGGCGGAGGTGATCAAGGCGGTGCAGGCGGCATCGCTGGAGGGCAGCATCGGCGGCAATGTCGACCTGCGCACTGCCCGGCCGCTCGACCGGCCGGGGCTGCACATGTCCGGTTCGATCGAGGGGCAGTATAACGACCTGTCGCGTAAGGCCGGCTACAAGGCGAGCGGCGTGATCAGCACCACCTTCGCCGACGACACGATGGGCCTGCTGCTGTCCGTCACCTATTCGCGCTACAAGCTGCGCACCGACAATCTGGGTGAATACTCCCCGGCGAGCGAGACTGAGGAGGACGCCGATTTCGACTATAACGACAACGGCGTCATCGACACCGACGGCACCCAGTATATCCGGCCGGATTTCTATTCGAACGGCGTCGTGCTCGGCGAACGCAAACGGCTGGGCGTTTCCGGCTCCTACCAATGGCGGCCGAGCGAGCGGATCACGGTGACGCTGGACGGGTTGTACAGCCGTTATTCCGACATCGAGCACAATTACCGCCAGTCGAACTTCCTGGCGCCGCGCAACGACCCCGATTCGCCGGTCAAATGGGAAGCGGGGTCGGTGAAGGTCGACGCCAACAATGTCGTCACCGACTTTGCGCTGCACGACCTGGTGGCGGAGGTGCTGACCACCGACGAACCGCGCACCGTCAATACGTACCAGTTCGGCGGGCATATCGACTGGGAGGCGACCGACCGGCTGAAGGTGGCGATCGACGGCTATACTGGCGAGGCAACGCGCAATTCGGGCGGCAAGAGCCGCTTCGTCGTCGCCGGTATCCTCGATTCGCGCGGCGTGTTCGCTACCCGCAGCGGCGGGCTGCCCGACCTGGCGATCACCATTCCGGGCGACCGCAGCCTCGATCAGGCGACCGACGACGATTACCGCACCCATTATATCGGGATCAGCGGGGACAATCTGAAGGACAGGACCAGCGGCGCCAAGTTCGACGCGACCTGGACCACCGACGCCGGGATCCTGCAGTCGATCGCGTTCGGCGGGTCGTGGACCGATCGCAAGAAGAACGACACGGTGATCGACAACCTGGCGACCGAGTGCAACTATTGCGGCTATCCGTTCAGTTTCGGCGATATCGGCGCCCAGGTCGTCCGGCCGTTTCCGGTCCGCCGGCTGCTCAGCAAGCGGGCCGGAAACTTCCCGCGCAACTTTGCGATTTTCGATATCGACACCTATCTGGCCGCACTGCCCCGCGCCGACGCCAACCCGGCGGTGATCGACATCAATACCGGCCTGCCTTACCCGCCCGGTTATTCCGAGCAGATCATCGCGCCGGACTTGCCGCAATCCTTCCGTATTTCGGAGCGGACCTGGGCGGGTTACCTGCAGATGAACCTGAGCGGCGAGCGCTGGCGCGGCGACATCGGCCTGCGCATCGTCAACACCCATGTCAGCTCGCAAGGCTGGTCGACGACACTGAAGAGCATCGTCAAGCGCCCCGGCAATACCGCCGACTATGCCGTCGAGTTCAACGATTCGGTGCTGGTCGACGGCGGCGGCAACTACACCAAGCTGCTGCCGGCGCTGAACTTCGCCTATGACCTGACCGACAGGCTGCGCCTGCGCTTCGCCGCGTCGAAGGCGATCGCCCGCCCGACCTTCGGCGAGCTGTCCCCGGCCAGCGACGCGACCAACGCGTCGTCTGGCACCTTCATCATCTTCGACGCCGGTAACCCCAATCTGAAACCGACTACCGCCGATCAGCTCGACCTGTCGCTCGAATATTACGCCGGCAGCCGCTTCGCACTGACCGGTGCGGTCTTCTACAAGAAGATCCGGGATTTCGTGACCAGCGCGCCGGTTGCCGTGACGATCACGCCGACCAATCAGCCGGCGGGCGCACCGCCGACTTTCGACTTTACCCGGGTGGAGGTGATGAACGGCGATTCGGCAAACGTGTTCGGCGTCGAGGTCGGCGGCCAGTATTTCCTCGACAATGGCTTCGGCATCCAGGCCAACGCGACCTACAACCGGTCGCGCGCAAAGAGTGGAACGATCACCACCGACCTGCCCGGCGCCATCCCGTTTTCCGCCAACCTGAAGCTGTTCTACGAAAATCACGGCGTCCACGCCCAGGTCTCGTACAACTACGCGTCGCGCTATACCCAGGCGCAGGCGAACCTGATCGATTACCTGCCGATCAAGGAAGATCCGTATCATGAAATGTCGGCCAGCCTGGCTTACGATCTGACCGAGCATTTCCAGGTCTATGTCGAAGGATCGAATCTGCTCGGCTCGGCGATCAAGCGCTTCAATACCTACCGGAACGTCCCGGATCTGTACGAATATTCGGGCCGCACCATCTTCTTCGGCGTGCGCGGCCGGTTCTGATCGGCGGGCGGCCCGGCGCGATGGACCGCAGGGGCTTCTTTCGCGCCGGCGCCGGAGCGGCCGGGGTGGCACTCACCGCGCCCGGCCGCGCCGCGATACCGGAGCATCTGTGGGAAAGCTACGACTGGGGAGCGGCGCCGGCGGTGGCCGACCGTCTCTATCAGGGGCCGTTCTCCAACTACGGCGCCGATGCGGTCGCGCCGGGCGGCGAGGTGGTGATGGCGACCACCCCGGCGCGTGGCGCCGTACCCAATTTCGGCATGGGGCTGACCGCCTATGTCTCCGGCGACATCGGGCCGCCGCGCCTGCCCGGCCAGTCGCTGGAACGGGCAATCGAGGACATCATCCGCCTGCCCTTCACCCAGAAGGTCTATATTCGCCCCAACTGGCGCGACATCCAGCAGCGGCCCGGCCGGCTCGACTTTCCCGACTGGTGGCGGATCACCTTCGCGCTCGCCCGCCAGTACGGCAAGCGCATCGGTTTCCGGATCATGCTGGAGAACCCGGATTTCGCCGAGCCGGGGATGCCGGCCTTTCTGATGGACAAGGTGCCCTATGTGCCGCTGGCCGGACGTTGGCCAGGTGACCGGTCGCAGATCCGCCACCGCAAGCGCCACGCGCTGCCGCGCTACGACCACCCCGCCTATCAGACGGCGTTCCGGGAGCTGAACGCACTGCTCGCCGACGAACTGAACGGCAGCCCTGACGTCGAATACATGGACACGATGATGTACGGCTTCTGGGGTGAAGGGCATAGCTGGCCGTATGAGGGCCATGTTTTCCCCAGCGACCGGGTGGCCGAGCAGACGTGGCTGGCGATGCTGGAAGTCCAGCGCGCTTGCTGGACCCGGACACCGCTCGTCACCAACACCCAGCCGGACTTCAACCATGTCGGCAATGCGGGGATGCTCGATCGCACCGTTCGCGGCCACGACTGGATTCGCAGCGACACGATCTTCATCGAGAACACGCAGATCGAGGCGCTGAGCAACCGCCCGCCGTGGATCGCCGCGGTCAGCGAAGTCGGCATGACGCGGGGCACGCCGGACCGGTTAGGTATCGACGAGGGGGTTGCGCTCAACGAGCAGATCATCGCCCATGTCCTTGCCGTCGGTGCCAATTACTGGTCAGTCTGGAACTGGCACGACATCGCGGCGGCGAACGTGCTCAGCTATTACGAGGCCTATCCCGAGCCGATCGACCGAATGGCCCGGCGGATCGGCTATCGGGTCTATCCCGCCTTCGTCTGGACCTTCGACTGGAGCGGGGCAACCGGGCTGGTCGTCGGCCTGGCGAATGACGGGGTCGCGGCGGTGCCCGGCATCGTCCGGCTGAGTGTGCTCGACGGCACCGGAGCGGTGCTGATAAGCGGCTGCGTCGACCCCGGCTATCCGCGGCCGACCGGTATCCGGCAGGCGCTGTTGATGCTGCCTGAAGGCAGGGACTGGCAGGGCCTGCGGCTGAAGGCGGAGCTTGAGGTGAAGGGCGTCCGTCATCCGCTTGCCTGGGCGTGCCGGCAGGCGCTGAACCCCGACGGCACGCTTAGCCTGCGCCGCAATATCCGCGGCTGACGCCGACGCCCGGCGCCGTGTGACCGTCGGCGGTGCACGAATTCTGCTTCGCAGTGCAGCGTCATTGCCAACCCCGGCGCGGGGGTATAGAGCGCGGTGAGAATTACTCGCAATAGCAGAGATGCTCCACCCCCGTGAACACGCGTTCGATCCGTGCCTGGTACCTGGTCCATAAATGGACCAGCCTGGTCTGCACGCTGTTCCTGCTGATGCTGTGCGTCACCGGCCTGCCGCTGATCTTCCACGACGAGATCGATGCGCTGACCGGCGAGCAGGTAAAGATGGCCGGCCTCCCCTCGTCGGGCGAGGGGCCGGGGCTGTTGCCGCTCGACACGATGCTGGCGAAGGCACTCACCGCCCGGCCCGGCGAGGTACCGGTGTTCATGGCGTTCGACAATGAATCGCCGGTGCTGACCGTCACCACCGCGCCGCGCCCGGATTCGCCGGCCAGCGACATGACCATCCAGCTTTTCAACCGGGCAACCGGGACGCCGGCGGGGAAGGTCGACGAACAGGGCGTGATGCCGTTCCTGCTGCAGCTTCATACCGACATGTTCCTGGGCCTGCCGGGCATGCTGTTCCTGGGCGCGATGGGGCTCCTGTTTGTCGCGGCGATCGTTTCCGGTGTCGTCCTCTACGCGCCGTTCATGCGCAAGCTCCGCTTCGGTACATTGCGGCGGACGCGCAGCACCCGGCTCAAATGGCTCGACTATCATAACCTGCTCGGCATCGTTGCGTTGGCGTGGATGACCGTCGTCGGACTGACCGGCGTGATCAACGCGCTGGCGACGCCGATCATCCAGCTCTGGCAGATGAACGAACTGGCCGAGATGACCCGCGCCTATCAAGGGCGCTCGGCGTTGCCGCCGGCGCGCTACGGCTCGCTTGACACCGCGATGGCGTCGGCGCGCAAGGCCATTCCCGGCAACAACCCGCAATTCATCGCCTTTCCCGGCGGCGCGTTCAGCAGCAAGCATCATTACGCCGTCTTCTTCCAGGGGACGACGCCGCTGACCGAGCGCGCGCTGACCCCGGCGCTGATCGACGCGGAGACCGGACAGCTGACCGACGTGCGGCCGATGCCCTGGTACACGCTGGCGCTGACCTATTCGCAGCCGCTGCATTTCGGCGATTACGGCGGCCTGCCGCTGAAGATGCTGTGGGCGGCGCTGACCCTGTTCACGATCGTCGTGCTCGGCTCCGGCCTTTACCTCTGGCTCGGCCGCCATCGTGCGCCGCTGGAGACGCGGGTGCTGGAAGTCGAGACCGGCGGCCTGGCGGTGCCGGCCGAATGAAGCGGCGCCAGTCCAAACGCGCGATCTTCGCCGTGCCGACCGTCATCGCGGCGGTCAGCCTGTTTGGGCTGGTCGCGGCGCTGACCGGCGACGGCCTGCGCGACATGGCGTCGTGGGTCGGGCTGGCCGTGCCGGCCGCGGCCGTCGCCTGGGCACGTCACCGGGCCGGACCATCGGAACCAGACAGCGCGCAACGCCGCGCAACCAGAAAAAAGGGGACTCTATCGTGACCATGTTTCGCCGACACGCCGTGACCGGGCTGACCGCCGCCGCCGGAGCGCTGGCGCTCGTCGCCCCCGCCGTCGCGCAGGACGACATCATCGTCACCGCGCAACGTGGCAATCAGACGGAGGTCGTGCGCGGCGGCAGCCTCGGCATACTGGGCGACAAGGCGGCGGAGGACGTGCCGTTCGCGGTCAAGAGCTACAACAGCGCGCTGATTCTGAACCAGCAGCCGCAGACATTGGGCCAGGTGCTGGAGAACGACCCGTCGATCCGCACGTCCTACGGCTTCGGCAACGCGGCGGAGCAGTTCATCATTCGTGGTTTCGCCTTGTTCGGCGACGATGTCGGCCTCGACGGCCTTTACGGTATCGCGCCACGCCAGCTGATCGCGCCTGAACTCTATGACTCGGTGCAGGTGCTGAACGGCGCCAGCGCCTTTCTGAACGGTGCCGCGCCGTCCGGCTCCGGGCTTGGCGGCAGCGTCAACCTGATGCCCAAGCGCGCCGGCGTGCGGCCGCTGACCCGCCTGACCGCCAACTACGCCTCGGACGCGCATATCGGCGGCAGTTTCGACGTCGCGCGCCGGGCGGGCGCCGTCGGCGTACGGGTGAACGGCGTGGCGCGGTCCGGCGACGTCTCGGTTGATGATGAATTCCGCAGCGTCTACACGCTGGGCGGGGCGCTCGATTACGACGGCGGCCCGCTGCGGCTGTCGCTCGACCTGGGCTATCAGCGGGTGAAGGTCAGGGGGTTACGGCCCAAAGTCACCCTCGGCACGACGGTCATTCCCCGCGTGCCCGGCGCCGACAGCAATTACGCGCAGCCGTGGACCTACACGACGCTGCGCGACGTCTTCGGCATCGCGAAGGCGGAATATGACATCGCCGACAATGCGATGCTCTATGCTTCGTTCGGCGCGCGGGACGGGGCGGAAGACGGCATTTACGGCGGGATCACCATATTGGACGCGGTGACCGGCGCGGCCAACGGCAATGCCCTGTATGTGCCGCGGACGGACAATAACGAAGCGGCGCAGGCCGGGCTGCGCGTCAAGCTGGGCGAACGGATCACCCATGAGATCAATTTCGGCGGGGCGATCAACTGGCAGGTCAATCGCAACGCCTATGATTTCCTGTATGGTCCCGGCTTTGCGGGCTTCGACACCAACCTCTATAATGCGACGCCGGTCGCGATCCCGAGTTCCGCGCTGGTCGGCGGCGATCTCGACGATCCGTTCCCGATCAGTCGCACCCGCCTGACCAGCCTGTTCGCGTCGGACACGATCGGCCTGTGGGACGGCCGTATCCTGATCACCGTCGGCCTGCGTCTGCAGGCGATCCGGGCGAAGGGCTATGCGGCCAACGACAGCACGATCTTCGATCCGGTGCCGTTCAGCGCCGGCGACCTGATCAGCGAATATAACGAGGATGCGGTAACTCCGGCCTTCGGCCTGGTCGTCAAGCCGGTCGACGGTCTGTCCTTCTACGCCAACCGGATGCAGGGCTTTGAGAAGCCGGATGCCGCGCCCGCCAGCATTGGCGGCCTGGCGGTCAGCAATTCCGGCGCGCTGTTCGCCCCGGTCAAGACCAAGCAATATGAACTGGGCGCCAAATACGGCACCGGCCGGTTCAACGCATCGATCGCGCTGTTCCAGATCGACCGGCCGCGCCCGTCGGCGGTGACCGACCTGGCCGATCCGACCAGGGCGATCTACGGCCTGTTCGGCGAACAGCGGAACAAGGGCATCGAACTCAGCCTGGACGGCGAACTGGCGGAGGGGCTACGCCTGATCGCCGGCGCGTCGCTGGTCGATGCCAAGCTGCGCCGGACCCTCGGCGGCGTCAATCAAGGCAATGACGCGCCGGGCGTGCCCGAATATCTGGTCAACGCCAACGTCGAATGGGACCTGCCCTTCGCCCGCGGCTTCACCTTGACCGGCCGCGTCGTCCATACCGGCGAGCAGGCGGCGAATGAGGCGAATACGCTGACGCTGCCGTCGTGGACGCGGTTCGACCTTGGCGCCCGCTATGTCGCGCTGGTTGCCGACAAGCCGCTGACCTTGCGGTTCAGCGTCGATAACGTCGCGAACAAGCGTTATTGGGCGTCGGCGTTCGATACGTTCCGGCCCGACCTGCTGCAGGGCGCGCCGCGCACCTTCAAGGCGTCGGCGTCGATCGACTTCTGATCCCGGCTATTCCGGATCACTGTCGTCGAACAAAATGCGCTCGGCCGCGCCGTCCAGGTCGTCGTACTGGCCGGAGCGCAGCGACCAGAAGAAAGCGGCGAGGCCGAGGCCGCCGAGGCCGATCGAGATCGGCAGCAGCAGCCACAGCATGTTCATCGCGCGGCCGCCGCAAAGCGATGCTGTCCGGCGGTTTCGGGTCGCGCCCGACCGGCGCGCGGCGCGCGCGGCCGCAGGCGCAGCGCGTTGGCGACGACCAGGATCGAGGAGCCGGACATCGCCAGCGCGGCGATCAGCGGCGTGACGAAGCCGGCGATCGCGACCGGCAGCGCGATCAGGTTGTAGGCCACCGCCAGCGCGAAATTCTCCCGCACCAGCCGCCGCGCGGCGACGGATACGGCGAAGGCGAAAGGCACTGCATCCAGATCCGGGCGCAGGAACACGAAATCGGCGGCTTGCCGCCCGACATCGGCGGCGGTCGCCGGAGTCATCGAGACGTGGGCGGCGGCGAGGGCGGGCGCATCGTTCAGCCCGTCGCCGACCATCAGCGCCTTATGGCCCCGCCCGGCGAGCGCCTGGATATGGGCGGTCTTCTCGCCGGGCAGCATCTCCGCGTGGACGGTGGCGATGCCGAGCGACCCGGCCAGCCGCGCGACCGGTGCCGCGCGGTCGCCGGACAGCACCGCCAGCGACAGGCCGGCGTCGCGCAGCGCCGCCACCGCGTCGGCGGCGCCGGGGCGGCTATCGTCGTCGAAGCGGAAGGCGGCGACGAAACGACCGTTCAGGGTCAGCAGCGTTTCAGCTGCGTCGCCGGCGTCATGGCCTTCGCCTTCGCCGCCTACTGCCCATCCGGCCCGGCCGAGCCGCCATGCGCCGCCGTCGGCCATCGCTTCCAGGCCGAGGCCGGGTTTCTCGACGATGCTGTGGAAGCCGGGGGACAGGCCGCCGGCGAAGGCGGCGAGCGCGCGCGAATAGGGGTGGCGCGAATGGGCGCCCAGCGCGGCGGCGACCGCCAGGTGCTCCGGCGCGACGCCGTCGTGGCGCAAGGTCGGTTTGCCGAGCGTCAGCGTGCCGGTCTTGTCGAACAGCACGGTGTCGACCTCGCTCAGCCGTTCCAGCGCCGAACCGTCCTTCATCATGATCCCGCGTTCGTAGAGGCGCCGCGCTGCGATGACCTGGACCATCGGCACGGCCAGGCCAAGCGCGCATGGGCAGGTGATGATCAGCACCGCGACGGCGACGGTGATGGCGCGGTGGACGTCGCCGGTCGCCAGCATCCAGCCGATGAAGCTGAGCAGCGCTGCGCTGTGCACCACCGGCGCGTAGAGCCGCGCTGCCCGGTCGGCCAGCCGGCGATAGCCGGACCGGCCCGATTCCGCCGCTTCCATCAGCCGCATCATTTCCGCCAGGAAGGAATCGTCAGCGATCGCGTCGGCGCGGATGGTCAGCGGCCCGGTCAGGTTGAGGGTGCCGGCGCGCAGCACTGATCCGGCGGTGACCGCTTGCGGCGCGCTTTCGCCGGTCAGCAGCGCGCAGTCGAGGTCGGACCGGCCGGACAGCACCGTCGCGTCGACAGGCACCCGTTCTCCGGCGGCGAGCAGGATCGTCATGCCCGGCGCGATGTCTTCGGTCGGGGTGTAGCGCTGGCTGCCGTCCTCTCCCACGACCATCGCGCCATAGGCGGCGAGCCGGCTCAGCCCCTTGACCGCGGTGCGCGCCCGTTCTCGCATTACGTGGTCGAGCGTGCGGCCGATCAGCAGGAAGAACAACAGCGAGATCGACGCGTCGAAATAGGCGTGCGGCTGGTGGTGCAGCGTATCGTACAGGCTCATCCCGAAGGCGAGCAGCACGCCGATCGAGATCGGCACGTCCATGTTGGTCTGCCCCCGGCGCAGGGCGCGCCAGGCGGAGGCGAAGAAAATCCGACCGGAATAGGCGAGGGCGGGCAGCGCGATCGCCGCCGATATCCAATGGAACAGGTCGCGCGTCTCGCCAGCGGCGCCCGACCAGACCGACACCGACAGCCCCATGATGTTCATCGCCGCAAATCCGGCGACGGCGAGGGCGCGGATCAGTGCGGCGAGCGTTGCGTCGGGCCGGTCCTCCGCGCTGTGCTGGAGGTGGGCATCATACCCCATCCCCTCCAGCGTCTCGCGCACGGCCGGCGGGCCGTCGGCGGCGCGCCAGCGCACGGTGACGCGCTTGGTCGACAGGTTGACGCGGGCGTGGGCGACACCGGGTAGGGCGGTCAGCGCCCGCTCGATCCGCTGGATGCAGCCGCCGCAATGAATGCCGGGGACGGCCAACTCGTTCTGCCGCAGACCGTCGGAAAGGGTGCGGCTGGCGAGCAGCAGCTCATCGCCGCCGCGGCTCATCGCACCGCTTCATAGGCATGCCATGTCGCGTGCCCGAGCAGCGGGAACACCAGAACCAGCCCGACCAGGCCGGTAGCGAGGCTGAACAGGAACAGCGCGAGGACGATCGCGCCCCAAGCCAGCATCACCGGCAGATTGTGCCACACCATCATCCAACTGGTGCCCATCGCGGTCAGCGCGTCGATCTGCCGGTCAAGCATCATCGGGATCGAAAAGGCGGAGATTGCGAAGGAGAAGGCCGCGAACAGGCCGCCGATCAGGCTGCCGACGATCAACATCGCCCCGCCCACCGGCGTGGTGAACAGCATCTGGGCGATATGATCGAGACCGGGGAAGGGCCGGACGCCGAAGAACAGCGCGTACAGCAGCACCGCCGCCCGCATCCACAGCATCATCAGCAGGCAGAGCAGCGCGCCGGTGAACAGGATCTGCCCGCCGGACGCGATCTGCGGCGTGATCATGCCAGCCAGCGACACCGGTTCGTCGCGTGCCAGCCGCCGGCTCTTGTCGTACAGGCCGAGCGCGAGGAACGGACCGACCACCATGAAGCCGGCCAGCGCCGGGAACAGGATGTAATCCCATTGCAGCAACACCAGGCCGAGGGTGATCGCCAGCGACAGCAGGAAAACGAACAGGCCGTAGGCGAGGCTGGGCCCCGGATTGGCCCATAGATCCCGCCAGCCGGCACCAAGCCAGCCGAATGCATCGCCCGGCCGCAGATTGCGGTCGTGGCTGCGTTCCCGCGGCAGCGGGGGGACGGTAGGCGGAATAACAACCATCATGCTCTCCCGTTCTGACCGGCCCTCAGCAGGACGGCTTGGCCGCGGCGAAGCGGCCCGGCGTCGGCCCCGCGCTGTCGGCGCGAACATGGGCGACGCAATCCGGCTGCGTGGTCAGTGCAACATAGATCAGATGACCGTTGGCGGCGAGCAGGACCAGACCCGCTACAGCCAGCACGGCTAGCACCACGGGCCGTGACAGGCTCATTTGGCCACCGCCCGGTCTAGCACATAGAGCGTCAGGATCTTGCGATCGGTGTCGCTCAGCCGCTCGTTCCATGCCGGCATCTGGCCCTGACGACCGTTGTGGATGCTGGTGTAGATGGCGCTGATGTCGCCACCGAAGATCCACGCCTTGTCGGTCAGATTCGGCGCACCGAGCGCCTGGCTGCCGCGACCGTCGTCGCCGTGGCAGACGGTGCAGTTGGCGTCGAACACCGCCTTGCCCGCTGCAACCGAGCGGGCTGCGCGCTTGGCTACCGCCGGATCGGACAGTGAACGGACATAGTCGGTGACCGCGAGTACCTGATCATTGGTCAGGATCTGATCGCGGCCGAAGGCCAGCATCTGGCTGACCCGGCCTTCCGGATGGCCGCTGTTGACGCCGTAGGCGATAGTGTGCGCGATAGCGTCCGGCGTGCCGCCCCACAGCCAGTCCGTGTCAGCCAGGTCGGGATAGCCCGGCCCGCCTTTCGCGTTGGCGCCGTGACAGGCGGCGCAATTGTCGCCGAACAGCACGTGGCCGCGCTCGCGCACCGCCTGCATCAGCTGCGGATCGGCCTGGATCGCGGCATAATCCAGCCCGGCGATCCGGCGCGTCCATTCGGAGCGTTCGAGCTGGGCCTGCTTGACCTTTTCGGTGACGGCGCTGCGCGCGTCGGCGCCGAGCAGCCCCTTGGTATAGCTGCGCCCCGTCGGCCAGGCTGGCATCAACACCCAGTAGACGATGCCGAACAGCGCCGTCGCGATCAGGAAGAACCAGACCGGCCAGGGCACCGGGGTGTTCAGTTCCTTGATGCCGTTCCATTCGTGACCGGTGGTCATATGGCCAGTCAGCGGATCGCGCTCGCCTACAGACACGGTGTGTCCTCACTATCCTCGAGAATGGCCTTGGCGGCGCGGTCGAACCTTTCCCGGTTCGACGGCCACAGCGCATAGGCCAGCGCCGCCAGCGACAGGCCGATCAGGTAGAACAGGCCGACCGACTTGGCGAAGCCGACCAGGGTATGGTGGTCGAAGATCATTTCGTGGACGCCTCCGCTGTTGCCGGCGCCGGCTTGTGCGCGGCGTCGGTCAGTTTGCCGAGGATTTGGAGATAGGCGACCAGCGCGTCCATTTCGGTCACCACCTGCTTGTCGCCGTCGAAGCTGCGGACGTTGGTCGCCTTGCCGTAACGCTCGGTCAGGCCGTCAACGCCGTCGCCGTCCGGATTGGCTTGAGCCAGCGCATCGGCCTCGGCATTGGCGATCTGGGCGTCGGTATAGGGCACGCCGACCGTGCGCTGGGTTGCCAGATGCTTGCCGAGATCGTCGGTGCGCAGCCGGTTGCGGGCCAGCCAGCCATAGGCCGGCATCACCGATTCCGGCACGACATCGCGCGGATTGATCAGGTGAGCGACCTGCCAGGCATCCGAATATTTGCCGCCGAGACGGGCGAGGTCCGGCCCCGTCCGCTTCGACCCCCACAGCATTGGATGGTCGTATTTGGATTCGACCGCCAGCGAATAGGGGCCGTAGCGCTCGACATCGTCTTGCAGCGTGCGGATCATCTGCGAGTGGCAGGCATAGCAGCCTTCACGGATGTAGATGTTACGGCCGGCCAGTTCGAGCGGCGTGTAGGTTCGCATGTCCGGTGCCGCCTCGACCGTTTCGTCGATGGTGAACAGCGGCGCGATTTCGACCAGGCCGCCGATGCTGGCGACCAGCATGATGCCGAGGGCGAGGCCGATCGACTTGCGTTCGAGCTTGTAGTGGGTGGAGAACATGGGGCCTTATTCCGCCGGCTGGAGGCTGGGCGCCGGCGCCGCCGGCAATGGGGTTTCCTGCCCGGTGGCGCGGGGCGCCTCGGCGTCGTGGCGGATCGTCATCCAGATATTGTAGCAGCCGACGATCGCGCCGAGCAGGAACAGCAGGCCGCCGACCGCGCGCGCGATATAGTATGGATGCATCGCGACCAGCGTGTCGGTGAACGAATAGGCGAGGGTCCCGCTTTCGGTATAGGTGCGCCACATCAGGCCCTGGATGATGCCTGAGTTCCACATCGCGAAGACGTAGACCAGCGTCCCGGCCAGCGCGAGCCAGAAGTGGACCTCGACCAGCGCCGGCGAATACATCCGCTTGCGTTTCCACAGCGACGGAACCGTCGCGTAGAAGGCGCCGAAGATGATCATCGCCACCCAGCCGAGCGCGCCGGCATGGACGTGACCGACCGTCCAGTCGGTATAGTGCGACAGCGAATTGACGGCGCGGATCGCCATGAACGACCCTTCGAAAGTCGACAGGCCATAGAACACCGCCGCGATCATCATGAAACGCAGCGTTGCGTCGTCACGCACCTTGTCCCACGCGCCGTTCAGGGTGAGCAGCGCGTTCGCCGCCGCGATCCACGATGGGACCAGCAGGGTAAGCGAGAAGGTCATGCCCAGCGTCTGCACCCATTGCGGCAGTGCGGTGAAGTGCAGGTGGTGCGATCCGGCCCACATGTAGAAGAAGGTAATGCCCCAAAAGCCGACGATCGACATGCGATAGGAGTAGATCGGCCGCTCCGCCCGCTTTGGCAGGTAGTAATAGAGCATGCCGAGGAAGCCGGCGGTCAGGAAGAAGGCGACGGCGTTGTGGCCGTACCACCACTGGGTCATCGCATCCTGCACGCCGGAGAACAGCGAATAACTCTTGGCGCTGAGGAACGACACCGGCACCGCCAGCCCGTTGACGATGTGGAGGATGGCGACGACCAGGATGAACGCCAGATAATACCAGTTGGCGACGTAGATATGCGGCTCTTTGCGACGCATCAGCGTGCGGATGTAGAGGATGAAATAGGTGACCCAGACGATGACCAGCCAGACGTCGGCGTACCATTCCGGCTCGGCGTATTCCTTCGACTGGGTGATGCCGATGAAGTAGCCGGAAATAGCAAGAATGCAGAACAGGTTATAGCCCATCAGCACGAACCAGGGGCTGAACTGATCCGGCATCCGCGCCCGCGAGGTGCGCTGCATGACGTGGAAAGATGTGGCGATCAGCGCATTGCCGCCGAACGCGAAGATGACGCCTGTGGTGTGGACCGGGCGCAGGCGGCCGAAACTGGCCCAGGCCGCGTCGAAGGTCAGTTCGGGATAGGCGAGCAGCCAGGCGACCCAGTCGCCGATGAACATGCCGAACACCGCCCAGACCATGGCGATTACGATGCCGGCCTTGGTCGGGCTGTCGTAATAGGATTGCAGCCGCGATTCGGGCGGCTCCGGCGCGAAATAGCCGGACGCGACCACGAACAGCATCGCGACCGCGAACAGCAGCACGATGAAGCCGTGGACACCGAGCGGGTCATTGCTGCCGCCAATGGCCATGATCATGCCGCACAGGGCAAGCAGACCCGTTATCCCCATCGCGCGCTCGCGCTCGGCGACTGTCAGTTCAGAGACCATCTCGTCATCGCTCCGGTGCCCAATTGCGCATCGTTTCAGGTGGCTGGGCGGCCGACGCCTAGCCCAAGCCAACAGCGGTGTATTTGACCTAGGTCAAATCATTAGCCGGGCGGGCGCTGACAAGCCATAGGCGATCTGGCATGAAGCGGTATGGTCTATGTCGAACCTCATCTGGACGAGCGTTGCGCGGCCTGCCTGGTGCGGGATCAGGCGTTGTGTGCCAGCCTGGCTGACGACGAATTGTCGGCGCTTAGCGCGATCGGCCGGACCCGGCCGCTAGCGCGCGGCCAGACGCTGATCTGGGCCGGCGACAGCAGTTCCGTCTGCGCCAACCTGGTCTCCGGGGTGCTGAAGATGGCGACCGCTACCGCCGACGGACGCGAGCAGATCGTCGGCCTGCTGTTCCCCGGCGATTTCGTCGGGCAGCCCTTTGCCGAAGAAGCAAGCCTGACCTTCGCCGCGCTGACCGATGCCAGTCTGTGCGTCTACCCGCGTGAGGGCTTCGTGGAGGTGCTGGCCGATCACCCGGCACTGGAACGGCTGCTGCTCCAGCGGACGATGGCCGCGCTCGACGATGCGCGTTCGCGGATGTTGACGCTCGGCCGACGCAGCGCGAGCGAAAAAGTCGCCGGCTTCCTGCTGGAGTTGGGGCACCGCCTGCCACGCCGTCCGGGCAGCGGCCCCGCTGCCGGCTATGTCTTCGACCTGCCGCTCGGCCGCGCCCAGATCGCTGACGTGCTTGGCCTGACCATCGAAACCGTCAGCCGCCAGTTGACCCGGCTGAGGACCAGCGGCGTGATTGCCCTGAGCGGCCGGCGCACCGTCGCCATCCGCGAACCAGCCCGCCTCAAACGCCTCGCCAGCACCGCCGGCGCCTGAACCCGCGCTGGATGCGAGAGGGCTGCCCCCGGGGGCGATATGCCTGTCAATGAGGACGTTGGTAGCGGAGGAGGGACTTGAACCCCCGACACGCGGATTATGATTCCGCTGCTCTAACCAGCTGAGCTACTCCGCCCCGTCGGGCTTGTGCGGAGGCGGCCTATAGGCACCGCGCCAACGACGGTCAACAGCGTCCGGCGCAGTCGGTCTGCGGCGGGGTTGCCGCCGGGGCTTTCGCCTGCTCGCCGCCGCCGCTAAAGCGGCGCGATGAACGACATCCAGCGCCCGGTCCTGACCCCGCCAGACGGCGCCGCCAAGGTGCTGCTACACAGCTGCTGCGCACCTTGTTCCGGCGAG
Organism: Sphingomonas flavalba; assembly: GCF_004796535.1. Classification (GTDB taxonomy): domain Bacteria; phylum Pseudomonadota; class Alphaproteobacteria; order Sphingomonadales; family Sphingomonadaceae; genus Sphingomonas_L; species Sphingomonas_L flavalba. The sequence goes on along the minus strand of NZ_SPHY01000001.1, from coordinate 201,994 downwards.
GTGATGGAGGCGATGACGGCAAGCGGCATCGACTACACGATCTTCTTCTACAATCCGAACATCCACCCGAAGGAGGAATATATCCTCCGCAAGGAGGAGAATGTCCGCTTCGCCGAGAAGCACGGCATCCCGTTCGTCGACGCCGATTACGATACCGCCAACTGGTTCAAGCGCGCCAAGGGCATGGAGTGGGAGCCGGAACGCGGCGCCCGCTGCACGATGTGCTTCGACATGCGGTTCGAGCGCACCGCGCTTTACGCGCACGAGCACGGCTTTCCGGTCATCACCAGTTCGCTCGGCATCTCACGCTGGAAGAACATGGCGCAGATCAACGACTGCGGCGAGCGGGCGGCGGCGCACTACCCCGGCATCACCTACTGGACATTCAACTGGCGCAAGGGCGGCGGCGCCAGCCGAATGATCGAGATTTCCAAGCGCGAGCATTTCTACCAGCAGGAATATTGCGGCTGCGTCTATTCGCTGCGCGACACCAACGCCCACCGGGTGGCGCAGGGCCGCGACGAAATCCGCATCGGCGAGCTGTATTACGGGGACGATGGCGCCTGAGCGGCACCGGCACCATCCCCTTTGCCAACCCGCAACCCATCGCGGCGCAATGTTGCGATGCACAAAAACCGTTGATCCGGCGGCGGCGATCGGCCATTCTCGACTCATGCAACCGAACAAGCTCCTGCTCGAGGCGATAGCGCTGCGCAAATGCATTATGGCGACGTACAACCGCACCGCCTTCAAGCTGGCGCCGCACATCCTCTATACTCGCCACGACGACCTGTTCGTCGACGCGGTGACGCTGGAGCGTGACGGGCGTCGCCCGCGCGAGATAAAGCTTGGCGCATTCAAACTCGCCGGGTTGAGCGAACTGGCGCTGACCGCCCAGACATTCCAGCCGGAGGCGCTATTCGACCCGGCTGCCGAGCGTTATGTCGAGACCACGGTGTTCGCCGTCGAGCCGTGAACGCCCGCTGCCGGGCAGGGAGAGGGACATGGCGGATTTTCGCCCCGCGCCGGAACTGGACGTCACCGAATGGCTGAATACACCGGAGCCGCTTAGCCTTTCCAAGCTGCGCGGCCGGGTGGTGGTGATCGAGGCGTTCCAGATGCTGTGTCCCGGCTGTGCCCAGATGGCGCTGCCGCAACTGGCGCGGGTGCAGGAGCAGTTCGGCCGGACGGGTGTGGCGGTGCTTGGCCTGCACACGGTGTTCGAGCATCACGAGACGCAGGGCCCGCGTTCGGCGCTGGAGGCGTTCCTGCGCGAATATCGCTATACTTTCCCGGTCGGCATCGACCGGCCGTCGCCGCAGGGGCGCGGCATGCCGGTGACGATGGCAGCCTATCGCATGGAAGGGACGCCGACGCTGATTCTGGTCGATCGGCAGGGCCGGCTGCGCCGCCAGGCGTTTGGCCACATGCCAGATCTGCAGTTGGGCGCCGAGATCATGGCGCTGATCGCCGAGCGCGACGCCGGCTGAACCGCATGCCGTGGAGTCGGCGCCGCGCTTGATTCAGCTTGGGCCGATCAGATTTAGTCCCCGCCCCCGTCGTAAAAACGGGACAGCCCGGCGCGCGCTCACTGCTTGCCAAGGCCGTTTGCCGCCGGTAGCCCCGTCGGCAGGGGTGGCGCCTTGGCGTCGCGCATTTGTGCAGCAGTTGTGCAAGCGGAGGGGCCATATGGGGGAAATCGCGTCACAGTCGCAGATACGCATGGCGTTGCTGCGCCGGGCACTGGTGACGGTGCCGGGGGTGGTGCTGCTTGGCTTCGCATCGGCGCAATTCTCCGGATCGGGCACCAGCAGCTACTGGTTCCAGCAACTGGCGCTGCCGGCGTTCATGCCGCCGGACTGGCTGTTCCCGGTCGCCTGGACCATCCTTTACGCGCTGATCGGTGTCGCGCTGGCGGTGGTGCTGAACGCGCGGGGCGCGGCCGGGCGCGGGCTGGCGATCGCGCTGTTCGTCGTCCAGCTGGCGCTGAATCTGGCCTGGTCGCCGCTGTTCTTCCGTCTGCATCAGGTAGGCGCCGCCTTCTGGCTGATCGTTGCGCTGCTCGCCGCCGCCATTGCCACCGGTGCTCAGTTCAGCCGGGTGCGGGCGCTCGCCGGCTGGCTGTTCCTGCCCTATGTCGCCTGGCTGGCCTTCGCTGCCGCGCTGAATTTCAGCATCGATCGGATGAATCCGGGGGCGGGAGAGCTTGTCGAGCCGGCCGCCTCTACCAACATACGGGTCTGAAGGAGATCGCGATGCAATCCGAGAATCGCTTGTTCGACGACCTGAGCAAAGTTGTGAACGGTTTCGCCGGGACGATCGCCGGCGTCGGCCGTGAGGCTGAGGCGGCGGCGCGCGAGCGCGCGCGCGAATGGATCGGCGGGTTGGATTTCGTCAGCCGCGACGAGTTCGAGGCGGTGAAGGCGATGGCCGCCGCTGCCCGCGACGAGGCGGATGCGCTTCGCGTGCGGCTTGACGCGTTGGAAGCGGCGGCAGACGGGAGGAAACCGGCGTCGAAGCGGGCACCGCGCAAGGCAAGCTGACCGTCCCGCCTGCCACGGCAGGCGCGGGCCGGCACCTGTTCATGCACAGACGCCCCACCGTTTATCCACAGCTTTTTCTGCGGCAGGCTTGCCCGGCGGCGGCGATCGGGCCAGCTATGCGGCAGGCGCGAAATGAGGCGGCTGACGCCGGATGACACTGGACGAATTCGAGGACACGCCGGGCGACGAAGCCGCCCCGATCGACATGCTCGAGGATTATTTCGACGCGCGTGGCTGGAGCTGCGAGCGCGGCGGCGACGACGAGATCGTCGCCCATGTCCAGGGCAGCTGGGGCAAGTACGAGCTGCGCGGCGTGTGGCGGGAGGAGGACCATGTCCTCCAGTTCCTGGCGATGCCCGACATCCGCGTCCCCGACGACAAGCGCGCGACGCTGTACGAAGCGATCGGGCTGGTCAACGAGCAGCTGTGGCTGGGCCATTTCGAGCTGTGGGTGAACAGCGGCATCCTGCTGTTCCGCCATGCCGCCCTGCTCGCTGGCAATGACGGCGCGACGCTTGGTCTCGACCAAGCGGAAACACTGGTCGAGGCGGCGATCGACGAATGCGAGCGCTTCTACCCGGTGTTCCAGTTCGTGCTGTGGGGCGGCAAGAGCCCGCGCGAGGCGATCGACGCCGCGCTGATCGAGACGCAGGGCGAAGCCTGAACTAGCGCCGGCGCCGTCATCTGCCGGTGCCGGACCCTTCCGCCATCAGCACCTGATTCCGGCCGTGGCGCTTGGCGCGGTAGAGCGCGGTGTCGGCGTTTCGCAACATGGTGCGGCCGTTCTCGTCGTCATGGAGTTCGGCGACGCCGGCGGAGAAGGTAACCTGGCCAATCGGATCGCCCGAATCCTTGAGGCCCAGGCGGCGCGCGGCGAGGGTGCGGCGGGCATCGTCGATTATCTCGAATGCCTGGTCGGCGGTCTTGCCTTCGAACAGGATAACGAACTCCTCGCCGCCGTGGCGCGAGACGTGACAGGCGTCGTTCGAGATGTCCGACAGCAGTCGTGCGACATATTTCAGCACCCGGTCGCCGACCTCGTGGCCGTGGGTGTCGTTGAGCTTCTTGAAATTGTCGATGTCGCAGAACGCCAGCGCCAGAGGACTGCCGTTGCCGCGCGCTTCGTGGACGGCGCGGGCAAGCTGGCTTTCGAACGCGCGCCGGTTGGCGAGGCCGGTCAGCGGGTCGCTCTCGGCGACGCGCTTGGCTTCGACCAGGCTGCTGCGCAGGGTGGAAATTCGCTTGCCGGTCTGGCGCAACTGGCGCTCCGCCTCGCGCGTCTTCTCGATCATCGCACGGGTCAGGAAGACGAGCGCGGCGAGGCTCTGGTCACTGCCTTCCTCGCCATCCCGGCGGGCCAGGCCGGCGACCTTGTCCTCCAACGCTTCGCCATAGGCCTGGGCGTCGGCACCCGACTGTTTGACCACGCCCGCGATGCTGGCAAGGCCGAGCTGCGCTTCGTCGATCAGCTTCGACAGCGCCTCGGCCGACAATTCGCTGCGAGTTTCGGCCAGGATCGCCTCGGCGACCTCGTCGGTCAGCCGGCCATCACGCTCGATCGCCCGGTCAACGGCAAAGCGCAGCCGGCTGTTGGAGCCGAGGCAATAGGCATGGGCAAGCTCATAGTGGCTGGGCAGCGGCTCCAGCTGATTGGTGAACAGGAACACGCCGATCCGTTCGAACAGATCGCGACCGCTGCGGTCCGGCGGCGCTGCCGCGTCGGTGTCCTCGCCACCCAGCATGGAGCGGACCGCGTGGATCAGCCTGTTGGTACGTCGGTCGCCGGGCACGCCTGTCGTCACGGTGTCGCCTCTCTCGCGCATCGCCATCACTGTATCTCCGTCTCGACATGTTTAACGGCGAATTTCGTAATATTTTGCTAGGCGCTGCCGATGGCGGGCCGAGATTGCGCCGCTTCGGACGGAATTTTTTTGCGCGGCCGCCGGACGCACCGTCATCCGTTCAGCGCGGCAAGCCGAATTCTCGGTGAAATCCCGGCCGACAGCTTCTAAGGGGATGGTATGACGACACTGGATGAATCGATGACGCCGTTGTGGATGATCGGCTGCGGCAACATGGGCGGCGCGATGCTGACGCGCTGGATCGCGGCCGGACTGGACCCGGCGGCGGTGACAGTTGTGCGGCCGAGCGGCCGACCGGTCGCGCCGGGAATACGGGTAGTCTCCGCGATCCCCGCCGACGAAACGCCGCCGCGCACGCTGATCCTGGCGGTCAAACCACAGAAGCTGGCCAGCGTCGCCGCCGACGTCGCATCGGTGCTGGGGCCGGACAGCCTGATTGTGTCGATCCTCGCCGGTGTGCGCGTCGCGGGGCTGCGCGGTTATTTCCCGAATGCGGGGGCGATCGTCCGCGCATTGCCCAATACGCCGGTCGCGATCGGCAAGGGCGTGGTCGGGCTGCATGCGGGCGACGAAGCAGATGCCGACGCGCGTGATGCAGCAGTGGCGCTGATGGCGCCGCTCGGGCTGGTCGAATGGATCGCCGACGAGGATCAGTTCGACCTGATCACGGCGTTGTCCGGCAGCGGGCCGGCTTTCCTGTTCCGCTTCGTCGACGCGCTCGCCACCGCCGGTGCGGATCTGGGCCTGCCGGCGGACCAGGCCGCCCGGCTGGCGCTCGCCACGGTCGAGGGCGCCGCCCTGCTCGCCGCCGCGTCGGACGAGACGCCGGGTAAGCTGGCCGAACGGGTCGCCAGCCCCGGCGGGTCGACCCGTAAGGGGCTTGAGGTGCTCGACGCCGAAGGCGGGCTGTTGCTGTTGCTGCGCGAAACGCTGGCTGCCGCCACCCGCCGCAATGCCGAAATGGCGGCGGAAGCGGTCAGGGCCTGAGCAGCCGGGCGCGCTCGCTCTCCGGGATCAGCCCTTCCAGAACCCGCCAGTAGCCGGTCACCGCATCCTGCCCCGCTTCCGCATAGGCGGCGGCAAGGCGGCTGCGCATCGCCTCGTACAGTTGCGCTTCCAGCGTCCGGCCGGCATCGGTCAGCCTGAGCAGCCGCTGGCGCCGGTCGTTGCGGCCCTGGCGCGTCTCGACCAGTCCCTGCGCGGACAGGTCGCCCAGGACCCGGCCGAGGGATTGCTTGGTGATCGCCAGCAGGCGCAGCAGGTCGGTGACGCTCAGGTCCGGCTGGCGGGCGATGAAATAGAGCGCGCGCTGGTGCGCCCGGCCTAGCCCGGCAGCGGCGAGCGCCGGCTCCAGCGCGCGGTGCAGCGCTGCCTGCCCGAAATGCATCAGTTCGATGCCGCGCCTGACCTCCGCCTCGCGGAGGAACAGCGCCGACGCCGCGGGACTCTGGCTGACCATGTTGACGCCTCTAGCGGCCGCGCCTAGGTCCGGGCAAGCCGCGACCTGGCCGCAGCCGGGCGTCGGCGACAGGCCAGCCGGGAGCAGCAGATGGGCGATACGCCGCCGCAATTCACTTTCGAACCCAATGCCGGTGCGGCGTCGGCGGAGGAGCGCGCCCGCCTGATCGCCGATCCCGGTTTCGGCCGGGTCTTCACCGACCATATGGCGATCGTCCGCTATTCCGACGCGAAGGGCTGGCACGACGCCCGGGTCACCGCGCGCGCGCCGCTGGAAATGGATCCGGCCTCATCCGTGCTCCATTATGCGCAGGAGATTTTCGAGGGGCTGAAAGCCTATCGTCTGCCCGACGGCGGCGCTCAGCTGTTCCGCCCGGAGGCAAATGCCCGCCGCTTCCGCCATTCGGCGCGGCGGCTGGCGATGCCGGAAATGCCGGAAGCGCTGTTCGTCGAATCGATCGAGCGACTGATCGATGTCGACCGTGAATGGATTCCGCAGGCCGACGGCGCCGCGCTCTATCTGCGCCCGTTCATGATCGCGAGCGAGGTGTTCCTGGGGGTGAAGCCGTCCTCCGACTATCTCTACATGGTCATCGCCTCCGCCGTCGGCGCCTATTTCAAGGGCGGTGCCAAGGCGATCAGCCTGTGGGCGACGCCAACCTACAGTCGGGCTGGGCCGGGCGGCACCGGCGACGCCAAGTGCGGCGGCAATTACGCGTCCAGCCTGATTGCTCAGGCGGAGGCCACCCGCAACGGCTGCGACCAGGTGGTGTTCCTTGATACCAAGGAGCATCGCTGGGTTGAGGAACTGGGCGGCATGAACATCTTCTTCGTCTTCGACGACGGATCGCTGCTGACCCCGCCGCTCGGCGGCACCATCCTTGCCGGTATCACCCGCGACTCGTTGATCACGCTGGCGCGGGCGGAGGGACTGAGTGTGCGCGAGGAGCTGTACGGCATCGACCAGTGGCGCGCTGATGCGGAGAGCGGGCGGCTGCGCGAATGCTTCGCCTGCGGGACCGCCGCTGTCGTCACCCCGATCGGCCAGGTGAAGGGGCCGGATTTCGGCTTCGTCATCGGCAATGGCGGGCCGGGCATGGTCACCGGCAAGCTGCATGACGCCCTGGTGTCGATCCAGCGCGGCACCGCGCCCGACCCGCACGGCTGGACCCGCCGGCTGTTCTGACGCGCTTTTGCGACGCGCGCCCTTTTCACCGGGCGCCGGCGCGGCTAGACGCGTTCGCCCGGGCCGATGCGCCCGGCCCTGCTGGGGCGTAGCCAAGCGGTAAGGCAGCGGTTTTTGGTACCGCCATGCGCAGGTTCGAATCCTGCCGCCCCAGCCAGTAAGTCCGTGAGCGCGCGCCAATTCGCGGACCACGTGGAAAGCGGCTCGGCTCTGCGGATTATCGGGAACAATTGCCAGCCAGCCCGGCCGGCGCGGGTGGGGTCTGGTCGAATGCAATCCGTGACAGGCGCGGGGCAACGACCCATTCTTTAGCTTTGTTGAAGTCGACGCATTGCCCAGGCGCCGAACCATGGGCCGATCGCCAGGTAGAGACACGCGACACGCCAGCCGGCGGCATCGATCACCAGCGGCATCAGCGCAATGTTGGCGGTGGTCAGCAGGAAGCCGATGCAGACTTGAAGCGTGACCAGCGTGCCGCGCGCTTCCGGCGGCGCGAGGCGGACGACGCAGGCGGAAAACTGGGCGGAATCCGCGATGATCGTCACGCCCCACAGCAGCGCGATGCCGAGGACCAGCGCTGGCGGCCCACCATAGGCCAGCGCGGCGAGCAGCGCACAACTGCCGCTCCCCGCCAGCGCCCACAGCGCGGCGCGGCCGCTACCGACGCGCCCGGCGGCCCAGCCGGCGAGGATGCACCCCACCGCGCCCGCGCCGATCACCGCGAAGGCTGACACGCCCAGCGTCGCCGGCGTCAGAGGCCCGGCGCCGGACGCCGCCACGCTTGCCGCCAGATAGGCGGGCACCCACGCCCACATCGGGTAGAGTTCCCACATATGGCCGAGATAGCCGAGGTTGGCGTAGCGGATGCGGCGGTCGGTGAAGGCAAGGCGCAGGTACCGCCGGTCGATCGTCCGTGGCGGCACCGCTGCCGGGCCGCTGGCGGCGGTCGCTGCGACCGCGCCGCCCATCAATGCCAGCACGCTGGTCACCCCGATGATCAGCCGCCAATCGAGCGCGACGAAGCTGCCGACCAGGTGCGGGCTGGCTGAACCCAGTGTCAACGCCGCAATGATCAGGCCGAGCAGCAGGCCGATATCGCCTTCGTCCCACGACGCGACCAGCGCGATCGCCACCGGATAGACCCCGGCAAGGAACAGGCCGACGAAGAACAGGCAGGCGAACCAGCCGGCTCCGCCGGGAGGCATGGCAAGCAGCAGCAGGTTCGCCGCTGCCGCCGCCCAGGCACAGGCCAGGAATGTCCGTTGCGGAACATGACGATCTGCCAGGCCGAGCAGAGCGCTGATCAGGCAGCCGGCGACGAAGCCGAGCGCGATGGCGCTGGCCGTCAGTGCGGCCTGTGCGCCGGTCCAGCCATAATCGCGTTCCAGCGAGACACGGCCGGCGGCGGCGCTGAACCACAACGCCATGACCAGCGTCAGCGCCAGCGCAATGCGCGTGACCGCCATGGCTTTGCGCATCATTGGTGTCCGGCGTCAGCGCAGGGTGATGACGAGGTCGCCGCCGACGACGGCGGTTTCGTGGACCTTCAGCGGGTGGAAACAGGGGGCGCGGACGGCATCGCCGGTGCGGATGTTGAACGAGCCCATGTGAAACGGGCAGACCACCTCGTCTCCGTCGATCTCGCCGTCGGCCAGCGACGCGTCCTCGTGCGTGCAGGTGTCGTCGAAGCAGAAATACTCCGCCCCGATGCGACAGACCGATACCGGGCCGTAGCCGTCGATCTCGTGGCGGCGGATTTCGCCGTCCTCAAGGCTTTCGGCCGCAAACAGCCTTTCCGTTCGCATCGCCCGCTGCCCCCTTTTTCCTGCCCTCAGCCTTCGACCACCAGGCTGGAGACCAGCCGGATCGGGTTGGCGATGTTCCACCGGTTTGGCGATGTCTCGATCACCGTGCGGTGCACGTCCTCGAACTGGTCTTGTGTGCCGTCGCCCTTGATCACCACGGTATATTCGATCTCGTCATACCCCGGCTTCACCGTCTTATCGAGGCCGAGGAAGCCGCGCAGGTCGAGCATGCCGCGGGTGTGGATCTCCACCTTCTCCAGCGCGATGCCGCGGATTGAGCAGCCGGCGACATAGCCGACCATCATGCAGGCGTTGAACGCCGCCATCAGCATTTCCTGCGGGTTCGGCGCGTTGTTCTCGCCGAGCAGTTCCGCCGGCTCGTCGACGACGATGGTGAAGTCGCGGGCGCCCTCCGTTCCGCCCAGCCGCCAGCGGTCGACCCGCGCCTCCGACCGGGTGCCGCCCGCCCAGCGCGAGCATACCTCGAACTCCACCTCGCCCCTTGCCGGGTCGGCGGCGACGTCGCCGACCATCTTGTGCAGCGCGGCGACGTTGATACCGTTGATCATGTCCTGAAATCTCTCTCTTCTACAATGGAATGCATGGGGCGGCGGGTTCAGAACTGCATCTTGACACCGACCGTCCAGTTGCGCGGGCGCGCGAAGGCGGCTTCGGCGATGCCCAGATCGTTCAGGTCGGCATAGCCGCCGGTGAAATAGGTCTGGTCGAACAGGTTCTGCACGGCGGCGTAGAGTTCGACGGTGCTGCCCGCCGGGCGGAAGGCGATATTGGCGTTGACGACATGATAGCCGGCCTGGCGCAGCGCCGCGGTGTTGGCCGCGTCGGTGTAGGTTGCGCTGGTATAGGACCAGTCGATACGGGCGTTGAGGCTACCCGCCGACCAGGCGTCATGCTCATAGGACAGCGCGGCATTCAGCGCCCATTCCGGCGTATAAGGCAACCGCGAGTCGGGGGTGATACCGATGACGAACGCACCGAGCGTCTTGTAGCCGGCATCGAGATAGCCGATGCCGCCCTGCAACGTCAGGCCCGGCGTCGGGCGCAGGAACAGCTCCACCTCCGCCCCGTCGATCGTCGCGCGCGCGGCGTTGGCGGTGATCGTGCCCGGCGTGCCCGGCGGGCTGACGAACACCTGCATGTCCTTGTAGTCGGTGTGGAACAGCGCCGCGTTCAGCCGGAACACATTGTCGAGGGTGTGGAATTTGAGCCCGCCTTCATAGACGGTCGCATATTCCGGCTGGAACGACGGAATATCGGGGCGCGGCGGGAAGATGCGCTGCGAGAATCCGCCGCTCTTGAAGCCGCGCGCATAGCTGACATAGGTGGTGAAATTGCTCGCCGCCTCGTATTTCAGCACCGCATGCGGCGTCGCTTCCCCGGTCGAGATCCGCGCGACGGTCAGTGGCTGGACCAGAGTGCCGGACGGAATGCCGATCGCCGAGGTCTTGACGAACTGGTCCGGCGCCCAGCGCTTGATGTCCTTGGAATAGCGCAGACCGAGGGTCGCGGTCAGGCCCGGCGCGAGGCGATAGTCGAACTCGCCGAACGCCGCATAGCTCTTGTTGTCGATCCGCCCGCCGCTTTGCAGCGCGACGAGGTTGAACGTCACATTGTCGTTATCGCGGCCGCTCTCCTCGAAATAATAGAGGCCGGTGACCCAGCTCAGCGCATCGTCGAAGGCGGAGCCGTTGAACTGGATTTCCTGCGAGAACTGGCGGTGCTTGAACGGCGAATTGAACGTTTCCGCGATCATGATCGGCGAATGGTCCTCGTCGCGGCCGAACTGCGCATCGATCTTGCGGTAGGCGGTGATCGCCTTGATCAGATAGTCGCCCAGGTCGACGCTCAGCGTGCCGCTGATCCCGAACGCGTCGAGGTCGGACTTGGTGCGGCCGGTCGCGTAGGTGACGAACGGGTTCGACGGCAGCCACTGGCCGTTGTAGCAGCGCGGGTCCTGCAGGCTGCCCGGCGCCGGGAAGCAGGGCGCGCCGACCCCGGCGTTGTGGAAGGCCGGGAAGCTGCCATTCTCGTTATTGTCGACCAGCGTCAGCGGCGCGCCATTTTCCCGTTCGCGCGCGTAATCGGCGGAAATGTCGAGTTCGACATTGTCGGACAGCGTCGCGACCAGCCGGCCGCGGATGTTGAACGAATTGGTATCGCCAAGCCGGTCGCCGGTCAGCACCTTGCGGACATAGCCGTCCTGATTGGCATACATGGCGGAAATGCGGGTCAGCAGCCCCTCGCCCAGCGGCAGGTCGACCGACCCGCGCAGCCGGACCAGATTATCGGTGCCGGTCGCCGCTTCCACCTTGCCGCCGAAGCTGGTGCCGGGGCGCTGGGTGGTCAGGTTGATCGCGCCGCCGATGGTGTTGCGGCCGAACAAGGTGCCCTGCGGCCCGCGCAGCACCTCCACCCGTTCCAGATCGAGCGCATCGATGACCGACCCGATCGAGCGCGCATAGAACACGCCGTCGACATAGACGCCAACGCCGGGGTCCGCGTTCAACGAGAAGTCCCCCTGTCCGATCCCGCGAATGAAGATCGCCGCCGCCGAGTTGCTGCCCGAAACGGACGCCGACGGGTTGAACGACAGGTTGGGCGTGAAGGCGGCGATGCGGTCGATCGAGCCGACCTGCCGGTCCTCCAGGTCCTGCCCGCTGAAAGCCGAGATCGAGATCGGCACGTCCTGCAGCGATTCCGCCCGCTTGCGCGCGGTGACGACGATGTCGTCCGACGCGATGGCGGGGGCATCGGCCACCGGCGCCCCGCCCTGCGCCAGCGCGCCTTCGGTTGTGAGACCCCCGGCGGCGACCAGCGCGCAGGAGGCAAGGAAATAGGCAAAGCGGCACCGTTTGCCGCCATCGGTATAATGGCGCACCACATCCTCCCTGATATTGACCGAATAGTTTCTGTGTTTTCTACGCGTAAAAACTGGACTTCGTTTCCCACTTCGCGATGTCGTCAGCGTATCTCGGCGACGTGTTCTTCCAGATATTCACCGCATCATCGACTTCGATCGCCGCCAGGGCCGTGTAAGCCAGCGGTAGATGCTCGTCCGGTATCCGGTCGAGCGGATACTGATTGAGGAATGCGACGATCGCGCCGACCTGCGGCTCGATGCGCCGGTGGAATGCCTGTATCTCCGCCATTGAACTGCGGGCCCGCTTGACGAAGCGTTCGTGCGGGGTCGGCAGCCCCCATTCGGCAACCAGATCGGCGATCGCGTCGAAATCTTCCGGCGCCATGTCAGCGGCCCTCCTGTAGCGGAACCGCCTTGACGACGCGTTCGTAGAGCGCCGCCACCGTCGCTTCCATCTCGTTGGCGATGTGGATGGTGTCGACGACGCCGGCCCGCATGTTGGCGTGGACGAGGTCGATGATCCCCCAGTCCTGCGCCAGCGCGTTGCGGGTCGCGATCCGGCCGTGTTCCAGGTTGAATTTCTCGCCGAATGTCTCCGGCGCATGATCGAAATACCAGTCCCAGTCCCAGATGGTCTGGTGCGCCGAAATCGGCAGCACCCGCATCACGCTGACCACCGACGCACCGGCGAAGATCAGCAGGTTGGGAAAGATCGTATAGCAATCGAATACCCAGCGGTCCGACTGTTCGTGGTTGACCGCACCGGGGAAGTCGCGCGACGCGACCGAGGTGTCGTTGTCCACCCAATTGGAGGTGCGGCCGTTACGCTGCGCCACGTCCTGGATCGGCGTCGGCGTCCAGGTGACGCCGGGCGGCGGCACCGGGCGTGACACGGTCAGCAGCGAGCTGACGCCGGGGCTGTCGGGGAACAGGGTGTTGGCGCAATCCTGCGGCGCGAAGTCGACCGCGAGCGTATCGGCATGCAGCACGCTGGCATGATAGCCTTCGTGCTGGATGTTCATCAGGTCCTTCCAGTTGGCATCGAACACATGCCGGTACCCGGCGTACCAGGTCCACGGCCGGTCGCGCAGATAGGGCTCCAGATTGGCGGGCACCCCCGCCATGTGCTGTTCCAGCGAATGCGCCGGCGTTTCCGCCAGGTTGATGAAGACGAAACCGCCCCAGGTCGCGACATGCACCGGTTTCAGCGCCAGCGCCGCCTTGTCGCAGCCCTGGGTGAAGATCCCTTCCTTCGGGATGTTGCGCAATTCCCCGTCGGTGTCGAACACCCAGCCGTGGAACGGGCAGGTCAGGAAGGCCGCCCGCCCCTTCTTCGCGGTGTCGCACAGGATGCGGCCGGCGCGGTGGGTGCAGACATTGTGGAACGCGCGCAACGCGCCGTCCTTGCCGCGCACGACGATGACCGAAGCATGGACGACATCGATGTCGGCGGTGAAATAGCTGTTCGGCTTGGCGACGTCCGCCTCGCGGCCGACGGCCAGCCAGGACTGGCGCCATAGCGCCTTCTCGCGTTCGAAATACGCGTCCGACACGAACGGCGCGACGCTGATCGGCCCGCCGGCCACACTGTCCAGTCCCGCCCCCAGGCGGAACGCGCGGTCGTCTCCCACCACGTCTCTCCCTGCATTGCCATTCATAAAAGGCGCGGCGCCTGCTCCCGCCGTGGCGAAAACGGTCACCGAATCCCGGTCTGCCGCCGGATCGCCTGCAAGAGTATCAGTAAAAAAATATCTGTCTACCTACTAAATGATAGATTGAAAAAACCCGCCGCTCCTGTACGGGTATCAGCAGGATAGGCGGCAGCCGGCCCGCCGGCGGCCCACCAACGGAAACGGCGGACGATGACGGACAACGTGACGAAGGTCAGGATTCTGGATGAGGCGAACAGCCTGATTCGCGAGCTTGGCATGAACGGAATCAGTTACGCGCACATCAGCTCCCGGGTGAACATCCGCAAGGCCAGCATCCACTACTATTTCCCGACCAAGGACGACCTGATCCGGGAACTCGTCGCCTATCAGAGCCAGATCTTCCTTGATGAGGTCCACGCCATCGTCGAGGACGGCGGCGCCGACGCGCGGACAAAGATGCACCGCTATTTTGGTCTGTTCGAAAAGGCGTTCAACGACGGCAAGGGCGGCTCGATCTGCCTGTTCGGCATGCTCGGCGCCGAAATCCACAGCCTCGACGATCAGACCTGCGACATCGTCCGCGATTTTTACAGCCGCAACATCCAGTCGATCCGCACGATCCTCGCCGCCCCGGACACTGACGACGACGCCATCGGCGACACGGCGGCGTCGGAAACCGCGCACATGATCTTCTCGGCGATCGAGGGTGCAATGATCATATCCCGCGCCAACCGTGACCTTGGCGGATATAAGGCGGTTATGAACAACCTACTGAATATCATCGATTTTTCAAAATAATCGTATAACTGGACAAGGGAGAAGCGGATGCCGAACTTCACCGAAAAAACCGCGATCGTCACCGGCGCCTCGACATTGATGGGGCGCAAAATCGTCGAGGCGTTCCACGCCGCCGGCGCCAACGTGGTGATGCTCGACATCGCCGCCGCCGCCGGCGCCGCGCTTGCCGTCGAACTCGGGTCGCGCGCCGTGTTCCTGCACGGTGACGTGACCGACGATGCGGTGATCGACCACTGCCTCGCGACGGCAGCCGAACGGTTCGGCGGCGTCGACATGCTGGTCAACCTGGCCTGCACCTATGACGACAACGGCATCGATTCGACGCGGACGCAGTGGCTGCGCGCGCTCGACGTCAATCTGGTCAGCGGCGCGCTGTTAATCCAGAAGGCGCGGCCGCATCTGAAGGCGGCGCGTGGCGCCGTCGTCAACATCGCCAGCATCAGCGGCAAGCGCGCCCAGCCGGACCGCATGCTCTATGCCACGTCGAAGGCCGGCATCCTCCACATGACCCGCGCCGCGGCGATGGCACTGGCCGGCGACCATATCCGGGTCAATTCGGTGTCGCCCGGCTGGACATGGTCCAACGTGATGGTCGAACTGACCGGCGACCGGCGCGAGAAGGCCGACCGCGTCGCCGCCCCGTTCCACCTGCTCGGCCGCGTCGGCGACCCGGAGGAAGTGGCCCGCGCCGTGCTGTTCCTGTGCTCTGACGACGCCTCGTTCATCACCGGCACCGATCTGGCGGTCGACGGCGGCTATACCGCGATCGGACCGGAGCAGCAGACCGACGCGGTCTCGAAGCTGGCTGAAGGGGATTGATGGACCGCACTGCCTGCACCGCTTGACCGCGGCAGCGACGCGCTATCGGGCTGCGCGGGCGGCGGCGGTCAGATAGAGGTGCCTCCGCTGCCAAGGACAATTTATAGAGTGGACGATTTGCTGCAGATTGGGCTCGCAACGAGCAAGTCAGCGAGTACGCACTTGTTGCATGTATTTTCTCACCGCTCGCGCCGCCCAGCGTAGCCGCAGACGCCTGTTCTACAAGCGCATGTGCTTTCTCCGTTGACCTGTGCGCCGGTTGGCGCGTGTCTCATCGCCGCCCAATCTTTGCCCCGGACAAGCTACGGCCGAAGCCCCTCTTGGCGCGGATATCACCCCATCGGCGGCCGTAAGAGCGCCTGCTCGAATTTATCGATTGCACATGCAGATGCATGTGCATATAATTTGCCGCGCATGATCCAAATGTCCGGAGTCGCGCGAAATGCGGCGGTGGGCGCGGGGGGTGCCTGGCGGGCGGGCCGCTCAGAAGGGGAGAGAGCTCATGGAAAATTTGCTGCGCCGATCCGCGCTTCTTCTAACATCGGCTCTGGCCTTTTCGGCATCGCTGCCAGCCTTTGCGGTGCAGGCCGCCCCGGACCGGGCGACGCCGGCACGGACGCAGGCCGGCGCCCGGCCCAATGTTATCGTCATCCTTGCCGACGACATGGGTAATCGCGACGTTTCGTCCAACGGCAACCCGTGGATCGAAACCAGTAATATCGACAGCATTGGCCGGGATGGGGTGAAATTTACCAGTGGCTATGTCAGCGCGCCGCTGTGCAGCCCGTCACGCGCCGGGCTGGTCACCGGGCGGTATCAGCAGCGCTTCGGGTTCGAATATCAGGTCTCGACCGGTGCCTTCCCGGAACTGAGCGAGGTCCGCATGCCGGACGGCAGCCTGGCTGCGTTGCAAGGCGATGCCGAATTCGTCCGCCGCGGGGTGCCGACCAGTGAACGCAACATTGGCGAACTGTTCAAGGCCGCGGGCTATGCGACCGGTGTCGTCGGCAAGTGGCACCTGGGGCACGGGGCGCAATTCACGCCGCAGAACCGCGGCTTCGATTATTCGAACGTGTTCTACGGGAACACCAGCATCCAGTACGCGAACCTGTCCGACCCGGACTACATTAGCCAGAAGATCGATTTTCACGACGAATCGCCGCTGACCGCCTGGACACGTGGCGGCCTCAACGGCGTGCGCGAAAATGGGCGCCTGATTCACGTCGACGAATATCTGCTGGACCACTTCCGCGATCGGGCGATCGAATTCATCGAACGGAACAAGGACCGGCCGTTCATGCTCTATCTGCCGATGAATGCGCCGGTGCCGCCGCTACAGGTGCCGATCGGCTATTTCGAGGCCCTGCGCAAAACCGTGCCGAACATCAATGCCCGCGCCTACAACGCGCTGCTGCTGGCGCAGGATCAGGCAGTAGGCGCGGTGCTGGACAAGCTGAAGAGCACCGGCCTGGACAAGAACACGATCGTCGTCTTTCTCAGCGACAATGGCGGGGCGATGAGCCGCCCGGCGAACAACGCCCCCTATTCCGGCGGCAAGAATTCGACTTATGAGGGGGGCATCCGGGTTCCGTTCATGATCCGTTGGCCGGGCCGCATTCCGGCGGGTTCGGTTTATGAGCAGCCGGTGATCAGCCTCGACATCCTGCCGACCGTCGCCGCCGCCGCCGGGGTTTCGACAAAGGCCGCCCTGCCCCTCGATGGCGTAAACCTGCTGCCCTATATCGAAACGCAGAATGCGGGCACGCCGCATGAAATATTGTTCTGGAAACTGGTTGGCGAATCCGCGGTGCGCATGGGCAAGTGGAAGCTGTGGCTGAACAACGCCACCGGCGAAAGCGCGCTCTATGATCTTGACGCCGACGTGGCGGAAACTCGCGACCTGAGCGATCAATTCCCGCAGGTGAAGTCCGACATGCAGGCGCGGTATGCAACATGGAACGCCACCCTGCCGCCGCCGGCCTGGGCGGACCTGAATCAGTATCCGGCGCCCAAAGCAAAGGCGGCACGGACCACACGCTCGGGCGAATAGGCGCGCGCCGCCCCGGCGCCCGGCCGGGCGCCGGCGTGCTGCGCCATTTTACATGCTTCGTCAGGCCGATCGAGGGTAAGCAGGCGCCATGACTCGCGAATCGCCGGACCCTTCGCAATTCAATCTTGAGCGGTTCCTGCCGCACCGTATCGCGCGCCTGAACGATCTGACCCAGGATGTGCTGGCCGGGGCGCTGAACGATCTCGGCCTGACCGTGGCGCACTGGCGTGTCCTGCACTGCCTGACCCAGTTGGGGCCAAGCGATCTCAGCTCGATCGCGACGTTTACCGTGCTTCAGCAATCGACGCTCAGCCGCTCCGTCGCGAAGCTTGGCCGGATGGGCCTGGTTTCGATCGAGCGTTTCGCCAGCGACCGGCGGCACCTTCATATCCTGATCACGGCGAACGGGCTGGCCAGGCTGTCGGAAGCGATCGACGTGGTGACGACGCGATTGCGCCAGACCTTCCCGCTGACCGGCGCGGAGCAGGACGCCCTGATCCTCGACATCAACCGCATCATCGACGCCCTGGTCGTTCGTCAGGCCCACCGGCCGGCGTGACGCGCGCATTGCCTGTGGGCGGTTCCGCCGATCTGGCCGGCATGGTGCGGGTCGAAGGCGGCGCCTTCCTGATGGGCGCGGACAGTTTCTACCCCGAAGAGGCGCCGGTGCGCCGGGTCAGGGTCGGGCCGTTCTGGATAGACACCACGCCGGTCACCAATCGCGAATTCGCGCGCTTCGTTGCCGCCACAGGCTATCATACCACTGCCGAGATCCCGCCGGAGGCAGGGGACTATCCCGGTGCGGACGCCGCATTGCTCCAGCCCGGCTCCCTGGTTTTCCGCAAGGCGCGCGGCCCGGTCGATCTCGACGACCCGGCGCAGTGGTGGCGTTTCTGCCACGGTGCCGATTGGCGGCACCCGCTTGGCCCGGAGAGCAGCCTGGCCGGGCTGGAGGATCACCCCGTCGTCCATGTCAGCCATGGCGACGCGGCGGCCTATGCCGAATGGGCGGGCAAGCAATTGCCGTCGGAGGCGGAATGGGAATTCGCCGCACGCGGCGGGCATGACGGACGCGCCTATGCCTGGGGCGACAGCCTCAGCCCGGGCGGCGCGATGCTCGCGAATTACTGGCAGGGCATATTTCCGTTCTCGAACACCCGCGAGGACGGCTGGGAACGGACCTCGCCGGTGCGCAACTATCCCGCCAATGATTATGGCCTGTACGACATGATCGGCAATGTCTGGGAATGGACCGACGACTGGTGGTCGCTTCCCCATAAGCGGGCTGGTGGCGGCAGCCGGAAGAAGAAGCCGGGGGCATGCTGCGCGTTGCCGGACCCGCGCGGCGGCACGTTGCGCGGCAGCTTGGATCCGCTGATGCCGGACATCCCGATCGGGCGCAAAGTGCTCAAGGGCGGCTCCCACCTCTGCGCGGAGAATTACTGCCAGCGCTATCGCCCCGCCGCCCGGCACCCCCAGATGATCGACACATCGACCTCGCATATCGGGTTTCGCTGCATCGTCCGCGACGCCGACCGGTAAGGCGCGACCTTTACGCCAAAGCCCCGCGCGCCAGCCGGGCGCGCGGGGCCGGCACCCGGCCGCCGCATGTCACAGATTAAAGCGAAGCCCCGCGCGGAAGGTGCGGCCAAGCACGTCGTACAGCGAGCCGTTGGTCCCGACATTGATATGCACGGGCCCCAGAATGAGCGGGCTGACCCGCGGCGACTGGTTGAACACATTGTCGACAGCGAAGAACAGCGACGGCTTGCCGGCGAAATCGTGGAAATCCTGGGTCAGCGTCAGGTCGGTATAATAAGCCGCCTTTACATGATTATCCTTGACGGTGATTTCCTTGGTATACTTGCCCGCACTGATAAAGCGTTCCCGCAGATTCAGTGTCGTTCCGCCCTGACGGTAGCTGATGTTGGCCACGCCACGCCATTTCGGCACCGCGGTATTTTCCGACATCGTCCCGGCATATTCATAAACCCGGAATCCGGTGTCCACCGTCCGGCGGCGGACATGGTTGGCCAGCGCGGACAGGTCCAGCGTGCCGGCGCCGAGGCGGGTGCGGTAATTGACTTCAAAATCAATCCCCGTAGCGCGCTCGCGGCTGAAATTGATGCCCGGCGTGAGCACTTCGGTGATCAGGTTCGTGGCCGCAGATCGAGTGATATACTGGCACAGCCCCGGACTGGCGCCATAGCAGCCGTCGATCAAATTCTGCGCCGGCAGGCTGACGATCGCCTGTTTGATCTTGATGTCATAATAATCCACCGACAGGGCAAGGCCAGGCAGCCAGTCCGGGCGATAACCGATCCCGACCGACAGGGTGTCGGCGCGTTCCGGGCGGAGCGAACTGTTGCCGACCACGGTCACGAAGGTGGTGTAGGACGAACTGGTGACCGGATCGGCTATCGCCAGCGGAAAGGCCTGACCGCCCTGAAACAGGTCGTTCAGATTGGGTGCGCGGATGTCACGTGAACGCACGCCGCGCAGGCGCCATTCGTGGCTCGCTTCCCAGGTCAGACCCGCTTTCCACGTCGTGACGCTGCCGCTCATGCTGTAGTCGGTATAGCGCACGGCGCCGTTGAAACTGACGTCCTTGGCAAAAGGCGCATCTTTCAACAGCGGCAGGACGATTTCGCCAAACACCTCCTTGACCGATATCTGACCCGATGACGGCTTGAAATTGCCGGTGAAGAAGCCGTTGGTCAGCGAAACGGCATCGGCCACCGCCTTGAAGGTCTCACGCCGGTACTCGGCGCCGGCAACGAACGAAATCGGCCCCGCCCAGGTGGAACCCGGCTCGCCCGAAATGGTCGCCGCGACCACATCCTGCTTGATGTCTATCACCTGTTTCGCCGTGCCGAACACATAAGCGCGCGACTGGTCGGACGCGGGGGCCGCGCCGAACGGATTGAATGGCGAACATGCTGCATCGTCGTTCGCAGCCGTCGCATCCGCGTTGACCGAACAGACGATCGTCCCGTCACCCAGCCTGGTGGCATTGGCCGCCTTTTCATACCGCGCCGCAATAGGGTTGTTGCCGACTTCCGAGACGATGCGGGACATGCCGTGCTGGTAATAGGCGTTCAGCGTCCACCCGCCGATGTCGCCCTTGATGCCGGCCAGATAGCGCTGCATATCGCGGATGTTGCGCGCGGCGAGCTGGCCGAACTTGATGTTGCTGGTGCCGTAACGGAAACTGGTTTCGCCGGCCGCGACCAGCGCGCTGCGCACGGACGGGTCCAGATAGGCGTTTTCCGTGGACAGGACGAGATTGCCGAAACGGTTATACGACACCGACAGGTAATTGGCTTCCGACCGGCCGTACCCGGCTTCGGCGAAAATCTGCAGCGCATCGGTCAGGTCGTAAGAGATATGGCCGAACAAGCTGTAATTCTTCGTCGGTATCGACACCTCGATGCGCCCGCCCTGGTCCTCGGCGGATCCGCCGAGCGACTGCAGGCCGGCGACATAGCCGAAATCGAACAGCGTCGGCAGGGCAAGGCCGTCGGCGCCGAATTGCGTACCGCGCAGCGGCCCTGCCGTGATCAATCCGTTATCCGTCGCGCTGGCCAGGCCGACATGCCTCGCCACCATATATTGCGGGGCGCCGTTGGTCGGCGTGTAGTCGGGGTTGAGGATCAGTTTCGATCCGTCATACCAGCTGCGGTCCTGCGCGCGGGTACGGCCGGAATCGCTGTACTGGCCGGAAACGACAATGTGCCCGCGCCCGCCGGCGAAGGCAACGCCACCGCTCAGTTCGGCCTGGAATGTATCCCCGTCCCCTTCCTGCGTGATGCCGCGAGAAATCTTGCCCTTCACGCCTTCGTAGCGGTCGTCGAGCACGAAATTGACCACGCCGGCGACCGCGTCCGAGCCCCAGGCGGCGGATGCGCCGCCGGTGACCACATCGACCCGGCTGACCAGCGCGCTCGGCAGCAGGTTGACGTCGACCGCGCCGGTCAAGGTCGATGCGACGACGCGGCGGCCATCGAGTAGTGCCAGGGTGCGGTTGACGCCAAGGTTGCGCAGGTTGAGCAGGTTGGCACCGGCGGTGCCGCCGTTGGTCGTTCCGTTGTTGTTGCGCGGGCTGACCGACCCGGACAGGACCGGCAACTGGTTGACGAAATCCGCCAGATTGGCGGGCGCCGCCTGGTTCATCTGCTCGATCGAGAGTACCGTTGTCGGCGTCGGCGCGGTATAGCCGGTGCGGTTCGTCCGCGTTGCCGTGACGACGATTTCAGCCCCGTCGCCGCCTTCCGGCAGATCGGCGCTCCGCGCCTCAGCCGGTGCATCATTGATCTGGGCCATTGCCGGCGAGACGCTAAATATCGCGGCTAACGCTGCGGACAATTTAAGGACGCCAATATTGCTTGTCATTTTCCCTCCCAAAGGCGCATAGGCCACCGCACATCCGCACAATATCAATCATGCGGCAGGCGCTTTGATTTTGATAATAATATAGAATTATTTCTTATATTATTCCGGGATAAGCCCCGTTTTTCGATGGCAGTTTATATATTCCAGGAATTGCTGGTCACTTCTGACTACCAACACTTCGTGGTATAATCGAAGATCCAACTGAAAATTCAGCTTTCCGGCCATCTGGAGAAAACCGTCAAAAATCGCGATGTGGGTCGCGTGACTTTCTGCCCACGCTTCCATGTCGCCTAACGAACGCCAGTAGCTGAGCCCGAAACTTTTCTCCTGGTCGCGATGCCGCATGTAGCGGTTGGACCAGCAACCGATGCTTGCCCCTTCGGTGGTCAGGAACCGCATCCCGGCATCAAGCACCGGCTCGATGTCGTTCAGATACATCGCCCGTTCCGCGTCGCGGGTGGCGCCCCAGTCCTGCCCCGACCGGATGACGGCAAGATTGTGGATGCCCTCCACCCGGACACGCCGCCCCAGGGTTTCGGCGGGCGGCGCGGGCCGGGTTAAGGCTCCGGCGAGCGGATCGCCCTGCGCGGCGGGAATCCGGTCCCGCATCGACCCCCAATAGGAATGTTCCTGGACGTCCTCCGGGTCCAGCCCGCCCATGACGATCGCCACGCCCTCCGGCTGGTCGAGGCTGGAAAACAATGTCTCAAACCGGTCGTTGGAGGGCAGGAACACTTCTCGGAAATAGCCGGGGCCGTCGGCAAGGCGCGCGTCGCTTTCCCACCAGCCGACGACATCGGCGCGCTGGCGCCAGCGGTCGAACAGGGCCGGGTCGTTCCAATAGGCGATGGCGACCAGTGTGTCGCAGCCGGCGGTATCCCGGAAACCGGCCCGGTCGACATGGCCGGCGGCGTGGTCGCCGCCCAGCATCGTGCATATTCTGTCGAACGCGGCTTCGGCGGGCGCGCGCATCGCCGGTCCGTCATACTGCACGCCGAAATAGGCCATCACCAGCTGCGCCCGCGCCGCATGGTCCCGCGCCACCCAGGCGCCATAGGGCGGGGTGAACCCTTCGGGGCAGCGACGCGGACAGGACCGTGGCCTTTGCATCTCGAGAGGGATGGCAGATTTCATCGCGCTATTCGCTCCCTTCCAGCATTTCGGGCGCGGGGAATACCGGCTGCTCGGACGCGCCGGTATCGGTCTGCCGGTTCGGTGTCCGCCCGGCCGGACCCGCCGTCTCGGTCCATTCCACGCAGGCGGTCGGCGCCGGATTGAACAGAAGCCGCATGACGTCGGGGCGCGAATAATGTCCGACGGGGTCGCCGCCGGCCTTGGCGAACGGAATCATACTGAGGTCGATCTCCGCCAGTACCAGCCCTTCCTTGTCGGGCGCCAGCGGCGTGGCGAGCGGCTGTCCGTCTGGCCCCCAGATCATCGCGTGACCGCCGCCGGCGCGGAGCAGTTCGGCCTTGGCCGGCGTGTCGCACAGCTGCTCGATCATGGCAGGGGAGATCACCGCGCAGGGCGCGATCACGAAGCACTGGCCTTCGACGGCGTAGACGCGGCTGAGCGCGCTGTTGACTTCCGGGCCAAGGGCGTAGGCCTGGCCGGGATAAAGCGAGAAACTGGGCCATGAGCCGACATGCACCTGTTCGTGCTGGGCGAACATCGCATATTTGGTCAGCGGGTTGACATGTTCCCAGCAGCACAGTGCGCCAAGCTTGCCGAGCGCAGTATCGTGCACCTTGATGTCGCTGCCGTCGCCTTCGCCGAAGATAGTGCGCTCGATCAGCGTCGCTTTCAGCTTCCGGCGCGCGGCGACGACGGTACCGTCGTCGGCAATGACGAGCTGGGCGATATAGAGCGACCCACCGCTGCGCTCGCTGAAGCCGAGCACCACCCATATCCGGTTCGCCTTCGCCGCCGCGGCGATCCGCTGCACCTCCGGCCCGTCGACGGTCATGCAGTTGGCGGCGTGAATGCCGACATAGCGCATGGTAGCGGCCGGGGAATCCAGCCACGCCCAGAACGGGTATCCTGGGATCCAGCATTCGGGGAAGCCGATCAGCCGGGCGCCCTTTAGCGCCGCCTCCTCGATCAGGGCGATCGCCTTATCGACGCCCTTGCCGAGATCGAGATATTCCGGCGCCGCCTGCACGGCAGCGGCGGTAAATACTTGCTGGGTCGCTGAATTCGCCTCACGCATTGGCTTCTCTATCGCCTCCTGAATGCATTCATCGATCGATGTTGGTCGGCCGAGGAACACGAAACCTGTTTTGTGGCCAAATTTCGCTGGAAACGCCTGCGATATTCAGCGCATTATATTGCACCGATGCTGCGGTGATCCGTGGCACAAGCGTGGGATCTGTCGCAATGATCGTCAGGGATCGGGCATATAGGGAATATCTGCCAGGGTCCTGGCTGCCCGTGCACAAATCCTGGTCTGACAGCGCACCAGTCGTCACGCCGCAAACGCCGGGAACGCTTCTTGCGCTGTCGCCGGCCAGGGCGGATCACCGCGTCCATGAATGGAGCCGCGGCATTTCGGAGCTGTTCACCGATCTGAAGTTCGAAGCGCTGGAGCCGGACACTTTCGGCGGCATGATCGAGACGATCCATCGCGGCGACCTGCTGGTTTCGCATATCGCGGCGGACGCGCAGCGCGTCCGCCATGTCGAGGGCGATACCGAAACGCTGGAACGTTTCTTCCTGAACGTACAGCTGGAAGGCACCGGTGCGGTCCATAGCGACCGGGGCGAGACCCGGATATCGGTTGGCGAGTGCGTTCTGGTCGACCCGAACGAATCCTATGTGCTGGAATTCGAATCCCGCTTTCGGCAGCTTTGCATCCAGCTACCCGACTGGTGGCTGTGTGAAAGGCTGCGCATGGCGCCGGCGCAGGTCATGGGGATGCCGATCAGCATGCAGCGCGAGGGGGGCGCCGTGCTGCGCGCCGCGCTTGAAGCGATCATTGATCTACCCGGTGATGGCGCCGGGGCCAGTCTCGAACTCGTCGAATTGTTCGGCGACGCGATGGCGCGAATGTTGCGTATTACCGCGCAGACAGAGCAACGACAGCCTTTAAGGCAGATGGAACAGGCGTTTTTTGCACGGCTGCGTCAGTTCGTCAGCGAGAATTTTCGGGACGAGACGCTTACCCCTGCTTTGGCGGCGCAGGCACTCGGTTGCTCGGTGCGCTACGTTCATAAGGTATGCAACAGTAATGCAACGACCTTTGGTCGCTTGCTGATGGATACGCGTTTGAAGGCCGCGGCGCAGGCGTTGGCTACCGCCTCGTCGTGTGATCGCGTCAGTGCCGTCGGTTATGATTCTGGTTTCACCGATGCGTCCCACTTTTCGCGGGTCTTCCGACAGAAATTCGGCGTGTCGCCAAGGCGCTATAAAATGGCGAGGGGCGCGATCCCGGCGTAACCGTTGGACCGATAATCTTCGCAGAGATGGGCGGACAGCGCCGTACGCCGGCTGCCGACATGGACATACTTGGCAAGTGCATAGAACGGCCACGTGTCGGGCGGTTCGCATCGGGATCAGCGTTCCTCGACCCATTCCCGGCGCAGCGCGGGGCCGGCCGCCGCCATCAGCACGGCGGCGAGGGCGTAGAGGGAAAGGGCGTAGAGCATCGAATAGCGCAGCGCCTCGGGTCCGTGGATCGGTGTCAGCAGGCGGGACAGGGCGCCGAGTGCATAGATGCCGCCGCCCAACCCGATCAGGTTGTTGATCAGCAGGAACAGCGCCGACGCCATCGACCGCGCCGCCGGGCGGACCAGATGCTGCACCGCGGACAGCACCGGGCCAAGCCAGATATAAGCCAGCGCCTGCGGAATCAGGAACAGCAGGAAGGCGGCGGTGGCGCTGCTGCTCAGCACGCCGCCGGCAAACAGTGGGGCGCCGATGATGAAGGCGAGACCGGGCAGATAGCCGTAATAGGCGCGGTCGCGCCGCCCCAGCCAATCGCCCAGCCAGCCGCCGGCGAGCACACCGGCGGTGCCGCCGATCAACAGCACGGCGCCGAAGAACTGCGAAGTTTGCACCAGGCCCAGCCCAAAACTGCGCTGCAGCAGGCTGGGCAGCCAGAAAGCGATGCCATAGCCGAGCATCGAGCTGGAGGCGGCGCCGAACGCCAGCAGCCAGAACGCCCGCTTGCCGGCCAGACTGCGCGCGGTCGCGGCGAGCAGCCCCTGGGTGTCCGGCCGGGCGGCCGTTGGCTTCGGCGGGTCGCGGACGAGCCATTTGAACAGTGGCGCGATCGCGACGCCGGCGAGGCCGACGGCGAAGAAGGCCAGCCGCCAGTCGACCGTCGCCGCGATATAGCCGCCGGTCAGCGCCCCGGCCGCCGAGCCGAGCGGAATGCCGAGCGAGTAGATCGACAGCGCGAAGGCGCGCCGCTCGCTGGGGAAATAGTCGCCGATCAGCGCGTAGGAAGGGGCGACGCCGCCCGCCTCGCCGATGCCGACGCCAAGCCGCGCGAGAAAGATGTGCCAGAAACTGTGCGCCAGCCCGCACAGCGCGGTAAAGCCGCTCCACAGCAGCAGCGAGGTGGCGATCACCCAGCTTCGGCTGGTCCGGTCGGCCAGCCAGGCGAGCGGCACCGCCAGCGTTGAATAGAGCAGCGCGAAGGCAAGGCCGCCGAGCAGCCCCATCTGCGCGTCGTCAAGGCCGAGATCGGCCTGGATCGGCGCGGCGAGAATGGCGAGGATCTGCCGGTCGACGAAATTGAAGATGTAGACGAGGAGCAGCATCGCCAGCACGATGCCGCGCCGCTGCCTATGCCGGCCGGTGACGTCAGGCATGGCGGTCAAGGAAGGCCTCGATCGCGGCGACGGCGTCCGGTTCGTCGAGGATCGGCGCATGACCGCGCCCGGCGATGTCGACCCGGCTGAATACCCCCGCATGGCGCCTGCCCATGTTCTCGGCGGTGGCGGTGGACAGCACGTCGCTCAGCGCGCCGCGCAGCAGCAGGATCGGGACGATGCTCAGGCTGTCCCACAGCGGCCACAGATTGGGCGGCGCCACCGCAGGCGTCTCGCCCTGTATCGCTTCGCCGATCGCCGGGTCGTAGGCGAGGGCGACCCGCCCGTCCGGTAGCTCCGTGCAGGCGCGTCGGGCAAAGGCGGCCCAGTCCGCCGCGGTGAAATCGGGAAAGGCTGCGCCGTTGATCGCGGCGCAGCGGCCGGCTGCTTCGTCCCAGTCGGCGGCCGGATCGCTGCCGCCGGCATAGCCGCGGATGCGTTCCAGCCCCTCCGGCATCAATTCGGGGCCGATATCGTTCAGGACGATCAGCGATACGCGGTCGCTATGGACGGCAGTCATGATCATCGCCATCAGCCCGCCCATCGACGTGCCGATCAGCCCGACGCGGTCGATGCCGAGCCCGTCGAGCAGCGCCCACATGTCGAGCGTGTAGATATCCGGCCGGTAGTTGGCCGGCTGCGGATCGGGGTCGGACAGGCCGCGCCCGCGCTGGTCGGGCACAATCAGACGGTGGGGGCCGGCCAGCCGCCGCGCCAGCGGTTCGAAATCCGCGCTGTTGCGGGTCAGGCCGTGCATCAGCAGCAGCGGCGCTCCGTCGCCCGGGTAGTCGCGGGCGAACAGGGTCAGCCGCCCGTCGGCGCTGCGGTAGCGGTGGCTTCGATAGGACGGGGTCATCGCTGGTCGCCGCCGCGCCGGGCCGGCCACGCCTCAGAATTTCAGCGTGCCGGTGACGAAGACCTGACGCGGGTTGCCGTAGAAAGCGGTCAGCACGCCTTCGTCGCCCAGCGTCGAGACGCCGGCGGCGTTCTGATAATTGTAGCCCGAGGTGATATAACGTTTGTTGGTCAGGTTCTTGCCGTGCAGCCCGATCGAATAATCGCCGCTGTCGGCGGTCCACACCAGGCTCGCGTCCCACAGCACATAACCGGGCTGGTCGAGCGCCGCGATCGGTACCTCGAACTGATGCGTCTTGCTGCGATAGGTGAGGCCGGTCGAGGCATCGACCATGCCGCCCATCGCGGGGATGCCCGCCGCGAGCGAGCCCATCGCCGTCCATTTGGGCGTGTTCTGGAACGTGCGCTGGTTGGCGACATCGTCGCCGGTGGGGCCGATGAAGCGCTTGTACTTGGCGTCAATATAGCCGAACCCGCCGTTGAAGCGGAAGGTCGAGCCGGCACCCGCGAAATCGCGCGCAAGGATGGCGTTCGCTTCGGCCTCGATGCCCTGAAGCCGCGCCTTCGCGGCATTGGTGGTGATGCCGCAGAAGGTCTGTACCCCGCCGACGGTGCAGCCTACCGAGCCGGGAATCTGCACATCCTTGTAATCCATGTAGAATCCGGCAAGGCTGAGCGTCAGGCGGCGGTCGAGCAGCGAGCCCTTGTAGCCGATTTCGTAGCTGTCGACCTTTTCGGGATCGAAGGCGAGGAAGTTGTAGATATCCTCATAGGTGCGGCCCGCCGAAACATTGCTGATAGGCGCCGACGTGCCCGATCCGCGCGGGTCGAAGCCGCCGCCCTTGAAGCCCTTCGAATAGGAGGCGTAGATCAGGTTGTCGGCATTGGGCTTGAAGCTCAGCGAGGCGCGCGGGGTGAATTCCTTGAACGTGCGCTCGCCCCGGAAATCGGTCGCGACCGCGATCGCGATCGGGTCGAGCGTGCCGCCGAATTCGGGCGACAGGCCGGTGATCCGGTTCGCCTTGTAGATGAAGGCGTTGCGCTTGTCGTTCGTATAGCGGCCGCCGACCGACAGGCTGAGCTGGTCGGTGAAGTCGATGGTGGCGTCGCCGAACACCGACCAGGTGTTCGTCCGCACGTCGCCTGCGGTGTAGCCGTTGAGGCCGGGAAGCCCATAGAGGCGGTTGCCCGACAGCCCCAGCAGCACGTCGAACGAGGTCGCCGCCTTGGCGTCGAGATAGTAGAAACCGACGAGGCCGTGCAGCCGGTTGCTTTCATAGAGAAGCTGGAGCTCCTGGCTGAGCTGCTCGTTGCGATAGACGGCGGGAACGTCGACGTCGACCGAAGGCAGCGCGTCGAAGTCGATCGGCGTGAAGCTGGTGTCCTTGCGCCAGGCGCTGATCGAGCGCAACGTCAACGAATTGCTGAGTTCGGCCGAGATGTTCATGGCGAGGCCATAGGCCTTCACGTCCTGCTTGGGATCGTTGAGCCCGGCGCGCGTGTCGTAGACATTGTCGAGCACCGGCGCGCCCGAGGCGAGCCCGGGAATCAGGCGGTGGCCGTTGCGCGGATCGGACTTGTCGCGCGTGTAGTCGCCCGAGATGCGGATGAACACCGGCGCGCCGTTGCCGCCCATTTCGACCGTCGCGCGGCCGGCCCAGACGTCCTTGTTGTAGTTTTCCAGCCCCTTGATGTTCAGATTGTCGCCGAAGCCGCCGCGCGACAGGCGCGCGACCGAGGCGCCGACGCGGACGATGTCGCTGATCGGCGCGCTCGCGGTGACGACGAGGTCGGCCTGCTTGTAGGTGCCCAGCGTGCCGCGGATGCGCAGTTCGGGTGAATCAGGGTTGAGCGCGCGCGTCACATATTTGACGGCGCCGCCGATCGTGTTGCGGCCATAGAGCGTGCCCTGCGGGCCGCGGAGCACCTCGATCCGCTCGACGTCGTAGATGTCGAGCACCGCCGCCTGTGGCCGGTTCAGATAGACGTCGTCGAGATAGATGCCGATCCCCGCCTCGAACCCCGGAACCGGATCCTGCTGGCCGACGCCGCGGATGAAGGCGGTTAGCGTCGAATTGGTGCCGCGCGAATTTTCGAGCGTCGTGTTCGGCGCCATGTTGGCGACGTCGGTGATGTCGATCGCGCCCGCTTTGGCCAGCGCGTCGCCCGAAAGCGCGGTGACCGCGATCGGCACGTCGATCAGCCGCTCGTCGCGGCGACGTGCGGTGACGATGATCTCGTCGCCGCCGCCCGCCTCGTTCGCGGCCGGCACCGCCTGGGCGTGGAGCGGAGTCGTCGCCGGCATGCCCGTCGCAAGGGCAAGGCCGAGGGCGAACGTGCTGGCACCGGGCATGGCAAGGCGGAAAACGGTCATCATGTCCTCTCCCGAACGCATTATGCGGCTTCGATGATTGCTGCCTTTAATGAAACATGAATCACCTTTCAAGTTTGAATGATTGCGCGGGGTGCGATGTGCCGTTAGCTGTTGCCGAATGGACACGCCGTTTACCGCTTCCCAATCGCCGGCCGCCCGGAAACCCCGCACCGAACGGGGTCGGCAAACGCGCCGCCGGCTGATCGACGCGGCGGCGGCGGAGTTCGGTGAGAAGGGGTTTCACGACGCGTCGATCAGCGGTATTACCAAGCGCGCCGGCACCGCGCTCGGCAGTTTCTACACCTATTTCACCTCGAAGGATGAGATTTTCAGCGCGCTGGTCCACGACCTGAGCGATCGGGTCAGGGAGCGTGCCGCCGACGTCGTCGCGCCCGAATGCAACGCCGTCGATACTGAGCGCGAGGCGTTGGCCGCCTTTCTCGCCTTCGCGCGCGACCACAAAGAAATCTACCGGATCATCGACGAAGCCGAGTTCGTTGATCCGCAAAGCTATCGCACCCATTACGAAAGTGCTGCGGCGCGCATCCTCCAGCGTCTCCGCAGTGGCGCGGAGAAGGGAGAGATTCGCCCCGACATCGACGAAGCCCATGCCTGGGCGATCATGGGCATGAACGTGTTTCTCGGCCTGCGCTACAGCATCTGGTCGGACGAACGCGCGGTCGAAGACATCGCCCGGATCGCCAACGCGGTGCTGCGCGACGGTCTTACCCGGCGGGACTGACGGTTGGCGTGGCGGCGCGGTGCGAGGCCCCGCCGCGCTTCAATCGATCTTGCGGACGCCGGCGATCGCGGTCGCCTCGATCTCGATCATCAGTTCGGGCAGCGCCAGCGCCCGGACCTCGACGATGCTGTCGGCCGGGTAGGGCGCGGTGAACCATTTGCGGCGCAGATCGACCACCTTCGGAAAATACTGCATATCGGTCAGGAAGATCGTGACCTTGACGACGTCGGCCAGGCTGGCGCCAGCCGTCGCCAACAGCCGCTCGATGTTGCGGAACACCTGCTCCGCCTGCGCGTCGAAATCGCCGATGCCGACGATGCCGCCCTCGTCCGTCATCGCCGCCTGACCCGACAGGACGATCAGGTCGCCGATCCGGAACCCCTGCGACAGGCAGAAGGGTTCGAACGGATCGGGGCTAGTCTTTATCCGCTGTGCCCGACGGTCTTCCATATCTGCCTCCCCATCCTGTTGGTGTGTCCCAGGCGAGCATCGCGGCCCCGCCTTGCGTCGCTCAGTTTGGTCACGCCAGCCGCCCGATCGGCGCAGACACGCTTCTCATAGTGAAGCCGATACCGCTCCCTCCCGCAAGAGTGGCCGGGCACGCCGCTCGCCGTAACGCTGTTCAGCCAGTCATCCCGCTCTGCGCCGTCAAGGCACCGGGCTGGCGCGGGGCGGGGTGCCGCCGGCGGCGCGCTGGCGGACCAGGCGCAGATAGGTGTCGACCAGCGTCTGGTTGACCTGATCCCAGCCGAAACGCTCGCTGATCCGCTCGCCGGCATGGCCGGATGCAGCGCGGGCCTGCGGCTTCTCGCAATAATATTGCAGTGCTTCGGCAAAGGCCTCGATCGCGCCGGGGCGGATTAGCCGCCCATTGACCCCGTCGAGCACCAGGCTTTGGCTGCCGGTGGCGACGGCGGCGACGACCGGCAGCCCGGCGGCCATCGCCTCCAGCGTCACGTTACCGAACGTCTCGGTGACCGACGGGTTGAACAGCATATCCATGGACGCGACCGCGCGGCCAAGGTCGCTGCCACCCTGGAAGCCGGCGAACACCGCCTGCGGCAGCCGGCGCTGGAACCAGTCCCGCGCCGGCCCGTCGCCGACGACGAGGACCCGGTGGGCGACGCCGCGCCGCTCCAGTTGGTCGATCGCGTCGGAGAACACGTCCAGCCCCTTTTCCATCACCAGCCGCCCGACAAAGCCGATCGTTACCGCATCGTCGGCGATGCCGAGCGACCGACGCCAGTCCAGATCGCGGCGGCCGGAGTTGAAGACGCTGCGGTCTACGCCCCGGCTCCAGATGCCGACGTCGAAGCTCATCCGCTGTTCGCGCAGCAGCTGCGCCATCGATTCCGACGGGGCGACGATTGCGTCGCAGCGCCGGTAGAAGCGCCGCAGCATCGCCTCGACCAGCGGCTCCATGAAGGCGAGGCCGTAATAGCGCGGATAGGTCTCGAACCGGGTGTGGACCGATGCGACGACCGGAATGTTGCGTCGTCGTCCCAGGCTGACCGCGCGATGGCCGAGTATTTCCGGGCTGGCGACGTGGACCAGGTTGGGAGCGAAGGCGACGATGTCGCGCCGGACGCTGGGCGGAATCAGTAGCGGCGCCCGGTATTCCGCGCGGCCGGGAAAAGGCAGGGCGGGTACGGCGACCACGTCGCCGGTCGGGGGAAAAGCCGGGTTGGACACGACCGGCGAATAGATACGGACAGCCGCCCCCTGCCCGAGCAGATAGCCGACCAGCCGGTTGAGGGCCTGGTTCGCACCGTCGCGCACATAGTTGTAGTTGCCGCTGAACAGCGCGACGCGAAGGTGGGTGACGTCCATCTGCCGGCTTGTTAGGCGGATCGTGCGCAAAACGCCACTGCCGCCATGCCTTTATCTCCACCAATCATCCGCGTGATTGATGCCGCGCGCCCGCGCACCATATAAGGCCCGAACCGCACCGCGCAGGTGCCGCCGGAGTTTGCATGAAAACAGTTTATCCGATCCTTCCGCTTCGCGACATCGTGGTGTTCCCGCAGATGATCGTGCCGCTGTTCGTCGGCCGCGAGAAGTCGGTTGCCGCGCTTGAGCAGGCGATGGCGACCGACAAGGAGATTTTCCTCGTCTCGCAACTCGACCCGGCGGAGGACGACCCGCGCCGCGAGGACCTGTACGATCTCGGCGTGCTGGCGACGGTGCTGCAGTTGCTGAAGCTGCCCGACGGTACGGTGCGCGTGCTGGTCGAGGGGCGCCACCGCGCGACCCTGCAGAGCCTGGAGGAGGAAGGCGCCTATCTGGTCGCGACGATCGCCGAGGTCGAGGAAGCGACGGTCGAGGGCAACGAGATCAAGGCGCTGATGCGCTCGGTCGTCGAGCAGTTCGAGAATTACGCCAAGCTCAACAAGAAGCTGCCGGCCGAAACCGCCGTTCAGCTTGCCGAGATCGAGGACGCCTCGAAGCTGGCCGACGCGGTTGCCGCCAATATCTCGATCAAGGTGTCCGACAAGCAGGCGCTGCTGGCGGAAAGAGATCCGGCCCGGCGGCTGGAGATGAGCTTCGCCTTCATGGAGGGCGAGCTTGGCGTGCTGCAGGTCGAGAAGAAGATCCGCAGCCGCGTCAAGCGGCAGATGGAGAAAACCCAGCGCGAATATTATCTGAACGAGCAGTTGAAGGCGATCCAGCGCGAACTGGGCAGCGAAGGCGACGACGACGGTAATGAGGTTGCCGAGCTGGCTGCCCGGATCGCCAAGCTGAAACTGTCCAAGGAGGCGCGGGCCAAGGCGACGTCGGAGCTGAAGAAGCTGAAGACGATGGCGCCGATGTCGGCCGAGGCGACGGTCGTCCGCAACTATCTCGACGTGCTGCTCGGCCTGCCCTGGGGCAAAAAATCGAAGCTGAAGCGCGACATCGCCGAGGCGCAGCGCACGCTCGACGAGGATCATTATGCGCTGGAGAAGGTCAAGGACCGGATCATCGAATATCTGGCGGTGCAGGCGCGGACCAACAAGCTGAAGGGGCCGATCCTGTGCCTTGTCGGCCCGCCGGGCGTGGGCAAGACTTCGCTTGGCCGCAGCATCGCCAAGGCGACCGGGCGCGAATTTGTCCGCCAATCTCTGGGCGGTGTGCGTGATGAAGCGGAAATCCGCGGTCACCGGCGCACCTATATCGGTTCGCTGCCCGGCAAGATCGTCACCAACCTGAAGAAGGCGGGCACGTCCAACCCGCTGTTCCTGCTCGACGAGATCGACAAGCTCGGGCAGGATTTCCGCGGCGATCCGGCGTCGGCGCTGCTCGAAGTGCTCGACCCGGAACAAAACAACAAGTTCCAGGACCACTATCTGGAAATCGACATCGACCTGTCGGACGTGATGTTCGTTACCACCGCCAACTCGCTGAACCTGCCGCAGCCGCTGCTCGACCGGATGGAGATCATTCGGCTCGAAGGCTATACCGAGGACGAGAAGGTCGAGATCGCCGAACGGCACCTTATCGCCAAGCAGATTGAGGCGAGCGGGTTGAAGCCGGGCGAGTTCGTGCTGACCAATGCCGGGCTGCGCGACCTGATCCGCTATTATACCCGCGAGGCGGGCGTGCGTACGCTGGAGCGCGAGATCGCCCGGCTGGCCCGCAAGGCGCTCCGGCGTATCCTGGAAGGCAAGATCGAGAAAGTCGAGATCGGCCCGGACAATCTTGCCGACTATGCCGGCGTGCGCAAATTCCGCCACGGCATCGGCGAGGAGGAGCATCAGATCGGCGCGGTGACCGGCCTGGCGTGGACCGAGGTCGGCGGCGAGTTGCTGACCATCGAGTCGGTGACGGTGCCGGGCAAGGGTGGCGCCCGCACCACCGGCAAGCTGGGCGAGGTGATGACCGAGTCGATCCAGGCGGCGCTGAGTTTCGTCAAGGCGCGCAGCCCGAGCTATGGCATCAAGCCCAGCCTGTTCGCCCGCAAGGACATCCACATCCATCTGCCCGAAGGGGCGGTGCCCAAGGATGGGCCGTCGGCCGGTATCGGCATCGTGACCTCGATCGTGTCGACGCTGACCGGCGTCGCGGTGCGCCGCGACGTGGCGATGACCGGGGAGGTCACCCTGCGCGGCCGGGTCCTGCCGATCGGTGGGTTGAAGGAAAAGCTGCTCGCGGCGCTGCGCGGTGGGATAACTACCGTGTTGATTCCGAAAGACAATGAAAAGGACTTGGTCGAGATTCCTGCGAATATCCTCGATGGACTGACCATCGTACCGGTCGCCCATGTCGATGAGGTGTTGAAGCTGGCGCTGACCGAACCGTTGACCCCGATCGATTGGACCGAGGCGGATGAGCTGGCCGCCCAGCCGCCCAGCGCGTTGTCTCCCGTGGTCGGTGACGGCACGGCCGGGCGCACGCATTGAGGGAGGGCGGCGGCGGAAAAAATAAGGTTGCCGCCCGCCATACGGTGTTTTTTGCCGCTTTTGCTTTGACAGGCACGGCAACACGCGCCTTACTGCCGCCCGGCTGTAAGCCATGATCCAATATTTAGCTCAATTTAGGGGGTTCCCAGGGCATGAATAAGCAAGAGCTGATCGGTGCCGTCGCGGACGGTTCGGGCCTGAGCAAGGCGGATGCCGGCAAGGCCGTCGAGGCCGTGTTCGACTCGATCGCCGCCGCTCTGAAGAAAGGTGACGAAGTGCGCCTCGTCGGCTTCGGGACCTTCTCGGTCAGCAAGCGCAAGGCATCCACCGGCCGCAATCCGCGGACCGGCGAGCCGATGACCATCAAGGCGTCGAGCCAGCCGAAGTTCAAGGCGGGCAAGGGCCTGAAAGACTCGGTCAACTGATCAACAGGCCGGCGCGGGGGCAATCCCTGCCTTCGCGCCGGCACCGTTCCTCCCGCGCGATACGGGCTGGACAATCACGCGGCGGATGCTATTTCGCCGCGACCGGAGCGGTCGGCCTTGTCTGGCCTTTCCGGGTGCGGAGGGCGCCACCACGCGCCAGATGCGGGTTCCCCCGCCTCCAGACCCGATATGTGGGCGCGTAGCTCAGTGGTAGAGCACACCCTTCACACGGGTGGGGTCGCAAGTTCAATCCTTGCCGCGCCCACCACTTTCTTGCGCTTTTGCAAGTCCTTTCTCGGCGGCCATTTGTCATCAATGGTCAGCAAATGGTCAGCGCTATATGTCCGTGCAAGGCGGCTGATCCGCATCCAGAATTTGGACAGCGCCTCTTGGGGGACGTACTTGGCATGGCATTTGGTCGTGCGGTTCGGGTTGCCCTCGTGGCTCAATACCTCGGCAATCTGGCGCTCGGGAACGCTCGGATCGTTTTCGGAAAAACGTCGTCCGACAGCCCCAATGCATTGCGGCGCGGACGCCACGCGGTCGTGTTGGATCTGACCGGGTGATAGCCGTCTCGCGCCCCCGCGCGGAGCACGGCGCGCAGCGGTCGGATCGCCGGAATTGTGTGGCATCGCGCTTCTTTGTCCGAGGTGCGCGCCGGGCTGTAGATTGATTAGCCCGAACCGATCATCATACTGCGTCGCCGGGTCGAACTGCTTCGCCGCATCCGGTCGAACGTTGGCGAACATCCGGGAACAACCCAGGTGAATCCCCACAGGCCTTAGGCGGGATAGAAACCTGCCCGAAACCGCGCACCACCGAATAGTCATCGGCTTTTTCGATGAGAGTGACAGTTTTTATGACGCTGGCGAATTGGCGCCATGCGGCTAACAAAGACCGTCATCATTTCGGAAGGAGAAGCTGCCGTGACCAAGACGCATCCCGACGCCGGCCAGTGTCCGGTTTCCCATCTGACGACGGCATTCGGTGCGCCCGTGCCTGATAATCAGGACAGCCTGACCGCCGGCGCGCGCGGGCCATTGCTGGCCCAGGACGTGTGGCTCAACGAGAAACTCGCCAATTTCGTGCGCGAGGTGATCCCGGAGCGACGCATGCACGCCAAGGGTTCGGGCGCTTTCGGTACCTTCACCGTGACCCATGACATCAGTCGCTACACCCGCGCGAAAATCTTCAGCGAAGTGGGCAAGAAGACCGAGATGTTCGCGCGCTTTACCACCGTCGCCGGCGAGCGCGGCGCGGCCGATGCCGAGCGCGACATTCGCGGCTTTGCGCTGAAATTCTACACCGACGAAGGCAATTGGGACATGGTGGGGAACAACACCCCGGTCTTTTTCCTGCGCGACCCGCGCAAATTCCCCGACCTCAACAAGGCGGTGAAGCGCGACCCGCGCACCAATATGCGCAGCGCCACCAACAACTGGGATTTCTGGACGCTGCTGCCCGAAGCCTTTCATCAGGTAACGATCGTGATGTCCGATCGCGGCCTGCCCAAAAGCTATCGCCACATGCATGGTTTCGGCAGCCACACCTACAGCTTCTGGAACGAGGCGGGTGAGCGCTTCTGGGTCAAGTTCCACTTCAGGACGCAGCAGGGCATCGACAATCTGAGCGATGCGGAGGCGGCGGCGCTGGTCGGCGGCGACCGCGAATCGCACCAGCGCGACCTGTATGAGGCGATCGAGCGCGGCGACTTCCCGAAATGGACGATGTATGTCCAGATCATGCCGGAGGCGGACGCCGAGACTTATCGTTTCCACCCCTTCGACCTGACCAAGGTGTGGTACAAGGCGGACTATCCGCTGATCGAGGTCGGCGAGTTCGAGCTCAACCGCAACCCGGACAATTTCTTCGCGGATGTCGAGCAGAGCGCCTTCGCGCCGTCGAACCTGGTGCCTGGGATCGGCGTGTCGCCCGACCGCATGCTCCAGGCGCGCCTGTTCAACTATGCCGACGCCCAGCGCTACCGGCTCGGGGTCAACTATCACCAGATTCCGGTCAACGCCGCGCGCTGCCCGGTGATGAGCAACCATCGTGACGGCGCGGGGCGGGCCGACGGCAATTACGGCAGCCGCCCGCATTACGAGCCGAACAGCTTCGGCCAGTGGCAGCAGCAGCCCGACTATGGCGAGCCGCCGTTGCGAATTTCGGGCGATGCCAAGCACTGGAACTATCGCGAGGATGACGACGATTATTTCACCCAGCCGCGCAAGCTGTTCCAGCAGATGCGCCCGGAGCAGCAGCAGGTGCTGTTCGACAATACCGCACGGGCGATGGGCGATGCGCCGGCCTTCATCAAGCAGCGGCATATTGACAATTGTACCCGCTGCGACTCCGCTTATGGCGCCGGGGTCGCCGCCGCGCTTGGGATGAGCGCCCGCCCCGCGGCCGATCTGCCCGCCGAGCCGGAAACGCCGCCGCAGAATTCGCGGCGCTGATCCATGCGCCCCTCCCTTTCGAGGGAGGGGCGCGGTTCGCGCGAAACGGAACCGGATGCCGCGCGGTCGAAGCTGTACCCGCGCCCATCATCCTCAGGGGGCTGGCGAAGCGTTGCGCGTACTGCGCGCTGGGTGCCGGGCTGCCGAGCAGCGACAGCCTCAAGACTCTCAATTGCCCATCAGATCCGTGAAGAAGCTTTCATGGGCGGTACGGAGGGTGGTGAGGGGCAGGGTGATGGCATTTATCGGGTCGGTGATGATGGCGTCGGCAGCGACCTGGCCGATCGGCCGTGCTTCCATGCCGGCGGCGCCGGCCGCGCCGACGAGCGCGTCGGCGTCGGCGGTCGTCACCAGATAGCGGGCCTGATCCTCACCGAAATACCAGTCGCGGGGAGCGATGCCGGCGGGCGGGGCGGTGAGCTTGGCGCCGAGATTGCCAGCGAGCGCCATTTCGGCGAGCGCGACGAGCAGGCCGCCATCCGACAGGTCATGCACGGCGGTAAGCGTACCATCGGCGATGCGGTCGCGGACAAAATCGCCGTTGCGCCGCTCGGCGGTCAGGTCGACCGGCGGCGGGGGGCCATCCTCCCGCCCGGCGATCTCGCGCAGCCACAGCGACTGACCGAGATGGCCGGCGGTGGCGCCGATCAGCACGATCGCCTCCCCTTCCGCCTTGAACGCGATGGTGGCCGAGCGGGTCCAGTCGGCGAGCAGGCCGACGCCGCCGATCGCCGGGGTCGGCAGGATGGCGCTGGTCGTGCCGTCGTCGTTGCGCGTCTCGTTGTAGAGGCTGACATTGCCGCTGACGATCGGAAAGGCGAGGGCGGCGCACGCTTCGGCCATGCCCTCGATGCAGCCGACGAACTGGCCCATCACCTCCGGCCGCTGCGGGTTGCCGAAATTCATGCAGTCGGTGGTGGCGAGCGGGGTCGCGCCGACCGCGGTCAGGTTGCGCCAGCATTCGGCGATCGCCTGCTTGCCGCCTTCATAGGGGTCGGCGTAGCAATAGCGCGGGGTACAGTCGGTGCTGATCGCCAGCCCTTTTTGCGTGCCGTGGACGCGGACGACCGCCGCGTCGCCGCCGGGGCGCTGGACGGTGTCGGCGCCGACCATGTGATCGTACTGCTCCCAGATCCAGCGGCGGCTGGCGAGGTCGGGGGAGCCCATCAGTTTCAGCAGGTCGGCGGCGATGTCGGCCGAGGCCGGCACGTCGGCGAGCGGCGCCGGCTTCGGCGTCGGGACGTGGGGGCGGTCGTAGAGCGGGGCGGAATCGGCGAGCGGGGCGAGCGGGATGTCGCAGACGGTCTCGCCCCGCCAGTTGAGGACCATGCGGCCGGAGGTTGTCACCTGGCCTATCACGGCAAAATCAAGTTCCCACTTACGAAAGATCGCTTCCGCCTCTGCCTCGCGGCCGGGCTGTAGGACCATCAGCATCCGTTCCTGCGATTCGGACAACATCATCTCGTAAGGCGTCATCCCCTCTTCGCGGCAGGGGACGGCGTCCATGTCGAGGACGATGCCGACGCCGCCCTTCGACGCCATCTCGACGCTGGACGAGGTCAGGCCGGCGGCGCCCATGTCCTGGATCGCGACGATCGCGTCGGAGGCCATCAGCTCCAGGCACGCCTCAATCAGCAGCTTTTCGGTGAACGGGTCGCCGACCTGCACGGTCGGGCGTTTTTCCTCCGAATCCTCGGAAAATTCGGCCGACGCCATCGTCGCGCCGTGGATGCCGTCGCGGCCGGTCTTTGAGCCGACATAGACGATCGGGTTGCCGGGGCCGGAGGCGGCGGAATAGAAGATCTTCGCGGTTTCGGCGACGCCGACGGTCATCGCGTTGACCAGGATGTTGCCGTCATAGGCGCGGTGGAAATTGACCTCGCCGCCGACCGTCGGCACCCCGACGCAATTGCCGTAGCCACCGATGCCGTGGACGACGCCGGCGATCAGATGGCGCATCTTCGGGTGATCCGGGCGGCCGAAGCGCAGCGCGTTCATGTTGGCGACCGGGCGCGCGCCCATCGTGAACACGTCGCGCAGGATGCCGCCGACACCGGTCGCCGCGCCCTGATACGGCTCGATGTAGGACGGGTGGTTGTGGCTCTCCATCTTGAAGATCGCCGCCTGCCCGTCGCCGATGTCGACGACGCCGGCATTCTCGCCGGGGCCGCAGATGACCTGCGGACCGGTGGTCGGCAGCTTCTTCAGGTGCAGGCGCGACGACTTGTAGGAACAATGTTCCGACCACATCACCGAGAAGATGCCCAGCTCGGTCAGGTTGGGCGTGCGGCCCAGCGCGGCAAGGACGCGATCATATTCTTCCGGCGAAAGCCCGTGTTCGGCGACGATGTCTGGCGTGATCTCGGTCATGCGGCGATCCGGTAGCCTGCTGCGACCGCCGTGTCAGCCTGAATTGCGGCCGTGGCGAAAAGCGGCGATGATCCGGCCTGTCCCGAATCGCTGGAGAACGACGATGGCGCGGCCGATCCCCGAGGGCTTCCACAACGTCACCCCCTATCTGACCGTTGACGACGCCGACGGCGCGATCCGCTGGTACGGCGAGACGTTCGGCGCGGTCGAACTGTTCCGGCTGCCGTGGGGCGACAAGGTCGGCCATGCCGAGATCCGTATCGGCGATTCGCACGTGATGCTGGCCGACGAGTCGCCGGAGAGCGACACGCGCAGCCCGCGGGGGCTGGGCGCGACGACGGGCGCGCTGCTGCTGTATGTCGAGGATGTCGATGCGGTGTTCGCCCGGGCGATCGCCGCCGGGGCGACCGCGTTGCGGCCGGTCGAGGACCAGTTCTACGGCGACCGCGCCGGCCGCCTGCGCGACCCGTTCGGCCATGAATGGATGCTCGCCACCCATGTCGAGGACGTGTCGCCGGAGGAAATGGAGCGGCGCATGGCGGGCATGGCGCCGGAGTGCTGATCGCGGCGGGCTGATCAGGAGGCGATGCGCCGCGCGCCGGTGAGCAGTTCGGTCACCACCTCCGCCGGCGACGGATAGCCGAACAGGAAGCCCTGGCCGACGGTGCAGCCGTGGCGTTTCAGGAACGCGGCCTGGCGGCGCGTCTCCACCCCTTCGGCGACGACGGTCATGCCGAGCGAGTGGCCGAGCTTGATGATCGCCGAGACGATCGCGCCGCTGTCGGTGCCGCTGCCGGTTTCGCCGAACAGGTCCATGATGAAGCTGCGGTCGATCTTCAGCGCATCGACCGGAATCTCGCGCAGGTGGGTGAGCGAGGCGTAGCCGGTGCCGAAATCGTCCAGCGAGATGCCGAAGCCTTCCTGCTTCAATTCGAGGATCATCTGGCTGACCAGCGGCGCGGTGCGGCCGACGAACACGTCCTCGTTGACCTCGATGCAGAAGCGGTCGCGCGGGATGCCGGCGCCGTCGGCATGGCCGATCAGCCGCTGGATGAAATCGCGGTTGCGGAACTCGGCGGTCGAGGCGTTGATCGACATCACGCCGAAATCGAGGCCCTGGTCGCGCCAGATCGTCATGTCGCGGACGATCATGTTCAGCATTTCGATGCCGATCGCCTCGGCGACCTCGAAATCCTGAAACGCCTCGTAGATCGTGCCGGGCAGGCAGATCGCGCCGCTGCGGTCGCGCCGGCGCAGTAGCGCCTCGAAGCCGAGGACGGCGCCGGTCTCCAGCGAATATTGCGGCTGGTAATAGGGTAGCAGCCGGCCGTTCTCGACGGCTTCGCGGCCGAGGTTGATCATCGCGACCCGGCGCTGCATCGCGTTCTTCATCTTCGGTTCGAAGGCGAGGTAGCGGCCGCGGCCGGTGTTCTTCGCCTCGTAGAGCGCGATGTCGGCGTGCTTGAACAGTTCCGAGGCGTTGTTCGCCTGGGTCGGGAAGATCGCCCAGCCGGCGCTGGCCCGGCAGTCGAAGTCGCGGCCGTCGAGCTTGATCGGGGTCTTCAGCCCGGCGAAGATCGCCTCGATCAGGTCCTCCATGACCTTCGGGCTTTCGAGGTTGGGCAGCAGCACCGCGAATTCGTCGCCGCCGAGCCGCGCGATCGTTCCTTCGACGAACACGCTGTTCTGCAGCACCTTGGCGAACTGCATCAGCAGCCGGTCGCCGGCGTCATGGCCGAACAGGTCGTTGACGTCCTTGAAATGGTCGAGGTCGAGGACCATCAGCCCGACCCGGCTCATGTCGAGCGCGGCATGGGCGATCACCTCGTCCAGCCGGCGGTTGAACAGCGAGCGGTTGGGCAGCGCGGTCAGCGAGTCGTGCTCCGCCGCCCAGCGCGTCTCGATTTCCTGCAGGACGATCTCGTGGATGTCCTCCGTATAGCCGTACCACTGGAGGACGGTGCCGCTTTCGTCGCGCAGCGGGAAGCATTGCGAGCGCATCCAGCGATATTCGCCGCTGGCGACGCGGAAGCGCAGGCGCACGTCGGTCGCCTCGCCGAGCATCATCGCGCGGCCGACCGTCGCCTGCATCTTTTCGAGGTCGTCGGGGTGGATGACCTTCATCCAGCCGAGGAAGCCGAGCGCCTCTTCCTCCTTCAGCCCGACCAGCTTCAGATAGCGTTCGGTGACGGCGGTGACGCCCTTGTCCTGTTCGGCGAGCCAGGGCAACTGCGGGTTCAGGTCGACCGTCTGCCACAGATGCTTGTTGCGGCGGCGCAACTGGGCGATTTCCTCGCGCTCGGCGGTGCGGTCGACGATCGTCGCAAGCAGCGCCCGGCTGCCAGCATCGCCGCCAAGGCTCAAGGTGATGTCGCTGTGGACGACGGCATCGTCGACCCGCCAGTCGACGTCCAGCCGCCCGCCCTTCCCGGCCAGCGCCTGGCGAACGGCGGCGAACAGCGCGGCGCGGCCGGCCGGCGCGACCAGCCGGAGCAGCGCCCGCAGCGGTGGCGCCTGCCCGGTCCTCAGCAGGGCGGCGGCGACCGGATCGAGCCGCGCCGGACCGTCGATGCCGGCCAGCCGGCATTGCCCGACGCCGGCCAGCGCCAGCGCGGTTGCCAAGGCGTCTTGCGCCGCCGGGACGGCAGTGCCGGAGCCGAGCCAGTCGGCCGAGGAGGGCGGATCGTTGTTCAATGGTGCGCTCGTCCGGGCGGTTTAGTGAACAAGATTTAAGGGAGGCTTACCGGCGGGGTGCAAACCGGCTGTTAACCCGGCGCGTTTATCCCGGAACGCCATTGCTTCTGGGAGGCCTGGCAGATGGCCGTACACGCCGCGGTCGGCGGTTCGCCGCCATCGGGATATTCCCGCCTGCGCACGGCGGTTATCACGGAAAACAGCCTAGAGGCGCTGGTCGGCGCCTTTGCCGCTGCGCTGCGTGAGGACGGCATCGCCGGCCATGTTTGCGCGCGTGTCGGCGTCGACGACGGGTTGGCGGAGGCGCTGTTCGGCGACATGCCCGAACTCATCCTTTTGAATGACGATGCCGACATCGCCTGCGACGACGACGGGTTGATCCTGCGCCTGTCCGCGCGCCCCTCCGCCGCAGCGCGGGCACGGGTGCGCGGCTATGCCGTGCTCTACGCCGCGCGGGGCGTGGAACTGCACGCGATCGCGTCGCAGCCGGCGACGGCGTGCGGCCTGACGACGCGCCAGCGTTTCATTCTGGGACGGTTGCTGTTGGGCGACTGCCCCGACGAAATCGCCGCGGCAAGCGGGGCGAGCGTTGCCGGCATCCGCGACGCAATGCGCCGCGCGGCGGCGATTCTGGGCGCCGAAACCCACCAGCAGGCGGTGGCGATCGCGGCCCGACGCGGGCTGCTTCTTACCACAGAGACTGGATTTCCCGCTTTATCCCCCCGAAATATTGGCTATTATTCCTGAAGCCGCCACGCATAGGCGGTTGGAGGGCGGGTCTAGTGCTGCATTTGGTGACGAGGGAGAACCGCTCGCTCTACGAGCGCGAACTGGACGATCTGTTTCGTCGCCGCAAGACGGTTTTCGTCGATGAGCTGGGCTGGCACCTTTCGGTCACCGCCGACGGCCGCGAAATCGACGAATATGACGACGACCAGGCGATCTACGGCATCGGTTTCGACAATGCCGGCCGGGTGACGATGTCCGGCCGCTATCGCCCGACCGCCGACCGATCGATGCTGGTCGACGTGTTTCCCGAGGCGCTGGCCGAGGGGCCGGACGGGCTGAACGGCCCGGACGTGTGGGAATTCAGCCGCGGATTCTGCCTGGAGACCGGTGGGCGCGACCATAACCGCCGGCGGCGCGCGATGTTGATGCTGACGCCGCTGGAGGTGGCGCTGGCCCGTGGCATCAAGAGCTATGTTGCCTTTTCGGAGGTGCGGCTGCTGCCGCTGTTCATCAGCATGGGCTGGCGGGTGCAACTGCTCGGCGACCCGGTGTCCTACGGCGAGGGCGAGGGCATCGGCTATCGCGTCGAGGTGTCGGAGGAAGCGGTGCGCGAGATGCGCGAAAGCTATGGCCTGCCGGCGCCGGCGCACATCCACCTGCTGCCCGACCCGAGCGATACACGCAGCGTCCACGAGCGGGCGCGCGAGATCGCCGAGCGCAACCCGGCCTATGCGCGGATGATGCCGCAGCCCGACGACCGGCCCTATGTCGCCCATAACGGCACCCGGCCGATCGACGAGGCGGTGCTGCGCCGCCGCGCCGTCGCCTGGACCCGCCAGAACCAGTACGCCGCCGGCTGAACGCCATGAAAAAGGCCGGCGGATCGCTCCGCCGGCCGTCGGTCTGGAAAGGCTGGCTAAGCTCAGCTCTTGCAGCTCTGCGGGGCGCCGCCGTCGATGCCGATCTGAACCGTCTCTCCGGTGCCGGAAAGCGACCAGCCGT
Source organism: Sphingomonas flavalba (assembly GCF_004796535.1). GTDB lineage: Bacteria > Pseudomonadota > Alphaproteobacteria > Sphingomonadales > Sphingomonadaceae > Sphingomonas_L > Sphingomonas_L flavalba. The sequence continues at coordinate 157,708 of NZ_SPHY01000001.1, read as the reverse complement.
TGCCGGACATCAGCTCGCCCTTGGCCTCCGCGGTGACGTGCGCGGGCAGGTCGTTGCGGTTCAGGCGCAGGTTGGCCGATTTGTCGTCCGACATGAAGTCGACATAAACGACGCGGTTGTCCTTGCAGCGATAGCTGACGCTGTGCTGGACTGACGGCGGCAGCTCGACGGGCGGCGCGTTGGCGAGTTCGGTCGCCATCGGATCGGGGTTGGTGTCGAGGACCTCGGGCTTGCTGTCACAGGCGGCGAGGGTGAGGAGGGCCGCTACGGCGGCGAGGGGGAGGGTATGCTTCATGGCGGGGGCACCCTTTCGCGGGCGTATGGGTATCCGTCAAGGGTTGATGGCCGTCCGCCCGCATTTTTCCTTTGCGGATTGCAAGCACTGCCTGCTTGCCGGACCGGCGCCCGCTCGGCTATCGACCAAGCATGATCGCTTCCGACACGCTCGCGCTGATCGGTAACACACCGCTCGTTCGCCTCAACGGCCCAAGTGCGGCAACCGGCTGCGAAATCTTCGCTAAATGCGAATATGCCAACCCCGGCGCATCGGTGAAGGACCGCGCCGCGCTGTACATCGTCGAGGATGCCGAGGCGCGCGGCGTCCTCGCCCCCGGCGGCACCATCGTCGAGGGGACGGCGGGCAATACCGGCATCGGCCTGGCGCTGGTCGCCAACGCCAAGGGCTATCGCACGATCATCGTCATGCCGGAGACGCAGAGCCGGGAGAAGATGGACACGCTGCGCGCGCTCGGCGCCGAACTGGTGCTGGTGCCGGCGGCGCCCTATTCGAACCCCGGCCATTTCGTCCACACCTCCCGCCGGATCGCGGAGGAGACGGAAAACGCGCTCTGGGCCGACCAGTTCGACAATATCGCCAATCGCCGCGCCCATATCCGCGGCACCGCCGAGGAAATCTGGACGCAGATGGACGGGCGGGTCGACGGCTTCACCTGCGCGGCGGGGACCGGCGGCACCATCGCCGGCGTCGGCCTGGGCCTGAAGGCGAAGGACCCGGACGTCACCATCGCGCTGACCGACCCGCACGGCGCCGCGCTCTACAGCTATTTCGCCTGCGGCGAGCTGAAGGCCGAGGGCAATTCGGTGGCGGAAGGGATCGGCCAGGGGCGGATCACCGGCAATCTGGACGGCGCGCCGATCGACACCCAGTTCCGCATTTCCGACGAGGACGGGCTGGCGCAGGTGTTCGCGCTGCTCCGCGACGAGGGGCTGTGCGTCGGCCTGTCGAGCGGGATCAACGTCGCCGGGGCGATGGCGCTGGCCCGCCAGCTTGGGCCGGGCAAGCGGATCGCGACGATCCTGTGCGATACCGGTTTCCGTTACCTGTCAACGCTTTACAACCCGGAATGGCTGGCGGCGAAGGGGCTGCCGGTGCCGGGCTGGCTGGCGGCGCGCTGAGCGTTCGACAGCGGCGGCGGAACACGCTAGCCTAGGCGCGATGCGCGTGGACGAAAGGCAGTTCCGGATGCAGCGTGTGCGGGTCGGCCTCACCGGCCTTGCCGTCGTCCTGCTGATCGCGGCGGCAACGGCGGCTATTCTGCAATCGGCGAACACGGACGAGGGCGCGGCGAGCGGCAATGCGGCGATCGCGGCGGCCGTGCCGGGCGGCGCCGCCAACGTCGCCGACGCGCCGAAGGAGCCGCTCGCCGAGATCGGCGTCGCGCCGGGTGCCGGGATGACCGACGTCGAAAAGGCGGCCGAGGCGACCAACAGCGACCGCAAGCTCGCCCCCCCCGCCAACGCGCCGGAACGCTGAGATGACCGATTCGCCGCGCCAGCGCCTCAGCTTTCCGCGCCAAGCGCCTGTAACCATGGTTAAAATCGGGCGGAACATCCCGCGAACGCCGATTTTGGCGCCCGTGAAACCGCCCGGATTCCAACGGGTTGGAGAAGCGTCTCCATAGATTCCCGTAAAATCCCGTAAAATCCCGTTGTATCCCGCACCTGCTCCAAGTATGAATTGGAGCAGGGCGGGAGATTTCCCTGTGTCATGCACGACACCGAAAAGCCGGCATTCGCCGCTTTTCGGATCGGGAGAGCTGTGCACCCGCCCGCGAAGGGCAGCAGGTGAGCGACAGGCAGGCATATTCAGGCATGGCGGTGACCGGGATCGACGCGAAGGGTCGCGCCGCCATCCCCGCCTTCCTGCGTGCCGCGCTTGACCGCAATGGCGCGGAATCCCGCGTCATCATCGCCGAAAGCGCCAATGCGCCGTGCCTGATCGGCTTCGACCCCGCCTACCTCGAAGCCAATCGCGCCAAATACGGCAGCCGCGCCGACGCCCGGCTGGACGCCGGCGAAGCCGTCGACACCAACATCGCCCGTCTCGCCTTCGCGCTGAACGATATCGCCAGCTACGATTCGAGCGGCCGCTTCGTGCTGCCGCCGTTCCCGGCGATGAAGGCCGGCCTCGACAAGACCGGCCCGGTGCTGTTCGCCGGGCTGGGCGACACGTTCGAGATCTGGAACCCGGACCTGCTGGAGGCGGACGCCAACGTCCACCCGGCGTTCAAGGAACGCGCGCTGTTCTGCCTCAGCCAGTGGAAGAAGGGAGGCAAGGGATGACCGCCCCGCAGCCCGCCGCCCTTCAGGCCGGCGCCGGCCAGCCGCACGTCCCGGTGATGCGCGACCCGTTCGTCGACGCCCTTGCGCCCGCCCCCGGCAAGCGCGTCGTCGACGGCACGTTCGGCGCCGGCGGCCACAGCCGCGCGCTGCTGGCGCGCGGGGCGACGGTGATCGCGCTCGACCGCGACCCGGACGCCGTCGCCGCCGGGCAGGCGCTGGTCGCCGAGGCCGGCGGCGCGCTGACCCTGGTCCACGAGCGTTTCTCGCGGATGGACGCGGCCGTCGACGGCCCGGTCGACGGCGTCGGCCTGGATATCGGCGTATCGTCGATGCAGATCGACCAGGCGCCGCGCGGCTTTTCGTTCCAGGCCGACGGACCGCTCGACATGCGGATGGACCAGGCCGGGCCGAGCGCCGCCGATTTCGTCAACGAGGCCGACGAGAGCCTGATCGCCGACATCCTCTATCGCTACGGCGAGGAGCCGCGCGCCCGCCGCATCGCCCGCGCGATCGTCGCGGCGCGGCCGATCGCGCGCACCGGCGAACTGGCGGCGGTGGTGCGCCGCGCGGTCGGCCACCGCCCCGGCGAGAAGAAGGACCCGGCGACCCGCGCCTTCCAGGCGATCCGCATCCACGTCAACCGCGAGTTGGGCGAGCTTGAGGACGGGCTGGCGGCGGCGGAACGGGTGCTGAAGCCCGGCGGCCGGCTGGCGGTCATCACCTTCCACAGCCTTGAGGACCGGATGGTGAAAAGCTTCCTGCGGATCCGCAGCGGCGCCACCCCGGCCGGCTCGCGCCATCTGCCGGCGGCGCCCGCCGGCCGCGCCCCGACCTTCGACGCGGTCGCCAAGCCGGTCCGCCCGAATGCGGCCGAGCTGGCCGCCAATCCGCGCGCGCGCTCGGCGACGTTGCGCGTCGCCAGCCGCACCGCCGCCCCCGCCTGGCCCACCGCAGGAGACGCATGATGATCGCCCACCGCCTTCGCCCGATCGGCTGGATCCTGGCCGTCGCCGTCGCGGCGTTGGTCCTCTACCTGATCTCGTCGCGGGTCGCGGCGGAGCGCGGGCGGCTGGATGCGGTCAACGCCGAGATCAGCCGGGTGAACAGCGATATCCGCCATTTGCAGACCGAACTGGCGGCGCGCGGCAGCCTGCGCCAGCTCGAGCGGTGGAACGGCGAGGTGCTGGCGCTGTCGGCGCCGAGCGCCGACCAGTATCGCAACGAGGTCCAGCTCGCTTCGCTGCAGATCGGCCCCGCCGCCAAGACGCCGAATGTCGTGCAGGTCGCGCTGGTCAGCGCCGAGCCGGCGGTGCGCGCGGCAATGCCGGTCGTCGCCCATGCGGTCGAGACGCGCAGGGCCGGCAATGCCGGGCCGGCCGATCCGTCCGGCGGCCGCCCCGACATGCTGCGCGCCGCCGCGCAGGTCGTCCCCGCCCGGCCGGATGCGGTGCCGCAGGCGCGGCTCCAGCGCGTCGCGATGCTGGATGCCGGCACGCTGGACGACCTGTCGCGCCGCGCCGCGCGTGAAGCGCATGAGGCGGGGGGGCGGTGACCGCGCTGGTCGCGTCACCGCGCCGATTCCGCCAGGCAAGTCAGCGCGGCCAGAGTGTCGCGCTTTCGCATTTCCGGCTGATGCTGCTGATGCTGCTGTTCATCGGCGGCACGGTCGCGGTCGCGACCCGGCTGGCGTGGCTGGCGGTGTTCAGCGACGGCGCCGCCGCGCGCAGCGGCATTGTCGCCGGCATTCCGCCGCGCGGCGACATCGTCGACCGCAACGGCGTGCCGCTGGCGCGGATGATCGACGCCTGGTCGATCGGCATCCACCCGGCGAAGGTGATCGGCGACAAGCGCAAGCTGGCGGCGACGCTGGCGCGGCTGATGCCGGAACGCGACGCCGACGCCTATTACCGGCTGCTGCGATCCGACCTGACCTTCACCTATCTGCGCCGCCGCGCGCTGCCTGAGCTGGTGGCGGCGGTCAACGCGCTGGGCGAGCCGGGCATCGCCTTCGCGCGCGAGCCGGAGCGCGTCTATCCGCAGGCGACGCTGGCGGCGCATGTCCTTGGCTATCTCGACATCGACGGGCATGGCCGGCAGGGCATGGAGCGGGTGCTCGACAAGCGGCTGACCGACCCGCTGACCCGCGGCAAGCCGGTGGCGCTGTCGATCGACAGCCGGGTGCAGGCGGCGATGGAAAGCGAGCTGTACGCCGCGATGGTCAAGCACAGCGCGCTGGGCGGCACCGGCGTCGTGCTGGACGTGGAAACCGGCGAGGTGATCGCGATGGCGTCGCTGCCGGTGTTCAACCCCAACCGGGTCGGCGCGTCACCGGAGGACGCCCGCCGCAACGGCGTGACCCAGAGCGTCTACGAGCTTGGCTCGACCTTCAAGCCGCTGACCATCGCCGCGGCGATGGACAATGGCGTCATCACGTCGATGGCCCAGCGTTACGACGTGTCGGCGCCGTTGCAGGTCGGCCGGTTCCGCATCCGCGACGACCACCCGGCCAAGGGCTCTTTCACCGTGCCCGAGATCCTCGTCCATTCGTCCAACATCGGCACCGCCCGCATCGCCGACGAAATGGGCGCGGCGATGATGGAGAAGAATTTCCGCGCGCTCGGCTTCTACGGCCCGCCCGACATCGAGCTGCGTGAGAAGGGCGCGTCGATCGTCCCGTCCTTCTGGGCGCGGACGACGGTGATGACCACCGCCTATGGCCACGGCATCGCCGTGACCCCGCTGCAGCTCGCCAATGCCTATGCGACGCTGGTCAACGGCGGCATCTGGCGGCCGACGACGCTGCTGCGCCGCGATGCGGACAAGATCCCCGCCGGCCACCGCGTCTACAGCGAGGCGACCAGTTTCCGCCTCCGCCAGTTGCTGCGGCTGATCGTCGAGGACGGCACCGGCCGCAAGGGCGACGCGCCGGGCTTTCGCGTCGGCGGCAAGACCGGCACGGCCGAGAAGCCGTCGAACGGCGGCTATAACCGGCGCAACAACGTATCCACCTTCGCGGCGGTGTTTCCGATGGACGCGCCGCGCTATGTTGTGATCGCGATGCTCGACTCGCCCAGGGGCACGGCCGACACCTTCGGCTTCACCACCGCCGCCTGGACAGCGGCGCCGGTGGTCAAGCGGGTGATCGAGCGCACCGGGCCGATGCTGGGCGTCAACCCCGATTTCGGCCGCGACATCGACACGGCCGAAATGAACGCGCTCGTCGCGAAAAAGGAAGATTGAGAGGGATGAAGCTCGGCGCGCTGATCGGAGGACAAGGCGGGCCGGAGGTGACCGGATTCGCGATCGACCACCGCAAGGTGGCCCCCGGCACCGTGTTCGGCGCGTTCCGCGGCAGCCGCGTCAACGGCGAGGACTATATCCCCCAGGCGGTGGCCGCCGGGGCGATCGCCGTCGTCGCCCGGCCGGAGGCGGAGGTGACCGGCGCCGTCCATGTCGCGTCCGACGACCCGCGCCGCGACTTCGCCCTGCTCGCCGCCAGATTCTTCGCGCCGTTCCCGGCGACGACGGTGGCGGTGACCGGCACCAACGGCAAGACGTCGACCGTCGAGATGACCCGCCAGCTGTGGCGGATGCAGGGCCACCATGCCGCCTCGATCGGCACGCTCGGCGTCACCACCTCCGTCGACCGGGCGGTGACCGGGTTGACCACGCCCGACATCGTCACCTTCCTGTCCAACGTCGCCGGGCTGGCGCGCGAGGGGGTGACCCACCTGGCGTTCGAGGCGTCGAGCCACGGTCTGCACCAGTACCGGACCGAGGGGCTGCCGGTCCGCGCCGCCGCGTTCACCAACCTGTCGCGCGACCACCTCGACTATCACGGCGACATGGCGGCCTATTTCACCGCCAAGCTGCGGCTGTTCTCCGAAGTGGTCGACGGCGACGGTAGCGCGGTGATCTGGGCCGACGACCCGGAGGCGGCGCGGGTGATCGACCTGGCGCGCGAGCGCGGGCTGAAGCTGCTGCGCGTCGGCGAGCATGGCGAGGAGCTGCGGCTGCTGAGCCGGACACCGACGCGGCTGGGCCAGGCGCTGGTCGTCGAGGTGGACGGGCGGCAGCACAAGGTGACGCTGCCGATGATCGGTGCCTATCAGGCGGCGAACGCGTTGGTCGCCGCCGGGCTGGTGATCGCGACCGGCGGGGATGCGGCGGCGACGCTGGACGATATGGCGCGGCTGCAGCCGGTGCGCGGGCGGCTGGAACGGGCGCTGATCACCCGCGCCGGCGCGCCGGTCTATGTCGACTATGCCCATACCGCCGACGCGCTGGAGGCGGCGATCGCGGCGTTGAAGCCGCACGCGAAGGGGCGGCTGATCCTGGTGTTCGGCGCCGGCGGCGACCGCGACACCGGCAAGCGGGCGGAGATGGGCAAGATCGCGGTGGCGCTGGCCGACCATGCGATCGTCACCGACGACAATCCGCGCACCGAGGACCCGGCGGCGATCCGCCGCGACGTGCTGGAAGGCGCGGTCGGCGCCGACGAGATCGGCGATCGCCGCGCCGCCATCGCCGCCGCGATTGCCGAGGCCGGGCCGGACGACATCGTGCTGATCGCCGGCAAGGGGCACGAGCAGGGTCAGCTGGTCGGCGACCGGGTATTGCCGTTCGACGACGTCGCGGTGGCGCGCGAGGTCGCGGGATGAGCGCGCTGTGGACAGCAGACGCGATCGCGGCGGCGACCGGCGGCATGGCGAGCGCGGACTTCGCGGCGGCCGACGTCGCCTATGACAGCCGCGAGGTTGGCCCCGGCGACCTGTTCGTCGCGCTCGCCGGCGAGCAGAGCGACGGCCATAATTTCCTCGACGGGGCGTTCGCGGCCGGGGCCGCCGGCGCCATCGTCGATCGCACGGTTCCGTGGCCGCACGTCCGGGTTCCGGATACGGCGGCCGCGCTGGATGCCCTTGGGGTCGCAGCAAGGGCGCGCACGACGGGGAAAATCGTCGGCGTAACAGGGTCGGTGGGCAAGACCGGCACGAAAGAGGCGTTGTTCGCGGCGTTCGACCGCATCGCGCCCGGCCAGGCCCACCGGTCCGTCAAGAGTTACAACAACCATGTCGGCGTGCCGCTCAGCCTGGCGCGGATGCCGGCGGAGACGCGCTACGGCGTGTTCGAGATGGGCATGAACCATGAAGGCGAGCTGGCGGCGCTGACCCGGCTGGTCCGCCCCGACATTGCCGTCATCACCGCGATCGCCCCGGCGCACCGCGCCCATTTCGCCAGCGAGGAAGCGATCGCCGACGCCAAGGCGGAGATCTTCGAGGGGCTGGAGCCGGGCGGCACCGCCATCGTCCCCCATGACAGCCCGCACCGCGACCGGCTGGCCGCCGCCGCCCGGCCCTATGCCGCCAGAGTGTGGACCTTCGGCTTCGGCGAGGGCGCCGACGTGCGGGCGGTGGCGACCGCGCCGGCGGCGAACGGCGGCACCACCGTGTCGATGACGATGCCCGACGCGCAGCTGACCTTCACCGTCGGCCAGCCCGGCGCGCACTGGGTATCGAACGCGCTGGCGGTGCTGGCGGCGGTCGAGGCGGCGGGCGGCGACATCGCCGCGGCCGGGCTGGCGCTGGCCGGGCTTGGCGGGCTGGCCGGGCGGGGCGCGCGCCACAGCATCCGGGTCGGCGACGGCGAGGCGCTGCTGATCGACGAAAGCTACAACGCCAACCCGGCGTCGATGGCGGCGACGCTGGCGGTGCTCGGCGCCGAGCCGGCGGCGCGCCGGATCGCCGTGCTCGGCGCGATGCGCGAACTGGGCGCGGAAAGCGACGCGCTCCACGCCGGGCTGGCCGGGCCGGTGATGGCGGCCGGCGTGGATTTCGCGCTGCTCGTCGGCACGGAGATGGCGCCGCTCGCCCAGGCGCTTGAGGGGCGGACGAAAATCTGTCAGGCGCCCGATGCCGCCGCCGCGCTGGCCATCCTTCGCGATGTCCTGAAGCCCGGCGACGCGGTGCTCATCAAGGGGTCGAACGCAATCGGGCTTGCCCGCACCGTGACGGCGTTGGCGGGGGATTAGGGACTGATGCTGTATCTGATTGCCGAGCAACTGGGCTTCCCCGGCGTCCTGAACCTGATCCGCTATCTGAGCTTTCGCACCGGCGGCGCGGTGGCGACGGCGCTGTTCCTGGGGCTGCTGATCGGCCCGAGGTTCATCGGCTGGCTGCGCGTTCGGCAGGGCAAGGGCCAGCCGATCCGCAGCGATGGGCCGCAGAGCCACCTCGCCAAGCGCGGCACGCCGACGATGGGCGGGCTGATGATCCTGACCGCGCTCAGCGTGTCGCTGCTGATCTGGATGGACCCGCGCAACCCGTTCGTCTGGGCCTGCCTGTGCGTGACGCTGGGGTTCGGCGCGATCGGCTTCATGGACGATTGGGACAAGGTGCGGAAATCGAGCGCCAAGGGCATTTCCGGGCGCACCCGGCTGCTGTTCGAATTCGCCATCGCGGCGGTGGCGAGCTGGATCATCCTGCGCCAGACCGGCACGCTGCTGCACGTGCCGTTCTTTTCCAATATCGCGATCGACCTTGGCTGGTTCTACATCGTCTTCGCCGCCTTCGTGATCGTCGGCGCCGGCAACGCCGTCAACCTGACCGACGGGCTGGACGGGCTGGCGACGATGCCGGTGATCATCGCCGCCGTCGCCTTCATGATCATCGCCTATCTGGCCGGCAACGCGAAATTCGCGACCTATCTGGGCATCCCGCACGTGCCGGGGGCGGGCGACCTGGCGATATTATGCGGGGCGATGGTCGGCGCCGGCCTTGCCTTCCTGTGGTTCAACGCGCCGCCGGCGGCGGTGTTCATGGGCGATACCGGCAGCCTGGCGCTGGGCGGCGCGCTCGGCGCGATCGCGGTCACCGCGCACCATGAGATCGTGCTGGCGATCATCGGCGGGCTGTTCGTCGTCGAGGCGCTGTCGGTCATCATCCAGGTCTATTTCTTCAAGCGGACGGGCAAGCGCGTGTTCAGGATGGCGCCGATCCACCATCATTTCGAGCAGCTCGGCTGGAGCGAGCCGACGGTGGTCATCCGGTTCTGGATCATCGCCTTCGTGCTGGCGCTGGCCGGCCTGTCGACGTTGAAGCTCAGGTGATTACGGCGCGCGCCTTTGCCGGCAAGCGCTATGCGGTGCTTGGCCTTGCCCGCTCCGGGCTGGCGACGGTCGACGCGTTGCTCGCGAGCGGGGCCGAGGTGGTCGCGTGGGACGGCAATGCGGATGCGCGGGCGAAGGTGGCGGCAAATACGGGGGAGGTGACGCTGGCCGATCCGCTGGCGATCGACCTGACCGGCTTTGCCGGTGTCGTCGTGTCGCCGGGGGTGCCGATCAATCGCCACCCGATCGCCGCCAAGGCGCGCGATGCGGGGGTGCCGCTGATCGGCGATATCGAATTGTTCGCGCAGGCGCGCGCCGAGTTGCCGGCGCACAAGGTCGTCGGCATCACCGGCACCAACGGCAAGTCGACGACGACGGCGCTGATCCACCATATCCTGACGGCCGCCGGGGTGCCGAGCCTGATGGGTGGCAATATCGGCCTGCCGATCCTGGCGCAGCAGCCGCTGCCGGCGGGCGGCGTCTATGTGCTGGAACTGTCGAGCTACCAGATCGACCTGACTTTCTCGCTCGCCTGCGACGTCGCGGTGCTGCTCAACATCACGCCCGATCATCTCGACCGCTATGACGGCTTTGCCGGCTATGCGGCGTCGAAGGCGCGGCTGTTCGCGATGCAGCGGCCGGGGCAGGCGGCGGTGATCGCGACGGAGGACGAGCCGACGCGGGAGATCGCCGCCACGCTGCCGGTGCCGACTATCGTGTCTTCGACTTCCGTCGGCGACCAGTCCCGCTGGCCGGCGTTGCAGGGGCCGCATAATGCCCAGAACGTCGCGGCGGCGATTGCCGCCTGCGTCGCGCTGGGGCTGGACAAGGCGGCGATCGAGGCGGGGCTGGCCAGCTATCCCGGCCTGCCGCACCGGATGGAGCGGGTGGCGACGCGCCACGGCGTGCTGTTCGTCAACGACAGCAAGGCGACCAACCCGACATCGACGGCGCCGGCGCTGGCCGCTTATCCGAAGATCCGCTGGATCGTCGGCGGCAAGCCCAAGACGGACGAGCTGGACGCCTGCGCGCCGCATTTCGGCCATGTCCGGTCCGCCTACACCATCGGCGAGGCCGGGGCGCTGTATGCCCGGCTGCTGGCGCCGCACATGCCGGTCGTCGAAAGCGGGGTGTTGGAGGCGGCGGTCGAGGCGGCGGCCAGCGATGCCGAGAGCGGCGACGTCGTGCTGCTGTCGCCGGCCTGCGCGTCGTTCGACCAGTATAGCGACTATGAGGCGCGCGGCGCCGCGTTCCGCGCGGCGGTGGAGGCGCTGGCATGACGGCGGAGGCGACGATCAGGACCGAACGCAAGCGCCGCCCGCGCATGGCCGCCCGGCTCGGCCGGTCCGACCGGTCGGCGATCGGCACGCTGTTCTGGGAAATGGACCGCGTGCTGCTGATGATGGTGATGGTGCTGATCTCGATCGGCCTGATCGCCGTCGCGGCGGCATCGCCGGCGGCGGCCCACCGCTATTCCGGCGGCGGCACCGTGTTCGCGCCGCTGCATTATTTCTGGCGCCAGCTCGCCTGGGTGGTCATCAGCTTTCCGGTGATGATCGGCGTGTCGATGCTGCCCAAGGTGGCGGCGCGGCGCTTCGCGATGATCGGCGCGGGTGTGTTCACCCTGGCATTGGCGCTGGTGCCGGTGATCGGCATCGAGGTGAACGGCGCGATGCGCTGGATCGGCGTCGGCGTCGCGCAGTTCCAGCCGTCCGAATTCCTGAAGCCGTTCTTCGTCGTCACCCTCGCCTGGCTGCTGGCGCTGAAGGCGCAGGATGACACGCTGCCGGTGGTGCCGATTTCCGCCGCCGCGCTGCTGCTGATCGCCGGGCTGCTGATGAAGCAGCCGGATTTCGGCCAGACGGTGATGTTCGGCGCGATCTGGATGGCGCTGCTGATGCTGTCCGGCGTGTCGGTGCGGTGGATCGGCGGGCTGGTCGGCGGCGGCTTCGCCGCGATCGTCGGCGCCTATCTCTTTTATCCGGTCGCGACCCAGCGGATCAACAATTTCCTGTTTTCCGAGGGCGATACCTATCAGGTCGACAGCGCCTATGCGACGTTGACCGGCGGCGGGCTGTTCGGCACCGGGCCGGGCGGCGGCGTCGCCAAATACCGGCTGCCGGAAGCGCATACCGACTATATCTTCTCGGTGATCGGCGAGGAGTTCGGGCTGGTCGCCTGCGCGGTGATCGCGCTGCTCTATCTGGCGATCGTCGTCCGCGTCTTCGTCCGCCTGCTCGACGAGGAGGACAGCTTCACCCTGCTCGCCGCCGCCGGGCTGGTCACCCAGTTTGGCGTGCAGGCGCTGATCAACATGGCGGTCAACCTGCACCTGGCGCCGTCCAAGGGCATGACATTGCCGTTCATCAGCTATGGCGGATCGTCGATGCTGGCGCTGGCGATCGGCATGGGGCTGCTGCTCGCCTTCACCCGGCGCAACCCGTATCTGACGCGTTCGCCCTATGTCGTGAAATGGAGCGGCAAATGACCGAGGCGCGTCATTTCGTCCTCGCCGCCGGCGGGACCGGCGGGCACATGATCCCGGCCCATGCGCTGGCCGAGGAACTGGGCCGGCGCGGCCACCATGTCGCGCTGATCACCGACGAGCGCGGCGCGCGCATCCCCGGCCTGTTCGACGGGGTGCAGACCCATGTCCTGCCGGCCGGGCGGCTGGCCGGCGGGCCGCTGGGCTGGCTGCGCGGCGGCCGCGCGATCCTGGAAGGGCGGGCGATGGCCGGGCGGCTGTACGAGGCGTTCGCGCCGGCGGCGGTCGTCGGCTTCGGCGGCTATCCGGCGCTGCCGGCGCTGCTCGCCGCGCTGAAGGACAAGGTGCCGACCGTCGTCCACGAACAGAATGCCGTGCTCGGCCGGGTCAACCGCCTGCTCGGCCGGCGGGTCGACGCGATCGCCACCGCCTATCCCGAGGTCAGGCGGCTGAAGCCGGCGTGGTTCGGCAAGACCCATCTGGTCGGCAACCCGGTGCGCGACAGCGTGCTGGCGCTGCGCGACCTGCCCTATCCCGCGCTCGACCATGTCGGAGTGTTCCGGCTGCTCGTCACCGGTGGCAGCCAGGGCGCGTCGGTGCTGTCGCAGGTGGTGCCGGCGGCGCTCGGCATGTTGCCGCTGAACCTGCGCCGGCGGCTGCAGGTGGTGCAGCAATGCCGGGTCGAGGATATCGAACAGGTCCGCGCCGATTACGCCGCGCTCGGCATCCCGGCGGAACTGGCAACCTATATCGCGGACATGCCGGGGCGGCTGGCGCTGGCGCATCTGGTGATCGCGCGGGCGGGGGCATCGACGATCGCCGAGCTGACCGCCGCCGGGCGGCCGGCGATCCTGGTGCCGCTGCCGTCGGCGACCGACGACCATCAGACCTACAACGCGCGGGAAATGGCGAAGGCGGGCGGTGCGCGGGCGATCCCCCAGCCGCGCTTCACCGCGGTCGAGCTGGCCAAGCAGATGCAGAAGCTGGCGCTGGAGCCCGGCGCGCTGGAGAATGCCGCGCGCCGCGCCCATGCCTGCGGCCGGCCGCAGGCGGCGAGCGACCTGGCCGACCTGGTGGAGAGCCTGGCATGAAGGGCGTCGCGCTCGACATCGGCGTCATCCACTTCATCGGCATCGGCGGCATCGGCATGTCCGGCATCGCCGAGGTGATGCACAACCTGGGCTACAAGGTGCAGGGATCGGACATCGCCGAAAGCTATGTCGTCGAAGGGCTGCGCAAGCGCGGCATCACGGTGATGATCGGCCACGACGCGGCCAATGTCGTCGACGCGGCGGTGGTCGTCACCTCGACCGCGATCAAGCGCGGCAACCCGGAAGTCGACTATGCGCTGGAACACCGCGTGCCGGTGGTCCGCCGCGCCGAGATGCTGGCCGAACTGATGCGGCTGAAGTCGACGATCGCCGTCGCCGGCACCCACGGCAAGACGACGACGACGTCGATGATCGCGGCGATGCTCGACGCCGGCGGGGTCGACGCGACCGTCATCAACGGCGGGATCATCAACCGCTATGGCTCCAACGCCCGGCTGGGCGCCAGCGACTGGATGGTCGTCGAGGCCGACGAGAGCGACGGCAGCTTCCTGCGGCTGGACGGGACGATCGCCGTCGTCACCAACATCGACCCGGAGCATCTCGACCATTACGGCTCGTTCGAGCGGGTGAAGGACGCCTATGTGGAGTTCGTCGAGAATGTGCCTTTCTATGGCGCGGCCGTGTTGTGCCTCGACCATGCCGAGGTGCAGGGCATCCTGCCCCGGGTGCGCGACCGGCGGATCGTCACTTATGGTTTTTCGGCGCAGGCCGACGTGCGCGGCGAGCAGGTCGTCCAGATCCCCGGCGGCAACCGTTTCGACGTGCTGGTCCGCAATCGCGATGGCGAGACGCGGACGATCGCCGGCATCGCGCTGCCGATGCCGGGGCGCCACAACGTCCAGAACGCGCTGGCGGCGGTGGCGGTGGCGGTCGAGATGGGCATTCCCGATGAACGGATCATCGGCGGCTTCGCCCAGTTCGGCGGGGTCAAGCGGCGCTTCACCAAGGTTGGCGAGGCGCTGGGCGCGACGATCATCGACGATTACGGCCACCATCCGGTCGAGATCCGCGCCGTGCTCGCCGCCGCGCGGGAAAGCGCCGAAGGGCGGGTGATCGCCGTCGTCCAGCCGCACCGCTATTCGCGGCTCGGCGCGCTGATGGAGGAGTTCGAGTCAGCGTTCAACGATGCCGACATGGTCTATGTCGCGCCGGTCTATGCGGCCGGCGAGGCGCCGGTCGAAGGGGTCGATGCCGAGGCGCTGGTCGCCGGGCTGAAGCGGCGCGGCCACCGCGCGGCGGCGCCGATCGCCGACGCCGGGGCGCTGGCCGGGGCGCTGCGCGATACCGTCCGGCCGGGCGATCTGGTCGTCTGCCTGGGGGCGGGGGACATCACCAAATGGGCGGCCGGGCTGGCCGGGGCGATGGAGCGGGCATGACCGCCGCCGCTGCCCCCGCCCCCGCCATCACCGCCGTGCTGCCGGCGCTGGCCGGAACGATCGCGCCGGGCGGCAGCCTGGCCGATTTCATCTGGTTCCGCACCGGCGGGCCGGCGGAATGGCTGGTCAGGCCGAGGGACGTCGCCGACCTGTCCGCCTTTCTGGGCGCGCTCGACCCGGCGGTGCCGGTGCTGCCGGTCGGCGTCGGATCGAACCTGATCGTTCGCGACGGCGGGGTGCCGGGCGTCGTCGTCCGCCTGCCCAAGAGCTTCGCGCGGATCGCGATCGAGCCGGGCGAGCGTGTCCGGGCCGGCGGCGGGGCGATGGGCATCACCGTCGCCAGCGCGGCGCGCGACGCCGGTATCGCCGGGCTGGAATTCCTGCGCGGGATACCGGGGACGGCGGGCGGCGCGGTCCGCATGAACGCCGGCGCCTACGGCCGCGAGACGGCCGACATCCTGGTCGAGGCGACGCTGGTGCTGCGCGACGGGCGGGTCGAGACCTGGCCGGCCGAGCGGCTGGGCTACAGCTACCGCCATTCGGCGGTGCCGGAGGGCGCCGTCGTCGTCGAGGCGCTGTTCGCCGGGGTGCCGGGGGACAAGGCGGCGATCGGCGCGGAGATGGACCGGATCGCCGCCGAGCGCGAGGCGTCCCAGCCGCTGCGTTCGCGCACCGGCGGGTCGACGTTCAAGAACCCGCCCGGCGACAAGGCGTGGCGGCTGATCGACGCCGCCGGCTGCCGCGGGCTGCGCCACGGCGGCGCGCAGGTGTCGGAGAAGCACTGCAACTTCCTGCTCAACCTGGGCGACGCGACCGCCGCCGATATCGAGGCTTTGGGCGAGATGGTCCGCGAACGGGTCAAGGCGCACTCGGGGGTGATGCTCGAATGGGAAATCCAGCGTATCGGCCAGGGTAACGGAGTAAGCGGTGGGTGAGCGTCTTCATATCGCGGTGCTGATGGGCGGCTGGTCGGCCGAGCGGGAGGTGTCGCTGACCTCCGGCAAGGGGGTGGCCGACGCGCTGGAGGCGAACGGTCACCGCGTCACCCGCATCGACATGGACCGCGATGTCGCCGCGCGGCTGGCCGAGGCGAAGCCCGACGTCGTGTTCAACGCCCTCCACGGCACGCCGGGCGAGGACGGGGCGGTGCAGGGCATGCTCGACATCATGGGGCTGAAATACACCCATAGCGGCCTTGTCACCTCGGTCATCGCGATCGACAAGCAACTGACCAAGGCGGCGCTGGTCCCCCACGGCATCCGCATGCCCGAAGGCGTCGTCGTCGCCAGCGAGAGCCTGTACGCCGGCGACCCGCTGCCGCGCCCCTATGTGCTGAAGCCGGTCAACGAGGGATCGTCCGTCGGCGTTGCCATCGTCACCGCGGACGGCAATTACGGCAGCCCGATCGCCCGCGACGCCGAGGGGCCGTGGCGGTATTTCGATGAACTGCTGGCCGAGCCGTTCATCCGCGGGCGCGAACTGACCACGGCGGTGCTTGGCGACAGCGCGCTGGCGGTCACCGAGTTGCGCCCCAAGAGCGGCTTCTACGATTATGACGCCAAGTACACCGACGGGATGACCGACCATATCTGCCCCGCCGACATCCCGGCCGACATCGCCGAGGCGGCGAAGGCGATGGCGCTGGCCGCCCACCGCATCCTGGGCTGCAAGGGCACGTCGCGCGCCGATTACCGCTGGGACGACACGCGGGGCATGGACGGGCTGTACCTGCTGGAGGTCAATACCCAGCCGGGGATGACCCCCTTGAGCCTGGTGCCGGAACAGGCGAGATACCTGGGCATGTCCTATAACGATCTTGTCGAGCGCATCGTGCGGGAGGCGTTGTGAGCGGCCACGCGACCATCCGCCGGGGCAAGCGGCCGCGCGGCTCGGTGCAGCCGAAGCGGCGGCGGCAGGCGCGCAAGCCGTCGCTGCTCAGCCGGACGGCGGCGCTGGTCCCGGTCGCGCCGGAGACGGTGCAGCGGGCGACGACGTGGATCGTCGTCACCGCCGTGACATGTGCCGGCATCGCCACCGCCTTTGCGCTCGGCCTGCCGGGCATGGCCGGCACCGCGCTGGCCGAGGCGACCGGCAAGGCCGGCTTCGAGGTCGACCGGGTCGAGGTGACCGGTATCAAGCGGATGGACCGGCTGACCGTCTACGCGATCGCCCTCGACCAGAAATCGCGGGCGATGCCGCTGGTCGACCTGCAGCGGGTGCGCGGCGAATTGATGCAATATGGCTGGATCGCCGATGCGCGGGTGTCGCGCCGCCTGCCCGATACGCTGGTCGTCGACGTGGTCGAGCGCTCGCCGGCGGCGGTGTGGCAGAACCAGGGGCGGTTGGCGCTGATCGATCGTGGCGGCGTGGTGCTGGAGGACGTGTCGCTGTCGGCACTGCCCGACCTGCCGCTGGTCGTCGGGCCGGGGGCGAACGGGCAGGTCGCGTCGCTGGAATCGCTGCTGGAGGCGGTGCCCCGCATCCGCCCGGTGCTGGCCGGCGCGACATGGATCGGCGGGCGGCGCTGGGACCTGCGTTTCCAGTCCGGGGAGACGCTGGCCCTGCCGGAGGGCGACCTGGCGGCGAAGAAGGCGCTCGACCGCTTCGCGACGCTGGATGGCAGCGACCGTTTGCTGGGGCGCGGTTTCCTGCGCTTCGACATGCGCGATCCGACGCGGCTGGTCGTCCGCGTCGACCGCAACCCAAAGCCGATCGACGCCGTGCAGACCGACGGGACGACGGCGCCGGTGCCGGCACCGATGCAGGCGCCGCGTGAAGCCCCAGCGCCGCCGGACGGCGGCCAGTTGTTGAGGACGAGCCAGACGACATGAGAGCAGGGCAGGACAGGCGCGTGCAGCCGCGCGGCGAGAAGCTGATCACCGCGCTCGACATCGGGTCGTGGAAAGTGTCCGCGCTGATCGCGTCGCAGAGCGAGGGCGGCGAGATGACCGTGCTCGGCACCGGCCAGCGCGAGAGCCGGGGGGTGCGCCGCGGCTATATCGCCGACATGGCGGCGACCGAGATCGCGGTGCGCGAGGCGGTGGAACAGGCGGAACGGATCGCCGGCACCAACATCGAGGACGTCTGGGTAAGCTTTTCCGCCGGCGGGCTGGTCAGCGACCTGGCCTCGGTCGAGGTCGAACTGGGCGGCCACCGGATCGAGCAGGAGGATATCGACGAACTGCTTGCCGCCGGCAAAAGCTCCATCGACCCGCATGGCCGCATGGTCCTCCACGCCCAGCCGACGCTCTACACGCTCGACGGGCTACAGGGGGTGAAGAAGCCGCTCGGCCTGCACGCCGACCGGTTGGGCGTCGACATCCATGTCGTCGCCGCTGACGGATCGCCGGTGCGCAACCTCGACCTATGCGTCAGGAGCGCGCATCTGGAGGTCAAGTCGATCGTCGCCTCGCCGGTGGCGACCGGCATGGCCTGCCTGTCCGACGAGGAGCGCGAACTGGGCGTCGCGCTGGTGGAACTGGGCGCCGGCGTCACCAATGTCTCGCTGTTCTGCGGCGGGCTGCTCGTCGGCCTGGCGTCGATCCCGTTCGGGGCGGCGGACATCACCGACGACATCGCCTCTGCCTTCGGCACGCGGCGCAGCCAGGCGGAGCGGATGAAGTGCTTCTTCGGCTCGGCGACCGCCAGCCCGCGCGACAATCACGAAATGATCGAGGTCGCGCCGATTTCCGCCGAGGAGGACGCGGCGGAGACGACGCGGATCACCCGCGCGCAGTTGATCGCCGTCATCCGCCAGCGGCTGGAGCACCTGATGGGCGAGATCGCCAAGGCGCTGAAGGAGCTGGGTTTCGGCGGCCCGGTCGGGCGGCAGGTGGTGCTGACCGGCGGCGGCGCCGAGTTGAAGGGCATCGCCGACTATGCGCAGGGCAATCTGGGCCGCGCGGTGCGGGTCGGCCGGCCGCGCGGGCTGGCCGGCATACCGGACGCACATAGCGGCCCGGCCTTTGCCACGCTGGCCGGGCTGATCCATTTCGCCGCGTCGGACCCGGTGGACCTGCGCGCGCTGTCGTCTACCGACCAAACCATTGTAAAGGCACCGGGTTCTGCGTTGCTGTCGCGGCTGATCTCGGCGTTCCGCACAAGTTACTAACAGAAAAGTCCACAGGATTAACTTTTTGGATGAAACGGTGAATCGGATTGTGCAAGAGTGGCGGCGGACAGGTGTTTCGCGCCGCGCGGGACAAGGGGAGATTTACGCATGAGCATCGAATTCATTCCGCCCGAAGTCGACGAGCTGCGGCCCCGGATCAGCGTGATCGGCGTCGGCGGCGCCGGCGGCAACGCGATCGCCAACATGATCGCCAGCGCCGTGCAGGGCGTTGACTTCATCGTCTGCAACACCGACGCGCAGGCGCTGAACGCCTCGTCGGCGGAGCGGCGCATCCAGCTGGGCCTGAAGATCACCCAGGGCCTGGGCGCTGGCGCCCGGCCGGAAATCGGCCGCGCCGCCGCCGAGGAAGCGCTGGAGACGGTCGAAAAGGCGCTGGAAGGCGCGCATATGTGCTTCATCGCCGCCGGCATGGGCGGCGGCACCGGCACCGGCGCGGCGCCGGTGATCGCCAAGGCGGCGCGCGAACGCGGCATCCTGACCGTCGGCGTGGTGACCAAGCCGTTCAGCTTCGAGGGCAACCGGCGGATGAAGGCGGCGGAAGCCGGCATCGCCGAACTGCAGAAGCATGTCGACACGCTGATCGTCATCCCCAACCAGAACCTGTTCCTGATCGCCAACCCGAACACGACCTTCAAGGAAGCGTTCAAGATGGCGGACGAGGTGCTGCAGCAGGGCGTGCGCGGCATTACCGACCTGATGGTCATGCCCGGCCTGATCAACCTCGACTTCGCCGACGTCCGTTCGGTGATGGGCGAGATGGGCAAGGCGATGATGGGCACCGGCGAGGCCGACGGCGACAATCGCGCGATCGAGGCGGCGGAGAAGGCGATCGCCAACCCGCTGCTCGACGGCGTGTCGATGAAGGGCGCCAAGGGCGTCATCATCTCGATCACCGGCGGCGAGGACATGCGCCTGATGGAGGTCGACGAGGCCGCCAACCACATCAAGGAACTGGTCGACCCGGACGCCAACATCATCTGGGGTTCGGCGTTCAACGACAATCTGGACGGCAAGATCCGCGTGTCGGTCGTCGCCACCGGCATAGAGGCGGAAGCGGTCGCGGCGCCGGAACCGGCCCGCGTCCTCGCCTTCCCGGCCGGGCGCAAGGCAGAGACGGCGCCGTCTCCGGTCGAGCGGCTGACCGGGCTCGTCGCGCGGGCCGAAGAGGCGCCGGCGGCGGAGATCACCCTGACCCCGCCGGAACCAGCAGCCGAGGAGCCGGTGGCGGAAGCGGTGGCGGCCGAGGAAGCGCCGCTGACCCTGGATCAGCCGGTCGCCGAAGACAGTGGCGCCGACGAGCTGCTGCTCGACGAGCCGGCGGCCGAGCCGAGCGATGCCGATCTGGAGGCCGGTCGGCGCTGGCTGAGCGGCGGAGAACCGGAAGCGAAGCCGGCGCGGGTTGCCGGCGGCACGCTGTTCGAGCGGATGTCGAGCATTGCGCGCGGCAACGCCAAGACGCCGGGCGACGACGCCGACCGCGAAAGCCCGCTCGACATTCCGCGCTTCCTGAACCGCCAGAACAACCCCTGATCCAGTGTTCTATCCTTTCCCGGCGACGGCCGGGAAAGGGCGAACGCGGGTTCGGCCCGCTTCGGCGCCGGCCCGGCCCCCGCGCATTGCGGAGCGACGCATTCTGCGGATAAGCGTGGCGCACGATGAATTCGCGATTTTCTTTCGGGCGCTCGGCCGGCACATTCGCTGTCGGCCTGCTGATCACCGCCATATCGCCATTGGCCGCGCAGATCGTAACGCCGGGCGGCGTGCTTCCCGCCGGGGCGCCGCCGCCGTCCAGCGCCGACCGGCTGACCGCGCATTTGCGCGAGCTGGCGCGCGACCCTGAAAATCTGGTCGCGCTGAAAGGGGCAGGCGACGCCGCGCTCGATATCGGCGATGCCAATGCCGCGCTGGCTTTCTATGCCCGGGCCGAGCGGCTGGCACCGCGCGACGGGGCGATCAAGGCCGGCCTCGCTCGCGCGATGCTGAAGGCGGAAAATCCGCGCGACGCGCTGCGGCTGTTCGATGACGCCACCGACCTGGGCGTGCCCGCCGCCGCGATCGCCGGCGATCGCGGGCTGGCGCACGACCTGCGCGGTGAGCCGCGCAAGGCGCAGAAGGATTATGCGCTGGCGCTGACCCGCGGGCCGGACGACGAGGTGACGCGGCGCTATGCGCTGTCGCTGGCGATATCCGGCGACCGCGAGCAGGCGCTGGCGCTGCTCGACCCGCTGCTCCACAAGCGCGATCAGGCGGCGTGGCGGGCGCGGGCGTTCGTGCTGGCGCTGACCGGCGACCCGGCCGGGGCGGGCAAGATCGTCGAGGCGATGATGCCGGCGCCGATGGCCGGTGCGATGCAGCCGTTCCTGGTCCGGTTGGGTGGGTTGAAGCCGACGCAGAAGGCGCTTGCCGTCCACCTGGGCCAGTTCCCGGCCGACAAGCCGACCCGGCTGGCCGCAGCGGACCGCGCTGAATCGACGCCACCACGCACCCGGCGGGCGGGGCGCAACCAGCCGGCGACCGGCGGGGCGCAGCCAGCCGTCGCCGCGCCGGCACCGAAGCCGGCGCCGACACAGGAGGCGCCGGTGCGGATGACGGCGGAGGCGCGGCGTGGCGCGCTGGCCGAGATCATCAGCGGCCTGCGCATTCCCGAGAATGAGGTGATTGCCTCCGCCGCCAAGGCGAGCGGCCCGGCGCCGGCCCGGCCGGCCCCGGCCAGGGCGGAGGCACCGCCGCCCAAGGCGCCGGCCAAGCCGAAGCCGACCAAGGCCGAACTGGCGAAGCAGGCGGCGGCGAAGAAGGCCGCGGCGCAGAAAGCGGCAGCGAAGAAGGCGCCGTCGCGCGTCTGGGTGCAGGTGGCGAGCGGCGCCAATCGCAGCGACCTGCCGAAGGCGTGGAACGCGGTGAAGGGCAAGGCCGCCGAGCTGAAGAACCGCAGCGCGCATACGGCGAAGGCGGGGGCGACCAACCGGTTGCTGGTCGGCCCGTTCAAGACCTCCGCCGAGGCGCAGGCCTTCGTCAACAAGCTGAACCGGCAGGGGGTCAAGACCTTCGTCTTTACCAGCTCGGCCGGGCAGGAGGTCGAGAAGATCGGCGCGAAATGAGGACGGTCGCACCCTGGGCATCCGACCCGGCGAAGAGTCGCGGCCGCCTGCACGACGAGGCCGCCGGCGCGCTGCGCGGGCCGCGCGACGCGTTCCAGCGCGACCGCGACCGGATCATCCACTCGATCGCGTTCCGCCGGCTGCGCCACAAGACCCAGGTGTTCATGGCGCCGGACGGCGACCATTTCCGCGTGCGGCTGACCCACAGCCTGGAAGTGGCGCAGATCGGCCGGGCGATCGCCCGCACGCTGGGCCTGAACGAGGACCTGACCGAGGCGCTGTGCCTGGCCCACGACATCGGCCACCCGCCGTTCGGCCATGCCGGCGAGGATGCGCTGCGCGCGGCGATGGCCGGGGCGGGCGGGTTCGACCACAACGCGCATACGCTGCGCACGCTGATGCGGATCGACAAACCCTATCCGCTGTGGGACGGGCTGAACCTGACCTGGGAGATGCTGGAGGGGCTGGCCAAGCATAACGGGCCGATCGACGCGCCTGCCTGGGCGCTGGCCGAGGCCGATGCAACCTTCCCGCTGGAGCTGGCGACATGGCCGTCGCTGGAGGCGCAGGTCGCGGCGATTGCCGACGACATCGCCTATGACAACCACGACATCGACGACGGGGTGCGTGCCGGGCTGCTCGACATCCGCCAGATCATGGGCGTGCCGCTGGTCGCGCGCGGATGGAAGGCGGCGAAGGCGCGCTACCCGGACACCGCCGACACGCGGCTGCTACCCGAACTGATCCGGTCGCAGATCGGCCTGATGGTCAACGACCTGATCGCCGAGACCCGCAGGCGGCTGCGCGACAGCCGGATCGAGACGGTCGACGACGCGCGGGCGGCGGGGCGGCAGCTTGTCGGCTTCAGCCGGGCGCTGTGCGCCGAGGAGCGCGAGCTGAAGCGGTTCATGTACGCGAACCTCTACCACCACCCGCACCAGATGGAGGCGGCGACGGCGGCGCGGACGGTAATCGGCGGGCTGTTCGGCGCCTATGCCGCCGATCCGGCGCTGCTGCCCGAATCCTGGCGCGAAACGCTGCCCGACGGCGAGCCCGCGCACAGCCGGCATATCGCCGATTTCATCGCCGGGATGACCGACCGCTACGCGATTGCCCGCTACCGCGAATGCGTCGGGCCGATCGCCCTGCCCGACGGATTCTGAGTCCGGCTCAACCCTCGGCCTGTTGCGCTTCGCGATCGAGTAGCGCCCGCTTGCGCGCCACGCCCCAGCGATAGCCGGACAGGCCGCCGTCGTTGCGGACGACGCGGTGGCAGGGGATGGCGACCGCCAGCGCGTTGGCGGCGCAGGCGCCGGCGACGGCGCGTACCGCATTCGGCGCGCCGATCCGCGCGGCGATTTCGGTATAGCTGGCGGTCCGGCCGGCCGGGATCGCCCGCAACGCCTGCCAAACCCGCTGCTGGAAGGCGGTGCCGCGTATGTCGAGCGGCAGGGCGAGGCCGGTGCCCGGCGCCTCGACGAAGCCGACGACGGTGGCGACCAGCGCTTCGTAAGCGGCATCGCCGCCGACCAGCCGGGCGCGGGGAAAGCGATCCTGCAGGTCGCGGGCCAGCGCGTCGGGATCGTCGCCGAGCAGGATCGCGGCGACGCCGGTGTCGCTCGACGCGACGAGGATGGCGCCGAGCGAGGATTGGGCGATCGCGAAGCGCAGTGTCTCGTCGGTGCCGCCGGCACGGTAGCGGCCGGGCGTCATGCCGAGCAGGCCGGTCGCCTCCGCATAGAAGCGGCCGTTGGAGCCGTAGCCGGCGCCGTAGATCGCCTCGGTCACGCTGGCGCCTTCCGCCAACTGGTTGCGGACCCGGCCGGCGCGGTGGGCGGCGGCATAGGCGCGCGGGGTCAGCCCGGTCTCCGCCTTGAACAGCCGGTGGAAATAGCCGGGGCTGAGCCCGGCGGCGGCGGCCAGCGCGGCGAGGCTGGGCGGTCGCTCCGCCGCCGCGATCGTGCGGCAGGCGGCGGCGACGCGTGCGGCGCTCTGTTCCCGCGTCGACGCGCCGTCGGGATT
Source organism: Sphingomonas flavalba (assembly GCF_004796535.1). Lineage (GTDB taxonomy): Bacteria > Pseudomonadota > Alphaproteobacteria > Sphingomonadales > Sphingomonadaceae > Sphingomonas_L > Sphingomonas_L flavalba. The sequence continues at coordinate 133,795 of NZ_SPHY01000001.1, read as the reverse complement.
GCAGCGGCGGCAGGGGCGGGCGCCGGTCGCCCGCGCGGCGGCCAGCGTCGCATGGATGGTGACGTTTTCCGGCCGGGCGCCGCGCGACGGGCAGGACGGCCGGCAATAGACGCCAGTCGTCGCAACCGAATACCAGAAAGCGCCATCGGCACTTTGGTCGCGCGCGACGATCCGCGCCCAGCGCGGGTCTTCGGCGGTGGCGATCGGCGTTTCGGTCCTGTCGGTGCGCATCGTCTGCTTCCTTGTCCGTTCGCCTGTGCTGTCGCACGGGGCGGGACGGCGCGCGCTCCGTTCCTTGCTGTCGAATCCGAAAAAGCTTCAGCCGGCCGCCGGCAGCACCCAGCCGGGGCGGATGAAGTGACAGGTGTAGCCGTCGGGAATCCGTTCCAGATAATCCTGATGTTCCGGCTCGGCTTCCCAGAACGGGCCGGCGGGGGCGATTTCCGTCACCGCCTTGCCGGGCCACAGGCCGGAGGCGTCGACATCGGCGATCGTCTGTTCGGCAACCCGTTTCTGTTCGTCGCTGGTGTAGAAAATGGCGGAGCGGTAGCTCATCCCCCGGTCGTTGCCCTGGCGGTTCAGCGTCGAGGGATCGTGGATCTGGAAGAAGAATTCCAGCAGCTTGCGATAGCTGATCCGGGCGGGATCGAAGATAATCTCGATCGCCTCGGCATGGGTGCCGTGGTTGCGGTAGGTGGCGTTCGGCACGTCGCCGCCCGAATAGCCGACGCGGGTGCGGATCACGCCGTCATAGCGCCGGATCAGGTCCTGCATGCCCCAGAAGCAGCCGCCGGCGAGGATTGCGCGTTCTTCGGTCATTACAGTGTCTCCACCTGATCCAGATAGGCGCCGTAGCCCTCGGCGGCCATCGCGTCGCGGGGCACGAAGCGCAGCGCGGCGGAATTGATGCAGTAGCGCAGGCCGCCGCGGTCGCGCGGCCCGTCTGGAAAGACATGGCCGAGATGGCTGTCGCCATGGGCGGAGCGGACCTCGGTGCGGACCATGCCGTGGGTTGCGTCGCGCAACTCGTTGACGTGGGCGGGTTCGATCGGCTTCGTGAAGCTTGGCCAGCCGCAGCCGGATTCGAACTTGTCAGATGAAGCGAACAGCGGTTCACCCGACACGACGTCGACATAGATGCCCGGCGCCTTGTTGTGCAGATAGGCGCCGCTGCCGGGGCGCTCCGTGCCGCTTTCCTGGGTGATGTGAAACTGCTCTGGCGTCAGCCGGGCCAGAGCCTCCGGCGTCTTGCGATAATCGGCCATCATCGATTCTCCGTGTCCGTCCTCAAGTGGTTGCTCGACGGCGGTTTGTCGAGGCCGGGGGTCGCCCATCCGCCGCAATCGGCGACGGATCACGCCTCGACCGGGCTGTCGGCGGCGGTCGACCAGCCGAGCTGGGGGATGGTGAGGGTCCGCCGGCCGCGCAGGTCGGTGCGCGAGACGACGACGTCCTGCCCCTCAATGAAGCCGACCAGCCGGCGGATCCGGCTGAGCGAGTGGGTGCCGTAGGCCCGCGCCAGCGCCTCGTCCGACGGGCAGGGGGCGCCGTCCCGCGCGGCCCGGGCGATCAGCAGGAAGATGCTGAGCATGTCCTCCGGCAGCCGGTCGGCGATCGCCAGCGCCTGCGCCATCGCGTCGTCCGGCGCCGGTTCGCCGAACAGGCCGGCGCGGGCCATCGCCAGCCGCCGGGTGAAGGCGATGGGCGCCAGCGCCGGGCGCGGGCAGCCGCGCATCCGGCAGCGGACGATGAAATCCTGATAGAGTTCGGGCGGCGCGCGGTAGGCGGCGTCGGCGTCGGCGACGATGTCGCGCAGCACTGCTTCGGCGATGGCGGCGGTGTCATCCTCGCCGTCATCCGGCGCGGCGGCGGACGCGGCCGGCTGCGCCTTGTCGTCGATTGCGCGGAACAGCGCCTCGACCGGCACCGGCACCGGCACCGGCGCGGGCGGCGGTGGCGTGGCGGGTGGTTCCGCCTCGACCGCTTCGAACAGCAGGGCGCGGCGATCGTCGTCGGACAGGGTGGGCAGCGGCGCCAGCGCCGGGCCGCCGCCGCGCCCCGCCGTCTCAACCGCACCGATGCGGATCAGGCGCGGGCGGCGGGCGAGGGCGGGGCCGAGCGCCAGGAACTGCCCGCGCTCCAGATCGCGGATCTGCTCCGCTTGCCGCCGTTCCATGCCGAGCAGGTCGGCGGCGCGGGCCATGTCGATGTCGAGGAAGGTGCGGCCCATCAGGAAATTCGACGCCTCGGCCGCGACATTCTTGGCCAGCTTGGCCAGCCGCTGGGTGGCGATAACCCCGGCGAGGCCGCGCTTGCGGCCCCGGCACATCAGGTTGGTCATCGCGCCGAGCGCCGCCTTGCGCGCGTCCTCCCCGACATCGCCGGCGGCGGCCGGGGCGAAGAGCTGCGCTTCGTCGACGACGACCAGCACCGGGTACCAATGGCCGCGCGGCGCGTCGAACAGCCGGTTGAGGAAGGTGCCGGCGCAGCGCAACTGGGCGTCGACGTCCAGCCCCTCCAGGTTGAGGACGACGGAGACGCGGTGTTCGCGGACGCGGGCGGCGATGCCGGCGACTTCCGCTTCGCTGTAGTCGGCCGCCTCGACGACCATGTGGCCATAACGGTCGGCCAGCCCGACGAAATCGCCTTCCGGGTCGATGACGACATGCTGCACCCATTCGGCGCTTGCTTCCAGCAGGCGACGGAGCAGGTGGGACTTGCCCGACCCGGAATTGCCCTGAACCAGCAGGCGGGTGGCGAGCAGTTCTTCCAGATCGAGGTTCGCCGTGGCGCCGGCGGAATCAAGGCCCATCGGAATGCGGATCGTCATGCGCCTGCCAGTGCCCCATCCGCGCGACCGGGTGCAAGGCGCGATCCGGCGCGCCGGCGTGATTCCCTTTTTTCGAATCGGCGGCTAAGGCCGTGGGCATGGAGCCGACGCAGTATCTTGGACCAATCCTGTCGGTAATCGACCTGCTTGGTATCGCCGTGTTCGCCGCATCTGGCGCGCTGCAGGCGGCGCAGCAGCGGCAAACGCTGGTCACCTTCGCCTTTTTCGCGCTGGTCACCGGCACCGGCGGCGGCACCGTGCGCGACATGCTGATCGGCGCGCCGGTGTTCTGGGTGGTCGACAGCCGCTATCCGCTGATCTGCCTGGTGACGGCGCTGCTCGTCTGGATGACGCCGCGCGCCTGGTGGAAGGACCGGGCGCTCGACTGGTTCGACGCGATCGGCCTTGCCGCCTATGCGGTCTATGGCGCGGCCAAGGCGCTGAGCGCCGGCATCGCGCCGTTGCCGGCGGCGATGATGGGGGTGGTGACGGCGTGCATGGGCGGCATCATCCGCGACGTGCTCGCCGGCCAGCCGTCGATCATCCTGCGGCCTGAACTTTATGTGACCGCCGCGGTGCTGGCGGCGGCGCTGTTCGTGCTGCTGGTGCTGGCGGGGATGGCGGTGCCGGTCGCGGCGATCCTCGCCGCGCTGGCCGGGTTCCTGCTGCGCGCGCTGGCGATCGTGCGCGGGCTGGCGCTGCCCGTCTACAGGGGGTGAGCGGGCCGGTTAAGGGTCGCGCCGGACGCCGACATCGGCGAAGCGCAGCGGTTCCTCCGGCGGGCCGTTCGGGTCCGCCAGGCTGGCCTGCCAGATGCCGACATCGTGCCAGCGGCCCTGCTTCCAGCCGACCTCGCGATAGACCCCGGCGCGGCGGAAGCCGACCGATTCGTGCAGGCCGATCGATGCGTCGTTGGGCAGGGTGATGACCGCGATCGCCTGCGTGAAATTCTGGGCGCGCAGCGTATCGATCAGCGCTTCGTAGAGCAGCCGGCCGACGCCCTGCCGCGCCGCGCCGCTCGCGACATAGACCGACGTCTCGACACAGAAGCGGTAGGCGGCGCGTTCGCGGAACCGCATCGCGCTGGCGTAGCCGAGCAGCGCGTCGGTATCCTCGCCGGTGGCGACCAGCCAGGGGTAGAGGCCGTCTTCCCCTTCCATCCGGCTGCGCATTGTCCGGGTCGACGGCGGTTCGGTTTCGAACGACACCGCGCTGGCCAGCACGTGGGTGGAATAGATGGCGGCGATCTGGGCGGCGTCCTCCGGCCGCGCGGCGCGGATCAGGATCATCGTGCCAGCCTCCCCGCCAGCCAGCCGAGCAGGGTCGCGTCCCCCGTCACGGGTGGCGCAACCGCGTAGCGCGCGCATTCAAGGCAGCGCACCTGCAGCGCCGGGCCGCGCACCATGGCCGCCGCGTCGGTGAGCGCGCCGAGCAGCAGCGCCCGGTTGCGCCGCGCCAACTGGGTCAGCAGGTCGGATGCGCCGTCCTGCCCGGCGGCATCGTCGTCATTCTTGCGCGCCCAGGCCTGAACCAGCGTCGACCAGGTGTCCGGCGCTTTTTCGAGGTAGACGGTCCTGGCCGTTGCCGGATCGATCCGTGCGCGGCGGGCGGCGTCGGCGACCGCGTCGTCGAGCGAGCCGAACGCGTCGACCAGGCCAAGCTGGCGCGCGGTGCCGCCGTCCCACACCCGGCCCTGGCCGATCTCGTTCACCCGCTCGACCGGCAGGCCGCGCGCGTCGGCGACGAGACGCAGGAAGCGGCGGTAGATGTCCTCCACCCCGACCTGCATTATCCGGTCGAATTCCGGGGTCGTGCCGCCGATCAGGTCCGGCTGGCCGCTGAGCGGGGTGGTCTTCACCCCGTCGCTGGTCACCCCGACCTTGGCGAGCGCGTTCTCCGCCGTCGGCAGCACGCCGAACACGCCGATCGAGCCGGTGATCGTCGTCGGCTCGGCAAAGATCCGGTCGGCGGCGGTGGTCACCCAATAGCCGCCCGATGCGGCGACCGAGCCCATCGACACGACGACCGGCAGCCCCTGCTTCCTGGCGTCGAGCAGGGCGGAACGGATCTGTTCGGAGGCGAGAGCGGAACCGCCCGGCGAATCGACGCGCAGCACCAGCGCCTTCAGCGATTTCTCCGCCAGGCCCTTGTGGATGAAGCGGGCGATGGTGGCGCCGCCGGCGGTGCCGGGACCGGCCTCTCCATCGACTATCGTGCCGGCGACGGTGACGACGCCGATCGAGCCGCTGGACGGCGGCGGGTTGCCGGCGATCCAGTCGTCGAGGGCGATCCGCTTGAACCAGCCGGCGGGCTTTGTCGTGTCGCCGCCGGCGATGGCGGCGACACGGGCGCCAAAGGCGGTGCGGTCGCCGAGCCGATCGACGATGCCGGCGGCGAGCACGGCCTTCGCCATATCGCCGCCCGCCGCGGCGAGCGCCGCCGACGGATCGCCGACGAAACCGGCGAGCTTCGCCTGCGGCCGGGCGGTCGCGACATGCTTCTGCCAGCCTTCCCACAGCGCATTGGCCAGCGCCTGGTTCGCCGCGCGCGCTTCCGGCGACTGATCGGCGCGGGTGTACGGCTCCACCGCCGACTTGAACGCGCCGACGCGGTAGACGTGCGTGGTCACACCGAGCCGGTCGATCAGCCCCTTGTAGTAGAGCCGCGAGCCGCCGGGGCCGGTGAACACCGCCAGCCCCATCGGGTTGAGCCAGATTTCGGAGGCATGGGCGGCAAGGGTGTAGCTGTCGTCGGTATAGCCGGTGGCATAGGCCAGCACCGGCTTGCCGGCCTTGCGCACGCGGCCGAGCGCGTCGCCGACCGTTTCCAGCGCGACCGCGCCGCCGCCGACGAAGCCGTCGAGATCGAGCACCACCGCCTTGACCTGATCGTCCGTGGCGGCGGTATCGAGCGCGCGGACCAGATCGCGCAGCCGGAACTCGCGCAGCCGCTTTTCCTGGCCGGTGAGCGCGGTCAGGCCGCTGACCTCCGCCGGCTGTTCGACGATCGTGCCGGTCAGGTCCAGCAGCAAGGCGCCGTCGCCGGTGGTGGAGGCGGCGGGGCGCATCGACAGCGCCGCGTAGAGCAGCGCGAAGAACAACAGCATGAACACCAGCACCAGCGCGTCCTTGACGCCGACCAGCACCGTCCACGCACCCTTGAGCAATTTCATCATGCAATCTCCGCCGCCGCGGAACGCGGTGGCCAGGTTTGTTTACGGTTTGATCGGTAAAAAGGGAAATCCGCCCGATTCGGAAGCGGCGAAATTCCGGCAGGGGCGGCTGTGCCGAAAGCGGACAGTGTCGGCAAAGCTGACATTAACCGCGTGTTTTTACCGTCGTTTCGCCCGGAATGCATAAATGGCACGGCGATTGCTGTGCGGGAATTCGTTGGCGTCCGGTGTTTTGAGATCGGGGGACGCCGTGTTGATAGGGGGTCCGTTCATGTCGCGTATCAAGGCTCGTTTCGCCGCTCTGCTCGCCACCGCCGCCTTCGCCGCCACGCCGGCCGCCGCCGTCGACCTGTCGTTCGTCGGCACCCTGCCGGCCGAAAACGGCGTGGCGTTCATCGATTTCTCGCTGAACGCGGCGGGCTCGGTGACGCTTGCCAGCTACGGCTATGCCGGCGGCACCAATGCTGCGGGGCAGACGATCGCTGCCGGCGGTTTCGACAGCATCCTGACGCTGTTCGACAAGACGACCGGCGCGCGCATCGCCCAGAACGACGACCGCAACGGGTGGGGCGCCATCGCCTATGACCCGTTGCTGACGCTGAATCTCGCGGCCGGCAGCTATACCGCCGCCCTGTCGTCCTTCACCAATTTCTCGATGGGGCCGAACCTGGCGTATGGCTTCACCGATTTCGGCCTGTTCTTCGGGCGTTCCGGCAACTGGGCGCTCGATATTTCGGGCGACACGCTGGTCGCGCCGGCGATCCGCGCCAATACCGCGCCGGTCGCGGTGCCGGAACCCGCGGCATGGGCGCTGATGATTGCCGGATTCGGCCTTGCCGGCTATGCGTTCCGCCGCCGTCGCGGCACCGTCCGCTTCGCCTGAGGCCACCCTCGTCGATCACCATCGATGCCGCCGCTGGCCCGTGCCGGCGGCGGCTTTCGTTTTTCGGTCCGATATTCCTTCGCCCCCGTTGACAGGCCGGGCGGCGCTCCACATATGGTCCGCTGTTAGCACTCTCCGTGGGTGAGTGCTAATCCTGTTCAACACCGGGGGCATTGTGCCTTCGACAAGCTAAAGGGATGGCCGAAATGAAATTTCGTCCGCTTCACGACCGTGTGCTGGTTCGCCGGGTCGAGGCCGAGGAAAAGACCGCCGGCGGGATCATCATTCCCGACACCGCCAAGGAAAAGCCGCAGGAAGGCGAGGTCGTGGCCGTTGGCGAGGGCACGCGTGACGATGACGGCGACCGCATCGCGCTCGACGTCAAGGCCGGCGACCGCATCCTGTTCGGCAAGTGGTCCGGCACCGAGGTCAAGGTCGACGGCGAGGACCTGATCATCATGAAGGAAAGCGACATCCTGGGGATCGTCGGCTGACTTCCCGGCCCTGCCGCCCGGCGGCGGGGCAAAGAGCGATCGCATGACTATGGGCCCCGGTCATCCGGGCGCCCGCAAAGGAAGGAACAACGAACATGGCAGCGAAAGACGTCAAGTTTTCGCGTGACGCGCGCGAGCGCATCCTCCGCGGCGTGGACATCCTCGCCGATGCGGTGAAGGTGACCCTGGGGCCGAAGGGCCGCAACGTCGTCATCGACAAGAGCTTCGGCGCGCCGCGCATCACCAAGGACGGCGTGACCGTCGCCAAGGAAATCGAGCTGAAGGACAAGTTCGAGAACATGGGCGCGCAGATGCTGCGCGAGGTGGCGTCGAAGACCAACGACAAGGCCGGTGACGGCACCACGACCGCGACCGTGCTCGCCCAGGCGATCGTCCGCGAGGGCATGAAGTCGGTCGCCGCCGGCATGAATCCGATGGACCTGAAGCGCGGCATCGACCTGGCCGTCGCCAAGGTGGTCGAGGACATCCAGAAGCGCTCGAAGCCGGTCGCCGGCTCGAACGAGATCGCCCAGGTCGGCGTGATTTCCGCCAATGGCGACACCGTCGTCGGCGAGAAGATCGCCGAGGCGATGGAGAAGGTCGGCAAGGAAGGCGTCATCACCGTCGAGGAGGCCAAGGGCCTGGAGTTCGAGCTGGATGTCGTCGAAGGCATGCAGTTCGACCGCGGCTATCTGTCGCCCTATTTCATCACCAACCCGGAAAAGATGCAGGTCGAGCTTCAGGACCCCTACATCCTGATCCACGAGAAGAAGCTGTCGAACCTGCAGGCGATGCTGCCGATCCTCGAATCCGTGGTGCAGAGCGGCCGTCCGCTGCTGATCATCGCCGAGGACATCGAAGGCGAGGCGCTGGCGACGCTGGTCGTCAACAAGCTGCGCGGCGGCCTGAAGGTCGCCGCGGTCAAGGCGCCGGGCTTCGGCGATCGCCGCAAGGCGATGCTGGAGGACATCGCGATCCTGACCAAGGGCGAGATGATCTCCGAGGATCTCGGCATCAAGCTGGAGAACGTCACCCTCGGCATGCTCGGCCAGGCCAAGCGCGTGACCATCGACAAGGACAACACCACCATCGTCGACGGTGCCGGCGACGAGGCGGCGATCAAGGGCCGCGTCGAGGCGATCCGCCAGCAGATCGAGCTCACGACCAGCGACTATGACCGCGAGAAGCTGCAGGAGCGGCTGGCCAAGCTGGCCGGCGGCGTCGCGGTGATCAAGGTCGGCGGTTCGACCGAGGTCGAGGTCAAGGAGCGCAAGGACCGCGTCGACGACGCCCTCCACGCCACCCGCGCGGCGGTTGAGGAAGGCATCATCGCCGGCGGCGGCACCGCTCTCCTCTATTCGACCAAGGCGATCGAGGGGCTGAAGGGCGCCAACGACGACCAGACCCGCGGCATCGACATCGTCCGCAAGGCGCTCTACGCGCCGGTCCGCCAGATCGCGCAGAACGCCGGTCATGACGGCGCGGTGATTTCCGGCAAGCTGCTGGAAGGCAGCGACACCGCGGTCGGCTTCAACGCCCAGACCGACAAGTACGAGAACCTGGTCAGCGCCGGCGTGATCGACCCGACCAAGGTCGTTCGCACCGCCCTCCAGGACGCGGCGTCGGTCGCCGGCCTGCTCATCACGACGGAAGCCGCCGTGTCCGAGCTGCCGGAAGACAAGCCCGCCATGCCGATGGGCGGCGGCGGCATGGGTGGCATGGGCGGCATGGACTTCTAAGTCCCCCCGCCCGGCCGCTCGGCTGGAACAGGAAGGGCCGGGGAGCGATCCCCGGCCCTTTGCTTTTGTGAGAGCGGAGCGGGTGGGCAAGGACGCCCAAGGTGCGGCTCCTACCCGTCCATCCCGAGCGTAGTCGAGGGACGCACCCAGCCACCGTGCGTCCCTCGACTACGCTCGGGATGGACGGGTGTGGGGAGGGCGGCGGCGGGATGCCGGCCCCTGTACATCCCTGCCCCCTGCGCATCCGGCCCTTTGTTGCGACGGGGCGTGCGCGTGGAGTTCAGCCCAAGCGCCGCGTGATGTGGAGCACGGCGATCATGGCCAGCAGCGATATGACGAAGCTTGCCAGGACATAGCCGACTGCCGCCGCCGGCTGTCCGCGCTGCCACAACGTCATCGTGTCGAGGGTGAAGGTCGACCAGGTGGTGAAGCCGCCGATGAGCCCGGTCGCGAGGAACAGGCGCAGGTCGTAATTCCCCAGGGCGAAGCTGGCGAACAGGCCGGCGACGAGGCCCATCAGCGCCGAGCCGAAGATATTGACCGCCAACGTGCCGTAAGGAAAATTCGGTCCTAGCAGCCGGAGCGACGCGAGTCCCACCAGATGGCGGAGCGCCCCGCCGATCCCGGAGCCGATGAAAACAATCAGGGTCGAGCGCACGATTCCTCCTTGCCGCGAGGCATCAGGCAGGAATCATCAGCCTTTTCGGCGGTTCGGCCCGAAGGCCCGGCAGAAATCCATTGCCGTGACGCTCAATAGGGGACGCGCTTCGGCGCGGTCAACCTGCCTTGGAACCCGCCCGACCGAGGCCCGCCCTGACGAAGCAAAGCTACCGGGTTTTTACGTAGCGGCCGGGGGCGTCTTCTATGGCTTTCAGCTTGCCCTTGCCGGGGATGCGGGCGCCCTTGGCCTTGACGGTGCCGGCATCCAGGTCGTGCAGCCAGGCGAGCCAATCGGGCCACCAGCTGCCTTTCGTCTCGGTCGCGCCGGCGATGAACGCGTCAAGGCTGGGCGCGCGCCCGGCATTGGTCCAGTACTGATACTTGCCGGCGCTTGGTGGGTTGACGACGCCGGCGATATGGCCGGAGCCGGCAAGGACGAAGCGGATCGGGCCGGCGAAATGCTCGGTGATCTTCCAGACGCTGTCGGGCGGCGCGATATGGTCCTCGCGGCCGGCCTGGACATAGGCGGGCGTGGTCACCCTGGTCAGGTCGATCGGCGTGCCGGCGGCGCTGAGCGCGCCGGGCTGGACGAGCTTGTTGTCGCGGTACAGGTCGCAGAGATAGGCGCGGTGCCATTTCGCCGGCAGGTTGGTGGTGTCGCCGTTCCAGTGGAGCAGGTCGAACGGCGGATAATCCTGCCCGAGCAGGTAGTTGTTGACGACGTAGTTCCAGATCAGGTCGCGCCCGCGCAGCAGGTTGAACGTCACCGCCATGTAGCGCCCGTCGAGATAGCCGTCGCCCGACAGGCTCTCGATCAGTTTCAACTGCTCGTCGTCGATGAAATGGCGCAGCTCCCCGGCGCGGGAGAAATCGACCTGGGCGGTGAAGAAGGTGGCACTGGCGACCTTCGTCGCCTCGCCGCGCGCGGCGAGCACCGCCAGCGTCGCCGCCAGCGTGGTGCCGGCGACGCAATAGCCGATGCTGTGGACGGCGGGCACGTCGAGCAGCGCGCGCACCGTGTCGATCGCGTCGATCTGGGCGGCGATGTAATCGTCCCAGGTGACGTCCTTCATTGATGCGTCGGCCGATTTCCACGACACGACGAACACCGACACGCCCTGTTCGACCGCCCAGCGGATAAAGCTTTTCTCCGGGTTCAGATCGAGGATGTAGAAGCGGTTGATCCACGGCGGGAAGATCAGCAGCGGCACCGCCAGCACCCTTTCCGTCGCCGGGGCGTAGTGGATCAGCTGGTAGAGCGGGGTTTCGTGGACGACCTTGCCCGGCGTCGTCGCGATGTTGCGCCCGACCTCGAACGCGTCGGGGTCGGTGTGGGTCAGCTGGCCCTTGCCCAGGTCGCGCAGCATATGCTCCAGCCCCTTGAGCAGGTTCTCGCCGCGCGTTTCCACCGTCTTTGCCATCACCTCGGGATTGGTGAAGGCGAAGTTGGACGGGCTCATCGCATCGACCACCGCCTTCGTCGCGAAGCGCAGCTTGTCCTTCTGTTCGGCGGGGATGCCGTCGAGCGCCTCGACCCCGCGCAGCATATGGTCGGCGATCAGCAGATAGGATTGGCGGATCAGGTCGAACAGCGGGTTTTCCTGCCACAGCGGCGAGGCGAAGCGGCGGTCCTTGACCGTCGGCGGATCGGCCGGGGCGACCGCCGGGTTCAGGAAGCGCTGCCAAAGCGCCATGCTCTCGGTCCAGAAATCGACCTGGGCCTGGGCGAGCGAGGCGCCACTGCCGAGACCGGGAAGCACGCCGGGCGGGCCGGCGGGCGCCGGTATCTCCGCCGCTTTCGCCATCTGGTCGAAACCATGTTCGAGCAGCATCTGCTGGGCGCGGCCGATCACCCAGGTCCAGCGCTGCATATCCTCCAGGCTGGGCGGCGGGGGCGGCGCGGCGGTGTCGGTCATGGGCGGGCTCCTCCGGGGGCAAGAGCTAGGGTTTGTCCGCTTCAAGCGGAATCGGCACCGACCCGCTCCCCCACCCGGCCTTCCAACGGCAGTATCTTGTGGGAGGCCGGGTGGGGGAGCGGGCTGGCGCCGCCTGAAGCGGACCGACTCTAGGCTGGAAGCGGGCGGAGCGGAATAGCGACCATGCACGGCTGGCCCGGCGCCAAACAGGCTTCGACAAGCACCTGTTCGCGCGGTATCAACGGGGCTCCACCCCAATGATCGGACCGGAGTTATGACCGACGAGTTCTATCGCATCCGCCGCCTGCCGCCCTATGTCATCGCCGAAGTCAACGCGATGCGGGCAGCGGCACGCGCGGCGGGCGAGGACATCATCGATCTCGGCATGGGCAATCCGGACCTGCCGCCGCCGCCGCACGTGATCGACAAGCTGTGCGAGGTCGCGCGCAAACCGGACGCCCACGGCTATTCCGCGTCCAAGGGCATCCCCGGCCTGCGTCGCGCCCAGGCCAACTACTATCAGCGCCGTTTCGGCGTCGAGTTGGACCCGGACAGCGAAGTTGTCGTCACGCTTGGCTCGAAGGAAGGGCTGGCCAACCTGGCGCAGGCGATCACCGCGCCCGGCGACGTCGTGCTGGCGCCCAACCCCAGCTACCCGATCCACACCTTCGGCTTCATCATCGCCGGCGCATCGATCCGTTCGGTGCCGACGACGCCGGACGAGCGCTATTTCGAGGCGCTGGAGCGGGCGGTGCGGTTCACCGTGCCGAAGCCGTCGGTGCTGGTCGTCGGCTATCCGTCCAACCCGACGGCGGAGGTCGTCGACTTGGCCTTCTACACCCGGCTGGTCGCCTTCGCGAAGGAACACGGCCTGTGGGTGCTGTCCGACCTCGCCTATTCGGAAATCTATTTCGACGGCCAGCCGACGCCGTCGATCCTGCAGGCGCCGGGGGCCAGGGACGTCGCCGTCGAATTCACCTCGATGTCCAAGACCTACAGCATGGCCGGCTGGCGGATGGGGTTCGCCGTCGGCAACAAGACGCTGATCGCGGCGCTGACCCGGGTCAAATCCTACCTCGATTATGGCGCGTTCACCCCGATCCAGGCGGCCGCCGTCGCCGCGATCAACGGGCCGCAGGACATCGTCGAGAACAACCGCCAGCTCTACAAGCGGCGGCGCGACGTGATGGTCGAAAGCTTTGGCCGGGCGGGCTGGGACATTCCACCGCCCCGCGCCAGCATGTTCGCGTGGGCGCCGCTGCCGCCGGCGCTCGCCCATCTCGGCAGCCTTGAATTCTCGAAGCAGTTGCTGACCCATGCCGGCGTCGCGGTGGCGCCGGGCGTCGGCTATGGCGAGGATGGCGAAGGCTTCGTCCGCATCGCGATGGTCGAGAACGAGCAGCGGATCCGCCAGGCGGCGCGCAACGTGAAGCGCTACCTGAGCAGCATGGGCGTCAACACCCCGGCGCGCGGCGCGCGGGCTGAGCGGTGCTAGGCCACCCTCGGCCCTACAGCTTCGGCAGGGTAACGCCGCGCTGGCCCATATATTTGCCGGCGCGGTCGGCGTAGCTGACTTCGCAGGGTTCGTTGCCCTGCAGGAACAGGAACTGGCACGCCCCTTCGTTGGCGTAGATCCGCGCCGGGAGCGGGGTGGTGTTGGAGAATTCCAGGGTCACATGGCCTTCCCAGCCCGGTTCCAGCGGGGTGACGTTGACGATGATGCCGCAGCGCGCATAGGTCGACTTGCCGAGGCAGATGACCAGCACGTCACGCGGCACCCGGAAATATTCGACGGTGCGGGCGAGGGCGAAGCTGTTCGGTGGGATGACGCAGACGTCGGTCTTGCGGTCGACGAAGCTGTTGGCGGCGAAATCCTTCGGGTCGACGATGGCGCTGTCGACATTGGTGAAGATCTTGAATTCGTCCGCCACCCGCGCGTCATAGCCGTAGGAGCTGAGCCCGAAGCTGATGCAGCCGTCGCGCTTCTGGCTTTCGACGAACGGTTCGATCATGCCGTGGGCCAGCGCCTGTTCGCGGATCCAGCGGTCGGACAATATCGCCATCAGCGCCTCTCTTCTCGTGTGTCGGTGGCAGGTCCCAGGCCCAGATCTGCCGGGCCGAAGGCATGCGGCAACAGCGCCGACAGCGCGTGGGTGACGATGGCGTCGCCCTGTGCCGCCGCGCAGTGGACGAGGATGTCGCGCCCGCCGGTCTGCGCCGCCTCGTTCAGCACTTGACGGCAGCGGCCGCAGGGGGTGACCGGCGCGGTGCCGGTGATCGCGCCGTCGCCAAGCGCGCCGCCGGCGACGGCGATCGCGACGATATCGGCGAGCCGGCCGGCGCTGTTCGCCGTCGCCAGCGCCACCGTTTCGGCGCAGAGCGACAGGCCGTAGCTGGCGTTTTCAAAATTGGCGCCGGTGACGATGCCGCCGTCGGCGAGCAGCACCGCCGCGCCGACGCCGAAGCGCGAATAGGGGGCATGGGCATGGACGGCCGCGGCGCGGGCGGCGGCGACGAGCGCGGCGGGGCTGGTGGCGGGGGCTGGAGCGGCGGGCATGGTCATCTCACCCCTTGATATGGAGCACGCAGATCAGCGTGAACAGCCGCCGGGCGGTGGGGAAGTCGACCTCGATCTTGCCGCCGAACCGTTCGATCAGCAATTCGGCCGCGCTGTCGTGGATGCCGCGCCGGGCCATGTCGATCGTTTCGATCTGCTGCGCGCTGGCCTGGCGGATCGCCTGATAATAGCTGTCGCAGATCGCGAAATATTCGCGGATCGGGCGCTGGAAGCGGCCGAGGGCGAGGATCAGCGTGTCGAGCGGGGTGCCGTCTTCCCGCGACAGGGCGACGACCAGCCGGCCTTCCTCGACGCTGAGGCGGAGGCGGTACGGCCCGGCATAATCGTCCGTCGCGGCGCGCAGCGGCTTGAAGTAATTGCCCTCGATCAGGTCGAAGATCGCGATCCGCCGTTCCTGCTCGACATCGGCGTTGCGCCACAAAATCGTGCGCTCGTCCAGTTCGACGTCGATGATCCGCGGATCGCCCATGCCCGGCCTGTAGAAGGGAAGTGCGGCGCAGCAAAGCCCCCGCGGGGCGCCCGGCGGTTATCCACAGGCCGCCAACAGGGCCTGCGCCGACTTATCCTGTCTTGCCGGGGGAAGCGGAAAAGGGGAGAAGGCGGGGATGGGAAATATCGTGTCGATTATGCCGCCCGTGGAGGGTGAAGCCACCGCCCTGCCGCAGAATATCGAGGCGGAAGCGGCGCTGCTCGGCGCGCTGATGATCGACAACCGGCTGGCCGAGGACGTGCAGCTGAAGCTGCGGCCCGAGCATTTCTTCGAACCGATCCACGGGCGCATCTACGAAGCGATCCTGAAGCTGCTCGACCGCAACATGGTTGCCAATCCGGTGACGCTGAAGCCGCTGTTCGACGGCGACGAGGGCATGAGGGAGGTCGGCGGGCCGGCCTATCTCGCCCAGCTGACCGGCAGCGGCGCGGCTCTGATCGGCGCGCGCGACTTCGCGGCGCAGATCTATGACCTGGCGATGCTGCGGGCGCTGATCGACGTCGGCCGGACGATGGTCGAGAATGCGATGGACACGTCCGAGGCGGTCGACCCCAAGGGGCAGATCGAGGCGGCGGAAGTGTCGCTCTACAAGGTCGCCGAGGGCGGCGACGAGAGCGGCGGAGTCAAGAGCTTCCTGCAGGCGGCGCGCTCTGCGGTCGAGGCGGCGGAGCGGGCGCAGAACGCCGGCGGCAAGATTTCCGGCATCACCACCGGGCTGAGCGACCTGAACGCGCAGACCGGCGGTCTGCAGCGCAGCGACCTGCTGATCCTTGCCGGGCGGCCGGGCATGGGCAAGACGTCGCTCGCCACCAATATCGCGTTCAACGCCGCCACCCGCTGGGTGCGCGACCGCGCCGACGGCATCCCGCCGGAACGCTCGCTCGGCGCGCGGGTGGCGTTCTTCAGCCTGGAAATGTCGGCCGACCAGCTGGCGACGCGCATTCTGGCGGAAGAATCCGGTGTGGTCGCCCACAAGATTCGGTCCGGCGCGCTCAGCACCCAGGAATTCCGCGAATTCGCGCGGGCGGCGGCAACGCTGGAAGAACTGCCGCTGTTCATCGACGACACGCCGGGCCTGACCATCGCCGCGCTGCGCACCCGCGCCCGGCGGCTGAAGCGACGGCACGACATCGGCCTGGTTGTCGTCGACTACCTCCAGCTGCTGCAAGGGTCCGGCCGCAGTTCGAACGAGAACCGGGTGCAGGAGATTTCGGAGATCAGCCGCGGGCTGAAGACGCTGGCCAAGGAGCTGAACGTGCCGGTGCTGGCGCTGTCGCAGCTCAGCCGCGCGGTCGAGCAGCGCGAGGACAGACGCCCGCAGCTGTCGGACCTGCGCGAATCCGGCTCGATCGAGCAGGACGCCGACATCGTGATGTTCGTCTACCGCGAGGAATATTATCACGACATGAAGCGGCCGGACGAACCGACCGACCACAGTTCCGCCGAGGACCGCGACAAGTACAGCAACTGGCAGGCCCGCCATCTGGAGGTGGTCGGCCGGGCGACCGTGTTCGTCGCCAAGCAGCGCCACGGCGCCACCGGCAACGTCAACCTGCGCTTCGAGAGCGAGATCACCAAATTCTCCGACCTGGCGCATGACGGCTATACGGCGATGCAGACCCGCTGAGGGGCGGTTTCCGGGTGCTGGCCCCGCGTCCGTGTCCCACCGCTCCCGTCGCTCGAGCCCGGCCCGATCCCGTCCATCCCGAGCGTAGTCGAGGGACGCATGGTGGCTGGCGCGTCCCTTGACTACGCTCGGGATGGACGGAGTTGGGGCATGGGGTGCTGGTGCGTCCCTCGACTGCGCTCGGGATGGGCGGATATGGGGCGTGGGGGGTGGCGCGGCGCCGCCTCCGGGGTCAGAAGACCGGTTCGTCGCCGTCGTTGACGCCGTGGATGCCGCATTCGACCTTGTCCCAGCCGCGCCAGCGGCCGGCGCGGGGGTCTTCGCCGGGGCGGACCTTGCTGGTGCACGGGGCGCAGCCGATCGACGGATAACCCTGCGCCTCCAGCGGGTGGCGGGGGAGGGCGTGTTCGGCGAAATAAGCGTCGAGGTCGGCCTTGCTCCAGTCGGCGAGCGGGTTGAGCTTCAGCCGGCCCTCGTCGATCTCGAAGCGGGGCAGGGCGGTACGGGTGCCGCTCTGGAAGCCCTTGCGGCCGGAAATCCACGCGGTGAACGGCAGCAGCGCGCGGCGCAGCGGCTCGACCTTGCGGATGCCGCAGCAGCCGTCCGGGTCGTAGGACCAGCGCAGGCCGGTCTCGTCGCGCGCCGCCAGGATGCGCGGGTCCGGCCGGTAGACGCGCAGGTCGACGAAACCCAGCCGTTCGGCCAGTTCGTCGCGATAGGCGAGGGTTTCGCCGAAGATCTTCTGGGTGTTGACGAAGATCAGCGGCACCGCCCGGTCGACCTGGGCGACGAGGTGGAGCAGCACCGCCGACTCCGCTCCGAAGGACGAGACCAGCGCCACCTGCCCGGCCAGTTCGCCGGTCAGCAGCTCCGCCAGCATCGCCGCGCTGCCGACGCCGGCGAAGCGCGCGTTCAGCCGGTCGGCGTCAGCCTGAGTGAAGCTGGGCGCGACGTCGATCGTGTCGAGCCGGCGGGCCGGCTCACCCATGGCGCAGATTCCACACCGGCACCGAGCGGTCGGCGGCGGTCTGGTAGACGTTGGGATAGCGTTCGAGCGACGCCTTCACCACGTCCAGGTCGAGCGGCTGGGCCGGCGCGAAGCTGTCGAAGCCGCAGCGGCGCATGAACAGTAGCTGGTCGACCAGCACGTCGCCTTCGGCGCGCAGTTCGCCGGTGTAGCCGGCCTCGCGCAGGATGCGGGCGGAGGAATAGCCGCGCCCGTCGCGGAAGCGGGGGAAGGACACCTCGACCAGCGCCAGCCGGCCGAAATGCGGGATCAGCAGCCGCGCATCCTCCCCCGCCTCCAGCCGGACGGCGGTGGCGTCGCTCTGCTCGAGGAACGCGTCGAGGGTGACCGCCGGCTCCTCGTGCGGCTCGTCGTCGCGGAAGCGCAGGAGATTATCCATAGATCGCCTCCTTGAACGGTTCGAAGCCGACGCGGCGGTAGGTGTCGAGGAAGCGTTCGCCCTCCGTCCGCAACTGGCGGTAGCGCTCGATCGTCCGTTCGACCGCATCGACGACACCGTCCTCGTCGAAGCCGGGGCCGGTGATCTTGGCGAGCGCCGCATCCTCCGCGCCCGACCCGCCGAGCAGAAGCTGGTAGTTCTCCGTCCCCTTCCGGTCGACGCCGAGAATGCCGATATGGCCGACATGGTGGTGGCCGCAGGCGTTGATGCAGCCGCTGATCTTGATCTTCAGCTCGCCCAGGTCCTTTTGCCGGTCATAGTCGGCGAAGCGGTCGGCGATCTTCTGCGCGACCGGGATCGAGCGGGCGTTGGCGAGGCTGCAATAGTCGAGACCGGGGCAGACGATGATGTCGCTGACCAGATCGACATTGGCGGTGGCGAGGCCGGCCGCGTCGAGCGCCTGCCACAGCGCGTGGAGATCGGCCTTGCGGACATGCGGCAGCACGACATTCTGCGCGTGGGTCGAGCGCAGTTCGTCGAACGCATAGCGTTCGGCGAGGTCGGCGAGCAGCTCGAGCTGGTCGGCGGTGATGTCGCCGGGGATGCCGCCGGGCGGCTTCAGGCTGACGGTGACGATCGCATAGCCGGGCTGGCGGTGGGCGTGGACGTTATGCGTCAGCCAGCGGGCGAAGGCCGGATCGGCGGCCGCCGCCGGGTCGATCGTGTCGGCAAGGCCGGTTTCGAACGGCGGCGGCGCGAACTGGACGGCGATACGGTCAAGCTCCGCCTGCGGGAAGGGCGGCTCGGTCGGCAGCATCAACTGCCATTCCTCCTCGACCTGGCGGGTGAATTCCTCCGCGCCGAGATCGTGGACGAGGATCTTGATCCGCGCCTTGTGGATGTTGTCGCGCCGGCCGTAGCGGTTCCACACCCGCATGATCGCCGCGATGTAGCTGAGCAGGTGCTGCGGCGGCAGATAGGGGCGGACCAGCTTGGCAATGAACGGGGTGCGGCCCATGCCGCCGCCGACATGCACGCAAAAGCCGATTTCGCCGTCCGGCCCCGGCACCAGTTTCAGCGCGATGTCGTGCGACAGCGCGGCGACGCGGTCGTTGTCCGACGCGGTCAGCGCGATCTTGAACTTGCGCGGGAAGTAGCTGAATTCCGGGTGGAAGGTCGTCCACTGGCGGATCAGTTCCGCCCAGGGCCGGGGATCGGCGATCTCGTCGGCGGCGGCACCGGCGAAATGATCCGACGAGATGTTGCGGATGCTCTCGCCGCTGGTCTGGATGGCGTGCATTTCCACCGTCGCCAGTTCCGCCAGGATGTCCGGCGCCTGTTCCAGCTTGATCCAGTGGAACTGCATGTTCTGGCGGGTGGTGAAATGGCCGTAGTCGCGGCTGTAGGTGCGCGCGATATGGCCGAGCATGCGGAGCTGCCGCCCGGACATCATGCCATAGGGCACGGCGACGCGCAGCATATAGGCGTGGAGCTGCAGATAGAGGCCGTTCTTCAGCCTGAGCGGCTTGAACTGGTCCTCGCTCAGTTCGCCGGCGATGCGGCGGCGGGTCTGGTCGCGGAACTCGTCGACGCGGGCATCGACGATCTCCTGGTCGAAGCGGTCATATTTGTACACGATACGGCTCCTGCTACGCGGCCATCAGATCACCCAGCCGCCGGCGTCGGGATCGGCTGGCTTCAGGGTCAGGTCGGGGCGCACGGTCGGGCCGAGCGCGCGGATACGGTGTTTGATATGGGCGGGGCGCGGGCCGTCCGGCGTCGCCACCGCGTCGATGATCGCCGGCGTGTTGACCCGGCGCAGCGCTTCCTCGCGCGCCAGGATCGGTTCGCCGTGCTCGCCGACGTCGACCGCATCCTCGACATGGAGCGACCAGTCCTGCCCGGTCCACCAGGTGACCGCGCCGCTTTTCAGGTCGTTGCCGGTCAGCAGCTTCATGCCAGCGCCTCCGCCCGGCGGGCGAGCGAGCGCAGCCGATCATCGGCATCGGCGCGGGCCGCGACCTGGCCGACGACGATGATCGCCGGGCTGACCACCCGTTCGCGCGCGACCATGCCGCCCAGGTCGGCGAGCAGGGTGCGCAGCGCCCGGAAATCCGGCCGGCCGCCCTTTTCGAGGACGACGACCGGCATCGCCGGCGCCACGCCGTCCATCATCAGCTTGTCGGCGATGGCGGCGGCGGTGGCGACCCCCATGTAGATGACCAGGGTGCGGCCGCGGCCGGCAAGCCCCGCCCAGTTCTGTTCCGACAGGCCCTTGCACTGGCCGGCGACGAAGCTGACCGCGCTCGCCGCGTCGCGGTGGGTCAGCGGCAGCAGCGCCTCCGCCGCGCAGCCGAGCGCCGCCGAGATGCCGGGGACGACCTCTACCGGCACGCCGGCGGCGCGGCAGGCCTCGACCTCCTCGCCGCCGCGGCCGAAGATGAACGGATCGCCGCCCTTCAGCCGGACGACACGCCGCCCGGCCCGCGCCTCCGCCACCAGCAGGGCGTTGATCGCCTCCTGCGTCATGGTGTGGCGACTGCGCGCCTTGGCGACCGACACCAGCTGCGCCGCGCTCAGCGCCAGGATGCGCGGATCGACCAGCCCGTCATGGACGACGACATCCGCTTCGCCGAGCAGGCGCGCCGCCCGCAGCGTCAGCAGGTCCGGATCGCCGGGGCCGGCCCCGACCAGATGAACAGTTCCACTCATGGCCGGGCAATGCTGCGACCGGCGCAAAAGCTCAAACCGCATTTGTTTGCGGGGGGTTTAGCTGCTCTTTCTCAAGCCAAGAGAAAGAGAATGCGGCTCAGCCGTCTCGCAGGCCGATGCCGAGCGACGCGCGCGGCTGTTCCGCCTCCGACGACACGACCGGATAGGCGCAATAATCGGCGGCGTAATAGGCGCTTGGCCGGTGGTTGCCGGACAGGCCGATGCCGCCGAACGGGGCGGAGGAGGAGGCGCCGTTGGTCGGCCGGTTCCAGTTGACGATGCCGGCGCGGACATTGGCCCAGAACTGGTCGTAAAGCTGCGGCGAGCCGCCGACCAGCGAGGCGCTGAGGCCGTAGCGGGTGTTGTTTGCTTCGGCCAGCGCCGCTTCGAAGTCGGGCACGCGGATCATTTGCAGAACCGGGCCGAACATTTCCTCGTCGGGCCGGTCGGCGACGTCGGTCACGTCGATGATCGCCGGTTTCAGGAATGGCCGGCCGTCGATCGGCCGTTCGAGGTGCTTGATCGGGCGGCCGCCCTTCATCATCAGGTCGAGAAATGCCTCGGTCAGCGTGTCGGCGGCGGCGTTGTCGATCACCGGGCCGAGATAGGGCGCCGGGTCGCTGTGCGGTTCGCCGATGATCAGCCGGTCGGTCAGCTTGACCACCTCGGCGAGCAGCGGTTCATGCGCGCCGTCGCGCACGATCAGCCGCCGCGCGGCGGTGCAGCGCTGCCCGGCCGACAGGAAGGCGGACTGGATGACCAGCACCGCCGCCGAATGGATGTCGACGGTGTCCCACACCACCAGCGGGTTGTTGCCGCCCATCTCCAGCGCCAGGATCCTTTCCGGCGTGTCGGCGAACTGGCGGTGGAGGGAGAGGCCGGCGCGCGCCGATCCGGTGAACAGCAGCCCGTCGATGGCGCGGTGGCCGGCGAGCGCCCGGCCGGCGTCCGGCCCGCCGACGACGAGGCGTACCGCCCCTTCCGGCACCCCGGCGGCATGGTAACATTCGACCAGCATCCGCCCGACCGCCGGCGTCTTTTCGGACGGCTTGAACACCACCGCGTTGCCGGCGAGCAGGGCCGGGATGATGTGGCCGTTGGGCAGGTGGGCCGGGAAGTTGTAGGGGCCGAGCACCGCCAGCACGCCGTGCGGCTTGTGGCGCAGCGCGGTGCGGCCGCCGAGCGCGCCTTCCATCCGGCGCTGGGCGGTGCGTTCCGCATAGGCGGCGACCGAGATGTCGACCTTGTTGACCACCGAATCCACTTCGGTGCGGGCTTCCCACAGCGGCTTGCCGGTCTCGCGCGCGATCAGGTCGGCCAGCGCCTCGTGCCGGCCGCGCACGACGTTGGCGAAGCGGCGCAGCGCCTCGGTGCGGAAGGCCAGCGATTGCGATGCCCAGCCGGCCCAGGCGGCGCGAGCGGCGGCGACCTCCGCATCGACGTCGCTGGCTGGGGCCTGCCACACGGTCGCGCCGGTCGCCGGTTCAGTCGAAATGATGTCAGCCGCCATACGCTCCCATTCCTTCAAGAAACGCTCCACATCATTTGGCAGCGCCGGTCAATGCCTCGCCCATGGCCCGGACGGCGGCGATCTTGGCGTAAAAGGCGGTCCAGTCGTCGGCCTTCGCGATCGGCGCCCAGAGCGCCTCGACCTCGTCGATCAGCATCGAACAGGGTTCACCCCGCCAGTAGGGGTGGGTATGGCCGCGCGCGGGGCGGTAGCAGGCGATCAGCGCGCGGAAATCGGCGAAGGCGTCGCCGGCATAAGCGGGCGCGCGCTCGCGATCGCGCAGGGTGCCGCCGGACCAGTCGAAGAAGAAGCGGTCGATCGGTACGCCGCTGTCGATCAGCGCCTGTTCCAGCGCCAGCACCAGCGCGCCGTCGGCCGCCGCACCTTGCTGGACGACGCCCAGCCGCCACAGCATCCGTTCGGCCAGCGCTGCGTCATAGGCGGCGGGAAAGCGTTCCAGCGCGGCGACCAGCGCGTCGCGGTCGGCCACCGGGCTGAGCGCGATCGCGAGCTGGACGACATCCCACTGGATCGCCTCCGGCTGGCGGCCGAAGGCGTAGAGGCCGGCATGGTCGAAATAGGCGGCGGTGAACTGCGGATCGAAGTGCGGCGCGAAGCGCCACGGGCCGTAGTCGAAGCTTTCGGCGGTGATGTTGATATTGTCGCTGTTCAGCACGCCGTGGACGAAGCCGGCGGCGATGTAGCTGGCGGCAAGCCGGGCGGCGCCGGCGGCGACATGGCCGAGCAGCCGTGCCGGGGCGTCGTCGCCCGCTTCCTCGCCATAATACTGTTCCAGCGCATAGGCGGCGAGGCGGCTGAGCCCGTCCGTGTCGCCGCCATGGGCGAGGCGCTGGAAGCTGCCGATGCGGATATGGCCGTGGCTGAGCCGGACGAGCACCGCCGAACGGGTCGGCGACGGCTCGTCGTTGCGGGTCAGTTGTTCGCCGGTCTCGATCACCGACAGCGCGCGCGAGGTGTGGACGCCAAGCGCCTCCAGCATTTCCGCCGCCAGTATTTCGCGCACCGCGCCTTTCAGGGTCAGCCGGCCGTCGCCGAAGCGGCTGTAAGGGGTCTGGCCGGACCCCTTGGTGCCAAGGTCCATCAGCCGACCGGCGCGGTCGCGAAGCTGGGCGAACAGGAAGCCGCGCCCGTCGCCCAACTGCGGGTTGTAGATGCGGAACTGATGGCCGTGATATTTGAGCGCCAGCGGTTGCGGCAGGTTGCCGGGCAGCGGCGCGAAGCGGCCAAAATGAGCGGTCCATGCCGCGTCGTCCAGCCCGTCCAGCCCGACCTCCGCCGCCGCCCGGTCGTTGCGGTAGCGCAGCACCGTTTCCGGGAAGGCGGCGGCGGCGACCGGCACCGCGATCAGCGCGCCGAGCGCGGTGATCGGCGTGTCGGGGCGACAGGCTTGCGGGGGAGGAACCATGCGGCGATATGGGGTGGCCTTGGCAAGGGACGCAAGCATGGCCGATTTCGTCGACGGATACTGGTGGTCGAACGACGGCTTGCGGCTCCACTACCGCGACTATGCCGGCGGCACCGGGCTGCCGCCGCTGCTGTGCCTGCCCGGCCTGACCCGCAACGCTCGCGATTTCGAGGAACTGGCCGAGCGGCTGGCGCCGGACTGGCGGGTGATCGCCGTTGATTTCCGGGGCCGGGGCGACAGTGCCTATGCCAAGGACCCGATGTCCTACGTGCCGCTGACCTATGTGCAGGATGTCGAGGCGCTGCTCGGCGAGTTGGGCATCGCCCGCTTCGTCGCGATCGGCACCTCGCTCGGCGGGCTGGTGGCGATGCTGCTCGCCGCCGCCGCGCGCGAGACGATGGTCGGGGTGGTCCTGAACGACATCGGCCCGGACATCGACGCCACCGGCCTTGCCCGCATCCGCGCCCAGGTCGGCAAGGGCGGGTCGTTCCCGACCTGGCTGCACGCGGCGCGGGCGGTGGCGGAGGCGAACGCCGCGATCTACCCCGGCTATCGCCTGCCCGACTGGCTGGTGATGGCCAAGCGGCTCTACCGGCTGAACGCGGCCGGGCGCGTCGTCCTCGACTATGACCAGAAGATCGCCGAGCCGTTCCGCGCCCCCGGTGGCGACGGCGGTATCGACCTGTGGCCGGCGCTCGACCGGCTGGCAGGGACACCGGCGCTGCTGCTGCGCGGCGCGCTGTCCGACGTGCTGAGCGCAGAGACGCTGGGTCGGATGGGCGCGCGGCTGCCGCTGGCCGAGGCGGTGACCGTGCCCGCCGTCGGCCATGCGCCGGCGCTTGGCGAGCCGGATGCGGTCGCGGCGGTCGATCGGCTGCTTGCCCGCGTCGCCGCCGCGCGCTGAAGCGGCGGCGGTGCACATCCTGCATCTCCATTCGACCTTCGCGCCGGGCGGAAAGGAAGCGCGCGCCGTGCGGCTGATCAATGCATTCGGCGCTTCCGCGACCCACAGCATCGTCAGCGCGGTGCCCGGCGCGCTCGGTGCCCGCGCCGCGATCGCGCCGGGAATCGACGCGCGCTTCCCCGCCGACGCGCCGCCACTCGCCGGCCGTCCCGGCCTCGCCCGCTACCGCGCGCTTGCCGGCTATATGGCGGGGTTCGACCTGATCCTGACCTACAACTGGGGGGCGATGGACGCGGTGATGGCGCGGCGCCTGTTCGGTGGCCCGCCGCTCGTCCACCACGAGGACGGCTTCGGCGCCGATGAGGCGGTGCGGCTGAACGGCGGCCGCAACCTGTTCCGCCGCATCGCCCTGCCCGGCGCGGCGGCGCTGGTCGTGCCATCCCGCCGGCTGGAGGCGATCGCGCGGAGTGTGTGGAAGCAGCCGGCGGCGCGGCTTCACCGCATCGAGAACGGCGTCCCGATCGACAGCCGGATCCAGCGGCCGGAGCCGCTGCCCGGCTTTGTCCGGCGGCGGGGGCGGCCGGTGGTCGGCAGCGTCGCCGGCCTGCGCCCGGTCAAGAATCTGCCGCGGCTGGTCCGCGCCGTCGCGGCGGCCGGCGGCGATGCCGATCTGCTGATCCTGGGCGACGGGCCGGAACGCGGCGCGATCCTGGCCGAGGCACGGGCGCGGGGGATCGCCGGGCGCGTCCACCTGCCCGGCCATGTCGCCGCGCCGTGGCGGCACATCGGCCTGTTCGACGTATTTGCCCTGTCGTCGGACAGCGAGCAGGCGCCGCTGTCGCTGATCGAGGCGATGGCCGCCGGCCTGCCGGTCGTCGCCCCGGCAGTGGGCGACATCGCCGCCATGGTCGCGGTCGAGAACCGGCCGTTCATAACCCCCGCCGACGACGAGGCTGCGCTGGCGCGGGCGCTGGCCGCGCTGCTCGCCGACCGGCGACTGCGCCGGGCGGTTGGCGCCGCCAATCGCGCCGTCGCGGCCGATCGTTTCGACGAAAGTATGATGATCGCCGCCTATCGGGGCCTGTATCAGGCCGCGGCGCAGGGCCTGCTAGTGTCATGAAATTTAACGCGATCGGCGCATAATGTGCATCGAACACGCCGACCTGATCAGCGAAAGGCTTGATCTGACAGCATTTCCCGGCTCATAGCCGGCCTCGGCGTATTCGGGGGGGCGTTGTGTTCGCGCACTTCGCGGAGTCTGGAATGAATTTCGACAAGGCTATTTCCCCGTTGCTCGGGTTGCCGCGCATTTCGAAGCGCGTGATTGTCGTCAGCGTCGACGTCGGCTTGTGCGTGCTGACCGTCTGGCTGGCCTATTTCCTGCGCATCGGCGAATGGGTAACGCTGTCCGACGGGCGGCTGTTGCCGGTTTTCGTGTCGATCCTGCTCGCGATTCCGATCTTCAGCATGGCCGGCCTGTATCGCACGGTGTTCCGCTTCGCAGGTACCCGCGCCTTCCTGGCAGCGGCGCGGGCGGTGGCGATCTACGGCCTGCTCTATGCCGCCTGGTTCACCGCGGTCGGCGCGCCTGGCGTGCCGCGCACCGTCGGCCTGATCCAGCCGGTGCTGCTGCTGCTGTTCGTCGGCGCGACGCGCGCGGTCGCCGCCTATTGGCTGGGCGGCGCCTATCAGGCGATTCTGAACAGCAGCCGGCGGCGGGACAACGTGCTGATCTACGGCGCCGGCTCGTCCGGGCGCCAGTTGTTCGGCGCGGTTGCCAACAGCACCGAAATGCGGGTCGTCGGTTTCCTCGACGATGACGAGAGCCTGCACAACCGCACGCTGAACGGCCTGACCATCTACAATCCGGCGAAGCTGCCGGTGGTGATCGAACGGCTGAAGGTCAACGATATCCTGCTGGCGATCCCATCGGCGTCGCGCAGCTGCCGCAACGCGATCATCGAGCGGCTGCGCAAGGCGCAGGTCGGGGTGCGGACGCTGCCCGGCCTGATGGACCTGGCGCGCGGCGACGTGCTGGCCAGCGATGTCCGCGAACTGGAGATCGACGATCTGCTCGGCCGCGATGCGGTAGCGCCGGACGCGGAACGGATGCGCTACAATATCCGCGACAAGGTGGTGCTGGTCACCGGCGCGGGCGGGTCGATCGGCAGCGAGCTGTGCCGCCAGATTCTCGCCGAGCGGCCGTCCGTGCTGCTGCTCGTCGAAATGAGCGAATTCGCGCTTTATGCGATCCACCGCGACCTGCTGAAGCGCCTTGCCGCCGCCACAGCGGCTGGCGCGGTCGGACAGCCGCCGCGTCTGGTGCCGCTGCTCGCCTCGGTCGACGATTCCGGCCGGATGGCGGCGCTGATGGAAACCTGGCGGCCGAACACCGTCTACCACGCCGCCGCCTACAAGCATGTGCCGCTGGTCGAGCACAACCCGATCGAGGGCATCCGCAACAACGTGATTGGCACGATGACGGTGGCGCTGGCCGCGATCGAGCATGGCGTCGACGATTTCGTGCTGATCAGCACCGACAAGGCGGTGCGGCCGACCAATGTGATGGGTGCGACCAAGCGTTTCGCCGAGCTGGTGCTTCAGGCGCTGGCGGCGGAGCAGGGCGGCACCCGTTTCGCGATGGTCCGGTTCGGCAATGTGCTGGGATCGAGCGGGTCGGTGGTGCCGCTGTTCCGCCAGCAGATCCGCGATGGGGGGCCGGTGACCGTCACCCATGCGGAGATCACCCGCTATTTCATGACCATTCCGGAGGCGGCGCAGCTGGTCATTCAGGCCGGGGCGATGGCCGAGGGCGGCGAGGTCTTCGTCCTCGACATGGGCGAGCCGGTGCGGATCATCGATCTGGCGCGGCGGATGATCGAGCTGTCCGGTCTGACCGTGCGCGACAAGGCCCATCCGGCCGGTGACGTCGAGATTAGGGAAATCGGCCTGCGCCCCGGCGAGAAGCTGTACGAGGAATTGCTGATCGGCGACAATCCGCAGCCGACCGCCCACCCCCGGATCATGAAGGCGACGGAGGTTTTCCGGTCCTGGGAGATGCTGATGCCGGTGATCCAGCGGACCCGGGCGGCGATTGCCGCCGGCAATGTCGAGCAGGCGCGGGACGCGCTGCTGCTGGCGGTGCCGGAATATGCGTCGGCCGACGGCAATGTCGACTGGGTCGACACCGAGCGCAAGCGGCAGGGGCCGGTGGTGCAGGCACGGGGCGTGAAGGCGTCCGTCGCCTCCTGACAGGGCATGGCAGGCAAGGATTAAGCTTCCGGGTGTAACGCCCGGCTGCGTTATGTGTGGTGAGGTAACAGGGGTATTGCATGAAACGGCTTCGTAAGGCGGTGTTTCCGGTTGGCGGTCTCGGCACGCGTTTCCTGCCGGCGACCAAGGCGCTGCCGAAGGAAATGCTGCCGGTGGTCGACCGGCCGCTGATCCAGTACGCGGTCGACGAGGCGCGCGAGGCGGGGATCGAGCAGATGATCTTCGTCACGGGGCGCGGCAAGTCGGCGATCGAGGACCATTTCGATATCGCCTACGAGCTGGAGACGACGATGGCGAGTCGCGGCAAGTCGCTCGCCATGCTCGATGCGACGCGGATGACGCCGGGTTCCGCCGCCTATGTCCGCCAGCAGGAGCCGATGGGGCTGGGCCACGCCGTCTGGTGCGCGCGCGACATCGTCGGCGACGAGCCGTTCGCGGTGCTGCTCGCCGACGACTTCATGGTCGGCAGGCCCGGCTGCCTGAAACAGATGGTCGACGCCTATGAGCGGATCGGCGGCGGCAACGTCATCTGCGCGCAGGAGGTGCCGGCCGACCGCACCCATATGTACGGCGTCATCACCCCCGGCGGGCGCGACGGCGCGGTTACCGAAGTCAGGGGCCTGGTCGAGAAGCCGGCCGCCGGCACCGCCCCGTCCAACCTGGCGGTGATCGGCCGCTATATCCTCCAGCCGGAGGTGATGGATGTGCTGAGCCGGCAGGAAAGTGGCGCCGGTGGCGAAATCCAGTTGACCGACGCGATGGCGACGATGATCGGCAAGCAGCCGTTCCACGGCCTGACCTTTGACGGCGTGCGCTACGATTGCGGCGACAAGGCCGGTTACATCCAGGCCAATCTGGCGCTGGCGCTGGAGCGCGAGGATATCGGCGCCGATGTGCGGGCGTTCGCGAAAAGCCTGCTGGGGTAACGGCGTCTGACAGGCGAGGCGGGTGCCGTGCCTGTCGTCCTAACGCGGCGCAGCAGCGCGGCGGAGGCGGTCGTTGAGCGCGGCGCCGAGGCCGGCCGCGGGGATCGGGCGGACGGCGATCGCCGGGTGCGGCGCCGCGTCGGCGGTGTGGAGCGCGTCGAACAGCCGCGCCGCCGCCACCACCGGGTCGCCGTCTTCGCTCAGCGTATAGTCGCAGGTGCCCGGGCCGAAGCCGATCAGAAACGCAGCGCCCGGATCGCCGCTGATGTTGAGGCGGATCGGCTTGGACGGGGCGTAGTGGCTGGCCATCTGGCCCGGGGCCTCGATGCCGGCGGCGGCCGGCGCGGCGACCGGCAGTCCCGCCGCTTCCGCCAGCGTCCTGGCGTCGATCGGGCCGGGGCGGAGCAGGCGCAGCCCGTCGGCACCGACGGCGACGATCGTCGACTCGATACCGTGGGTGGTTGGGCCGTCGTCGATCACCATCGCGATCCGGCCGTCGAGGCTGCGCAGGACATGGGCGGCGCGCGTCGGGCTGATCGTGCCGCTGGCGTTGGCGGAGGGTGCAGCGAGCGGCAGGCCGGTTTCGGCAAGCAAAGCCGCCATCGCCCGGTGCGCCGGGCAGCGCAGCGCCACTGTCCGCAGCCCGGCGGTGGCGATGCCGGCGACCAGCGAGCCGGCGGCGAGCGGCAGCACCAGCGTCAGCGGCCCCGGCCAGAACACGTCGGCGAGCGCGCGGGCGGTGGCGTCGAACACCGCGATCCGCTCGGCGGCGGCGCGATCGGCGACGTGGACGATCAACGGGTTGAAGGCCGGGCGGCCCTTGGCGGCGTAGATCCGCGCCACCGCCTCGCCGCTCGTCGCGTCGGCGGCGAGGCCGTAGACCGTCTCCGTGGGCACGGCGACCGGCTGGCCGGCGCGGATCAGCGCCGCCGCTTCGGCGATGCTGTCGGCCCCGAACGGCTGCAGCACGGTTTCGACCGATGCCATGTCAAATCCCGTGATAGGCGCGGAACCAGGCGACGAAGCGCGGGATGCCGCTCGCGATATCGGTGGTCGGCGCATAGCCGAGCTCGTCGGCGATCGCCGAGATGTCGGCATAGGTTTCCGGCACGTCGCCGGGCTGCATCGGTTGCAGGTCGCGGATCGCGCTGCGGCCGCAGGCCTGCTCGATCGCCGCGATGAAGTCGGTCAGCGCCTCCGACCGGTTGTTGCCGATATTGTAGAGGCGGTGCGGCGCGGTGCTGCCGCCCGCCTTCGGCGCGCCGTCGTCGGGCGGCGGGTTGTCGAGGCAGGCGACGACGCCGGAGACGATGTCGTCGATATAGGTGAAGTCGCGGCGCATCCGCCCGTGGTTGAACACCCTGATCGGCCGGCCCTCCAGGATCGCGCTGGTGAACAGCCAGGGTGCCATGTCCGGCCGCCCCCACGGGCCGTAGACGGTGAAGAAGCGCAGGCCGGTCAGCGGGATGCGGTAGAGATGAGCGTAGGTCTCGCTCATCAATTCGTCGGCCTTCTTGGTCGCGGCATAGAGCGATACCGGGTGGTCGACCCGGTCCTCGACCCGGAACGGGGTGCTGGCATTGCCGCCGTAGACCGAGGAGGAGGAGGCGTAGACCATCGGCACCGCGCGGTGGCGCGCCACTTCCAGCATGTTCAGGTGGCCGAGCAGGTTGGCGCGGGCATAGGCGCGCGGATTGTCGATCGAATAGCGCACCCCCGGCTGGGCGCCGAGATGGGCGATGCTGCCGAAGTCGACCCCGGCCAGCGCGGCGTCGAGCGCATCGGCGTCGGCGAAGTCGACGCGCAGCGGGCGGAAGGCGTCGCCGAAGCGGGCGGTGAGGTCGGCGACCCGGTCCTCCTTCAGCGCCGGCGGATAATAGGCGTTGAAATTGTCGATGCCGATCACCCGGCCACCCCGCGCCAACAGCCGCGCGGCGAGGTGGTAGCCGATGAAACCGGCGGCTCCGGTGACGAGGATGGGCATGCAATGGCCTTTGGACGCTATGTCGCGGCCGGGCTATAGCGCTGGGAACCCACAAGCAAGACCGGATGGCCCCGATGCCCTTCACCCCGCCGACCGCCGAACAGCGTTTCCTCCTCGACCATATCGTCGGCATCGCCGAGCTGGCGGCGCATGAGCGCTTCGCCGCCGCGACGCCCGATCTGGTCGATGCGATCGTCGACGGGGCGGGGGCGTTCGCCGCCGGGGAATATGCGCCGCTCAACCGCGTCGGCGACGAGGTCGGCGCGGTGTGGAACGACGGCGCGGTAACGATGCCGGACGGTTTCCGCGAGGCGTATCAGGCGTTCGTTGCCAATGGCTGGGGCAGCATCAGCGCGCCGGAGGCATTTGGCGGGCAGGGCCTGCCCAACGTGCTGGCGACGGTGGTGATGGAGGATCTTGGCACCGCCAATATGGGCTTTTCGCTGGTCAACATGCTGACCCCGGCGGCGATCGAGGCGCTGGTCCAGCACGGCACCGACGAACAGCGCGCCGCCTGGCTGCCGAAGCTGGTGACCGGCGAATGGAACGGCACGATGAACCTGACCGAGCCGCAGGCCGGCTCCGACGTCGGCGCGCTGAAGACGCGGGCGACGCCGGCGGAGGACGGAAGCTGGCGGATCGCCGGCACCAAGATCTTCATCACCTTCGGCGAGCACGACCTGACCGACAATATCGTCCACCTCGTCCTCGCCCGCACGCCGGGGGCGCCGGCGGGAACGCGCGGCATCTCACTGTTCATCGTCCCCAAAATCCGGCTGGACGGCACGCCCAACGACGTGCGCTGCGTGTCGATCGAGCACAAGCTGGGCATCCACGCCTCGCCGACCTGCGTCATGGCCTATGGCGACAATGGGGACTGCCACGGCTGGCTGATTGGCGCGGAGAATGGCGGGATGCGGGCGATGTTCACGATGATGAACAACGCGCGGCTGAACGTCGGCCTGCAGGGCGTGCAGATCGCCGAGCGGGCGCGCCAGCAGGCCGCCGCCTATGCGCGCGAGCGGGTGCAGGGCGGCCAGCCGATCGCCGCCTATCCCGACGTGCGGCGGATGCTGCTCAGGATGGCGGCGCTGACCCAGGCGGCGCGAGCGCTGGTCTATTACGCCGGCGGCCAGCTCGACCGCGCGCATCTGGGCGACGCCGACGCGCAGGCGCGGCTCGACCTGCTGACCCCGCTCGCCAAGGCCTATGGCACCGACGTCGGCTGCGAGGTGTCGTCGCTTGGCGTGCAGGTCCATGGCGGCATGGGCTATATCGAGGAGACGGGCGCCGCCCAGCATTTTCGCGATGCGCGGATCGCGCCGATTTACGAGGGGACCAACGGCATCCAGGCCGCCGATCTGGTCGGCCGCAAGCTGGGGCTGGAAGGCGGCGCGGTGTTCGCCGCGCTGCTCGCCGACATCCGGGCGGAAGCTGTGCCGGAACTGGCGGCGCTGGTCGGCGCGGTCGAACGGGCCGGCGCCACGCTGGCGGCGGCGGGCGCGGAGGACCGGCTGGCCGGCAGCCATCCGTTCCTGACCATGCTGTCGGTCGCGACCTGCGGCTGGCTGATGGCGCGGCAGGCGCGCGCGGCGGAGACTGCCGATGCGGACCCGGCCTTCCTGGCGCTTAAGAAGGCGGCGGCGCGCTTCTATCTGGAACGCATCGTGCCGGAGGCGATCGGGCTGGAAGCCGGGGCGACCGGCGGCGCCGGGCTGCTCTACGCCGTCGATGCGGAGGCGCTGGGCTGAAGCTGGTCTGTCGGAATAGAGTGGAGGCCCGAGCCGGAATCGAACCGGCGTGCAAGGATTTGCAGTCCTCTGCGTAACCACTCCGCCATCGGGCCGGAACGGCGCGTTTCCTTGGTTCCGTGCGCGCTGTCAACCGGGAGTTTTCACGGAAATCCGGAGCGGTTTCCAGTTTCGGCTCTGTTCCGCCCCATTCCGGGCGCTTCCGTTGCGCCGTCCGCCACCGGGGCGGCGGGAAGCCGCCACGACCGGGCGTAGGCCATGCCGAAGCCGGAGGGCCGCACCTCCGCCTTCTTCACGCTGTGGTGCTTCAGGCCGGTGCCGCTAGCGCCTCGACCTTGGCGATGACGAGGTCGAAGGTTTTCGATTCTTCCAGCAGCGCCATGTTGATGTCGCCGCTTTTCAACCGGTGTATCATCTGGCGCTTGAAGGTTTCGGCGGCGTCCGCCCCTTCGTGGGCCGTGATGAATCGCATCGCGTAATCAAGGCACAGGTAGAATGTGTTCATCGCGATCTTGATCTGCTCCATGCCGGTGCCGCTGATGTCGTCGATCTGGTCGGCCATGTCTCACCTCCGATTGCTGCCGCACGCCTGTTCTCTCAACCGCTCGCGCCGTCGGCCGTTCCGCCCGTCCGCTCGCTTGGCGCCGGGTCGGGGCTGGAGGCCGCCGGCCGGATCGGCACGACGATGGCGTTCCCTGCGCTTTTTCGGTGCCGTGGCGGGCACTTTGGCGAAAGCGCGCTTGGCGGCGGCGGCGGGACTGGATAGAAGCGGGCGTCGACAATAGTGTATTGCATGACTAAAACAGTTGTGCGACGAAGGGGTCGAGATGACCGAGCAGAATTTCCACGCGATGCGCCAGGCGATGGTCGCCTCTCAGCTGCGCCCGAACGCGGTCGATGATCCGCGGGTGATAGCGGCGATGGACGCGGTGCCGCGCGAGCGCTTCGTGCCGGCGGAGCGGGCGGCGATCGCCTATGTCGATACCGCGATCCGGCTGGGCGACGGCCGGGCTCTGAACCCGCCGATGGCGCTTGGCCGGCTGCTGACCCGGGCCGAGGTGGCGCCGACCGACTCCGTGCTGCTGATCGGCGCGGCGACGGGCTATGGCGCGGCGGTGCTCGCCCGGCTGGCGGCGCGGGTCGTCGCGGTCGAGGCGGACGCGGCGCTGGCGGCGCAGGCGAAGGCGGCGCTGGCCGATGCCGCCAATGTCGCGGTCGTCACCGGGGCGCTGGCCGCTGGGCACGGCGCCGGCGCGCCTTACGACCTGATCGTCATCGACGGCGCCGTTGCCGAGGTGCCGGAGGCGTTGGTCGCCCAGCTTGCCGATGACGGGCGGCTGGTCACCGGCCTCGTCGAGGATGGGGTCACCCGGCTGGCGATCGGCCGGCGTGGCGGAACGGGATTCGGCCTCGATGCGTTCGCCGATGCCGATACCGTCCTTCTTCCCGGCTTCGACAAGCCGCCGATCTTCCGTTTCTGAGCAGGTGCCTATGATCCGGCGTGTTTCCTTGCTGACAGGCGTTTCGATCGCGCTGTTCGGCCTGACGGCGCCCGCCGCGGCGGAAACGCTGCGCGACGCGCTGATCAAGGCCTATACCCATAACCCGATCCTGACCGGTGCGCGCGCCGGCCAGCGCGCAAATGACGAGAATGTGCCGATTGCCCGCGCCGACGGCCTGCCGAGCGCGCAGGCGTCGGTGAATTACGACGAGTATCTGTCGAACACGGCGGTGGTTTCCGGCGGCGGCCTGACCGCCAACAACCCGGCCCGCGCGTTGACCGGCAATGTCCAGCTGGCGGTGCCGATCTACCAGGGCGGCGCGGTGCGCAACGCGGTGCGCGCCGCCAGGACGCGGGTCGAGGCCGGGGTGGAGGCGCTGCGCGCGACCGAGGCGAGCGTGTTCAGCCAGACCGTCGCCGCCTATATGGACGTGATCCGCGACCGCGCGATCGTCGGGCTGAACCGCGAGAATGTGAAGGTGCTGGAGGTCAACCTGCAGGCGGCGAAAGACCGCTTCGAGGTCGGCGACCTGACCCGCACCGACGTTGCCCAGTCGGAGGCGCGGCTGGCGATCGCGCAGAGCGACCTGCGCGGCGCCCAGGCCCGGTTGATCGCCAGCCGCGAGAATTACATCAAGCTGGTCGGCGACGTGCCGAGCGATCTGGAGCCGCCGCCGCCGCTGCCCGACCTGCCGGCCGATCCCGATTCGGCGGTCGACGTGGCGATCGCCGAAAATCCCGATCTGCTCGCCGCCAACAAGGAGCGGCAGGCATCGGGCTATGACATCAACGCCGCCGAATCGAGCTGGTTGCCGCGCGTGTCGGCGGTGGCGAGCGGCGGCTATAACGACTATCTGAACAGCATCCCCGGCGGCGGTCGGACGATCGACACCAAGAGCGCGACGGTCGGCGTGTCGGCGACGATCCCGATCTTCCAGGGCGGGCGGCCGAGCGCGCTGGTCCGCCAGGCGCAGGCGCGGTCCGGCCAGGCGATCGAGAATGCGATCGCGGTCGA
This sequence comes from Sphingomonas flavalba, assembly GCF_004796535.1. Taxonomy (GTDB): domain Bacteria; phylum Pseudomonadota; class Alphaproteobacteria; order Sphingomonadales; family Sphingomonadaceae; genus Sphingomonas_L; species Sphingomonas_L flavalba. Next base: position 98,998 of record NZ_SPHY01000001.1, on the reverse strand, counting down.
GCGCGACGTCGTCGCCCAGACCCGCGCCGCCTTCGCCAGCTGGCGGTCGTCGCTGGAGGTGATCGAATCCTCGCAGGTCGCGGTCAGCGCCAACACCCTATCGCTGGAAGGCGTCCGCGCCGAAAACAGCGTCGGCAACCGCACGATCCTCGACATACTGAACGCCGAGCAGGAATTGCTGAACGCGCAGGTGCAGCTCGTCTCCGCCCGGCGTGACGCCTATGTCGCCGGCTTCGCCCTGCTGGCGGCGATGGGCCGGGCGGAGGCGCGCGACCTTGCCCTCGACGGCGGCACCGCGCTCTACGACCCGACCGCCAATTACCGGCGGGTCAGCCACGCGATCTGGGACTGGGACTCCGGCAAGACGCCGCAGCCTGTGGCGACGCGCACCGTTGACACGCCCTCTCAAAATCCGGAAACAGCCCCGACGCCTGCCAAATAGGGTAAACGCGCCGATGGGGCATATCAGCCACGAACCTTCGATGGAGGAGATCCTGTCCTCCATCAAGCGCATCATCGCCGAGGACGATGCGCCCGCTCCCCGTCGCAAATCGTCGGCAAAGACGCCGAAACAAGCGGTTAGCCAGCCCCGCCCGACGCCCGAGGCGGAAGTGCTTGAGTTGACCGACGCCGTCGACGCGGCCGAGCCGGAGGCCCCCGCCGCCAAGGCCCCACTGGCGAATCCGCCCGAATCGGCCGCCACCGATCCGGTGGCGGAAGAGGATATCGTCTCCGCCGCGGTGGCCAGCGCCAGCCGCAACGCGCTCGCCAGCCTGGCGCGGCTGAAGGTCCGGGCCGAGGACGATGCGCCGGAAAACAGCCTGGAGGGGCTGGTTCGCGACATGCTGCGGCCGATGCTGAAGGAATGGCTCGACGCCAACCTGCCGCGCATCGTCGAGGCGATGGTGGCGAAGGAGATCGCCCGGATTTCCGGCGACCGCCCGTAAGCCCGCACCGGCGCGATTGCGCGCGCCGCCGGCGGTGCTAAACCTTTGGCATGAACAGGATCATGCTCGCGGCCCTGTGTGGGCTCGCCCTTCCGTCCGCCGTCGCCACCGCCCGGCCGATGACCGCCACCGATCTCGCTGGCCTCAGCCGGATTGGCACCGCAACCCTCTCCCCCGACGGCCGCCGGCTGGTCTGGCAGCAGCGCGAAACCGACCTTGCCGCCAACAAGGGGGTGACCAGCCTGTGGTCGCTCGACCTGACGGCGAAGGGCGCGGCGCCGGCGCGGCTGGCGACGGTGGCCGGCAAGAATGCGCATGACCCGGCTTTTTCCGCCGATGGAGCGTGGATCTACTACCTGACCGACGCGTCGGGCAGCGACCAGCTATGGCGGATGGCGGCGGCCGGCGGCGCGCCGGAACAGGTGACGCGCCATGCCGTCGACCTGGCGGGTTTCCTGCTGTCGCCGAAGGGCGATCGCGTCGCGATTTGGGCGGATAGCTCAACCCACTGTGCGGCGCTGCCTTGTTCGGCGGCGGCGAAAGCCGAAAACGGCAGCGGTAGAACATACGACCAACTGTTCGTCCGCCACTGGGATACCTGGGCGACGCCGGGCGTGCGCCAGCGCGTCTATGTCCAGCCGCTCGCCGGCGGGCCGGCGAAAGCGGTGGCCGGGCCGCTGATCGGCGATTCGCCGTCCAAGCCCTACGGCGGGGCGGAGGAACTGGCGTGGAGCGCCGACGGTCAGACGCTGTTCTTCACCCTGCGCGAGGCGGGACGGATCGAGCCGCTGTCGACCAACCTCGACATCTTCGCCGCGCCGGCCGACGGCAGCGGCGGGCCAGTCAACCTGACCGAAGCCAACAAGGCGATGGATAGCCTGCCCGCCGTGTCTCCGGACGGCCAATGGCTGGCCTATGCCGCGATGGCGCGGCCGACCTACGAAGCGGACCGGCTGGCGCTGCACCTGCGTAACCTGACGACCGGCGAGGTCCGCGCGCTGGCTCCCGACTGGGACCGGTCGGTCGACTCGATCGCCTGGGCGGCCGACGGCAGGAGCCTGCTGGTGACGGCGGGCGACCACCTCGATTCGCCGCTGTTCAGGGTGAGCGTGGCTGACGGCAAGGTGACGCGGCTGACCCAGCGCGGCCACGCCGCCGGTGTGCTGCCGACGCCGGACGGCGGCGCGATCGTCTCCCTCGACACGATGACGGCGCCCGCCGATTTCTACCGCGTGTCGGCGAAAGGGCAGGCGGTGCGGCTGACCGACGTCAACGCCGCGAAGCTGGCCGGGATCGATGTGCCGACCGTACAGCGCTTCACCTTTCCCGGCGCCAATGGCGACACGGTCAGCGGCTGGCTGGTCGCGCCGGCCGGGGCGACGGCGAAGCTGCCGACGGTGATGCTGGTCCATGGCGGGCCGCAGGGCAGCTTTGCCGACGGATGGTCCTATCGCTGGAACCCGATGCTGTTCGCGGCCCCCGGCTATGCGGTGGTCAGCATCGATTTCCACGGCTCGACCGGATACGGCCAGGCGTTCACCGACAGCATCAACCGCGACTGGGGCGGCAAGCCGCTGGAGGACCTGAAGCTGGGCCTTGCGGCGGCGGCGGCGAAATTCCCGGCGGTCGACCCGGCCAATGCCTGCGCCGCCGGCGGCTCCTATGGCGGCTATATGATGAACTGGATCGCCGGCACCTGGCCGGACCAGTTCAAATGCCTTGTCGTCCATGCCGGCGTGTTCGACGCGCGGGCCATGGCCTATGAGACGGAGGAGTTGTGGTTCGACGAATGGGAGCATGGCGGCCCCTATTTCGAGCAGGCCGCCGAGTATGAAAAATGGAACCCGGTCAACCACGTCACCGCGTGGAAGACGCCGATGCTGATCATCCACGGCGAGAAGGATTTCCGCATTCCCTATACCCAGGGGATCGCCGCCTTCACCGCCGCCCAGCGGCGCGCGGTGCCGTCGCGGCTGGTGGTCTACCCGGACGAGAACCACTGGATCCTGAAGCCGAAGAACAGCGTCCAGTGGTATGGCGAGACGTTCGACTGGTTCGCCAAATGGCTGAAGCCGGCGCGGTAGGGCGGGGGCGGGCGTGCGGATAATTCGACGCGCCCGCTTGGCCCGGCCCGGCTCCCTCGTCTAAGGCACAGCGCCTATGACCGAGCTTGCCAAGACCTTCGACCCCGCCGCCATCGAGGCGCACTGGTATGCGCGCTGGGAAAAGGAAGGGCTGTTCCGCCCCGACCGGCCCGGCGCGGTGCCGTTCACCATCGTCAACCCGCCGCCCAACGTCACCGGTTCGCTCCACATCGGCCATGCGCTGGATAACACGTTGCAGGACGTCATGGTCCGCTACGAGCGGCTGCGCGGCAAGGATGCGCTGTGGGTGGTCGGCACCGACCATGCCGGCATCGCGACGCAGATGGTGGTCGAGCGGCAGATGAACGCGCAGGGGCAGAAGCGCACCGATTTCACCCGCGACCAGTTCATCGACAAGGTGTGGGAATGGAAGGCGGAAAGCGGCGGCGCGATTACCGGCCAGCTCCGCCGCCTCGGCTGTTCGATGGACTGGAGCCGCGAACAGTTCACCATGGACCCGCATTTCACCCGCGCGGTGGTGAAGGTGTTCGTCGACCTGCACCGGCAGGGCCTGCTTTACCGCGACAAGCGGCTGGTCAACTGGGACCCCGGCCTGAAAACCGCGATCAGCGATCTGGAGGTCGAGACGCGCGAGGTGAAGGGCGGTTTCTGGCACTTCCGCTATCCGCTGGCCGACGGCGTGCGGCTGGATGACGGGCGCGACTACATCGAAGTCGCGACCACCCGGCCGGAGACGATGCTGGCCGACATGGCAGTGGCGGTGAACCCGGCGGACCCGCGCTATGCCAGCGTGATTGGCAAGGAGATTTTGCAGCCAATCACCGGCCGCCGGTTCCGCATCGTTGCCGACGAGCATGCCGATCCCGAACTGGGCAGCGGCGCGGTCAAGATCACGCCGGGGCACGACTTCAACGACTTCGAGGTCGGCAAGCGCGCCGGGATCAAGCCGGGCGAAATGCTCAACATGCTCGATGCCGATGCCCGGGTGGTGCAGACGGCGGACGGGCTGGTGCCCGACGCCTTCCTCGGCCTTGACCGGTTCGAGGCGCGGGCGCTGGTCGTCGAGCGGATGAAGGAGCAGGGTTTCCTCATCCCGCATGTGGCCAAGGACAAGGACGGCAACCCGGTCGAACAGGATGCGGAGCCGCGCACGATCCAGACTCCCTATGGCGACCGTTCCGGCGTGGTCATCGAGCCGTGGCTGACCGACCAATGGTATGTCGACGCCGCGACGCTGGCCAAGCCGGCGATGGAGGCGGTGCGTTCGGGCGCCATCGAGATCGTGCCCAAGACGTGGGAAAAGACCTATTTCAACTGGATGGAGAACATCCAGCCCTGGTGCGTCTCCCGCCAGCTCTGGTGGGGCCACCGGATTCCGGCGTGGTATGGGCCGAAGCGGCGTGCCGAGGGCGGCATTGAATATGATAACAAGACCGGCGAATTTGAAACGTTCGTCGCCGAGGACGAGGCCACAGCACGAAAACTGGCGGGAGATTACTACGGCGTCGATCCAAGCGATGTTGGCATTGCGAATGACTTTGCAAAGGGATTGACGCGATCTCTCTTCACGTCCGAATTGTCCATCTGGCGCGATGAAGACGTGCTTGACACCTGGTTCTCCTCCGCGCTCTGGCCCTTCGCGACGCTGGGCTGGCCGGACGATGAGGCGACCGCGCCGCTGCTCGCCAAGCACTATCCGAACGACCTGCTGATTTCCGGCTTCGACATCCTGTTCTTCTGGGATGCGCGCATGGCGATGCAGGGCATCCAGTTCATGAAAGATGTGCCGTGGAAGCGGCTCTACCTGCATGGGCTGGTGCGCGCGGCGGACGGGCAGAAAATGTCCAAGTCCAAGGGCAATGTCGTCGATCCGCTCGGCCTGATCGACCAGTATGGCGCCGATGCGCTGCGCTTCTTCATGGCGGCGATGGAGAGCCAGGGGCGCGACATCAAGCTCGATGAAAAGCGGGTCGAGGGCTACCGCAACTTCGCGACCAAGCTGTGGAACGCGGCGCGTTTCTGCCAGGCGAACGGCATCGGCGCGTCGGCGACATTGCGTGCGCCGGCGGCGGCGCTGACCGTCAACCGCTGGATCATCGCCGAGACGCTGGCGACGGTCCGCGCGCTCGACGCGGCGCTGGCGGATTTGCGTTTCGACGAGGCGGCGAACGCGATCTACCATTTCGTCTGGAACCGGTTCTGCGACTGGTATCTGGAGCTGATCAAGGGCCAGATCGACGACGAGACAAAGGCGGTCGCCGGCTGGGTGCTCGACCAGATTCTGGTCATGCTTCACCCGTTCATGCCGTTCGTGACCGAGGAATTGTGGAACGCGCTGGGCACGCGCGCCTACCCGATCATCATCGCCAGATGGCCGCTGGTGGAGGGCGGCGCCGGCACCGACGACACCGACGCAGCGGCGGAGATCGACTGGCTGATCCGGCTGGTCGGCGAGATCCGCGCCGCCCGCACCGAACTGGGCGTGCCGCCGGGCGCGCGGCTGTCGGCAGTGGTGCAGGATGCATCGGCGCTGACCGCGGAGCGGCTGGAGCGGCAGGCGGCGGCGATCGCCCGCCTCGCCCGCATCGCCGAAGTCAGTCATGGCGCCGCCGATGCCGCCGGCGCGCTGCAGATCGTCGTCGACGAGGCGACCTACGTACTGCCCATCGGCGATGTCGTCGACCTGGCCGGCGAGCGCGCCCGGCTGGCCAAGACGCGCGACGCCGCCGCGAAGGAACGCGACAGCCTCGCCGCCCGCCTCGCCAACCCCGCCTTCGTCGAACGCGCGAAGCCGGAAGCGGTCGACAAGGCCCGTGCCGACCACGCGGAAAAGGCGGCGGAAGTCGAGCGGCTGGAAGCCGCGCTGGCGCGGTTGGGGTAGGGGGTGGGGCCCGGCGCTTACCCCGCCAGCTTCAGCGCCGGTGTGCCTTCCGCGCGTTTCGGCTGGTCCGGCCAGATGCCGCGGGTGTCGTAGACGATCTTGTCGGCCCGTTCGTCGAGTGGGACGGAGCGGAACACGTCGTGGTCGACCAGCACGATCAGCAGCGCGCAGTCGATCAGTGCCCGGTCGATGTCGCAGAGCCGCGCGCCAGTGCCGGCGAAGGCGGCTGGCAGCGCGTCGATATGCGGTTCGACGACATGGATGCGCGGGCCGAAGCGGGCGGCGACATGAGTGGCGACCTTCAGCGCCGGGCTTTCGCGGAAATCGTCGATATTCGCCTTGAACGCCAGGCCGAAGCAGGCGACGCCGGCGCCCGGATGCGCTTCTATCATCGCGGTGGCGCGGGCGATGACATGGTCGGTCTTGCCGTCGTTCACCGCGCGCGCGGCGCGGATCAGCGGCGTGTCGTCCGGCGCGCCGTGGACGATGAACCACGGGTCGACCGCGATGCAGTGACCGCCGACGCCGGGGCCGGGTTGCAGAATGTTGACGCGCGGGTGGCGGTTGGCGAGGCGGATCACTTCCCACACATCCAGCCCGGTCGTGTCGGCGACGCGCGACAGTTCGTTGGCGAAGGCGATGTTGACGTCGCGGAAGGCGTTTTCGGTCAGCTTGACCATTTCGGCGGTGCGCGCCGTCGTCGTCACGCACTGGCCGCGCACGAAGCGGCGATAGAAGGTCAGCGCCTTGCGCGCACAACGTGGGGTGATGCCGCCGATGCAGCGGTCGTTGTCGATCAGCTCGACCAGAATACGGCCGGGCAGCACCCGTTCCGGGCAATAGGCGATGGCGATGTCGGCGCCGTCGCCGGCATGGCCCGGCACCCGCAAGTCCGGCCGCAGCCGTGCCAGCAGGTCGCGCAGAGCCTCCGTGGTGCCGACCGGCGATGTCGATTCGAGGATGACCATGTCGCCCGGCTTCAACACTGGCGCGATCGCCCGGCCGGCGGTGAGGATATGGCTGGTATCGGGTACGTGATTGGCACCGAGTGGCGTCGGCACGGCGATGACGAACACGTCGGCCGGCTCGACCGCCAGCGCTGCGCGCAGCAGGCCGCGTTCGACAACGCCCTGGACCAGCCCCGCCAGATCGATCTCCTCGATGTGGATGCGGCCGGAATTGACCGTGTCGACTACTGCCGGCGCGACGTCGACGCCGACCACCGGCGCCCCGGACCGGGCGATCAGCGCTGCCGTCGGCAGGCCGATATAGCCGAGGCCGACGACGCAGACGCTAGGCGGACGATCCAGACTCATCGGCGACGATCCTCGCGATACGTTCGCTGGCATGGCCGTCGCCGAATGGATTATGCGCGCGGGCCATGCTGGCGTAGGCCGCCTTGTCGTCCAGCAGGGTAAATATCTCGTGGACGATCCGGTCCGTGTCGGTGCCGACGAGGCGGGCGGTGCCGGCGGCAATGCCCTCCGGCCGCTCCGTCGTCTCGCGCATGACCAGCACCGGCTTGCCGAGCGCCGGCGCCTCCTCCTGCACGCCGCCGCTGTCGGTCAGAACGATGTCGGCGATGTCCAGCAGGCGGACGAAATGGGGGTAGTCGAGCGGATCGACCAGCGCGACATTCGGCAGATCGCCGAGTACCCGCTCCATCACTCCGCGGACGTTGGGGTTCGGGTGGAGGGGGAAGATGACAGCGCAGTCCAGCCGCGCGGCGACGCCGCGGATCGCCGCGGCGATGTCGGCCATTCCGTTGCCGAAATTCTCGCGCCGATGGCTGGTGACCGCAACGACCCGCCGGCCGGCGAAGCGGGCGACGAGCGGGTCGAGTCCGGCGGCGAGCGCAGGATCGGCCGCGATCCGCGCGCGGGTGGCGAGCAGCGCGTCGATCACGGTGTTGCCGGTGACGTGGATCCGTTCCGGCGCGATATTCTCGCGGCGCAGTGCCGCGGCGGCGGTCTCGGTCGGCGCAAAGTGCTGGTCGGCGATCGTCGAAATGATCCGGCGGTTAACCTCCTCAGGCCACGGGTGATGGATGTTGCCACTGCGCAATCCTGCCTCGACATGTGACACCGGCAGCTTGCGATAGTAGGCCGTGAGCGCGCCAACCATCGCAGTAGCGGTGTCGCCCTGAACGATCACCCGGTCGGGTTTTTCGGTATCGAGGACTCCGCCGATCCCGGTCAACAGCCGCGCGGTTAGCGCCTCAAGGCTCTGGCCCGGCCGCATCAGGTCCAGGTCGATGTCGGGCACGAGGCCGGCGACGGCGAGCACCTGATCGAGCATCGCCCGATGCTGGCCGCTGGCCAGCGTGCGCACCGTAACGCCGCGCCGGCCGCGCAGGGCATCGACCACCGGAAACAGCTTGATTGCCTCAGGCCGCGTGCCGAACAGGACGAGGATTTTACGCATGCGGCATCGGTGCATAGCCGAGCGGGATTAACAAGGGCTAAGAGCGGTCTGCCGTGGAGTTTACGGCGTGGGATCAGGACGCTAATGCCACTTCAATACTAGACGCCCGACCGTGAATGGGTGAATGCACACGCAACAGGACGCCTAACTGACATATGTCCAGACACCGGAAAAAATCGTTCCAGATCAAATGGTCAGTAGGAAGGCTGTCTTTCTGGCTTCCGGTTGCCGCGATCACCGTATTTTTTGTGATGCTCATGTTCGGCGGCGGCGCGTCACGCGCCGACGCCGCGTCGCAGATGTTTGTGCGCGCTACGGCCATTGTCGCATTGGCCGCCACGTTGGTGGTATTCCCGCGCGAGTGCTGGCGCGACATGCGGCAGCCATTCCTGCTGCTAGCCGCGCTAGCCGCGATCATGGCCGTGCAACTCATTCCACTGCCGCCGCAATGGTGGACGGCGATGCCCGGACGGAGCCTGTATGCCGAAGCGGCCGGCGTTATCGGTATCGAACAGCCCTGGCGCCCAATCAGCCTGACGCCGGACCTGACGATCAACAGCCTGCTCGCGATTTTTCCGCCGTTTGCGGCGCTGGTTGCGGCGGCATGGCTGGGGCGGGTGCGGCGGGATTGGGTGCTGGCCGGGGTGGCAGGGCTTGCTCTGGTAACCGGTGTAATGGCCGTGTTCCAATTCGCGGAGGGGCCGACCAGCCCACTGCGTCTCTATCGCGTTTCCAGTTTTGACACGGGTACGGGCTTGTTTGCCAACCGCAATCATAATGCGCTGCTCCTGACAACTGGAATTCCGCTGACGTTGTGGATCGCGACGCGTCGGTTAGCCGGTATCTTCAGTCCGTTGATGCGTTGGGCTATTGCTGGTGCCGTCCTGTTGTTTCTACTGGTTTCGATCGTGGTGGCGGGGTCACGCTCAGGCGTACTCCTGACCGGCTTGGGACTGGGGCTGGGAATTTTGTTGTTGTGGCGGGAAGGTGTGCTGGCGCGAGTCGATCGGCGCCTGTTGGTCGGGAGCGCGGTCGCAGGAGGTATTGCCCTACTGTTCGTTGTTTCGCAGATCGGCAATCTCGATCGTTTCAAGACGGAAGTGATCAGCGGAGACGCGCGTGTGGTCCTGTTTCCCGAATTTGCCGCGTTGGGCCAGCAGTTCTTTCCCGTAGGCGCCGGTTTCGGAAGTTTCGATTCAGTTTACCGTGCTGTGGAGCGGCAGGACGCGCTTTCCGAAATTTATATGAATCATGCACATAACGATATTCTTGAAATAATCATAGAAGGCGGTGCGCTAGCGGGCCTATTGCTTGCGCTGGCCGTAGGCCTCTATGGCCTGGCCTGCTGGCGAGTGTGGCGCGGAGGAGGAAGAGGCTCGCTTACCGTGGGCATGGCGCGACTTGCGTCGATCTTTATTATCATGATTCTATTGCATAGTTTTGTCGATTACCCAGCGCGAACGCCTATCATTGCGGCGTTATTAGCGATTTCGGCATTGTGGCTGTCTTCCGGTGCGTGTTTGGCTCGTGAACGAGGCGGTTGAGCGTGTTCGTAGCTTTACGACAGTGACGCGTCCGTCTACATCGCCCGCTTGCTGCAGAAAGATGTGAAACATAGTGATTTCCCGTTTTTTAAAGTTGTCGTTTGCAGCGCCTTTGGCTCTGGCCGGATGCGCCACGGGGCCGGCGCTGGTGGGCGGGCCGGCGGTACAGGTGCTGGATACGACCGAATTGCCCGCGCCGAAGTATGTCGGCACCGATGGCGAGAAGGTTTATCTCATCGGGCCTTTAGACAAAATATCGGTGACAGTGTTGGGTCTCGAGGAATTGAGTAGCAAGGAAATCCAGGTTGATGCGGGGGGGCGGGTCGCGATTCCGCTTGCCGGGGCGATCGACGCTGGTGGCAAAACGCCGTCGCAGGTTTCTGCTCTCATCGAAGACAAGCTGCGTACCTATGTTCGGAACCCCCAGGTGGCGGTCAACATCGTTGATTACGCAAGCAATGTCATAACCGTGGACGGGCAGGTTCGTGAGCCGGGTATCTATCCTGTGATCGGCGAAATGACGCTGATGCGCGCGGTGGCTTCAGCCAAAGGCGCGGGCGAGTTTGCTAAGTTGCGTGAAGTCGTCTTGTTCCGAAAGGTTGAAGGCCAGCAGTACGCAGCGCTGTACGATCTCGATGCGATCCGTAGAGGCGTGTACGATGACCCACGGGTTTATCCGAGCGACATTGTCGTAGTTGGCGATTCGCCGGCGCGTAGAATGTTCTCGGAGATACTGAAAATCACGCCGCTGATCACGACGCCGCTGGTCACTTTGATCGCCTATCGGCGATGAACTCCTCTTCGACGAGAGCTTCCTTCTGTCCATGAACAAGCCTGATACGATTGCGCGCGACGGCGCCTCTGCCTTGCCCCCAGCATTGTTACTGCAGGTGCGCGACGGTCCGACATTGCCGCTTCTGATGCAGTACTGGCGGATTATCGTTCGCTGGCGGCGGGTGATTATCGGCGCGATATTGGTCGCTGTGCTCATGGGCGTGGCGGTAACCTTGTTGATGACGCGCATGTATACGGCCACGGTGACGGTGGAGATTGCGCGCGAAGAAGCGCAGATCCTGAAAATGGACGGGCTTGAGCCCAAGAACACGGCCGCCGATCAGGAATTCTATCAGACCCAGTATGGGTTGCTCGCGTCGCGCTCGCTGGCTGACCGGGTCGTGCGCGATTTGCGGCTGGCGAATAATCAGGCGTTTCTCGACATGTTCGGGATCAAGCAACCCGTCGCGGCTGGCGCCGGCGAGCGCAGGGCGAACGACGCGGTTGCCCGCGACGCGGCCGAGACCCTTCTCGATCACATTTCGATTTCGCCTGTCCGTCTGTCGCGGCTGGTTTCCATTTCTTTCGCCAGTCCCGATCCCGCTTTCTCTGCGCGCGTGGCCAATGCTTGGGCAAAGTTGTTCATCGAATCCTCTCTCGAGCGGCGCTATGAGACGACCGCCTATGCCCGGCGCTTTCTTGAGGAGCGTTTGACCGAGACGCGTACGCGTCTGGACGAATCCGAACGCAAGCTGGTGGCCTACGCCGCAGATCAGCGGATCATCAGTGTTGGTTCGGCGAGTGCCGATCCCAAGGTGCCGTCCACGGAGCGCCCCCTACTGGCCGACGACCTGACCGCATTCAATGCCGGTCTTGCTGCGGCAACGGCTGAACGGGTCGCTGCGGAGAGTCGCGCGCGCCAAGCGCGGTCTTCGCGAGCATTGCCTGAGGATTTGACCACAGCGGCTATTGCGAACTTGCGACAGGAGCGCGCGCAGGCGGCGGCCGACTATGAAAAGCTGTTGAGCCAATTCGAGCCCGGCTATCCACCTGTGCAAGCGCTTAAGGCACAGATCGCGCAATTCGATCGCAGTATAGTTCGGGAAGAAGCGCGGATCCGGGATTCGATCCAGACCCAATATCGTGAAGCGGTGGACCGTGAAGACGCAATGGCGCGACAGGTTGAGACTTTGAAGAACAACTTCCTCAATCTTCGGCGACGCAGCATCCAGTACAATATTTACCAGCGGGATGTGGATACCAATCGCAGTCTATATGATGGTCTTCTCCAGCGCTATAAGGAAATCGGCATCGCGGGTGGCATCGGTGCCAATAATATTTCTATTGTCGACGAAGCTGAAATTCCCGAAGGGCCGTCCAGGCCACGACCTTTAATCAACCTGCTCCTGGCCTTGGTCGGCGGCGCGGCGATTGGTTTCGGTTTGGCTTTTGTGCTGGAGCAGATCGACGAGGTTATAACCGACCCGGGCGATCTGGAGACGACACTCAATCTACCGCTTCTAGGGGCCATACCTAGTGTCGATGATGGTCTGAGTGTTGCGGATGCACTAAGCGACCGGAAGTCACCGATTTCCGAAGCCTACATGTCGGCCCAGACAAGCCTCCAATTCTCGACCGCCGACGGTGTGCCACGTAGCTTGATGATAACCTCGACGCGGCCCGCGGAAGGCAAATCGACGACGGCGTTTGCCATTGCTCAGTGCCTGGCCAGGCTGCACCGACGTACATTGCTGATAGACGGCGACATGCGGTCTCCGTCGGTACATATTGGCGTTGGAATCGACAACGAGAGAGGATTGAGCAGCCTGTTGTCGGGCAACGCCACACTAGTCGATGTAATACGCGAGAGCAGCATCGATAATCTGGCCGTAGTCAGTGCAGGACCGCCGCCTCCGAATGCAGCCGAGTTGTTGTCTAGCGATCGCATAGAGCAGGTCATCGCAGAGGCGCTGAAGTATTACGACAATGTTGTTATCGACGCGCCGCCAGTTATGGGACTTGCGGACGCCCCGCTGATCGCCAGCAAAGTCGCAGGGACGATTTTTGTGGTCGAGTCGCGTGGAATTCGCGCGGGCCTTGGCAAGATGGCGGTAGGGCGGTTGCAAAATGCACAGGCGCATATCCTGGGCGCCGTCCTGACGAAATTCAGCCAGAAGCATGCGCATTTCGGATATGGCTACGATTACGGTTACGGCTATGGCCAGAAAAAGACCGGAAAGGATGGCTGAACCCAATCGCGACATAACCTGGGACGTGATCGCACCGCGCAGCGTCGCACTGCGTGCCTTCGTTGTAGTGCCGGTTGCTATTCTGTGTCTGTGGCTGGTGGCCGTAACCGGCATATCCAACAGTCGATGGCGAACTAACCCCGCCGCTGCTCATGCTGTTTGGTCTGCCGATGCGCGTGCGGCCGCTGCGTTGGGACGGGCAATGCTTCTCGGAGCTTCCGATAAGCCGGATACGGTAGCGGTCGCCCAAGCCTTGGCAGTCGCCGCCCTGCAACGGGATTCGACAGTCTTGACGGCCTATAATGTCCTGGGGCTGGGGGCCGACATAGCAGGGAAGAAGTTGGCGGCGGATCGCATATTCCGCTACGCTCATCGGCTTTCACGGCGTGATCTTGCCACCGAGCTCTGGTTGATCGAAGCCAATGTGGCACGCGATGACGTCCGCGGGGCCCTCGAGCATTTCGATGCGGCGATGAGCACGTCGAGTCGAGGCTGGGCGACCTTGTCGCCGATTCTGCTCGCGGCGCTCGATGACCCACAACTTGTGGTCCCGATCGCGGACTTGGCCGCGCGCAAGCGCTGGTGGAGTTCTGGCTTTCAGCAGCTGGTAGCGGCGCGCGCGACGCCATTGCCTAATGCGACGCGCTTTTTCATGCGGTTGAATGCGGTTGGAAGCCGTCCGAGCGAGGTCAGTATGCAAACGCTAGTAACGCGGCTGGTCGCAGCTCACATGCCGGAAAATGCCGCCCTGCTTGACGCTTTGGTTGTGGGCGCGCGGCATGCCGGCGTCCGTGACGGCGGCTTCGACCAACAGCGGGGACTAGCGCCGTTCCGGTGGGAACTTACTGAAAATGACAAGGCCACGGCGGAGCGTGCGCGTCGACCCGACGTGCCTGACAATAGCGCGCTCAACTTTTCGGTGGATGGCGGCTTCGCCACGGTGATCGCGCGTCAACTCGTGGCATTGCGACCGGGAGCATATACGCTGTCTGCGGACAGCTATGCGGAGGAAGCGGACGGCGGTTGGGATCTGACATGGTCTGTGTTGTGCGAAAACGCCGGAAATACGGCCGCGTCATTACAGTGGCCGGCATCGACCAAGGGCTGGATCACGCACCGGTCCAGGTTCGTCGTACCGTCCGACTGCCCGTTTCAATGGATTAAGTTGTCGGCAGAGGGTTCGCGTGACGCGATTCGCTTGATTGGCTGGATCGATAATGTCGCGGTGGCGCCTGTTCGTTGAGGCCATCACTTTCAGCGTTTCGGAACGAATTGGAGGGCGGCCTTACGGTGCTGCCACTACCGGAACCTCGTACACCCAACCCTTTTCGATGCCGTCCGAATCTCGCCACGATACGAAGTGTCGGTGGCCGGTTCCAGCGACCTTGCGAATGTCGACGACTTCAAACGTCTTCATGCCGAGATAGTCGCCGGTGACCAGAAGGCCGCCGCTTGAATCTTTGGTAGAGGCCCGTCGCGCGATCGCTGGAATCATCGTGTCGGTGCATTGACGGCCGTCCACATCGAGAAGGCGCGCATAGGGCGCGTCGATGATCAGGCCCTGAACCTGGTTGCCGTAGGTGACGATCGCCGGATAGGCGGTGGCCAGCTTTGTTTGCCCGACGGCGTTTACCGTGACGCCAATGACTTGCCGACTGTCATCTAAGATTGCGGTATAGGTGCTTCCTGTCGTCCGCTCGGTAACGATCGGTGCACGGACATAGCCCGACCCAGGAAAGGTGACGACAGCATGGCTCACTCTGCCGTCTTTGCCGATTGATGCCCACCCTCTCGCCCCGGTGCCGCCGCCGCCTTTGAAAGCCAAAGCGACCAACCGGCACCCTTGGCGGCAGTCTAGGCTGCGTATGACGGTGTGTTCGGCGTTTTCGACGTGGATGCGCGGTCCCCGTTGGGCGAAATATGGCCGGGTGGGATCGTCTGTGCCGCCCAGCCCGCCGCCGTCGATGATAACATTGCTGGTTCGCGGCGCGCCGACTTCACCGACGACAACAGGATTGGCCACCTCCTCGGTATATGGGGCGATGATGCTGAGACTGCGGGCCGACCGGATGTAAAAGCCATATAGGCCACCCTGGGCGACGCAGCCGATAAGTGCGATGTCATGCCCGATGGGCAGGTTATTAGGGGCACCGAGTTGACCGCTGTTATCGATATAGTAACTGTATTTATGCCCTCTGCTTCCCCCCGTATAAAGATCGTGGAAGGTCATTCCGTTGACGGTGGCCATGATACGATGGCAGGCGTTCGATATGATCGCACCGTCCGTGGAAATTCGGGAAATAGATGAGTTGTAAAGATTGGCGAAGGTCGCGCCGTTTACCCATTTCCCTTTGATTTTTATGTTACGGACATCGATGTTTACTCCGCCAAGTGCGGAAGCATCGACAGTCGCACAAAAGAGCGCATCTGTTCCCGATCCATCAATAATGAAATTTTCGAAGCGCAGATCACCGTAAACACGCGGGCGGTCATCGAGCATGACGGCTCTGCCGGTGCCGTTATACAGTAATTTAGTTCGGCCGGAATTGCCGATGAGCGATACGCCGCTCCTCAGAACAAGCGTGTCACCTCCCAGGTTATAAGTGCCGTCGGGGAAATGGAGGCTGCCACCGCCATTGGCAGACATGGTGTCGATCACCGCCTGCAGGATTCTTTGATCAAGCGTCTTGCCGTTGCCGGAGAGGCCGAAATCCGTGACTGAGACGATCGACCGGGTATTTCCCGGGCGGGCCGCAGCGTCGCGACCGGGAGTGGCCGCCGGCGCGGCGGTGACTGCGCTGGTAGCAACCAATCCGCCAAGCGCGCCGCGGCGGGTGACTGAATCCCTGATCATGACATGGGGCTCCGCGCCAGCGAAATGACGCCTTCATTGGGTGTCAGTGGCACGGCAGAACCTCTCGAGATAGAAAGCGCAGATCAGCCCCCGGTGCTAGCTTCAATAAGGACTTGGCTCGTCGCCGCACAGACCCGCTCCACGTCAGCCTCAGTCATCGTCGGATGGGTCAGGAACATCAGGCTTGTTTCGCCCAATTGATGGGCGTTCGCCAGCGGAGTTGCGGGACGTACCCCCGTGCCGTCGAAGGCCTTTTCCAAGTAGACTTCCGAACAGCTGCCGTGAAACAGGGGTGCGCCAAGAGCGTTTACCTCAGCGACAATACGGTCGCGGCTCCAACCCGGCCTCAATCCGCTTGGTTTCACATAGGCATAGAAACGATAATAAGCGTGGGTAAATCCTTCGGCTGGCAGCGGCACTCGCACGGAATTTGCGAATGATCTCAACATTTTATAGTAGCGATGTGCAATCTCCGTTCGCCGTTTCGTCCACTCCTCCATGCGGAGCAGTTGAATCCGGCCGACGGCCGCTTGCATCTCGATCATCCGCCAGTTGGTGCCGAAGCTCTCGTGCAGCCAGCGGAAACCGGGGGTATGTTGGCGCTCGTACACGGCCTCCCAACTCTTGCCATGGTCCTTGAACGACCACATGCGCGACCAGAGATCGCGATCATTGGTGGTCACCATGCCGCCTTCGCCGCCGGTAGTCATGATCTTGTCCTGGCAGAACGACCACGCGCCTATATGGCCAAGCGAGCCGACCATGTGGTTGCCGACCATCGCGCCATGGGCCTGCGCGCAATCTTCTATGACGAATAGGTCGTGCTGCTTGGCTAGAGCCATGATCGCGCTCATGTCGCACGGCCACCCGCCCAGATGAACTGGTATGATAGCCCGCGTCCGGTCGGTAATTGCTGGCTCGATCGTTGCGGCGGAAATATTTCCGCTGTCCTGGTCGACATCGGCGAATACCGGTGTTGCGCCGGCATTCACCACCGTCGAGATCGACGCGATGAAGGTGCGCGGGGTGACGATCACCTCATCGCCGGGGCCAATTTTCAGCGCGTGGAGTGCCAGATCCAGCGCGACGGTGCCGTTCGCCAACGCTATGGCATATTCTGTCCCGGTCCATTTGGCGAATTCGCATTCGAACACGCGCCCTTCGTCGCCGGTCCAGTAGTTGACGCGATTGGAAGCGAGCACGCGCGATACCGCCGCCTGTTCTTCGGCGGTGAAACTTGGCCATGGCGCGATAGGCGGGTTGGGCATATTTTCTTCTCGTGAGACCATCATGCTACGGATCCGGTCTGTAGGCGCCTGGGATCGATCGCGCTAGGCGCCCCTCCTGTCAGCTGGGAATGTCGGTAGGCGCATCGTGGAGGCAGCTTGCCTTGGTCGCGTGCAGCTCCGGCGGCGGTATACTTGATCCGTTAAGGGCGACGACCTATGGCCAAGGGCGTTCGATCTTATCCTTCCAGGCGCGGGGAAATCCGGACGCGATCGTCGTCAAACAAGCGGATGCTCATGTTCCAAGACAAGATTCTCCTGATCACCGGCGGGACCGGCTCGTTCGGATCGACTGTGCTGAAAAGGCTGATCGCTGAACCGTTTCGGGAAATCCGCAT
This sequence comes from Sphingomonas flavalba, assembly GCF_004796535.1. Classification (GTDB taxonomy): domain Bacteria; phylum Pseudomonadota; class Alphaproteobacteria; order Sphingomonadales; family Sphingomonadaceae; genus Sphingomonas_L; species Sphingomonas_L flavalba. Next base: position 81,596 of record NZ_SPHY01000001.1, on the reverse strand, counting down.
TTTCAGCCGCGACGAGAAGAAGCAGGAGGATCAGCGCCTGTTCTATCGGGACAAGCGCTTGCGTTACTATCTGGGCGACGTGCGCGATTACCGTTCGATCGCCGGCGCGACCCAGGGGGCCGATTATATCTTCCATGCTGCCGCGCTTAAGCAGGTGCCGTCGTGCGAATTCCATCCGATGGAAGCGGTCAAGACCAACGTCATGGGCACCGACAACGTGCTGGAGGCGGCGCGCGCCAACCGGGTGGCGCGGGTCGTCTGTCTGTCGACCGACAAGGCAGTCTACCCGATCAACGCGATGGGCATTTCCAAAGCGCTGATGGAAAAGGTGATGATCGCGCAGTCACGCCTGGCGATCGGCGGTGCGACGGTGATCTGCGGGACACGCTACGGCAATGTGCTGGCATCGCGCGGGTCGGTCATCCCGCTGTTCGTCGACCAGATTCGGCGGGGCAAGCCGCTGACCATCACCGACCCGGCAATGACGCGTTTCGTGATGTCGCTCGGCGAGGCGGTCGACTTGGTGCTCCATGCCTTTGCACATGGAAACAACGGCGATCTGTTCGTTCAGAAGGCGCCAGCCGCCACGGTGGAGACGCTGGCACAGGCGGTGAAGGATGTCATGGGCGTCCCCGATCATCCATTGAAGGTGATCGGCACCCGCCACGGCGAGAAGCTTTACGAAACGCTGCTCAGCCGCGAGGAGATGGCGGTAGCGGAGGACCAGGGCGCCTATTACCGGGTACCGCCGGACAACCGCGACCTGAACTACGCGGCATTCGTAGAAACCGGCAACGCCGAGGTTGCCGAACATGCCGATTTCAATTCCCACAACACCCGCATCCTCGACCGTGCCGAGATGGCGGAAACGCTGCTGCGGCTCGATTATATCAAGCGCGTCCGCGAAAACCCGACCGATACGCCAGAGGGTGACTGAATGAGCGGCCGCCGCACCATTGCGGTCACCGGCGCGGGGGGCTTCGTCGGGCGGAATCTGCTACTGCGTCTGAAGGAAACCGGGCGGTTCGACGTCGTGCCTATCCTGCGCGACGCGACCGACCAGGACTGGATGGAACGGATCGGCGCGGCCGATGCGGTCGTCCATCTGGCCGGCGTCAACCGGCCCACGGACCCGGCCGAGTTCGCCACCGGCAATGGCGGCACCGCCGCTCTGCTGGCCGATGCGGTCGAAGCGGCCGGCCGGCCGATCCCGATCCTCTACGCATCCTCCGCGAAGGCGGTCGAGCCTGGCGTCTACGGCGAAAGCAAGAAGGCGGCGGAGGATGTTTTACTCAGCCTGGCGGAACGCACCGGTGCGCCGGTTGCCGTCTATCGGTTGCCCAATATTTTCGGCAAATGGTGCCGCCCGAACTACAACAGCGCAGTTGCCACCTTCTGCCACAACATCGCCCGCGGCCTGCCGATCCGCATCGACAACCCAGCGGCGCCGCTGACGTTGGTCTACATCGACGATGTCATCGACGCTTTCATCAGCCTGCTTGATGCCGGTGCTTTCGCCACCGGCTTTCATGTGGTCGCGCCGGCTTATGACAGCACGGTCGGCGCAGTGGCGGAGATCGTCCGACGGTTCCGCGACGACCGGGCCGACAATCTGATCCAGAATGTCGGCAGCGGCCTGATCCGGGCGCTCTACGCCACCTATGTCTCCTACCTGCCGCCGGTGGAGTTCAGCTACCCGATCGCCAGCCACCGCGACCCGCGCGGTGCATTCTCGGAAATGCTGAAGACCAGGGATGCGGGGCAATTCTCCTATTTCAACGCCCTGCCCGGCGTGACGCGGGGCGGCCATTATCACCACACCAAGACCGAGAAGTTCCTGATCGTCCACGGCGAGGCGCTTTTCCGGTTTCGCCATATGTTGACCGGCGAAGTGCATGAGGTACGCACCAGTGCGGAGGCGCCCGTCGTCGTCGAGACGGTTCCCGGCTGGACCCATGACGTGACCAATGTCGGCGACGGCATCATGGTCTCGCTACTCTGGGCGAATGAGATATTTGACCGCCAGCGCCCCGACACGATTGCCGAGAAGGTTTGACATGGCACGCATGAAGGTGATGACCGTCGTCGGTACGCGGCCGGAGATTATCCGCCTGTCGCGAGTGATGGCGCGGCTTGACGAACATACAGACCATGTGATCGTCCATACTGGCCAGAATTACGATTACGAACTGAACCAGGTCTTTTTCGACGATCTCGGCCTGCGCAAGCCGGATTATTTCCTCGACGCGGCCGGCGGCTCGGCGGCGGAGACGATCGGCAAGATCATCATCGCGGTCGACAAGGTGCTGGCGGAGGTTCAGCCGGAGGCGATGCTGGTCCTCGGCGATACCAACAGTTGCCTCGCGGTGATCCCGGCCAAGCGGCGACGGATCCCGATCTTCCATATGGAAGCGGGCAACCGCTGTTTCGACGACCGGGTGCCGGAGGAGATCAACCGCCGCATTGTCGATCATACCGCCGACATCAACCTGCCCTATTCCGACATCGCCCGTGCCTATCTGCTGGCGGAAGGGCTGCCGGCGGAGCGGGTCATCAAGACCGGCAGCCCGATGTTCGAGGTATTGAACCATTACCGCGCCGGGATCGCCGCGTCGCCGGTGCTGGCCGAGGCCGGGGTGGAGCCGGGCCGTTATTTCCTGGTCAGCGCCCACCGAGAGGAGAACGTCGATTCCGAGCGGAACCTGCGGGCACTGCACGACACGCTGAACGCGATCGCCACGCAATATGACGAGCCGGTGCTCGTCAGCACTCATCCGCGCACGCGCAAGAGGATCGAGCAGCATGGGCTGGAATTCCACGCCAATGTCCGGCTGCTGAAGCCGTTCGGCTTTCTCGCCTACAACGCGCTCCAGGTGCACGCGCACGCGGTGCTGTCGGACAGCGGCACGATCAGCGAGGAAAGTTCGATCCTGAACTTTCCCGCCGTTAACATCCGCGAGGCGCATGAGCGCCCGGAAGCGATGGAGGAAGGTGCGGTGATGATGACCGGCCTTGGCCGGGAACGTGTCCTTCAGGCTCTCGCCATCCTAGAGCACCAGGGGCGCGGCGAGGATCGCACCCTGCGCCTCGTCAGCGACTATGCGATGCCGAATGTTTCCGACAAGGTGCTGCGTCTGATCCTGAGTTATACGGATTTCGTGCAGCGGACCGTCTGGAAACGCTATTAGATGGCGGTCTTTGCTCGAAAGGCACGCCGTATCTTCACGCGCTGGGCGACGCCGTTAACGCAGTTGGTCAGCCCGGATACGCTCAAGCGCTTCCTGTCGCTTTCCAGCTGGACGATGGTGTCGTTCGCCCTCTCGAAGGGGGCGATGATGATCGTCGTCATCTATTTGGCGCGGGTGCTGGGCGCGGAAGACTATGGGCGCCTGACCCTGACTCAAGGTTTGGTCAATGTCCTTGGGCTTTTTGTCATTCTTGGGGCGGGGCCGTTCGTTTCGAAACATGTTCCTCAGATGCTGCAGGAAAGCCCGCAACGCGCCGTTCAGATCGTCAACCTGAGTGGTGCGGTCATTGCGACGACCAGCTTGCTACTTTGCATTGCGGTGCCGTTCGCCAAGGGAACAGTGGCGGTGAATGTGCTGAGTCTGCCCACTGGCTCGCCGATTCCATCGTTGGTGCTGGGATGGGTAATTCTGATGGCATTCAATGAGTTGATGCTGATCGCGCTTTTGTCGCTGGAGAAGGGCAAGGCCCTGGGGACAGTCGCGCTTGTTGTGGCGGGATTGTCGTTGTCGGTCGTTCCATGGTCAGGAATGCGGTGGGGACTGCAGGGCGCCGTTGCGGGTTTCATCGTGGTGGAATCAATCCGGTTTGTCGTGGCAGGACTAGTTTACTTTCGGGTGGTCAAGGGTCTGGGGGCGAACCCGTTTGTCTGGCCGCATCGGTCCGACCTACCTTTGCTTTTGACTTTCGGGCTTCCGGTGTTCCTCACGTCGGCGATGTATTCACCTACAATCTGGGGGGCGCAACTCGTCGTAAAGGCTTTTGCTCCGGATGGTCTCGTCGCTGTTGGCGTTTATGGTTTGATGAGCAATATCCTTGGTGCGCTGCTGTTGGTCAGCAGCCTGACCAATCAGGCCGCGATGCCGGTATTTTCCTCGCTGTTCGCAGCCGGGAACGGTGACGAGTTGAAGCGCGCATCCCGTCTGCTTTGCTGGGCGCAAATGGCGGTGGCGGCAGCGATTAGCATCCCAATTGCCCTTTGTGCCCCCTTTATATTATCCTATGCGGGCCCAGCCTTTGCCGCGGCATGGCCGGCCTTTCTGCTCATGCTCGGCGTGGGCGTCATAACCGCGGGCCAGACCTCCCTTGGAAATTATTTGCTGGCCACGAATCGCCCCTATTTTATTCTAGGGACCACCCTTCCATGGAGTTTGATTGTTCTCAGTGCAGCATTCTTGTTCTCCTCCCACGGCGTTTATGCCTTGGCAGGGGGGATGCTTGTTGGCGCAATAGCGAGGGTTGGCCTGTTTATTTGGGGGTTTACCAAGCAGCTGCGGCCGGCGGCGAGTGCCGCGTGACCATGAAAAGCAGAGAATTGGCGCGGATAGCGCTACATTACCGACGTCGTGAACGGTTGGGCGCTCACCCCGTCGATCATGGAAACGGTGCTTTATTCGCTCCTAGGTCTCAGGAAACGCATGGTTAGCGGAATCTACAATCCTCCTGTCGCGCGCCCCGATTTCCTGTCGCGCTTGGCTTATGTCTTGCCGGTCGTCGCCATCGCTATGCGCGGCTGGTCGGAGACAACCGTAAGCGCTTCCTATGGGGTCCTCGCGGTGTTTGCCTTATGTGGTCGGGGCCCGGCGATCTATGCGCTTTGCCTGTCTTGGTTGTTCACCATGGCCAGTCCCGGAGTGGCGCCAGAAGGTGGGGGCGGCGCCTCGCGCTATATCGTGATCGCTGCTGTCGCTCTGTCGTCTATCGGGCATAGTCGACTTTTTTCATCGAAAGCGCACTCGTCGCGTTTCGCCTTGGCCACCATGTTATTAGGCGCCTTCATTGTCGCCCACTCCATTTTGTTCAGCCCGCTGCTAGATATTTCCATCACCAAAGCGGTGTCGTGGATCGTAACGATGGTCGCGGTGATATCGACATGGTCCGGATGTTCGCCAGATGAAAGAGCCAGAATTGCCAGTGTCATATTCTGGGGGGTGACATCGGTTATTCTGGTCAGTCTGCCGCTCATTGTTCTACCGATCGGTTACCTGGTCAACGGGACCGGTTTTCAGGGGATCATCAATCACCCGCAGGTCATGGGCAGTACTGCGGCATTGGTTGGCACCTGGGCAATCACACGGATGCTGGGACAGAGTAAGCCCAGTTGGACATTGCTGGGAGTGACGGTTATCGGTCTTGTCGTCACCCTGCTGTCGGAAGCGCGGACAGCCGGCCTGGCGATGGTATTCGGCGTGATATTGTCCGTCGCCGTGTTGCCGGTATTTGCGCGCAGATCGCTTGTCGACGTCGCGCCCGGCCTGTTCACTGGCCGGTTCTTCATGGTAATATGGCTTGCCATTCTTGGCGCGATTTCCGCCGCCGGGCTCTTGTCCAATATCATCCAGAATTTCATAACCAAATCGGGCCGTGCGGGTGCTGACGGGCTGTTCAGTGCCTATGATCAGTCTCGCGGTTTCCTGATCGATATGATGTTGGTCAACATCCGGGACCACCCTTATACGGGGATTGGCTTTGGCATTCCGTCGGTTCCCGGCAGCGTATGGGACATCGAGCGCGATCCTATGTTTGGAATTCCCACTGGCGCACCGGTGGAAAAGGGGGTGGCGCCTCTTGCGACCATGGAGGAGCTTGGGTTGTTCGGGGCGGCTCTGGTCGCCTGCTGGCTGATAGTTCTTTTACGTAGTGCGGCGCGCGGAAGCCTAGCCGCTTTTGCGATGTGTCTGGTCATTATTCTGCTCAACATGGGTGAAAACACGCTGTTCTCGCCGGGGGGGCAAGGCTTGCTTGCCATCATCCTTCTGGGCTGGGCCCACGCTGATGGCCTGAACGGGGCGGAGAGCAGAGCGGATGTCTGAAATATGGTTCTGGCAACGCACGCTTTCGCCCCATATGGCGGGTTTGGTGGCTGGGATGGCAGCCCGGGGGCACGCCGTTAACTTCGTTGCGGAGCGAGCCATTTCCGAAGGCCGAGTGAAGCAGGGATGGAAGACGCCGGACACCGGAGAGGCACGACTGCACATGGCGCCCGATCTGCCGGCCGTGTCCCGTCTGGCAGCAGACGTTTCTGCGGACGCCACTCATATTTTCCAGGGCTTTCGTGGTAATGGCCTGGTAGGCGTTGCCCGGCGCGCGCTGATGGCGCGTCGGATCAAGCATTGGGTCGTGATGGAGGCCGTCGACAATGCCGGGTGGCGCGGCGCGGCGCGGCGGCTGGCTTATCGCCGTTTGCTCCGGCAATCGGAAACGCATCTTGCCGGCATATTGGCGATAGGACACAGGACTCCTTCATGGCTGGTGGAATGTGGAGCAAATCCCGACAACGTCTTTCCATTCGCCTATTTCCTACCGGACAATGCGCCAGCCAGCGCCCCTCCCAATTCTGAAACGAAACCGTTTCAGATTTTGTTCGTAGGGGCTCTTATCGAAAGAAAGAGGGTCGACCTGCTTCTCTCGGCTTTACGGTGTATCGCACCGCAGTCTGTCGAATTGACGGTCATCGGGGTTGGACCGTTGGAGGCGATGCTCCGTGTCGAGGCCAGTGCGGTTATGGGGAAGAGGCTGAAATGGCTCGGGCGGCAGCCAATGGATGCGATAGCCAGTCACATGGCGCAGGCGGATTGCTTGGTACTGCCCAGCCGGCATGATGGTTGGGGCGCTGTCGTATCTGAGGCCCTTATGGCTGGGACTCGGGCGATCTGCACTGACAGATGTGGCGCGGCTGAGGCGGTGTACGCCAGTGGTTTAGGGGCGGTTGTCCCCTACGGCGATGTCGCGCAACTGGCGAACGCCATCTCTTGCCAAATTGCGTTGGGACGTCCCACACCGGACAAAAGGGCTGAGCTAGCCGCCTGGGCCCGCTGCCTTGGCGCTAAGGCCGGTGCAGCGTATCTGGATGAAATTCTAGACTATGCGAGGGCCTCCGAGCATTCGATCCGAACGCGGCCGAGTCCGCCTTGGGCGGGGCCCACTTCAACCATTGCTCGGACCCTATGACCGCAGGATTTATGCGCGCTTCTCAACCGGTCATTCTAGTGTCGATAAGCTATTATCTGCCCGGCTATAAAGCGGGCGGACCTATTCGCTCTGTCGCGAACATCGTGGAACAACTGGGTGAGGCATTTGATTTTCGGATCGTGACGGCGGACCGCGATCTGGGGGACGCGCAGGGTTATGACGGGGTCTCTGCCAATGCTTGGACCGCGTGTGGCAAGGCACAGGTCTTTTATCGGGCACCGGGGTGCCGGGGCTGGCGCGCTCTACGTAAGGGCCTGAAGAAAACGCGGTTCGACCTGCTTTATCTGAACAGTTTTTTCAGCGTGGATTCGACCCTGCGGTTTCTGTTGTATCGGCGGCTGGGACTTATCGCTCGCGGGCCGGTGTTGCTCGCCCCCCGTGGCGAACTCTCGCGCGGGGCACTCGCTCTGAAGTCGTCGAAGAAGCGCATTTTCATAGCTCTCGCCAAAGCGTTTGGACTCTATCGCAACGTCACCTTCCATGCTTCGTCGCGTTACGAGGCTGAGGATATCAAGCGGGTTTTGGGCTCGGCGAGCAGAGTGGAAGTGGCAAACAACCTCACCGGGCATTCGGCAGTGCCGTTGTCTGGGCAGGTATCAAGAGGCGATGGGGAGCCGATACGGGCGATATTCCTTTCACGGATCAGCCCGAAGAAAAATCTGGCTGGTGCGATCAAGATACTGTCGAAGCTTCGTAATGTTCGCCTTGATCTCGACGTGTATGGGGTATTGGAAGACAATGTCTATTGGAGGCAGTGTCAGGCCGAGATTGCACACCTTCCAGACAATATTCTGATACACTATCGAGAGGCGTTACACCCGGACAAAGTACTTGCCACACTGTCCGCCTATGATTTCTTTTTCTTCCCCACGCTTGGGGAGAATTACGGCCATGTGATTTCAGAAGCTTTGGCCGCCGGCCTACCTGTGCTGATCAGCGACCAGACGCCGTGGCGTGACTTGAAAAGTAAGGGCGTGGGGGCGGACTTGCCGTTGGATGAGCCCGAGGCATTCCGGAGTTGGATACGGCATTTTGCAACGCTCAGCCCCGATGAACGCCAGGAGGGTCGGCGGGCGGCGCAGGCCTTCAGTAGCGTTCGCCAGACGGCCGCGGATGATCTTCAGGCGAATCGTGCGCTGTTCTACGCAGCGATGGGTCGACCTTTTGACCGTAATCTGATCCGTTCAGCGCAGGATTGATCGGACAATGGCGCAACGCATCCTGTATCTCAGTCAATGGTTCTTGCCCGAAAACTCGGACCGGGGGCTGCGGATTGCCAAGGCGCTGATCGAGCGGGGATACGAGGTCGAGGCGCTTACCGGTTTTCCAAACTATCCGACCGGCAAGATCGCGCCCGGTTATACATTGCGCCCTTATATGCGCGAGACTCTCGACGGTCTGACTGTGCACCGGGTGTTCCTCTATCCGAGTCACGATTCCTCGAGTATCGGCCGCGCGCTGAACTACTGGTCGTTTTTTCTGTCGGCATTCATTTTCTGCCTGCTGCGTGCCCGGCGTTTCGATGCGATCTATGTTTATCATCCGCCCATAACCGTGGGCCTTGCCGCGGCGATCAGCGGCTTGTTTACACGCCGGCCCTTTGTCCTGGAGGTACAGGACTTGTGGCCGGAATCGGTCGCGACGTCTCGGATGGGCGGGGCGTCGGTTCTGTCACGAATTTTGGGACCCATCTGTCGGTTCGTTTATTGTCGGGCGGCGGTGGTCCTCGGGCAATCGCGGGGCATGACGCGGCGGCTGATTGCACGCGGCGTGCCCGAGGAGCGGACCGATACATTGTTTAATTGGGCCAATGAAGACGCCATCGAGTCGACCGGATCCTATGATGTTGCTGCTCTTGCGTTCGAGGGGCGTTTCAACTTCGTGTTCGGCGGCAACATGGGCAAGGTCCAGGGGTTAGAGACCATGGTCAATGCGGCATATGAGGCGGCGCGTACGGTGCCGCGGATCAAGCTGACCTTGATCGGCGACGGCGTCGAGCGCGACCGGATCGCCGCGTTGATCGCTGGTCGCGGCGGCGACGTGGTTTCCCTCCGGCCGTCAGTGCCTCAAAGCCAGATCGGCGACGTATTCGCTGCCGCCGACGTGCTAATACTGCATTTGATCGACGATCCAATGTTCGCATTTACAATCCCGTCCAAAACCCAATTCTATATGGCGATGGGAAAGCCGATCCTGATCGGTATGCGAGGGGAGGCGGCGGGCATGGTCACTGATATTGGCGCAGGCGTGGCTGTTCCTCCCGATGACGTAGACGCAATGGCGCGGGCGATGGTCGATATGGCACGAATGCCCAAGTCTGCTCTGATCGCGATGGGCGGCAAGGGGCGGGCAGCCTATTGGGCGCATTATTCGTTCGAGAGCGCTGCCGCGACGATTGCCAACGTTATCGCTAAATTGCTGAACCCGGCGCCGGGCATGGTAAGGCGTAACCGATGACCGGTAAACGGATTTTCGATGTGGTTGCGAGTGGTGCGGGGCTGTTGCTGCTGACCCCGGTTCTTGCCGTCGTCGCGATTGCGGTGCGGTTCAACATGGGCGCCCCTGTGTTGTTTCGTCAAAGCCGCCCTGGCCGTGGCGGTCGGGCGTTTCAGATGGTCAAGTTCCGTACCATGTGCGATGCGGTGGATACGAAGGGCGAACGGCTGCCGGACACTCAGCGGATCACGCCCTTGGGCGCTTTTCTGCGCGCAACTAGCCTTGATGAGTTGCCTGAGCTGTGGAATGTTCTGAAGGGTGAGATGAGTCTGGTGGGTCCCCGCCCTTTGCTTATGGAATATTTGCCGCTTTATTCGCCTAGTCAGGCGCGACGGCATGAGGTTCTGCCCGGCATCACCGGTTGGGCCCAGATAAACGGGCGGAATGCTATTTCGTGGGAAGAGAAATTCTTCCTGGATGTCTGGTACGTCGACAACCAAAGTTTCTCGCTGGATATGAAAATTCTGATGTTAACGGTATTGTCCGCACTTAGGCGCCAAGGAATTGACGCAAGCGCAGATGAAACAATGCCCCGCTTTATGGGAGAGAAATGGATGTCCGGGAAGGATCAGGGATGAGGAGTAAAATTCGGTCCTTCGTGAATAGAGTTAAGCGCGGTGAGGTCGTCAAGCCACTATACCTGACATACTACTATGCCTATTTATCGATATTCGACTGGAAGCATAAAACGCGGTTCTCGAACTCTCAGGCGCCGGAGAACATGGGGTCGCCGGTCAGTGGCGGCACCGGAAATTTCCCCGTTCACCCACGTCTGATCAGGCGGTTTCTGCGCGCCAGTGGCCTCGGCTTTGATGATTCGATCGTCGATGTCGGCCATGGCTCTGGTATTGTTCTCTATACTGCGGCCCAAATGGGATACCGTAATTTGACCGGCATAGAATATGGCCGGATCCCCTTCGAAATATCTCTGATTAACGTGGGTAATCGCGCAACGCTGATCCACGGTAATGCCCTGTCGATGGATTTGTCCCCGTTCAAGGCGATTTCCTTTTTCAGTCCGTTCAGAGGTGACATGGCTTGCCGCTTCTTTGATAATCTTCCGAATAACATAACCGTCGTTCTCACAATCAACCATGACCGGATCATAGAGCCGTTGCTCGTTCGTCAAGGATTTGCACGAATTTACGATTATCAGCACCGTATTTATGAGAATTTCAACGCTCGCATATGGCGACGTGGCGAGCCTGCGGTATGACGACCAGGCCGCTATTAGTTTCCGGCATCGGTAAGCGTAACGCTTTGCTGCGTCTGCTCAAGCAGGAATGTGCGCTTTACGGTATGGACGTTCTTGGGTGCGATGCCGCGCCGTTTCCGCCGGCACGGGTGGAGGTGGACCATTTCGAGGTGGTGCCGCTGGCGTCGGACTCCGCCTTCGTTGCGGCTTTCGCTGCTATACTGGAGCGGTATGCGCCCCTTGCCCATATGACGCTGATTGATCCTGAAATCCCGCTGCTCGGCGGGTTGGAGCGCGACGGTGCTTGCGGTGGGTCGTTGTTGTTGCATCCAGTAGAGGACACAGCCCGGCTGTGCGAGGATAAGTATGCGTTCTATGATTTTTTGACCGAAAACGCTCTGCCCGGCGTGCCAACGTTTCTGGCCCCTCCCGCGCAATTCCCGTTCATACGGAAGGATAGGCGCGGATCGGCGGCAAGCGGGTTCCATGTGTTTCACGCGCCCGCTGACCTGGCTCCGCATTTCGAGCAGAACCACGATCCGCGCTATATCTTCCAGCCCTTCTGCGCAGGAACGCATTACTGCATCGATGCCTATTACGCACTCGCCGATGGGACGCTGGTCGACTGCTGCGTGAAGGAAGTGCTGTCGAAGAAGGATGGCGAGAGCTATTTGCTGCGCGCGGCAGTGCGCGACCCGTTTGTGGATCTGCTACGGCAGATCGGATCGACGCTGCCGCTGCGCGGGATCGTCAATCTTGATATTTATCTGGACGATGGCGTGCTTAAGATCATGGAGATCAATTGCCGGATCGGCGGCAACTACCCGGCCTCGTACGCTTTTGGCTGCAATCTACTGGCGCATATGCTGGCCGACATTCACGGTGAAGCTCCGGCGCCTGCATATTCGCCTTCTTCGTACATCGTCGGCGGCTACATATCCAAATATTTTGCTTTCACCGACGTCTATACCGGCTCTCGTCAGTAGGCTGGCCGACTGGACTGACAACATCTGCCTAAAAAAGCGGCGCATGTGCTGGCGATGTGCATCGCAGATTGGCCATATGCCGATCCGCAATCATGGATGATCGCCGATTTCGAGCTGGACAGAGGAACTGGCACGCTCCGTGCTGTGCCACACTTAGGACCGACGCACGGCTGTGTGTGTGTATTTTTAGCCCGCCATTGGGCTGATCGCCGCCCGCCTGCCCATGGTCCTCCGGGGCCTGCAATTCTGCGCTACCGCAGGGATAGAGTCGCATACCCGGATGTGCCAACGCGCCGGGGGGAACATGCGATTTCGATATAAATACATCACCGCATTCACAGTCCTGTCACTCGCCACCCTGCCGGCGCCCGCCGCTGCCTGGGTCGCCGCCGCCGTCGACAAGGGCGACACCGCCTGGATGATGACCGCGACCGTCCTGGTGTTGCTGATGATCGTGCCGGGGCTGGCGCTGTTCTACGGCGGCCTCGTTCGCACCAAGAACATGTTGTCGATGCTGACCCAGGTGCTTGGCGTTTGCGCGCTGGCGATGCTGGTCTGGGTCGGCTGGGGCTACAGCCTGGCGTTCAGCGGCGGCGGGCCGTTCATCGGCGACGGGGCGAAGCTGTTCCTGGCCGGAGTGACGCCGGAAACGCTGGCGGAAACCTTCACCGCCGGCGTCGCCATTCCCGAATATGTGTTCGTGTCGTTCCAGATGACCTTTGCCGCGATCACCGCCGCGCTGGTGCTGGGCGGGCTGGCGGAGCGGCTGAAGTTCGCCGCCGCGCTGCTGTTCGCCGCGATCTGGCTGACCATCGTCTATTTCCCGATCGCGCATATGGTGTGGGCGGCGGGCGGCTATCTGTTCGAAATGGGCGCGCTCGATTTCGCCGGCGGTACCGTCGTCCACATCAACGCCGGCGTCGCCGCGCTGGTCGGCGCGCTGATGCTTGGCCGCCGCACCGGGTATCAGCGCGACGTGATGGCGCCGCATTCGCTGGTCATGACCTTGATCGGCGCCGGGTTGCTGTGGGTCGGCTGGTTCGGGTTCAACGCCGGTTCGGCGCTGGAGGCGAACGGCGCAGCGGCGCTGGCCATGGTCAACACCTTCGTCGCGACGGCGGCGGGGGTGCTGGCGTGGATGCTGGCGGAAAAGGTCGCGGGATACAAATGCTCGCTGCTCGGCGCCGCATCCGGCGCGATCGCCGGGCTGGTCGCGGTCACCCCGGCGGCGGGCAACAGCGGCCCGCTCGGCGCGATCCTGCTTGGCGCAATCGCCAGTGGAGGCTGCTTCTGGTTCGTCACCATGCTGAAGCCGCGGCTGCGCCTCGACGATTCGCTGGATGCGTTCGGCATCCACGGTATCGGCGGCATCATCGGCTCGCTCGGCACCGCGATCGTTTACGCGCCCGCGCTCGGCGGGCCGGGCGCCGCGGACTATGCGGTCGCGCCGCAGCTTGCCACCCAGGCGGTGGCGGTCGCGGTGGCGGTGCTGTGGTCGGGTATCGGCTCGGCGGTGGCCTTCGGCATCGTCAAGGTGACGATCGGCCTCAGGGTCAGCGAGGATGTCGAGCGCGAGGGGCTCGACCTCGGCGAGCATGGCGAGCGCGCCTATAATTACTGAACGGGGTTCCGCCAGCGAACGCCCTGGGCCGGCGCGGCAACGTGCCGGCCCCTTCTTTGCCGGGGAGCGCGCCGCGCAAAGGAAAAGGGCGGCCCCGGCATCCCGGAGCCGCCCCTTTCGGTTGGCGTGACGGCCGATCAGCGCTTCGAGAACTGGAAGCTGCGGCGGGCCTTGGCCTTGCCGTACTTCTTGCGCTCGACGGTGCGGCTGTCGCGGGTCAGGAAGCCGGCGGCCTTGACCGGGGCGCGCAGCACCGGCTCGAACCGGGTCAGCGCCTGGCTGATGCCGTGCTTGACCGCGCCGGCCTGGCCCGACAGGCCTCCGCCCTTGACGGTGGCGACCACGTCGTACTGGCCTTCGCGCTGCGACACGCTGAACGGCTGGTTGAGCACCAGGCGCAGGGTCGGGCGGGCGAAATAGACGGTCTGGTCGCGGCCGTTGACGGTGATCTTGCCGGTGCCCGGCTTCAGCCAGACGCGGGCGACGGCGTCCTTGCGGCGGCCGGTGGCATAGGCGCGGCCTTGCGCGTCAACCTGGCGTTCGCGCAGCGGCGTCGTCGGCTGGGCCGGCGCGGCGTCGGCGGCGACGGGGGTTTCAGCGGCATCGGCGTCGGCCGGGGTCGCCGGGGCTGCCGCAGGGGCGGGGGCCTGCGCGCCGGTCAGCGCGGCGAGGTCGGACAGGGACTGGCGGTTATCGGACATTATGCGCCCACCTTGTTCTTGCGGTTCATCGCCGCGATGTCGAGCGGCTCGGGGTTCTGGGCCTCGTGGCTGTGCTCGGGGCCGGAAAACAGGCGCAGGTTGCGCATCTGCTGGCGGCCGAGCGGGCCGCGCGGGATCATCCGCTCCACCGCCTTTTCAAGTACGCGCTCCGGGAAACGGCCTTCCAGCACCTTGCCGGCGGTGATTTCCTTCAGCCCGCCGGCATAGCCGGTGTGCTTGTAATACATCTTCTGCTTCAGCTTGTTGCCGGTGAAGCGCACCTTGTCCGCGTTGATGACGATGACGTTGTCGCCACAGTCGATATGCGGGGTGTAGCTCGGCTTGTGCTTGCCGCGCAGGATATTGGCGATAATCGTGGCAAGGCGCCCGACCACCAGACCGTCGGCATCGATCAGATGCCACTTCTTTTCCACCTGGGCCGGGGTGACCGACTTGGTGGTCTTCATCAGCGCCTTCATGGGCCCAGACCTCGTCTTGCGAAAACAAAGCGCCACCCGTTGCCGGACGGCGGTGCTCGGCGGCCCTAATGACGAAGGAGGCGGGGGAAGTCAAGCAAATCCGCGCCTTTGCGGACGGGTATCAGAATACCCTATAGCGGCCTAGCGCATGGGCGCTGGCTACCGACGCGGCGAGCAAAAGCGCCGCGACCGCCTGGTGCGCGACGGCGATATCGATCCGCACGCCGCTCAAGAGCGTGGCAATGCCGAGCAGGATCTGGACGAGGAGCAGCGCGGCGACGGCGCGGGCCGCCGCCCGCCCGCCGCGCTTGGCCGCGCGCATCGCCAGCACGCCGAGCGCGGCGGCGGCGACAAAGGCGACCCAGCGGTGGATGAACTGGACGACGATCGGGTTGTCGAACAGGTTCAGCCAGGCCGGGTCGAGCATCGGCGTGTTGGCGGGGAACCAGTCCGCCCCCATCTTCGGCCAGCTTGAGAAGGCATAGCCGGCGCGCAGCCCGGCGGTGAAGGCGCCGTACATGATCTGGACCGACAGCACCGTCAGCGCCATCGCGCCGACGCCGGTCAGCCGGGCCGGGCGGGCGGCGGGGTCGCGGGCCAGCGCGCGCAGGTCGAACACCGTCCACAGGATGACGGCGAAAATCAGCAGCGCCGCCATCAGGTGGATGGCAAGGCGGATATGGCTGACCTCGGTGCGGTATTGCAGGCCGGACGTCACCATCCACCAGCCGATCGCCCCCTGCAGCCCGCCGAGCAGCAGGATGATGATGATCCGCCGGCCATAGCCCTGCGGAATCGTCCCCTGCCACCAGAAGACGGCGACGACCAGCGCCAGCACCAGCCCGATGGCGCGGGCAAGCAGGCGGTGGACATATTCCCAGAAATAGATCTGCTTGAACCCCTCCAGCGTCATGTGGGCGTTCAGTTCGATATATTGCGGGATCGCCTGATAGGCGGCGAACTCCGACTGCCACTGTTCGGCGTTCAACGGCGGGATGATGCCGCGCACCGGCTTCCATTCGACGATCGACAGGCCGGATTCGGTCAGCCGGGTGATGCCGCCGACGACGATGATCAGAAACACCAGCGCCGCCACCAGCAGCAGCCACCAGGACAGGGCGAGCGGGCGCGGGGCAGCGGCGGTCCGTCCCCATCGGCGTTGGGCGCTGGTCATCGGCCGGGCCTATGCCCCCCCCGCCGGGCAGGCGCAAGCGTCGCCCAGCATATCAATGATATATTGTAACACATCACAGCTTGTGGCATAGCGCCGCCATGCACGAATCGCGACTCACGCTATGGCTTGCCCGGGACGGGTTGCTCGATCGCCTGGCCATTGCCCTGTCCGGTCTGTGCATGGTGCATTGCATCGGCACGGCGGTGCTGCTCGGGCTGGTTTCGGCCGGCGGCAGCTTCTTCAGCCATGCCGTCCACGAAGTCGGGCTGACGCTGGCGATCGGGCTGGGGCTGATCGCGCTGACCGGCGGCATCGTCCGCCACCGCCGCGTGCTGCCGGCGGCGATCGGCGGCATCGGTCTTGGCGTGATGGCGGCGGCCTTGGCCATGGACCATAGCGGGCTCGAGGCGGCCTATACCGTCATCGGTGTCGGCATCCTCGCCTTCGGCCATATGCTGAACATCCGCGCGGTGCGCTGAACCGCCCGTCTGCCGGCCCGCCGATATTGCCGGAACCGGCGTGAAAGCCTACATCCGTTTCATGAGCTACAGCCACGAGCATCACCAGCCCGAAGGGGCGGCGCTGGCCGGGGCCGCCAGGGACGTGCTTGAGCAGTCCGGCGAGCAATGGACCGACATGCGCGCCTGCATTTTCGATGCGCTTGCGGGTTTCGACCGGCCGGCTTCGGCCTACGACATCGCCGACGCGGTGTCGCGGGCGCGGGGCCGTCGCGTCGCCGCCAACAGCGTCTACCGCATCCTCGACCTGTTCGTCGGCGCCAATCTGGCGCGGCGGGTGGAAACGGCCAACGCCTATGTCGTCAACGCCCACCCCGGCTGCGTCCACGACTGCATCTTCCTGGTGTGCGACAAATGCGGCCAGACCATCCATGTCGACGACGACCGCGTCGCCGGCGATGTCCGCAAGGCGGCGCGCCGCAGCGGCTTCATGCCGGAACGGCCGGTGATTGAGGTGCGCGGCCGCTGCGCCGGCTGCGCCTGACACATCGACACTGCCGGGACGCTGTTCTAGAATGCTCGGCGAATGAGGAACTTCATGGCCGAAACGCCTGCCACCCCGTTGCTGGATACCGTTGACACGCCGGCGGATCTCCGCCGCCTCGGCCCCGACCAGCTTCGCCAGCTTGCCGACGAATTGCGGGGCGAGACGATTTCGGCCGTCTCGGTCACCGGCGGCCATCTCGGCGCCGGGCTGGGCGTCGTCGAACTGACGGTGGCGCTGCATTACGTGTTCGACACGCCGGCCGACCGGCTGATCTGGGACGTCGGCCACCAGGCCTATCCGCACAAGATCCTGACCGGGCGGCGCGACCGCATCCGCACCCTGCGCCAGGGCGGCGGGCTGAGCGGCTTCACCCGCCGCGCCGAAAGCGAATACGACCCGTTCGGCGCCGCGCACAGCTCGACCTCGATCTCCGCCGCCCTAGGTTTCGCCGTCGCCAACAAGCTCGCCGGCCGACCGGGCAAGGCGATCGCGGTGATCGGCGACGGCGCGATGTCGGCCGGCATGGCCTATGAGGCGATGAACAATGCGGAGGCGGCGGGCAACCGGCTGGTCGTCATCCTGAACGACAATGACATGTCGATCGCCCCGCCGGTCGGCGGCCTGTCCGCCTATCTGTCGCGCATCGTTTCCAGCCGCGAATTCCTTGGCCTGCGTGGCCTTGCCCGCCGGGTGGCGCGCAAGCTGCCGCGGCCCCTTCACGTTGCCGCGCGCAAGACCGACGAATTCGCCCGCGGCATGACGATGGGCGGGACGCTGTTCGAGGAACTGGGCTTCTACTATGTCGGGCCGATCGACGGGCATAACCTCGACCATCTGATCCCGGTGCTCGAAAATGTCCGCGACGCGGCCGAAGGGCCGATCCTGGTCCATGTCGTGACCCAGAAGGGCAAGGGCTATGCCCCGGCGGAGGCGGCGCCCGACAAATATCACGGAGTCCGCAAGTTCGACGTCGTTTCCGGCGAGCAGGCGAAGGCGCCGCCGGGGCCGCCCAGCTACACCGGCGTGTTCGCCAAGGCGCTGGTCGCCGAGGCGGAGCGCGATCCCGCCATCTGCGCGATCACCGCGGCGATGCCGTCCGGCACCGGGCTGGACAAGTTCGCCGTGCGCTTTCCCGACCGCAGCTTCGACGTCGGCATTGCCGAACAGCACGCCGTCACCTTCGCCGCCGGCCTTGCCGCGCAGGGGATGCGGCCGTTCTGCGCGATCTATTCGACCTTCCTGCAGCGCGCCTATGATCAGGTTGTCCACGACGTCGCGATCCAGAACCTGCCGGTGCGCTTCGCGATCGACCGCGCCGGGCTGGTCGGGGCGGACGGCGCCACCCATGCCGGCAGCTTCGACGTCACCTACCTCGCCACCCTGCCGAATTTCGTGGTGATGGCGGCGGCGGACGAGGCGGAGCTGGTCCACATGGTCCACACCGCCGCGCTGCATGACAGCGGGCCGATCGCCGTGCGCTATCCACGCGGCGAGGGTGTGGGCGTGCCGCTGCCGACGGTGCCGGAACGGCTGGCGATCGGCAAGGGCCGGGTCGTCCGGCAGGGCAAGACCGTCGCGCTGCTGTCGCTCGGCACCCGGCTGGCCGAGGTGTTGAAGGCGGCCGAGCGGCTGGAGGCGCAGGGCCTGTCGACCACCGTCGCCGACCTGCGTTTTGCCAAGCCGCTGGACGAGGAGCTGATCCGCCGCCTGCTGACCAGCCACCAGGTCGCGGTGACAGTGGAGGAAGCGAGCATCGGCGGGCTTGGCGCCCATGTGCTGACCATGGCCAGCGATCAGGGGCTGATCGATGCCGGGCTTAAGCTGCGGACGATGCGGTTGCCCGATCATTTCATCGACCATGATTCGCCCGAACGGCAATATGCCGAGGCGGGGCTGGACGCCGACGCGATCGTCGCGACGGTGCTGACCGCGCTGCGCCGCAACGCCGTCGGGGTGGTCGCCGGCGCCCGCGCCTGACCGGAAAGCTTGTCGCCGCGCGCCTGCGCCGCTACGCGGCTGCGATGCATTTTCGGGTCTGTGCTCTGCTGGGGCTGCTTGCAGCCGCCCCGTCCGCCGCCATCGCCGCCGACGCGGACGGATTCAGCCTGTCCGGCAGTGTCCGCGCGCGCTACGAAACACTCGACCGGCAGGCGCGCGCCGGTTTCGGCGCCCCGGATGAGCTGCTGGCCTTCCGCACCATCGTCGGCGCCCGCTATCGCGCCGGTGGGCTCGAACTGGGCGCCGAACTGCGCGACAGCCGCGCCTATCTCGCCGATCGCGACAGTCCGATCTCGACCGGAGAGGTCAACGCGCTGGAACTGGTCCAGGCCTATGTCCGGGCGCGGATCGGCCCGGCGGCGACGCTGCAGGCCGGCCGTTTCGTGCTGAACACCGGCTCCGGCCGGCTGGTCGCCGACGACAGCTATCGCAACAGCACCAACGGCTTCACCGGCCTCCGCCTGGACCTCGGCGCGGAGGACGATGTCGGGCCGGGGGCAGTGCTGTTCGCCGTGCTGCCGCAGACGCGCCTGCCGGACGGGCGCGACGCGCTGCTCGCTAACCGCGCCGCCGTCGATCGCGAAAGCTTCGATACCGTGTTCGCCGGCGGGGTCGGGACGTTGCCGCTGGCCGGCGCGCGGGTGCAGGCCGGCTATTACCTGCTGCGCGAACGGGACGGCGGGCGCGACACCCGCGACCGGCGGCTGCATACGCTGACCGCCCGGCTGCTACGCGATCCGCGGCCCGGCGCCGTTGATTTCGACATCGAATATGTCCGTCAGTTCGGGCGTGCGTCCGCCTCGTCCGCCGCCGCGGCGCCGCGCCAGACGGTCAGCGCCTTCTACCTCCATGCGGAAGCGGGGCGGAGCTGGGCGGGGCCGTGGCGGCCGCGCCTGTCGGTCGAGCTGGAATGGGCGTCGGGCGACGGCCCCAGCCGGCGCTACGGCCGGTTCGACACGCTCTATGGCTCGCGCCGCAGCGATCTGGCGCCGTCGGGCATCTACGGCGCGGTCGGCCGCGCCAACATCATCAGCCCGGCGCTGCGGCTGGAAGTGGAGCCGGGGTCGCGAACCGACGCCTTCGTTGCCGTCCACGGCCTATGGGCCGATTCGGCGACCGATGCCTTCGCCACCTCCGGTGTGCGCGACCCGTCCGGCGCCGCCGGGCGTTATGCCGGTACCCAGATCGAGGGGCGCCTGCGCCACTGGCTGCTCCGCGACCGGCTGCAATTTGAAGGCAATTTCGCCTGGCTGGCCAAGGGCCGCTTCTACCGCGCGGCGCCCAACAGCCCCGGCGCCGCGAACACCCACTACCTCTCGCTCGCCCTGACCGCGTTTTTCTAAATTGGTGCAGGCACGACTTGAGTTTATTCCTGTACTGTGCGCGTCATATTATAATGCGGACAATCAAAAGACTCTTATGATTGATCTATATCGTGCCGTTTATCAGATTTACTGGACTCGCTTGCTGGCACTTGTTTGATAATTTCTCTACATCACGGATAAATATCGTATTATTTCCGTTCGCATAATCAGCGAATGTCCGCTTAAACGGATCGTAGCGGTAGGGACGGAACCCAAAGCGCATCATCTTGTCGCTGATGTCCTGGTCGGAGATACCAAACTTTGTGCCGGATCCGTTAGTTTCCATCACGACGGCTTCGACGCGCTCTGATATTAGAGTGTGCTCTCCGCCACTTAGGACAGAAGTTTCATGCCCTTCGACATCGATTTTTATGATTTGCGGAATGTTGTTGGCACAGACATCGTCGATTGTCCGTACAGGCACAGAAATGGTCGGCAGTGTCTCGCCAGGCAGGGCGACCCGATTCATCGTATCGAGTGTTGCCGTAAATCGAATAATGCCGGGTTCTGATGACAAGCCACAGCATAAAGTTTGAACGTTTGCGCTGAGGCCGTTGAGGCGCACATTGGCCTCAAGTTTTGCAAAGGTGGAGGGTACCGGCTCAATTGCTATAGCCCGCGCCCCCCGGGCCCCTGCCGCCAATATGGTGTAGGATCCAATATTGGCGCCAATATCTAGGAACAAATCACCCGAACGAAGGGCATGGAGCGCGAAACCCATCTCCTCTGGTTCGTGCAAGCCGCAATACCAGTTGCCGGTCGCACCGGTCATTCCATTCTCGACGAGCAGGCGCGTATTTTCCGTGAACGGCAATGCGACAGGTGCCTTGATGAGGCGGCTCGCGATTTGCCAGCGGATAAAACGCGAAATAGCTGCAAGTGGTGCGCTCTGGTTGAGTGGATGAGACGATATGAAGCGAATAACGGAAAGCGCGTTCATTCCAGTTCCAGCATCGTTTTCGAAATTTGGATCGTGTCTCGCTGATATAATGAACCCCTGCAATCTTTAATGCGGTGAATGTTGTCCGCGATGATCCGCTGCCGCAGGGGGGCGTCGCGCTCTTCGCAAGCTTCCTCTGAATGTGGCGTTGCTCCGAACGGTGCGCATCCGGTAACGCGTGGCGTGGCGATCGCGCCAGTTCGGATAACGCTCTTCATGGCGGATCATGGGCCTCGCTGCGAAGTGAATGTCCGCTCCGTCAGATCGCGCGCTCGCCCAGCACGTTGCCGCCTTCGCTGTAGCGGCAGACCAGCACGTCTTCCCGCCCGCCGGTGGCGAGTGCGCAGCCGACCTTGCGGGTCGCGCGCCAGATCACCTGGGTATAATGGCCGACATCCTCGAAATCGCCGGTCAGCGACACGTTGGGGATGCGGCCGGGGCGGTAATTGTGCTTTTCGTCGATCCACAGGCCGACCATCTCTTCCGGCGAGAAGGTGCCGGCGGTGCCCGCCCACAGATTCTCGCCCTGCGGATCGGGGTCGTCGGGGTCGTCGCGGCTGTGTTCGAAGGTACCGGTGCTGCTTAGCGCCCGCGCCCAGGCGTCGGCGTCGGCGCTCAGCTTCCTGTCCCATTCCAGCGCCGGCAGATCGAGCGCGGCGCGTTCGCGGTTATGGGCGGCGAGCAGCCGGGATTCCAGGTTGGTCGTGCGGTCGATGCTGCCCAGCAGCAGCGGCGCTGCGGCGAGCAGAACGAGCAGTCGGGGGAATCCGGCGGCCATGGCATCCGGTTAACCCGGGACCGGTTCCCCCCAGCTTGCCGAACAGGGTGAATATTCCGGCAAGCATTTTTGTCAGCGGGCGCCGGTCCGGCCCCGCCAGGGCGCGCGGTACACATGGGCATGCGCCACCTGATACTTGCGCCAGAAGCCGCGAATGGCCTGTTCCACCTGGCGGCTGAACGCGACGTGGTTGTCGCTCCACATCCGGACTTCGATTGGATCGACCATTGTCTATCTCCTTGTTGAGAAATATCCCGCTGCTGGGATCAATATGCCCATCGCGTGGGGAATCTTCCAACAAAAGCCTTGGCGTCACTCATAAGGCAGGCTTATGTATGGGCGATGCGCCGCCTGCCACCGCTTGCCGCCGTCCGGGTGTTCGAGGCCGCCGCCCGGCACGAGAATTTCACCGCCGCCGCGGCGGAACTGGGTATGACCCAGGCGGCGGTCAGCTACCAGATCAAGCTGCTGGAGGAGCGGGTCGGCGTGCCGTTGTTCGTCCGTGCCCGGCGGCAGGTGACGTTGACCGATACCGGCCGGCGAATCGCGCCGCTGGTCTCCGGCGCGTTCGACACGCTCGACACCGCCTTCGCCTCGGTCCGGGCTGACGACGCGGCGATGCTGACCATCTCGACCTCGCTAACCTTCGCCAATACCTGGCTGGCCTGGCGGCTTGGCGGCTACCAGATGGCCCACCCCGACCTGGCGGTCAGGATGCTGACCACCGACACGCTGACCGACTTCGTCAGCGACGACGTCGATGTCGCTATCCGCACCGGGCGGGGCGACTGGCCGGGGCTGGTGGCGAAGCTGCTGTTCCGCACCGACTTCACGCCGATGTGCAGCCCGGCCTTCCTCGCCCGCCACGGCGGCGCGCTGACCCCCGCCGACCTGCCCGGCCTGCCGCTGATCAGCCCGCACGACCCGTGGTGGAACGACTGGCTGCGCGACGCCGGCGTCGCGGTGCCGGACGGGCCGATCCGCCCCGGCATCCGCCTCGATTCCCAGGCGAACGAAGGCCATGCCGCGATCGCCGGGCAGGGGATGGCGATGCTGACGCCGTTCTTCTGGCGGATGGACCTGGCGGAAGGGCGGCTGGTCCGCCCGTTCGCGCAGCTCTCGACGCGCGGCTACGGCTATTGGCTGGTCTATCCCGAACACCGCCGCACCGTGCCGAAGATCAAGCAGTTCGGCGAATGGCTGCTGGCGGAGGTCGCCGCCGACCTGGCGCAGCTCGACGCCGCCGGATGACGGCCCTTTCCGTCCGATGCCAAGCGCTGCTACACGCCGCGGCATGAGTGATGTTCTTGATCCGTCCGACGGCAACATCGTTGACGCCCCGTTCGATTCCGCGCTGTCCCAGCGCTATCTGGTCTACGCGCTGTCGACGATCACGGCGCGCTCGCTGCCCGATCTGCGCGACGGGCTGAAGCCGGTTCACCGCCGGCTGCTCTGGGCGATGCGGCTGCTGAAGCTGGATCCGGCCGCCGGCTACAAGAAATGCGCCCGCGTCGTCGGCGACGTGATCGGCAAATACCACCCGCATGGCGACCAGTCGGTCTACGATGCGATGGTTCGCCTCGCCCAGACCTTCGCCCTGCGCTACCCGCTGGTCGACGGACAGGGCAATTTCGGCAATATCGACGGCGATAACGCCGCCGCCTACCGCTATACCGAAGCGCGGCTGACCCAGGTCGCCATCGACCTGATGGCCGGCCTCGATGACGGCACCGTCGATTTTCGACCGACCTACAATGGCGAGGACGAGGAACCGGAAATCATGCCGGGCCTGTTCCCCAACCTGCTCGCCAACGGCGCCAGCGGCATCGCCGTCGGCATGGCGACCAGCATCCCGCCGCACAACGCCGCGGAGGTGATCGACGCGGCGATGCTGCTGATCGATCAGCCGGAGGCCGACGACGCGGCGCTGCTCGCGCATGTGAAGGGGCCGGATTTCCCGACCGGCGGGATCATCGTCGATTCACCGGCGGCGATCGCGGAGGCCTATGCCACCGGCCACGGCGGCTTCCGCGTCCGCTCGCGCTGGGAAAAGCAGGATGAGGGGCGCGGCACCTGGGTCGCGGTCGTCACCGAAATCCCCTACGGCGTGCAGAAGGGCAAGCTGATCGAACAGATCGCGACGCTGATCAACGACAAGAAGCTGCCGATCCTCGCCGACGTCCGCGACGAATCGGATACCGATATCCGCATCGTCCTCGAACCGCGCAGCCGCACCGTCGACCCGCAGTTGCTGATGGACGGGCTGTTCCGGCTGACCGACCTCGAAAGCCGCGTGTCGCTGAACCTGAACGTGCTCGACGCGACCCGCACGCCCAGGGTGATGAGCCTGAAGCAGGTGCTGGACGGCTGGCTGACCCACCAGTTCGTTGTCCTCGTTCGCCGCTCCGAGCACCGGCTGGCCAAGATCGCCGACCGCATCGAGCTGCTCGACGGCTATCTGATAGCCTATCTGAACCTCGACCGGGTGATCGCGATCATCCGGGCGGAGGACGAACCGAAGCCGGTGCTGATCGCCGAATTCTCGCTGACCGACCGCCAGGCGGAAGCGATCCTCAACATGCGGCTGCGCTCGCTGCGCAAGCTGGAGGAGATGGAGATCCGCGGCGAGCGCGACGCGCTGGAGAAGGAGCGGGAGGAGCTGACCCTGCTGCTCGGTTCGCCGGCCCGCCAGCGTACCCGGCTGAAGCGCGATCTGGCGAAGCTGCGCGAACGCTACGGACCGGAAACGCCGCTCGGCCGCCGCCGCACGCTGGTCGAGGAAGCGGCGCCGACGCGCGACATCCCGCTGGAGGCGATGGTTGAGCGCGAGCCGATCACCGTCATCCTGTCCCAGCGCGGCTGGATCCGCGCGCTGCGCGGCCATATCGACCTCGCCTCAGCCGACGCGGTGAAGTTCAAGGACGGCGACGGCCCGGCTCACGCCCTCCACGCCCAGACCACCGACCGGCTGATCCTCGCGGCGGAGAATGGCCGCGTCTACACCCTGGCCGGCGACCGGCTGCCCGGCGGGCGCGGCTATGGCGAGCCGGTGCGGCTGATGACCGATCTCGACGCCGATACCGGCATCGTCGCGCTGGCCGTCGCCAATGCGGAGGGGCGGCTGCTCGTCGCCTCGTCGGACGGGCGCGGTTTCGTCGCCCGCACCGCCGACGCGGTGGCGGAAACCCGCAAGGGCAAGCAACTGGTCAACCTGCGCCCCGGCGCGAAGCTGAAGATCGCGCGGCCGATCGCGGCGGAGGCGGATTACGTCGCGGTGATCGGCGACAACCGCAAGCTGGTGCTGTTCCCGCTCGCCGAGCTGCCGGAAATGGGGCGCGGGCAGGGGGTGATGCTCCAGCGCTATCGCGACGGTGGGCTGGCCGACGCGACGACGCTGGTCTTTGCCGCCGGGCTGAGCTGGGCGATGGGCGGCGACAGCGGCCGGACGCGGACGGAGGCGGACCTGTCGCCCTGGCGCGCGGCGCGCGGCGCCGCCGGCCGGATGCCGCCGGTCGGCTTCCCGCGCGACAACCGCTTCGGCTAGGTTTCCCGCTTCAGGCGGACCGGTGCCGCCTGAACAGGGCAAACCCCACGTCCGGGCGGATGTTTCAGCCCGGCACGGAAACGCCGCATTCGGGTTGACTTCGCGTTAACCTGTTGCGGCCTAGGGCGTTTTTGATGCGCCCGAACCGAAAATACTGTATCCAGTCGGCGATCGATCGCGCGGAGGACGGCATCGGCGTCGCCGATCTGCCACCGGTGTTGCGCGACAAGCTGATGCGGGCGCGCGGCCTGTTCCTCGACGCGATGCCGCTGGCGGCGGCGGTGATGATCCGGACCGGCGGCGATGCGCCGGAACTGGGCGCCAGCAATCGGCTGTATCGGGCGCTTGACGCCGCCGATCCTGCCGGCAAGGGGCGCGGCATCGTCGCGCGCAGCGGCCTTGGCGCGCGGCTCGAAGCGTTCCTCGCCGGCGAAGACGATACGCAGATGTTCGACTGGATCGACGGTGACGAGGTCGTCGGCCGCCAGTTCGAGGTGCGGCTGTCGCGCCTGCACGTGCTCGACGCGCCGGCGCCGCGCGGCCTGATCACGCTGATCGACCGGACCAGCGAGCGCCAGGCACACAAGACGCTGCGGCTGGAAATGCTGCACGACGCCTTGACCGGCCTGCCCAACCGCGCCGGTTTCAACGAGCGGATCGAGGCGCTGATCGACGAGGGTGACGGCCAGGCCGACCACGCCGTTCTGATCGTCGACGTCCGGCGGTTCAGCCGGATCAACGAATCGATCGGGCCGATCGCCGGCGATGAACTGCTGATCACCGTCGCCCGGCGGTTGATGGCGGTGCTGCGCGCCGGCGACGTCATCGCCCGCACCGGCGGCAACGAATTCGGGCTGTTGATTCGCCTCACCAACGGCATCGCCGACGCCGAACATGTCGCCCGCCGCATCGCCGGCATCTTCGCCGACCCGTGCCGGCTGTCGGAACTGGAGATCAGCATCGACTGCGCGGTCGGCGGCGCGCTGTTCGATCCGCGCTGCGACCTGGCCGAGACCGTCCGCCGCGCCCAGTTCGCGGTCAAGGCGGCCAAGGCCAGCGGCCGGTTCGAGGTCTATCACTCGTCGGCGTCCAACCTCGCCGCCCACCGTTTCGCGCTGGAGACCGAGCTGCGCCGCGCGATCGAGCAGGATGCGCTCACCCTGGCCTTCCAGCCGCTGATCGACCTCGTTACCGGCGCGGTCTCGGGGTTCGAGGCGCTTGCCCGCTGGCAGGTCGACGGGCGCGACGTGCCGCCGGGCGAATTCATTCCGGTGGCCGAGGAATCCGGCCTGATCCGCCCGCTCGGCCGCTGGGCGCTGGACAGCGCGCTCCGCACGCTTGCCGATTGGGACCGGCGGGCCGGGGCGCCGTTGCCGATCTCGATGGCGGTCAACATCTCGCCGATCCAGATCGCCAGCGACAATGTCGCGGCGGCGGTCGCCGCCTCGCTCGTCGCCCACGGCATCGGCGGGGAACGGCTGGTGCTCGAACTGACCGAAAGCGCGATCATCGCCGACCCGGACCGCGCCGCGCAGACGCTGGGCTCGCTGAAGAACCTCGAGGCGACGATCGCGATGGACGATTTCGGCACCGGCTTCTCCAACCTGGCGCTGCTTCAGCGGCTGCCGATCGACATATTGAAGATCGACCGCAGCTTCGTCACCGACATGCTGGTCGACCGCGACAAGTCGGCGATCGTCCGCGCCATCCTGTCGCTCGCCCAGGCGCTCGGCATGGAAACCATCGCCGAAGGCATCGAGACGCTGGAATTGTCGCAGCTTGTCGGCGCGCTCGGCTGCACCCGTGGCCAGGGCTATTACTACGCCCGTGCCCTCGATGCGGACGAGGCATGGGCCTATTGGCGGGAACGCCCGTCGGCCCGCCGGCCCGGCCCGGCTATTCCGCCGTCCGCCTGACCACCGCGTCCGCGATCGCCGCGACCCGCGCGGTATCCGGAAAGCCCTCCGCCACCCATTGTTCCTCGATCCGGCGCAGCGCCCGCGCTACCGCCGGCCCGGCGCTCAGCCCGCGCGCAACCAGCGCGCCGCCGCTTATCGGCAGCGTCGGCCGCTGCCAGTCGCCCAGCGCCGACGCCTCCTCCGTCCGCCCGGCGATCAGCAGCCGGTCGATCGCTGCCTCGCGCCCCAGCCGATAGCCGATCCGGTCCGGCGCGGTTTCGGCGCAGGGCGCCAGCACCAGCGCGGCGCGCTTGCGGATCGCGTTGGATAGCTTCAGCCGGGCGAGGATCGCGTCGGCGACCGCCGGGTCGCCGGGCAGCAGCGCGATCAGCCTGCGAATGCGGTCGGGGGCGATGCTGGCGGCCGCTTCCGCCGCGACCAGCGCCGCCAGCCGCTGCTCGCCGGCGCCGTCGATCTCCGGCAGCACCGGGGTCAGGATCGCGCGGTCGCGCATCAGGCCGATCGGCGTGGCCGGGTCGTGGCCGGCCAGCATCTTCAGCAATTCGTCGGCGATCCGCTCGCGCGACAGCGCCATCAGGTCGTTGGCGCGCGCGGCGCAGGCGGCATAGCCCTCGGCATCCGGCGCGCCGCCGCCGAAGCGAGCATGGAAGCGGAAGAACCGCAGGATGCGCAGATGGTCCTCGGCGATCCGGGTCAGCGGATCGCCAATGAAGCGGACCCGTCGGGCCGTGAGGTCGTCGGCGCCACCGAAATAGTCGAACAGCGCGCCGCTCGCCGGGTCGGCATAAAGGGCGTTGATCGTGAAATCGCGCCGCGCCGCATCCTCGCGCCAGTCGTCGCTGAACGCGACCGTCGCCCGGCGCCCGTCGGTCGACACGTCGCGGCGCAGCGTCGTCACCTCGACCGGCCCGTCGGCCAGCACCGCGGTGATCGTGCCGTGGGCAAGGCCGGTCGGCACCGCCTTCAGCCCGGCGGCGCGGATGCGGTCGCGCACCGCCTCCGGCCGCAGCCGCGTCGCCAGGTCGAGGTCGGCGACCGGCAGACCCAGCAGCGTGTCGCGCACCGCCCCGCCGACGAAGCGTGTCTCGCCGGCCCCGGCACCGAGCGCGGCGAGCAGCCGGTCCAGCCCCGGCCGGTGGCGCCACGGCGCGTCGGGCAGGGTCAGATCGGCCATGCCAGCCGCCGCCCGAGGTTGACCAGCATCGCCGCCGTCGCGCCCCAGATCCGGTGCCCGTTCCAGACGATCTCGTGGTAATGCCGCGTCCGCCCGCGCCACTCGGCGCTCAGCTCCATCTGGTTGCGCGGCTCGAGCAGGAAGGCGAGCGGCACCTCGAACCAGCTTTCGACCTCGGCCGCGCTCGGGTGCAGCGGCAGGTCCGGCGGGACGACGCCGACCACCGGCGTCACGTCGAAGCCGGTGACGGTGCGATAGGGGTCGACGGTGCCGATCACCGACACCGCGGCGCGGGGCAGGGCGATCTCTTCCTCCGCCTCGCGCAGCGCGGCGGCGACCGGGCCGGTGTCCGCCGGGTCGATCCGCCCGCCGGGCAGGGCGATCTGCCCGGCATGCTGGCGCAGCGTCGCGGTGCGCCGGGTCAGGATGACGCCGGGGTCCGGCCGTTCGGTGATCGCGACCAGCACCGCCGCCGGCACCGGCGCCGCCGGCGCGCCGGCGACCAGGTCCATCGTGTCGCTGGCGATCAGCGCGACGTCGCGGCCGCGCGCCGTCGCCAGCGCCGCGGCGAGGCGGTCGGCGAGGGGCGTGGCGGGCGCGGTCATGTCGTTGGGAACGGAAAGAACACGCCGTCGCTCCACACGCCGGGCAGGCCGTCGTCATCGTCGAGCGCCAGCGCCGCTAGTTCGTAATAAACCGCGCGCGCGACCAGCGCCTCCAGCCCGCTGCGCACCGTCAGATAGGGGCGCGGCCCCGCTCCGGTCTCGGCGAAGCGCAGCGGGTGCTCCGCCCCGGCGACGACGCCGTCACCGGTGTTCAACCGGAAGGCGAGTTGCCGGTCGCGGCCCTGCCCCTCGCTTTTCAGCTCGACCGCGACGAACGGCGCGTCGTCGACGGCGATGTCCAGCTTCTCGACCGGAGTGACCAGCACATAGCCGCCGTCCGGCTCGCGGCGCAGGATCGTCGAGAACAGCCGGACCATCGCCGGGCGGCCGATCGGCGATCCCTGGTGGTACCAGGTGCCGTCGCTGGCGATCCGCATCTCGCTGTCGCCGCAATGCGTCGGGTTCCAGCTGTCGACCGGCGGCAGGCGCCGCGCTTCCGCCAGCCGCGCGATCTCGGCGAGCGACAGGCCGGCAAGGTCGGCAAGGGGGGGCTGGCTGGACATGCCCCAGCCATAGCCGCGCCGCCCCCGGATGCAACCGCTCAGCCGGCTGGCCTGTCGGTGCGGGGCAGGATCGCGCCGGCGGCGGCGACACGGCGGCCGGGGCGCAGCCGGGCGAGCAGCCGCCGCCGCTCGACCGGGCCGTCGATCACCCAGCCGCCGGTCGCGTCAGCGGTGAAGCCGAAGAAACGGCCGTAATATTCCGGGTCGCCGATCATCATCAGCGCGTCGGCGCCGGGCAGGGCGCTGGCGTCGGCGGCGGCGATCAGCGCGGTCATCAGCGCGCGGCCGATGCCGTGCTGCTGGTGCGCCGGCTCGACCGCGACCGGGCCGACCATGACCAGCGGATCGCCGCCCAGCCGCACCGGCCAGCTCTGCACGCTGCCGAGCAGCCGGTCGGCGTCGTCGGTCGCCGCCAGGCTCAGCGCCGCGATCCAGCGGGTGCCGGCGCGCAGCCGGTAGGCGGTTCGCCCGTGCCGGTCCGCGCCGAACGCGCGGTCGAGCAGCGCTTCGACCTCCGCTTCGGGAATGGCGGACAGCGGCACGATGGAAACCATGGCAGGAACCTTCACAAACGGGGCATGGACGCCCGGCGCGGCGCGCTCTAGAGCCTTTTCGGGTCGGGGAAACGTGGGAACCGATCGCGCTCTAACGCCGCGCCGGCGAAAGGGAAGCGTGAATCCGGCCGCCCCCGTCCGCATCGCCCGGCCCAAAGAGGGACGCGAATGATCGATACTGCGGAAGACCTGCTGCGCCTTGAGGTCAGCGACATCAGCATCGCGCTGCTGACCGGCATCCTGTCGGAAGAAACCAAGCTGCCCCAGCCGCTGCGCATCTCGGTCACCGCCGACCTGCGCTGCCCCGACCGGTTCGCGCCGGAAACGCCGCTGTCGGCATCGAAGAACTATCTCGACCTGAAACGCGCGGTGACGGAGGCGATCCCGCGCGACGTCCATTTCGGGCTGATCGAATCGATCGCCGACCACATCGCCGACACCCTGTTCCTGCAGGACCCGCGCGTCCGCCGCGTCTCGGTCAAGATCGTCAAGCTCGCCATATCGCAAAACGGCGAATCGATCGGGCTGACGATGGTCCGCCACGCGCCATGAAGCTGGCGCTGGTCACCGGCGGCTGCCGCCGGCTCGGCGCGGCGATCGCCGGGCGGCTGGCCGAGGACGGCTACGCGCTGGCCCTCCATGCCAGCCAGGACGGCGGGCTGGAGCCGGGGCTGGCCGAACGGATCGCCGCCGCCGGCGTCGCGGTGGAACGCTTTGCCGCCGACCTGGCGGACCCGGCGGCGGTGGCGGCGCTGCCCGAACAGGTGCGCGCCCGTTTCGGCATGGCGCCGACGCTGCTGGTCAACAACGCCGCCCGCTTCGAGGAGGATGACGCCGGCACGGCGACCAGCGCCGGCCTCGGCGCCCATCTGGCGGTCAACGCGGTCGCGCCGTTCGCGCTGACCTTGGCGCTGGCGGCGATGGCCGGCCCCGCCGCGCCGCTGGCGGTGGTCAACATCCTCGACGAACGCATCGTCAACCCGCACCGCGACCAGTTGTCCTACACCCTGTCGAAGCAGTTGCTGGCGGAAATGACGCGCACTCTAGCACGGGCGCTGGCGCCGAACGTGCGGGTGTGCGGGGTGGCGCCGGGCCTGACCCTGCCGACCGCCGACTATGTGCCGGAACAGGTCGACCGGCTGGCGGCGATGATGCCGCTCGGCCGCCTGTCTCGCCCGGCGGACGTCGCCGACGCGGTCGCCTTTCTCGCCGCCGCCGAATCGACGACCGGGCAGATCCTGTTCGTCGACGGCGGCGCCAGCCTGACCGCCTTCGACCGCGACTTCATCCACCTCGGCAAAGGGCGCTGACCGGCCTCCGCGCCGGGCGATGCGCACATGCCGCCATCCCGGCGAAAGCCGGGATCTCCCCTTTCGGCCTGGCGCACCTGCAAGATCCCGGCCTTCGCCGGGATGACGGTCCCATCACCAATGACCGCGCTCCGGGACGGCCCGCCATCTTCTGAATGGCGAGCCGCCCTAATCCCGCTGCCGGCTGCGCTCGCACGGGCCGAGCTGGCGGATCACCACCTGATAATCCGCGCGAATCATCTCCGCCTGCGCCGGGTCGGCGCCGGCAAGCGCCTCGTAGGGCAGCGTTCGGGGCAGGCCGCAGGCCAGCCGGTACCACAGCAGGCTGGCCGGCGGCGGCGGTGCGGCCGCCTCGTCGACGATCTCGCTCAGCGCGACCGACCAGCCGGGCGCCGCGCCGGGGCGGCGCAGCACGCTCAGCGAAACCGGGCGGCGATCGGCGGTGCGCAGGAAAATCTGGGTTTCGCTTTCCCCCGGCAGGTTGCCCGGCACGTGGAACGCGCTGCCGACGCCGGTGATCGGCGGCGGCGCGTCGGCGGCGGTCGCTTCCTTCAGGATCGCGCGCAGCGTCGCCTCGGCTTCCGCCGCCCACGGCAGTTGCGCGTCGGGGGCGACAAGGCGCAGGTCGCCACCTTGCGCGGCGGCGGCGAGGAGAATGACCTGCGCCTTTTTCAGCTTGGGCGGGCGGCCCCGCGAATCGAGCGGCAGGTCGACGAGATAGTTCACGGTTGAAGGGATCCCGTTGGCCCCGCGAATCAACGTCGCGACGGTGACGGTAACGTAGAGCCGGACCTTGCCGGGGGGGACGCCGGCCGCCTGTTCGCCCTTCAGCCGGACCGTTTTCGCCACCGTTCCGGACAACACGACAGGGGCGGCAAGGGCCAGGTCGGCGAGGTCCGCATAGGTATAGGGTGGGGCCTCCGCGCCCATGTTAACCGATTGTTTATCAGTCATTTGGGCGGCATGCATGCCGGTAGCTGCCAACAGTAGCGCCAGGGTCGTCAATATGCGCATCGGTCCTCCACCGTCTCCGTCCGCTCCGGGCGGTGCGGTGCAGCATTACTGCCATATCCATCACCGATACTCAAAGTCGGGACAAAGCGTTTGCGTTCCGACGTTGTTGCGCGATAGACAACCCGCCTCCGCCGGATGAGATCATAATGCAGGGCGGACCGGGGTTGTTGCCAATTTCGTCGCGGCCGCGCTGATGTGGCGGCCGTGGCAGGGGTAAGAGGGAGTGTCGTTTCTGAATGGCCTACGCTGACCAGAAAATGGGTGGCGGAAAGATCGGGGCGATTGTCGTCGTCCTGCTTCTTCACGCTGTCCTCGGCTATGCGTTCGTCACGGGTCTCGCGTTCAACGTGATCAAGAAGGTCCAGGAGGACCTGAAGACCTTTGACGTCGCGGACGAGCCGCCGCCACCTGAGGAGCCGCCGCCACCGCCGCCGCCGGATCAACCGCTTCCGCCGCCACCGGTGGTTGCGCCTCCGCCGATCGTGCAGGCGCCAACCGTGACCGCTGCGCCGGTCATATTCACCCAGCCGGTCGCGCGGCCCGAGCCGCCGAAACCGCCGCCCCCGCCGCCTCCGCCACCCCCTCCGGCGATCAGCAAGGCTGCGGCTGCGTCCGGTAATCCGGCGAACTGGATCACCGATGCTGACTATCCGCCCGGCGCCCAGCGTCGTGAGGAGCAGGGCACCAGTGCCATTGCCTGGGAGATCAACGAGCAGGGCCGCGTGGAAAATTGCCACGTGACGGATTCGAGCGGTTCCAAGGAACTCGATGACGCCGCTTGCAGGTTGATCACGCGTCGCGGCCGTTACAAGGCGGCGCTTGACCAGGCGGGGAATCCCATTCGTTCGACGTCATCGCGACGCGTGCGGTGGGTGCTGCCGAAATAACAACCGGCCAACCTGGCCCGGCGGGCCAGGTTGGCTTGATGCTCAACAGACATAAGCACTTGTGAGGAAAACAATATGTTGATCCAGCTCATGGCCGCCGCCGGCGCGGCCGAACCGGCCGGGGAGAATCCGTACGGCCTGGTCCCGGCGCTTCAGCAGGGCGGCATCATCGCCCAGTCGACGTTCGCCATCCTGATGATCATGTCGGTGTTCTCGTTCTACGTTCTGTTCACCAAGCTCTACGAACAGCACCGGATCATGAGCCAGACGCGGCGCGTCCGCGCCAGCTTCTGGAACCTGACCAACCTGAAGGACGGTGCCGCGAAGCTGGAGAAGGACTCCGCCTATCGCCAGATCGTCGACGACGCGATCGCCGCGCAGGAGCAGCACGCCAAGCTGACCGACAGCTCGATCGAGGCGCACGACTGGACGGATGCCGCGCTCGGCCGCAGCCGCGCGCTGATCTCGTCCAGCCTCGAGGGCGGCGGGCTTCCGTTCCTCGCCACCGTGGGTGCGACGGCGCCGTTCATCGGTCTGTTCGGTACCGTGGTCGGCATCTACCGCGCGCTGATCAAGATCGGTCTCGCCGGTCAGGCGTCGATCGACGCGGTTGCCGGTCCGGTCGGTGAAGCGCTGATCATGACCGCGCTCGGCCTGGTCGTCGCCGTGCCGGCGGTGCTTGCCTACAACTGGCTGCAGCGTCGCAACAAGGTGATCGCCGAGGATCTGGACGGCTTCGTCAACGACGTTCAGAGCTACCTGAGCTCGAGCGGCAACGTTCGGCCGGTCGCCGCCGGCAAGGCCGCGCCGGCTCGCCCCGCCGCGGCGCCCGCCCGTCCGGGCACGCCGGGTGGTGGTTCGACGCCGCCGAAGGCCTAAGTGCGCAGGAAGGGGGGCGGGTAGCCTCGGGCGCCGGCCCCCCTTCTCCTCCGCCTCGCTATAGGGCGGACATAATGAATGTGACGGATAGGATCCTAGATTATGTCTCACACTGTCGGCGGAGATACGGATGTTCCGATGTCGGACATCAACGTCGTCCCGCTCACGGACGTCATGCTGGTGTTGCTGATCGTTTTCCTGATCGCAATTCCGGTCGTGATCCAGACCGTGCCGGTCAAGCTGCCCGACGTTCGGTTCGATCCGACCACCACCAAGCCGGAGAATGTCTCGCTGTCGGTCAAGGCAAGCGATACCGGTGCTTGTGAGGTCTACTGGAATCAGACGCGAGTGAACTCGACGGAACTGCTCAATCGCGCGGTCGACAAGCTGAAGTTGGAGATCGAGAAGCAGGGCGGCGTCAACGCCCCCGGCCTCGAACTGCCCGAAGTCCACATTCGCGGTGACGTGAACACGCCCTACCGGTGCATCGGCGGCACGATCTTCACGATGCAGCGGGCTGGCTTCGCGCGGGTCGGCTTCATTTCCGAACCGCCGCCCGGCGGCGTCGTCACGCGTCTCTGAGACCGACTGCCAAGGAGTAACACAACATGGCAATGAGCGGTGGCCGCGACGACGGCGCCCCGATGATGGAAATTAACACGACGCCGTTGATCGACGTCCTGCTCGTTCTGCTCATCATGTTCATCATCACCATCCCGATCCAGACCCACGCGGTGAAGATCGATCTTCCGGCCAATTCGGACCAGAAGAACCCGCCTCCGGTCGAGCCGGACAAGAACCAGCTCAGCATCGACCCCCGTGGCGTCGTGCTGTGGAATGGTTCGCCGATCGATCTGGTGACGCTGCGCCAGTATCTGGACCGGACCAAGGTCATGACGCCGGAGCCGGAACTGCACATCCAGCCGGATCCGCAGGCCCGCTACGAGGTCGTCGACCGGGTTCTGGCCGTGGTCAAGCGCTCGGGCGTGACCAAGATGGGCTTTGTCGGCAACGAACAATATGCGGTGTTCGGCAAGTAACGTCTGCGTCCGCTAGCCGGACGATCGGATAACCATCGGCAAGGGCGGTCCCGCAAGGGGCCGCCCTTCTGCTGTGCAGCCGGCCGCCATCCCGCCTCCACACCGATGACCGCCGGCGGTTCGCGCAGACCTGTCAGCCCGCCGCCGGCAGGCCGGGCAAACGCCCCGTCCGCCTGCCGCCCGCATCCAATCCGACCCGTCCGGCGTAACGCCGGCAAACCTCAGCCGACAAGATCGCAGCCGGCATTGCGGGCTCCCGAAGGGGCGCAAAGCAGGATCGTCATTGCGAGCCCCGAAAGGGCGCGGCAATCCACACAGGCGGAACTCACCTGCCGGACTCTCCAAAAAGCGCCGCGTGCAGGAGGGGCCGGCAGCCGAACCACGCGCCGGAAACAGCCGCCCCGTCAAACCCGCCAGCGGCGGTGAGAGCACGCCGCGTGCCCCACCCGCGCGCCATGGCGCCGACCCCATCGGCCTGTCGCCCGCACCCGGTGCCCGTCCGCCTTCACCCGTGGCGCAACACGAACCGCGTCGCGTCCGCCCGCCTTGCAGAGCCGCGCCCGGCTCTGTGCTCAGTAGCGGCGCAGCAGGCCGGCCAGTTGGCCCTGAACGCGGATCTGGTCGGGATGGTAGCGTTGCGGGTCATAAGCGCGGTTGGCCGGGTCGAGCCGCACCATCGCGCCTTCGTGGCGGTAATATTTCAGCGTCGCCTCGTTGTCGTCGATCAGCGCGACGACGATCTGGCCGTCCCGGGCGGTGTCGGCGCGGCGGATCAGCGCATAGTCGCCGTCGAGGATACCGGCCTCGACCATCGAATCGCCCGACACTTCCAGCGCGTAATGCTCGCCATTGCCGAGCAGCGCCGCCGGCACCGACAACATGCTCTGCCCTTCCAGCGCCTCGATCGGCAGGCCGGCGGCGATGCGGCCGTGCAGCGGGATCTCCAGCACGTCGTTGGCGGCGATCGGCGGCGGGGTCGGGGCGGATCGCGCGGCGCCGGCGTTCTTCGGCCGCTCCGGCGCGCGCAGCACCTCCAGCGCGCGGGCGCGGTTGGGCAGACGGCGGATATAGCCGCGCTCGACCAGCGCGTTGACCAGCCGGTGGACCCCGGACTTGGACTTCAGGTCCAGCGCCTCCTTCATCTCCTCGAACGACGGCGACACGCCGCTTTCGGCCAGCCGGTCGTGGATGAAGCAGATCAGTTCATGTTGCTTGCGCGTCAGCATCGTATGTCTCCGCTGGAACGAACGGAGAACGTGTAGGAAACATCCGCGCCCGCGTCAAGCGCCGGCGGTTGGCGCCGTCCCGAGCGCCTATCGCCCGAGCAGCCGCCGCGTCGCCGCCTCGACGTCGTTCTCGCGCATCAGCGCTTCGCCGACCAGGAAGCAGCGCACGCCGTGGGCAGCCATCGCGTCCAGGTCGGCGGCGCTGCCCAGCCCGCTTTCGGCAACGAAGGTGCAGCCGGCCGGCGCCCGGCCGACCAGCTCGTAGGTCCGTTCGAAATCGACCGAGAAGTCGCGCAGGTTGCGGTTGTTGACCCCGATCAGACGCGATCGCAGGCGCAGCGCCCGCTCCAGCTCCGCTGCGTCGTGGACCTCGACCAGCGCGTCCATGCCCTGGTCGATCGCCGCTGCCTCGATCTCGGCCATCTGCCCGTCGTCGAGGGCGGCAACGATGATCAGGATCGCGTCGGCGCCCATCGCCCGCGCTTCCGCCACCTGCCACGGGTCGACCATGAAGTCCTTGCGCAGCACCGGCAGCGTGCAGGCGGCGCGCGCCGCGACCAGATAGTCGGCATGGCCCTGGAAATAGGGCGTGTCGGTCAGCACGGACAGGCAGGCCGCGCCGCCGGCCTGATAGGCGCGGGCGTGGGCCGGCGGGTCGAAATCGGCGCGGATCAGCCCCTTGGACGGGCTGGCCTTCTTGATCTCGGCGATCAGCGCGTGACCCGGCATCGCGTCGAGCGCGGCGCGGAAGCCGCGCGGCGGCGTCTGCCCGGCGATCGCGGCTTCGATGTCGGCCTGCGGCCGCGCCGCCTTGCGCCGGGCCACCTCCGCTCGCGTCGTCGCGCAGATCGTCTCCAGCATGTCGGTCATCGGCAGGTCGCGATCCAGCAGTCGAGCAGCGCCTTGGCCAGTCCCCGGTCGATCGCCTCGGCCGCTTCCTCGGCGCCCTCGGCCAGCGTCGCCGCGTGGCCGGCAACGATCAGCGCGGCGGCGGCGTTCAGCAGCACCGCGTCGCGATACGGGCTTTCCGCACCGATCAGCAGCGCGCCGAGCGCGGCGGCGTTGAACGCCGGATCGCCGCCGCGGATCGCGTCCAGCCCGTGGCGGGGCAGCCCGGCGTCCTCCGGCGTGACGGTCACCGTGGCGCTGCCGCAGGTGCCGAGCTGCACCATCCGGCTCGGCCCGGCGATCGACAGCTCGTCCAGGCTTTCCTCGCCGGACACGACCAGCGCCGCGTCGGCGCCAAGCTGATCGAGCGCGCCGGCCACCGTCGGCAGGTAATCGACCCGCGCGACGCCGATAAGCTGGCGGGTCACCCGCGCCGGGTTCGCCAGCGGGCCGAGCAGGTTGAAGATCGTCCGCCGCCCGATCGTCCGCCGAATATGCGCCAGCCGGCCAAGTGCCGGGTGGTGGGTCTGCGCGAACAGGAAGGCGATGCCGATGTCGCCCAGCGTCTCCTCCGCCCGTTCCGATGCGCGGGCCAGGTTCAGGCCCATCGCCTCCAGCGTGTCGGCGGCGCCAGCCTTGGATGAAGCGGCGCGGTTGCCGTGCTTGGCGACCGGCACGCCGCACGCCGCGACGACGATGGCGACGGCGGTGGAGATGTTCAGGCTGTGGGCGCCGTCGCCGCCGGTCCCGCACACGTCGATCGCCCCT
This sequence comes from Sphingomonas flavalba, assembly GCF_004796535.1. Taxonomy (GTDB): domain Bacteria; phylum Pseudomonadota; class Alphaproteobacteria; order Sphingomonadales; family Sphingomonadaceae; genus Sphingomonas_L; species Sphingomonas_L flavalba. The sequence continues at coordinate 43,270 of NZ_SPHY01000001.1, read as the reverse complement.
TCGGGCGCCGCGACCGGGATCATCCGCGCCCGCATCGCCCGCGCGGCGGCGGCGATCTCGGTGCTCGTCTCGTCCCGTACCGTCATGCCGACAAGGAAGGCGGCGACGGCGTCGTCGGCGCAGCGCCCGTCGAGGATCGCGTCGAACGCCGCGCGCGCGGTCTCGGCGTCCAGCGGCGTCGCCGGATCGGGCAGCCCTGTCGTGACGGTCATGCCGCGACCGCCGCGCTCGCCCCGGCGATCCGCAGGAAATTGGCGATCAGCGCATGGCCATGCTCGGTGGCGATGCTCTCCGGGTGGAACTGCACGCCGTGGATCGGCAGGCTCTCGTGCCGCGCCGCCATCACGCTGCCGTCCGGCGCGGTCGCATTGGCGATCAGCGGCGGCGCCAGCGCGTCGACGATCAGCGAATGATAGCGCGTCGCGGTGAACGGAGAGGGGATGCCGGCGAACACGCCGCTGCCGTCATGCGCGACCGGAGAGGTCTTGCCGTGCATCAGCCCGCCGCGCACCACCCGCCCGCCGAAATGCTGGCCGATCGCCTGATGGCCAAGGCAGACGCCGAGCAGCGGCCGCCCGGCCTCCGCGCAGGCAGCGACGAGCTCCAGCGAAATGCCGGCATCGTCCGGCGTCCCCGGCCCCGGAGAGATCAGGAACCCCGCCGCCCCGGACGCCATCGCCTCGCCCACGCTCAGCGCATCGTTGCGCACCACCCGCGTCTCCGCGCCCAGTTCCATCAGGTAATGGACCAGGTTCCAGGTGAAGCTGTCATAATTGTCGACGACCAGGATCATGCCGCCGCCCTTAGCCGCGCGACAGGCCGCTTGGCAAACGCTGGCGCCCGGTAAACGCCTACTGCCCGAATCCCGCTTCTCCGGCGATGCGGGCGGCTTCGCGGGCGGCGGCGAACAGGGCGCCGGCCTTGGCTTCGCATTCGCGCTGTTCGGCGGCGGGGTCGCTGTCGGCGACGATGCCGGCGCCGGACTGGACGTGCATCACCCCGTCCTTGACCACGGCGGTGCGCAGCACGATGCACGAATCCATCGATCCGTCGGGGGAGAAATAGCCGACGCCGCCGGCGTAGGCGCCGCGCGTTTCCGGCTCCAGTTCGGCGATGATCTCGCAGGCGCGGACCTTGGGCGCGCCGCTGACCGTGCCGGCGGGGAAGCCGGCGAACAGCGCGTCGAGCGCGTCCTTGCCGGGCGCGATCCGCCCGACGACGTTCGACACGATGTGCATGACGTGGCTGTAATACTCGACCGCGTAGCTGTCGGTCACCGTCACGCTGCCCGCCGCCGCGACCCGGCCGACGTCGTTGCGGCCCAGGTCGAGCAGCATCAGGTGCTCGGCCCGCTCCTTCGGGTCGGCGAGCAGGCTGGCGCGGTTGGCGGCGTCCTCGGCGGTCGTGCGCCCGCGCGGTCGGGTGCCGGCCAGCGGGCGGATCGTCACCTCGCCGTCGCGGGCGCGGACCAGGATTTCCGGCGAACTGCCGATCAGCGCGAAGCCGGGCAGGTCGAGGTAATAGAGGAAGGGCGACGGATTGACCCGGCGCAGCGCGCGGTACAGCGCGAACGGCGGCAGGGCGAACGGCGTGGTGAAACGCTGGGCCAGCACCACCTGGAAAATGTCGCCGGCGGCGATATGCGCCTGCGCGCCGGCGACCATTTCCGCATAGCGCCCGGCGGGCAGCACCGGCGTCGCGGCGATCTCCGGCAGGGCGGCGGGGGCGGCCTCGGCGGGCAGCGGCTGCGCTAGCCGTGCCATCGCCGCCTCGATCCGCTCGACGGCGGCGTCGACCCCGCCGGGCGCCCCCGGCCATACCGGCGCGACGAAGAACAACTCGTCGGTCAGCCGGTCGAAGATCAGGATCACCGTCGGCCGGGCAAAGAGCATGTCGGGCAGTGCCAGCGGGTTGGGTGCCGGGCGCGGCAGCTTTTCGACCAGCCCGATCGTCTCATAGCCGAAATAGCCGACCAGGCAGGCTAGCGCGCGGGGCAGTTCCGGCGGCACCTCCATCCGGCAGGCGGCGACTAGTGCGCGCAGCGCCGACAGCGCGTCGCCCTCGGCCGGTTCGAACGCCCGCTGGTCGGTCAGCCATTGGCGGTTGATCTCGGCGCGGTCGCCGATAGCGCGGAACAGCAGGTCGGGCGCCAGGCCGATCAGGCTGTGGCGGCCGCGCGTCTGCCCGCCCTCGACCGATTCGAGCAGATAATCGCCACGTCCCGGCTCGATCAGCTTCAGCGCGGCGGAGACGGGGGTTTCGGTGTCGGCGATCCGCCGCCGCCAGACCAGCGCCGGGCGACCGGCGGCCAGCGCCGCGCGCGCCGCTGCGTCGCCCGCGCCGAGCGTCACCGGTTGGTGCCGCCGACCAGCTCGCGCTTCAGCCGCTCGACCACCGCGGTGTTGTGGGTGGCGCCCACCGCCGCGCGCGCGGCAGCGGCGAACTGCAGCGCATATTCCTGGCCGAGCACCTGCGAGAACTGCGCCCGCGCCGCCGCCACCAGGTCGGGCCGGCCGGTCGCGTTGCCCGGCTTAACCCGGTCGAGATAGACGACGTACCAGCCCTTGCGGTCGGGGGCCTCCAGCGCCTTCGCCGTTTTCACCACCATGCTGAACAGCAGGGCCATTTCCGGGTTCGGCCGCTGGCCGGGGCGCATGATGTCCTGCCGCTGGCTGCCGATCGCGGTCGGCGCGGGCAGGGGCGCGCCGGCGCCGGCAAAGGCTTCGGCCAGCGTGCTGCCGCCCTTGACCTTGGCGATGGCGGCGTCGGCGATCTTGCGCGCCGCCTCCATGGCGCGATCGGCGACGAGATCGGCGGTGACGCGCGCGCGGATCTGGGCCAGCGGCGGCGGCGCGGCGGCGATCACCCGGTCGAGCACGACGAGGACGAACAGCTCGTTCGACACCGCCTGCTCGACGGTCGGGTCGTCGCCCTGCTCGGATGCGAAGGCGGCCTTGGCGGCGGCGGCGACCTCCGGCGGCACCGGCGCGTCGGGCGCGGCGGGGTCGACGCCGCTCGCCAGCAGCGGCGGCGTCGTCCTGGCGGTCAGCCCGTTGGCCTTGACCGCTTCGTCGAACGTCGCGCCGTCCGCCACCGAATCCTCGATCCGCGCGACGATGTCGGACAGCGCCTGATCGGCCTTCTGCGTCTTCAGCGCCTCGACGATTTCACCGCGCACCTGGTCGAGGCTGCGCGCCGGCGTCGCCTCGATCGCATCGACCCGCACGACATGCCAGCCGATCGCCGACTTGGCCGGCGGCACCACCGTGCCGGCGGGGGAAGAGAATACGGCGGCGGCGAGCGAGGCGTTGCTCTGCGGGGTGAAGCCTTCGCGCGTCTGCTTGTCGAGCACCGCGGCGGCGAAACCGGCGGCCTCGGCGGCGGCGGCGAGAGGGGTGCCGGCGCTGGCCTTGGCGGCGATCGCCTTGGCCGTCGCCTCGTCCGGCACGATGACCTGGCTCAGCCTGCGGGTCTCGCGGGCGGTGTAGCGGGCCTTCTCGTCCTGATAATATTTGGCGATCTCCGCCTCGGTCGGCGCCGCCGTGCCGGCAGCGGCGTCGCGGGCGATCGTCGCATAGCGCACCGCGCGGCGTTCCGGCACGGTGTAGCGCATCGCGTTGCGCTGGTAATAGGCGGCGATGTCGGCGTCGGTCGGCGCCGCGGTTTTGACCGCGCTGACCGGCACGAAGCCAAGGCTGCCGGCCCGCTCCTCGAGCAGCATCGACGCATAGGGGGTGACCAGGCCGAACGGCGCGCGGGCGGCGCCGGACGCCGGCGTCATCAGCAGGCTGGTCATCGCCTCGCGCGACAGTTCGGCGCGGAACTGCGCCTCGGTCATCCGCGTCTGGTTCAGGAACTGGTCGATCGCGGCGCGGTCGACCGATCCGTTGAACGCGCGGAACAGCGGGATGCTGGCGATCTGCCCGTCCTCCAGCTTGCGGCTGACCAGCATGCCCTGGCTGCGGGCGAATTCGCTGAGCGCGACGCTGTCGACCAGTTGCGCCAGTATGTCCTCCACCCCGCCGGCCGACACCAGTTGCTGCATGGTGATGTCCGGCCGGTCGCGCCGGGCCAGGTCGAGCTGGCGCTGGATGCGCTGGGCGAACTCGGTCGCGTCGATCTTCTGCTTGCCGACCTTGGCGAGGGTGGTGCGGCCGCCGCCGCTCCCGTCGCCGAGCTGGTAGCTGCTCATGTCGGCCATGGCGAAGCCGACGGCGATCGCGACGACGAAGATGCCGACGAAGAACAGGCCGATCTTGGAATTGGTCAGGCCCCGGAAGAATGCGAACATGCGGTATCCGTCGCTGCGATTGGATCAGGAAGTCGGACCATGCTTTAGGGGGCGCGCCGGGCGGCATCAAGCGCCGGGGACGAATATCGCCGCCGGGCACGTCGCCTCTTCATTTTTCCGGCCGGACGGGGGAAAGGGGCGGCTCGGCTGACCATGGGAGGAAGGATCGTGCTGAGGAAGCTCGTTGCTGGCAACTGGAAGATGAACGGCAGCAAGGCCGCGCTGGCGGAAGTCGATGCGATCGCGGCGGCGGCGCGGGCGCATCCCGGCGTCGACGTCGCGCTGTGCCCGCCCTTCACCCTGATCGCTGGCGCCGCCGGGCGCGGCGTGCCGGTCGGCGGGCAGGACGTCCACGCCGCCGCCTCGGGCGCGCACACTGGCTGCGTCTCGGCCGCGATGCTGGTCGAGGCGGGGGCGGAACTGGTCATCGTCGGCCATAGCGAACGCCGCGCCGACCAGCACGAGACCGATGCGGAGGTCCGCGCCAAGGCGGAAGCCGCCATCGCCGCCGGGCTGACCGCGATCGTCTGCGTCGGCGAAACGGAGGGGCAGCGCGATGCCGGCCGCGCCGTCGCCGTCGTCTCCGCCCAGCTTGCCGGGTCGCTACCGGCGGCGGCCGACCGGCTGGTCGTCGCCTATGAGCCGGTCTGGGCGATCGGCACTGGCCGCACCCCCTCGACCGGCGACGTCGCTGAAATCCATGCCGCGATCCGCGCGGCGCTGGTCGGCGCCTATGGCGCGGCCGGGCAGGGCGTGCGCATCCTCTACGGCGGGTCGGTCAAGGCGTCGAACGCGGCGGCGCTGCTCGGCGTCGCCGACGTCGACGGCGCGCTGGTCGGCGGCGCCAGCCTGACTGCGGCGGATTTCGTGCCGATCATCGCGGCCGCCGGCGAAAGCCGTGGTTGAACCACGGCCGCCAATTCGCTAAGGCGGCCGCCACATCCGGCGCCTTTCGCCGCTCCCCTATCCGCAAGAGCACGCATGTTCACCTTTCTCCTCGTCGTCCAGGCCATCATTGCCGCCGCGCTCGTCGGCATCATCCTGATGCAGAAATCGGAAGGCGGCGGCCTCGGTATGGGCGGGGGCGGCAGCCCGGCGGGGCTAATGTCGGCGCGCGGCGCGGCGGATTTCCTGACCCGCGCCACCACCGTCTTGGCGACGATCTTCATCCTGCTCAGCATCACCCTGGCCTTCGTCGCCGCCCATGCGCGCAAGACGACGGAAATCGACACCAGCCTCGCCGCCCAGGCGCCGGCCGCGCAGCAGCAGGGTGAGGCGCCGCCGCTGCCGGTCGACGATCCGCTCGCCGCCGCCGCCCAGCAGGCGACCGGCGGCAGTGCCCCGGCGCCTGCCGCGGCGCCGACGCCTGCGGCATCGCCGGCCGCTGCGGCGACTCCGGCGCCGAAGGCCGCCGCCACCCCGACGCCTGCGGCTTCGCCCACCTCCACCAACTGATCGGCCGCACCCGGCCGCAGCGAATTATTCGTCGCAAGACGGATAACGCCGCTTGTCGTCGGGTATGGTTCGCGGCTAGGCATCAACTCCCATGGCGCGGTTCATTTTTATCACCGGCGGCGTGGTCTCCTCGCTTGGCAAGGGTCTCATGGCGGCATCGCTCGCGGCGTTGCTGCAGGCGCGGGGCTATCGCGCCCGCATCCGCAAGTTCGATCCCTATCTGAACGTCGATCCGGGGACGATGAGCCCCTATCAGCACGGCGAGGTCTACGTGACCGACGACGGCGCGGAGACCGACCTCGATCTGGGCCATTACGAACGCTTCACCGGCGTGCCGGGCCGCCAGAGCGACAACGTCACCTCCGGCCGCATCTACCAGACGATCATCCAGCGCGAGCGGCGCGGCGACTATCTCGGCGCGACGGTGCAGGTCATCCCGCACGTCACCGACGCGATCAAGGCCTTCGCCCAGGCCGACACCGATGATGTCGATTTCGTGCTGTGCGAGATCGGCGGCACCGTCGGCGACATCGAATCGCTACCGTTCATCGAGGCGATCCGCCAGCTCCGCAACGACATCGGCCGGGAAAACAGCGTGTTCGTCCATGTCACGCTGGTGCCGTTCATCGCCGCCGCCGGCGAGCTGAAGACCAAGCCGACCCAGCACAGCGTGCGCGAACTGACCAGCCTCGGCATCCAGCCGGACGTGCTGGTCTGCCGCTGCGAACAGCCGCTGCCGGCCAGCGAGCGCGCCAAGATCGCGCTGTTCTGCAACGTCCGCAAGGAAGCGGTGATCCCGGCGCTCGACGCGCCGAGCATCTACGCCGTGCCGCAGGCCTATCATGCCGAGGGGCTGGACCGCGAAGTGCTGCGCGCGTTCGGCATCACCGCGAATGACAGCCCGGACCTGTCGCGCTGGACGGAAATCGTCAGCCGCCTGTCCAACCCGGAAGGGGAGGTGACGATCGGCGTCGTCGGCAAATATGTCGGCCTGCCGGATGCCTACAAGTCGCTGCACGAGGCGCTGGTCCACGGCGGCATCGCCCACCGGGTCAAGGTCAACATTCGCTGGCTCGACGCGGAACTGTTCGAGCATGAGGACGCGCTCGCCGCCCAGCTTGAGCCGATGCACGCCATCCTCGTCCCCGGCGGCTTCGGCGAGCGCGGGTCGGAAGGCAAGATCGCCAGCGTCCGCTTCGCCCGCGAACACAACGTGCCGTTCTTCGGCATCTGCCTCGGCATGCAGATGGCCTGCATCGAAGGCGCCCGCAACCTCGCCGGCATCGCCGACGCGTCGACGACGGAATTCGGCCCGACGTCGGAACCGGTGGTCGGGCTGATCACCGAATGGATGTCGGAAGAAGGCTTGCAGAAGCGCGAGGCCGGCGGCGACCTTGGCGGTACGATGCGGCTCGGCGCCTACCCGGCGACGCTCGCCGGCAACAGCGTCGTCCGCGCGATCTACGGCACCGACGAGATCAGCGAGCGCCACCGCCACCGCTACGAAGTCAACGTCCATTACCGCGAGGCGCTCGAAAAGGGCGGCCTCGTCTTCTCCGGCATGTCGCCCGACGGCACTCTGCCGGAAATCGTCGAGCGGCCCGATCATAGCTGGTTCGTCGGCGTCCAGTTCCACCCGGAACTGAAATCCAAGCCGTTCGACCCCCACCCGCTGTTCGCCAGCTTCGTCGGCGCCGCGGTCAAACAGTCCCGGCTGGTCTAGCCCCCCGCCGCTCCCCGCGCTCCCGCGAAAGCGGGAGCCCACGCGCGTAAGGCGTCGTCCGCTCCCTGTACTCCTGCGAGAGCAGGAGCCCACATCCCCTCCGCCGAACCCCCCTGGACTCCTGCCTGCGCAGGAGCACCGTCTCCCGTCATTGCGAGCCGCGCAGCGGCGCGGCAATCCACCCCCGCCTCCGCCAATCCCCGCCCACCGCGACGCCCGCTTCCCTTTACCCCGCGCAGCCCCTAAGCAGCCCGACCGCCAGACCTGCGCCGGAAAGGCCCGTTCCCCGTGTCGATCCATCTCTCACCCGCCCGGCTGCGCCCCGCCATCGCCTTCATCCTGGTGACGGCGCTGCTCGACGTGATGGCGATGGGGCTCATCATCCCCGTCCTGCCGGCGCTGGTCGAGGAATTCGCCGGATCGGCCGCCTCGGCCGGGATCTGGAACGGCGCGCTGATCGCGATCTGGGCGGGCATGCAGTTCCTGTGCTCGCCGGTCATCGGCGCGCTGTCCGATCATTTCGGCCGGCGGCCGGTGATTCTGATCTCGACGGTCGGGCTGGCGATCGACTGGGTGCTGATGGCGCTGGCGCCCGATCTGTGGTGGCTGGCGGTCGGCCGGCTGATCGGCGGCGTCACCTCGTCCAGCTTCACCGCCGTCTTCGCCTATATGGCCGACATCACGCCGCCGGAGGGCAGGGCCCGCGCCTACGGCCTGGTCGGCGCTGCCTTCGCCGCCGGCTTCGTCGCCGGCCCGGCGCTCGGCGGGGTGCTCGGCGAATGGGGGCCGCGGGTGCCGTTCTGGGTCGCCGCCGGCCTGTCCGCCTGCGCCTTCCTCTACGGCCTGTTCGTCCTGCCCGAATCGCTGCCGGTCGAACGGCGGATGGCTTTTTCGTGGGCGCGGGCCAACCCGCTCGGCGCGCTGCGCCTGCTGCGCTCGCACCACGACCTGACCGGCCTCGCCGCGATCAATTTCCTGCTCTATTTCGCCCACCACGTCTTTTCGGCGATCTACGTGCTCTACGCCGGCCATCGCTACGGCCTCGGCGCGTTCGAGGTCGGGCTGCTGCTCGCCGGCGCCGGCTTGCTCGACATGGGGGTGCAGGGCCTGCTCGTCGGCCCGGTCGCCCGCCGGCTGGGGGATCGGCGGACGATGATCGTCGGCCTGGCCGGCGGCGCCCTCGGCCTCCTGGCGATGGGCATCGCGCCGACCGGCTGGCTGTTCGCCGCCGCGCTCATACCCAATGCGCTCTGGGGGCTGGCGATGCCGACGCTGCAGTCCCTGATGACCGCGCGCGTCGCGGAAAACGAGCAGGGCCAGCTTCAGGGCGCGAACAACAGCATCGCCAGCATCGCCGGCATCGCCTCGCCGCTGTTCTTCGGCTGGGTCTACAGCCTGTCGATCGGCACGCTGCCGGGGCTTGGCTTCGCGATCGCGGCGGCGGTGCTGCTCGGCGGCGCGCTGCTCGGCCTGTTCGTCGCCCGCGCCCGCCCGGCTACAGGATGAAGCGGCTGAGGTCGGTGTTGCGCGCAATGCCGGACAACTGGCTCTCGACATAAGGGGCGTCGATGGTCAGCGTGCCGCCGGCCCGGTCCTCGGCGTGGAAGCTGACATCCTCGATCAGCTTCTCCATCACCGTCTGCAACCGGCGGGCGCCGATATTCTCGACCTGGCCGTTCACCTCGGCGGCGACGCGGGCGATCGCGCGGATGCCGTCGTCGGTGTAGGTGATGGTCACGCCCTCGGTCGCGATCAGCGCCTGGTACTGCTGCGGCAGGCTGGCCTTGGTGTCGCTCAGGATGCGGACGAAATCCTCCTCGCTCAGCGCCTTCAGCTCGACGCGGATCGGCAGGCGGCCCTGCAATTCGGGCAGCAGGTCGCTCGGCTTCGCCACATGGAACGCGCCGCTGGCGATGAACAATATATGGTCGGTCTTCATCGGCCCGTATTTGGTCGAAACCGTCGTGCCCTCGATCAGCGGCAGCAGGTCGCGCTGCACGCCCTCGCGGCTGACCGATCCGCCGCGCACGTCGGAAACCGCGATCTTGTCGATCTCGTCGAGGAAGACGATGCCGTTGGCCTCGGCGTCGGCCAGCGCGACGCGGCTGACCTCGTCCTGGTCCAGCCGCTTCTCGGCTTCCTCCTCGACCAGCTTGTCCCACGCCGCGCGCACGCTCAGCTTGCGCCGCTTGGTCTGCTGGCCGCCGAACGCCTTGCCCATCATGTCGCCAAGGTTGATCATGCCGACCTGGCCGCCGGCGCCGGGCAGCTCGAACGGCATCTGCGGCGCCGCCTGCAATTCGATCTCGATCTCGGTCTCGTCCAGGTGGCCGTCGCGGAAGCGCTGGCGGAACGCGCTGCGCGTCGCCTCGCTCGCGTCCTTGCCGGTCAGCGCGTCGAGCAGCCGGCCCATCGCCGCCTCCTCCGCCTTGTCCTTGACGGCGGAACGGCGGCGCTCCTTCTCCAGCCGCACCGCTTCCTCCACCAGGTCGCGGGCGATCTGCTCGACGTCGCGGCCGACATAGCCGACCTCGGTGAACTTGGTCGCCTCGACCTTGACGAACGGCGCGTCGACCAGCCTTGCCAGCCGCCGGCTGATCTCGGTCTTGCCGCAGCCGGTCGGCCCGATCATCAGGATGTTCTTCGGCGTTACCTCGTCGCGCAGCTCGGCGGACAGCCGCTGCCGCCGCCAGCGGTTACGCAGCGCGACGGCCACCGCGCGCTTCGCCTCGGTCTGGCCGATGATGTGCGCGTCCAGCGCCGCGACGATGGCTTTCGGGGTCAGGGAATCGTTCATGGTCTCTCTATTCGCAAGCCCCTCTCCTTCAGGGGAGGGGTTGGGGTGGGGTGCCGGGCGGTCAGACGGCGCTGTCCAGCGTTTCCACCGTCACGTTCTCGTTGGTGTAGACGCAGATGTCGGCGGCGACCTGCATCGCCTTGCGGCACAGCGTCTCGGCGTCCTGCTCGTAATCGGACAGCGCCCGCGCCGCCGCCAGCGCGAAATTGCCGCCGGAGCCGATCGCGGCGATCCCGCCCACCGGCTCCAGCACGTCGCCATTGCCGGTCAGGACCAGCGTCACATCCTTGTCCGCGACGATCATCAGCGCTTCCAGGTTGCGCAGATATTTGTCGGTCCGCCAGTCCTTGGCCAGCTCGACGGCGGCGCGCATCAGCTGGCCGCTGTGCCGCTCCAGCTTCGCCTCCAGCCGCTCGAACAGGGTGAAGGCGTCGGCGGTGGCGCCGGCAAAGCCGCCGATCACCGATCCGTCGCCCAGCCGCCTGACCTTCTTCGCGTTGGGCTTCATCACCGTCTGGCCCATCGACACCTGGCCGTCGCCGATGACGACCACCTTGCCGCCACGCCGCACCGACAGGATCGTCGTGCCGTGCCATGTCATCTCGTTGCTCATTCGGGTCCCGCTCGTCATCTCAGTGTTGCGCATATTGGGTCGCCGGCCGGCGAGTGCAATCACGCCGTCCGCCCGGCGAACATGAACGCCGCCGCGCCAAGGATGCAGACGAAGGCGCCGACATAGCGCCAGCCGAGCGGCTCCTTCAGCACGACGAGGGCGAACACCGCGAACACGATCAGCGCCACGCATTCCTGCATGATCTTCAACTGCCCGCCGCTCAGCCCCTGGGCATAGCCGATGCGGTTGGCCGGCACCGCCAGGCAATATTCGATCAGCGCGATCCCCCAGCTGACGAGGATGACGATCCACAGATTGGCGTGGCTGAACTTCAGGTGCCCGTACCAGGCGATCGTCATGAAGACGTTCGACGCGATCAGCAGCAGCAACGGTGTCATCGGCGCCTCACCGGCAGGAATGTCGCACCCGTCCTAGCCGGGCGGCAAAAAAGCCGCCATGCTGCCGGCACCATCCATCGCGCAAGGGGATCGATGATGAGCGCAGAGTTTCCGGGCGATCAGCCCGTCACCCACGCCGGCCGGGCCAAGCGCCTGCTGCTGGCGCCGGCGGAAGAATGGCGGGCGATCGATGCGGAGCCGATGACCGTCGGCGGCATCGTCAAGGGCTGGGTGCTGCCGCTGGCGGCGATCGGCCCGGTCGCCGGGCTGATTGGCGGGCTGGTGTTCGGCGTCTCGCTGCTCGGCATCACCTACCGGCCCAGCGTCGGCGCGGCGCTCGGCACCGCGATCGCCGGCTACATCGCCACGGTCGTCGGCACGATCGTCCTCGCCTATATCATCGATGCGCTGGCCCCCAGCTTCGACGGCACGAAGAACCGGGTGCAGGCGATGAAGGTCGCCGCCTATTCGGCCACCGCCGGCTGGCTTGCCGGCATCTTTCAGGTCGTGCCGGCGCTCGCCTGGCTCGGCCTGCTCGGCCTCTACAGCCTCTATTTGCTCTATGTCGGCCTGCCGCTGCTCATGCGCGCGCCCGCGGCCAAGGCGCTCGGCTACACCGTCGTCACCGTCATCGCCGCCGTCGTGCTGTTCGTCGTCGTCGGCATGGTCGCGACCAGCGTCGGGCGGATGCTGACTCCGGCGCCGCTGATCGGCGCCGGCGCCGGTGGCGGCAGCGTCAGCGGCACCCTTGCCATCCCCGGCGTCGGCACGGTCGACGTCGGCAAGATGGAGGCGGCCGCCCGCAAGATGGAGGCCGCCGCCGACACGCCCCGCACCGCCGTTGCCCCGGACGTGCTGCAGGGCCTGCTCCCCGCCGCGCTCGGCGACTGGAAACGGACGGAGATCGAAAGCTCCGGCGCCAATGCCGGCGGCCTCGGCGGCTCGCGGGCGGAGGCGCGCTACGAACGCGGCGACGATCATTTCCGGCTGGAAGTGACCGACATCGCCGCCGTCGGCGCGCTCGCTTCGCTCGGTACCGCGCTCAACGTCCAGTCGAACAAGCAGACCGCGACCGGCTACGAGAAAACCGGCATCGTCGACGGCCGGATGACCACCGAGGAATGGGACAACGAATCCCGCGAGGGCAAATACGGCGTCCTCGTCGCCGACCGCTTCATGGTCGAGGCGGAAGGCAACGCCCCCGGCATCGACACGCTGAAACAGGCCGTCGCCGCCATCGGCATCGCCCGGCTGGAGGGGCTGGCGAAATAAGGCGGGGGTGCCCCGGCGCCCGCCCGGCAACCCCCTCTTCACCATCCCTGGGGACGGTTTGTAGAGCAAGCGCGGCTACACCGCCGCGCGTGCCCGGCCGTGCGGCCATAAGGGAGGGGAGACATGCCGACACCACAACCACGCCGCACGGTCCGGGCCGCGCTGCGCGCCACCGCCGCCGCGACCGCGCTGGTGCTCCCCGCCGCGCCGGCGGCGGCACAGGACGGCACGCGTAGCAGTGACGGGTTGTGGAGCGCGGTGCAGGCCGGCGACTGCATCATCGTCCTCTATACCGAGAACCATCCGCTGTTCGGCCCGCGCCGCACCAACCGCAACGCGCGGTGGAACGGCGGCTGCGATGGCGACGGCCTGGCGCATGGCCCCGGCGTGTTCGCCGCCGAAACCCGGGTGTCGCCGTTCGAAGGCGCCGACTATGACGAACGCTTCGAATACCGGGTGACCTTCCAGCACGGGATGATCGACGGCCCCGGCGAAATCGCCGAATACAATACCCGCCGCACCCCGAGCCTGACCCTCGCCGCCGTCCCGCGCCGCGCCACCAACCCGTCCGTCGTCTTCCACCGCGCCGGCTGCGAATATTTCGTCCAGCCCAACGGCAAGATCGACGCGGCGCCGTTCTGGAAGAAATGCGACGCCGCATCCGGCGCCACCCTGCGCGAGCGGGTCCGTGCGGCGGCGGAAGCGGTCCGGCGCGGCGCGCAGCCCCCCTCGGCACCGTCGCCTGCCGCCAACCCCGCTTCCGGCGTCCAGCCCGGTGGCGCGGCGACCCCGGTCGCCTCCGACGGCGTCGTCGACCCCGCCCGCCGCCGCCTGCTCCACAATCCGGCCGCCTCGGCGATGGATTGCGCCACCTTGCGCCGCCAGCCGAACGGCCGGAACTATATCGTCAACGATTGCGGCGTGCCGATAGAGGCGTTCTGGTGCTCGGTGACCAGCGGCGAATGCGAACGCGGCTCCGGCAATAGCTGGACGATCGGCGTCAACAGCAACTGGCCGCTCAGCTCCGGCGAGTACCGCTGGGCCGCCTGCCGTGGCCGCGACAGCGGCAAGTTCGACAAGGACTCGCAAGGCACCCGCTACATCTGCCCGGACCTCAACCCGCCACGGTAGGCGCGCGCCCGACAGATGTGGATCGCGACAGCGCCTGCTTGCCGCTTCGGGCCGCGCCCGTCATCCTGCGATACCGTCGACGGCGCCGCAGGATGACGGGCATCGGCAACCGACAGGGCCTAGAACCGATACCCCAGCGTCAACTGCAAAATCGGATAGACCTTGTAGTCGTCGACATCGCTCTGCAGGCTCAGGCGCTCGGCTTCGAGATCGGCCGCCGACACGCCGCCCCCGCTGGCGGTGAAGTTGCGTAGCCGGACCTTGCCCTGAAAGAGCACCCCCGCTTCCACGCCGACCGTGAACCCGGAATGCAGCCCGCCGCCGTAACCAAGCGTCAGCGCCGGCGCGAAATTCTTCGTCTCCGCCTTGCCGCGCAGTGTTCCGACCTGGGCTGGCGTATAGGGCGTGCCGTTGAGTTCGATGTCGTCCGTGGGGGTCGCGCGCACGGTTCCGGCGTTGCCGTTGATGCGCGCGCCGGCCGAAATCCGGAAGCCTCCGCCGAACGGGTAGAGGTCGAGCATCATGCCGACGGATTTCAGCTTCACCTTGCCGCGATAGGTGACGTCGTCGGAATCGAAATCGTGGCTGATCGACAGGAAGGTCGCATTGCCACGGACGCCGACCGTGTCCGACAGCCGATACCCCAGCTCCGGCCCGATGCCCAGGGTGCCCCCGGTCAGGCCTGCGCTGACCTGCCCTTCCGCCATCGCCTGGGTTGGAACCCACAAGGCAGCCAGCGCGCCCGTCAACAATAAACCCTTCATGATCTGCTCCCTTTGACAATGGCCGGTACCGCCCTGGAATGGAGCGGCGCGTTTCAGGCGCGCGTAGCGGGCCCATCGGATGGTGCCCTTCCCCGCTTCGTCGAGACGCCCGCTCTCCGGCCGCCTGCTACCGTGCGGGAAAGGGCGCCCGCATCCTCAAAACTGTTGATTTCGGCGAAGGATTCGCCTCATTTTCAGTCCCCGCGTGGGACGGCAGGGGTGGCTATGGTCCGGTTGGGAGATTTGTACGCGGCCATCGATGACGATGCGGCCTATGCGCAATTGCCCGCAATGGTCGCGCAATTCGTCGGGGCGCGGTCGTGCAACGTCCAGCGCATAGACCGGGCCGGGCAGACGACCGTCCAGCAGTTCAGCTATTATGACCGTAACATAATGGAGGATTACGCCGCCCGATTCAGCGGGGAGCTGGATATGTGGACGCAGGCGGGGTTGACCAGCGGCATCCTCAATCGCGCCGTCCCGCTGGACGATCTCGTGCCGGAAACTCTCTTTCGGGCTTCCGCCATGTGGAATGATTTGTTCCGGTTCCACGGCGACGATACCGGGCACAGCCTGGGACTGGTCCACCGGTTCGACGGGGCGATCATGGCGACTAGCTTCCACCGGGCGTGGTCGGCGGGCGCCTTCTCACCGGCGGAGGCGGCGCGGCTCGATACGATCGGCACCGATCTGCACCGCATCTATCACGCGCGCGAATTGCTGCGCCGTCGGGCAGAGGATCGGCTCGCCTGGGCGAACATGCTCGATGCGCATCAGGCCACGGTTCTGATGGTCGACGCGGCGTTGCGCCTGGTCGAAGCGTCGCCGAACGGGCGCAGGCTTCTCGACACCGGTGACGGCATTGCGCTGAGACAGGGACATCTCGTTTTCTCGGATCGAGGCCCGGCGGCGGCGATCCGCAACGCCATAGCGGAGACCTTCCGCTGCCGCCCTGTCGAACAGGCGGCCTTCCTGTGCGCGCGGCCGTCCGGCGCCGCGCCCTGGCGCCTGCTGGTGCTTCCGGCCGGCGATGTCGCAAACCGCTGCCTGCTTCTCGTCGCGCCGTCCGAACCGGACGCCGCGCGTCGCGTCCGCTGGCTGCGCGGCTGCTTCGGCCTCACGGATGCGGAGATGGGGGTGGCCGAGGGCCTGCTCGCCGGCCGGACGGCGGAGGAGATCGGCGATCGGCGCCGGATCACCGCGGCCACCGTTCGCACCCATATCCGCCATATCCTCGAAAAAACCGACAGCCGCCGGATCACCGCGCTCATCTCGCTGCTGATGAGCCTGCCGTAAACCGGCGCGGCAGGCGTGGGGTTCATCCCGCGCGCGCCGACAGTGTCGGCTCCGTCACCGCCGTGTCCTCTCTTCCGCCTCGCTCAATCGTATGACCGCATCGTCGTCGGCTTCCATCTTCGCGCGCTCGCCCATTTGGTCATATGCGTCCGCGCGCCTCGCGAGCGGCCATGGGTCGGTGGGCTGAAGCTCATGCGCGCGGGTGAAATCGGCTATCGCCCGATCGAAATGCCCGCCTTCGAGAAGGAGCACGCCGCGGCGGGAATAGGCGCCGGCGTCGTCCGGCCTCAGTTGGATCGCCTCGCCGAACTGGGCGATCGCACCGGCCATGTCGTTGGCCCGCTCATCGATAAGTCCAAGGTTGAAGCGTAAATTCGGATCGTCCGGGCTGAGGTGAACGGCGCGGGCATAATCGGCCTTTGCCCGGCGATAGTCTCCGGCTCGGAAATAAGCCCATCCCCGGTTTGCAATCAGATCGGGCAAATCCCCATCGTCTTCGGAAGCCGCCTCGACCAGTTGGCTGCAGGCTGATATCGCATCCTGCGGGTGGAGGGCGCTTGTCGGATCGCGGCACTGCCTTTCCAGCGCCTGCGTTTTCGCCAGGCCGCCGAGGTCGATGGCCGCCCAGAGCGCGCCACAGCTCAATAGGGTGTTCCACGCCATGGACGCCCAGAAGCGCTTGGGCTGAGACCGGCGCTTGAAACTGAGCATGATGCCGCGCGTAAACGGTTCTATGCGCCCGGTCGAAAACCCTCGCGCGACCGTTCCCAGACCGAAGACGCCGAATGCCGTGAGCATTATCGGCCAGAAAAGCGGTCCCCGCGCGAATTGGGCGGCCGCCGGTGTGAAGATGAACACCGCAAGCGCCGCAAGCACCAGAAGGATGGCGGCGCTACGGACGAATAACCGGCGGGTCCGCCAACTCAGATCCTCGGGGGGTTGTGTTATATCCCGTCTGGCGGGGGCGCGGGCAAGATACTGATAAACGTATTGAGCGGGCGCGCTTGCAAAAAGTGCGATCAGCAATAGCAGCCAGCCTTGTGTCGGCACTTGGTCGAGCATCTGGTGATGCTGGCGCGTTTGCTACCTGTTCGCAATGAGTTATGTGCGGCAACGCGTAGGCACATTTAACCTGCCGCGCACCCGATCGATGTCGGGCAGTGGCACGGCGATCCCGGCGCGGGATACTCGGAACCGCCGCGCGCATCGACCGCCCGCCTATTTCGCCACCCCCCGGCTCTTGCCCCAGGAGCGCGCGGCGGTGTAGCCGAGGTAGCCGGTGCCGAACAGCGCGTAGAGCGGTTCCGGGATGCCGGCCAGATAGGCGTTCATCCCCCGCGCGATCGCCTGCGCGGTGTCGGGCCTGATCGCGGCGATCACCCCCATCGGGATCGCCCACAGCAGCAGCACGTACATCACGTAGAGGAAGCTGGGCCGGGCGCGGCTGGTCCATGGATCGGGCGACTGCGCTTCCGCCAGGATCGCCGCCATCTGCGCCTTGGCCGCCTCCAGCTCGTGGGCGTTCTCCAGCTTCAGCAGTTCCAGCTTGGCGGCGTCGCGCGCCTCCGGGTCGGGAATGATCTTGTCGAGCAGCTTGGTGATCGGGCTGACCAGCCCGCCGAGAATATCCATGCTCCGTCTCCATGACATCGGGGAAAGGGAAGGCGCGTGCGCCGGCACTCGTGGATTGGGGCGGTTCAGGCCAGCCGGTTGGCCAGCCAGCCGTAGAGGAACGCCTCGTTGGCCGGCCGCTTTTCCGCCAGGCGGATATAGCGTTCGCCCTGGAGCGCGTTCAGCGCGCGCAGCAGCACCGCCTCGCCCCCGGGCTTGCGCCGGGCGAGGAAGGCGGTCAGCGCCGCCTCGGTTTGCGGGCCGAGCGCGCCGTCCGCGGCGATGTCGGGGTAATCGGCGGCGTCACGGTTCAGCGCGTTCAGCGCCCGCTGCAGGAAGCCGGTCGCCACCGCCGGCCCCATGTTGATCCCGGTGTCGAACAGTTCGGTCGCGATCGCCGGCGCCGTGGCGGCGATCCGCGCATAGCCGGGCTGTTCCCAGTACAGCCGGCGGTAGATGCGTTCGGCGGTGGCGCGGGGCAGCGCCCGCATCGGCCCGGCATAGCCGTTGGCCCGCGCCACCGCCTCGCTGATCCCGAATCGCGTCGGCCCGCCCCGGTCGGCCGGGTGGTCGACAAAGCCGCCCTCCCGCCCGATCGCCGCGTCGATCAGGTCGTCAATGTCCACCCCGGCCTCCTCGGTTCGATATGATTCGTATATCTAACCAAATAGGTTCTATGTAGGACAGCGAAAAGCGCCGGGCCGGAACTTTCCGGTCCGCCACGCTGTGTTTGCCCTGATAACTCCGGTGGAAACCTTCGGCGAATTGGTCGGGGCGACAGGATTTGAACCTGCGACCCCCACACCCCCAGTGTGATGCGCTACCAGGCTGCGCTACGCCCCGACCGGCGGGTCGTCCGACCCGAAGCCGCGCCCATTAAGCCCAGTCGCCGCCCGGCGCAAGGTGCGGGGCGAACCGGTGCCCCACGCTGGTCGCCCACGCTGGCCGGTTGCGCCCGGCCCGCACATCGTGATAGGCGCCGCCTTTTCCGGTCGGCCCTTCGGCCGGCTGCCCCTTGCCAGGCGATAACTGACGATGTTCGCTACCCCTGCTTATGCCCAGGCGGCCGGTGCCGCAGCCCCGACCGGCGGGATGTCCTTCCTGATCCAGATGGTCCCGCTGATCGCGATCTTCGTGATCTTCTACTTCCTGCTGATCCGCCCGCAGCAGCAGCGGGTAAAGAAGCACCGCGCGATGATCGACGCCGCCCGGAAGGGTGATCAGGTTGTCACCGGCGGCGGTCTGGTCGGCAAGGTGACCAAGGTCGACGACAGCTTCGTCGAGGTTGAGATCGCCGCCAACGTCCGGGTCAAGGTGGTGAAGGCAACGCTGAGCGACATCACGCCGGCTGGCGGCACGCGTCCGGCGAACGACTGATGGGCCTGCTGGATTTTCCGCGCTGGAAGGTCATCAGCATCGTTGGCGTTGTGCTGTTCGGCGTCTCGCTGGCGCTCCCCAGCCTGGTGCCGGAGGCCTACTGGCCCCGTTTCCTGCCGGCGCCGCGGATCAACCTGGGCCTAGACCTGTCCGGCGGCAGCCACCTGCTGCTGGAAGCTGACCCGACCGATGTCGCCAGCCAGCGGCTCGAGCAGATGCAGGACACGATCCGCACCGAAATGCGGCGCGGCGACCCCCGCATCGAGATCAGCGACATCTCCAGCCAGGGCGGTCGGCTCAGCTTCCTCGTCCGCAACCCGGCGCAGACCGATGCCGCGGTCGAACGCCTCCGCGCGCTGACCCAGGGGGTCGGCGTCACCGGCCAGCGCGACTGGAACGTGCAGGTCGAGGACACCAGCCGCGTCGTCGTCACCCCGACGGCGGCGGGCCGCGACGCCGCGGTCGACGCCGCGATGCAGGTCGCGACCGAGGTCGTCCGCAAGCGCATCGACGAACTCGGCACCCGCGAACCAACGATCATCCGCCAGGGTGCGACCCGTATCCTCGTCCAGGTGCCCGGCCTCCAGGACCCGGAGGCGCTGAAGCAGCTGCTCGGCAAGACGGCGAAGCTTGAATTCAAGCTGGTCGACGTCAGCGCGAACCCGGCGGACGTCGCGCAGGGCCGCGCCCCGCCCGGTAGCCAGGTACTGCCTTATCCCGATTCGCCCGGCGTGGTGAAGGCGATCGCCGTCCACCGGCAGGTGCTGATTTCCGGCGACCAGTTGATCGAGGCGCAGCAGGGTTACGACCAACGCGACAATTCGCCGGTGGTCAACATCCGCTTCGACGCGGCGGGCGGCAAGCGCTTCGCCCGGGTGACGCAGGAGAATGTCGGCCGGCCCTTCGCGATGATCCTCGACAATTCGGTGCTGTCGGCACCGAATATCAACGAACCGATCCTTGGCGGTCAGGCGCAGATTTCCGGCAATTTCACCGTGCAGAGCGCGACGGAGCTGGCGATTGCCCTGCGGTCCGGCAAGCTGCCGGTGGCGCTGAAGGTGATCGAGGAGCGGACGGTCGGCCCTCAGCTCGGCGCGGACTCGATCCGGGCCGGCATCCTCGCCTCGGTGATCGCCGCGGTGGCGGTGATCGTCTTCATGCTCGTCACCTACGGCCGGTTCGGCATCTATGCGAACACGGCGGTGGTCATCAACGTGTTCGTCATCCTGGGGGTGATGGGCCTGCTCGGCGCGACGCTGACCCTGCCCGGCATCGCCGGTTTCGTGCTGACGATCGGCACCGCCGTCGACGCCAACGTGCTGATCAACGAGCGCATCCGCGAGGAGCGGCGGCGCGGGCGCCGGGTCGCGCAGGCGATCGAGCACGGCTACCACGAAGCGAGCCGGACGATCTTCGAGGCGAACGTCACCCACGCGATCGCCGGGCTGATCATGCTGGTCCTCGGCTCCGGTCCGATCAAGGGCTTCGCGATCGTGCTGCTGATCGGCATCGCGACGTCGGTGTTCACCGCCGTCACCTTCACCCGCATGCTCGTCGTCGGCTGGCTTCACAGCCACCGGCCGACCGACATCCACATCTAGGGCGGGATCGCTGCCATGCGCCTTCTGAAGCTTGTCCCCGACAACACCAATATCGGCTTCGTCAAGATCCGCTTCTGGTGCTTCGCGGTCACCGCCATCCTCAGCATCCTGGCGGTGGCGGCGGTGGCGACGCGCGGGCTGAATCTGGGCGTCGACTTCGTCGGCGGCCTGCTGATCGAGGCGCGGTTCAGCCAGCCGCCGCAGTTGGACAAGGTACGTGCGACGATTGACGGGCTGAAGGTCGGCGAAGGCCAGCTTCAGCAGTTCGGCGACCCCAACACCGTGTCGATCCGCCTGCCGCTCCCCGAAAGCAGCGACGAAGGCGCGACCAACGCCGTCGTCCGTACCGTACAGGCGGCGCTCGGCAAGGAAGACCCCGGCGTCGTCTTCAACAAGGCGGAGACGGTATCGGGCAAGGTCTCCGGCGAGTTGATCCGCAATGGCATCCTGGCGGTGCTGCTGGCGATGATCGGCATCGCGATCTTCTCCTGGCTGCGCTACGAATGGCAGTTCGGCATATCGACCTTCGTCGCGATCATGCACGACGTGTTGATGACCCTGGGGTTCTTTGCCGTCACCCAGATGGAGTTCGACCTGAACATCGTCGCGGCGGTGCTGACCATCGTCGGCTACTCGATCAACGACAAGATGGTGATCGACGACCGCATCCGTGAAAATATGCGCAAGTTCCGCCAGATGGACATGAAGTCGCTGATCGACCTGTCGGTCAACGAAACGCTGCCGCGCACGGTGATGACCTCGATCACCATCGCCCTCGCGCTCGGCGCGCTGATGATCTGGGGTGGCCATGTGCTGCGCGGCTTCACCGCCGCGATGCTGATCGGCGTCGTCGTCGGCACCTATTCCTCGGTCTATGTCTCTTCGTCGCTGCTGATCTCGCTCGGCCTGACCGCTCGGCCGCCGGCACCGACCAAGACGGCGCCGGGCGCGGGGGGCGCCGAGCGGATCGGCCCGCGCGGCTGATGCCGACCAACTCGGCCGGGCTGCGCGTCTCTCAGGACCGGCCGCCGGCGGGGCCGGTGATCTCCGGCTTTTCCGGCGGCGGCTTCAGGATCGACGGCATCGTCATGGCCGGGGCATTGCTGACTCCAGAATGGGCGCGTCCATGGACGGACCCGGTCATCGTGGAAGCGGCGCTGGCGCCGCTGCTGGATATCGCGCCGCAACCGGAATTCCTCCTGCTCGGCACCGGGCCTGACCTGGTGCGCCCGTCGCCGCGCTTCGTCGCCGCGATCGAAGCGCGCGGCATCGGGGTCGAGGCGATGGACAGCCGTGCCGCCGCGCGCGCCTGGGGCGTGCTGCGCGGCGAAGACCGCTGGATCGTCGCCGCGCTGATGCCGCTGTAACGGCCCGGCGAAAAGATCCTGTTACGGCCAAGCCAGCTTGCACTCCTGCGAAAGCAGGGGCCTCAGGGTTATGAAGCGGTGCTCTGGGCCCCTGCTTTCGCAGGAGGGCCGACGGGGTAGCGTCAGTGGCGGCCCGCCAGCGTTGACAGGTGATCGAACAGCGTGGCGCTGTTCCTCTGCCAGGTGAAGCGCTCTGCCACCCGCCGCACGGCATTCTTGTCTGGAGGTGCGGCGAGCAGCGCCGTGATCGCCGCTGCGATCGCGCCGGGCGTCCGGGCGACGATCCGGCCGGCGCTGTCGTCGTCCAGCACCTCGCGCGCGCCGCCGACATCGGTAATGACGATCGGGGTGCCGCAGGCCAATGCTTCGATCCAGACATTCGCCAGCCCCTCGGAGGCGGACGGCAGGGCCATCACATCCGCCGCCGCCAGCAGCGCGGGCAGGGCGGTGTGCGGGCGGTTGCCGAGAAAGCGGATACGGCTACCGAACCGCGCCGCCCGCGCCTCCAGCAGGCGGCGATCCGGGCCGTCGCCGACGAGCAGCAAACTCGCGTCGGCAATGTCCACCATCGCGTCGATGACGATGTCCTGGCCCTTGCGCGGAATGAGTGCGCCGACCGTCGCGATCACCGGGCCAGACAGGCCAAGCGCGGCCTTGGCCGCTGTGCGGTCGGCTGGGGCGAAGCGGTCGAGGTCGACGCCGGTATGGTGCACGCGAACCCGGTCAGCCGCTATGCCGAGCGCGGCGACATCTGCTTTCATCCGTGCCGACACGGCGAGCAGGCCGTCCGCCGCGCGCGCCGCCGCAAGGATCTGCGGGCGGGTGTCGGCACGCGTGGCCCAATAGTGGATGTCGGCGCCACGCGCCTTGATCGAGAAAGGCACGCCGAAATGATGGGCCAGCCGAGCGGCGGCGGGGCCGTCGGGAAAGAAGAATTGCGCGTCGATCACATCGAACGGAAAGTCCTGCCTGATCCGCGTCAGCAGCGGGCAAAGTACGCGTGCAATCGCCGCTGGATGGAAGCGCGCGCCGATGCCGGGGATGAGCGGAAAGCGTGGGCGGTGGACGGTTAGGCCGTTGCGGCTTTCCCGCGCGGGCAGGGTAGCGCGCCCGCGATAATGCGGGTGGCGGTTGAGCGGCCACGGCGGCAGGCCGAGCGGCGCGACCACTTCGACCGCAACATCGGCCCGTGCGGCGAGGCCCAGCGTCTGGCGCTCGACGAACAGGCCGAAGGTCGGCCGGCTGGCATCCGGAAACAGGCTTGCAAGGGTAAGGACACGCAGCATGGCATCGGGTTGTAGCGGCGTGAGCGTAAATTTACCGCTGCGCCCACTACGGGGCAGGTGGCGGATAGAGCATCGTCGCGCCGGGGTAGGCGAACAACATGTCCGCCTCATCCGCCATGGTGACCGTGACTTCACCTTCGGCCATCCAGCATTCGCCACCTTGCCAGGTCTTGCCGTCGATCGTGCCGGCGCCGGTGATCGGCACGAACCAGCCGGTTTTTCCGGCCGGCAGGGTCATGTGCTGCGCGGCAGTCCAGCGCTCGAGCACGAATTTTCCGCCTTCGGCCAGGATAATGCGGCCGGGCGCCACGGCGCGTGGCGGCTTCGGTGTCGCGAACGGCGTAAGACAGGCGGCGGCGACGCCCGCGGCGAGGTGCAGTTCGCGCGGGCGGCCATAGTCGTAAAGACGATAGGTCAGGTCAATATTCTGCTGGATCTCGATCAGGGTGATGCCGGCACCGATTGCGTGAATGGTGCCGGCCGGTGAGTAGATGACGTCGCCGGCGGCGACAGGTTTCCAGGCAAGCAGGTCGACAATGCTGCCGTCACGTGCCGCCGCCAGCAGTTGTTCGCGGGTAACAGGGGATTTGACGCCGAGGGCGATCGTTGCGTCCGGTTCGGCGGCAAGGACGACCCACGCCTCGTCCTTGCCGCGTGGATGGCCGGCGGCGATGGCGGCGGCATCGTCCGGGTGGACCTGGACGGACAGTTTCTCGCTGGTGAACAGGTATTTGACCAGCAGGGCAGGCTCACGTGCGTGCTCTGCCTCGAACCAGATCTCGCCGATCGGTGCCGAGTCTGCCAGAGTATCGGCAAAGCCGGGCCACAGGTGGTGGCGGCCCCACGGTTTCTCGACGCGACGGATGGCGAGGCGGGTGGCGGGCATCATCTACTCCATTACCGGGTCAGCGGTCCAACGCTCAACCCGCGCGCAATGTCCCCGACAACGGGCGCTTGGCGGCGGACGGAGGCTCGGCTAAAGAACCGGCCATGCGTATGCCCGTCCTTCGCCCCGCCGCGCTCGTCATCGCGCTCGTCATTGCCGGCACGCTTGCCGGCTGCGCCAGCCGTGGCAACAAAAAGACCGACACGTCTTACGTCGCCCGCGACGTCAACACGCTCTACAACGCGGCCAAGGCACGGCTCGATCGGCGGCAGTACAAGCTGGCTGGCGCCTTGTTCGACGAGGTGGAACGCCAGCATCCCTATTCGATCTGGGCCAGGCGTGCGCAGTTGATGAGCGCGTACAGCTACTATCTGGGGCGCAATTATCCCGAGTCGATCAACTCGGCGAGTCGCTTCCTGTCGATCCATCCGGGTAACCGCGACGCGGTCTACGCGAATTACCTGATCGCGGTCGATTATTACGAGCAGATCAGCGATGTCACCCGCGACCAGAAGATCACCCAACAGGCGCGTGACGCGCTGAGCGAGGTGATTCGCCGCTATCCTAATACCCGCTACGCCGCCGACGCTGCGCTGAAGCTGGATCTGGTCAACGACCATCTTGCGGGCAAGGAGATGGAGATCGGTCGCTTCTACCAGCGGCGCGCCCAGTGGCTGGCGGCGACGCTGCGCTTCCGAACCGTAATCGACGACTATCAATCGACCAGCCATACGCCGGAAGCGCTGATGCGGCTGACCGAAAGCTATCTCGCGCTCGGCATCCCGACGGAGGCGAAGAAGGCGGCGGCGGTGCTCGGCAGCAACTATCCGGGCAGTGAGTGGTACGACCGCGCCTACAAGCTGATGCGCCAGAAGGCGCCGGGCGCCTGAGCGGCCTGACCGGCGCTTTTGCCTGCCCCATGTGGATCGGCTAAAGCACGGATCCGATGCTGACCGCGCTGTCCATTCGCGATGTCGTGCTGATCGAGGCGCTCGACCTTGAGTTCGGTGCTGGCCTCGGCGTGCTGACCGGCGAAACGGGCGCTGGCAAGTCCATTCTGCTCGACGCCTTGGGTTTGGCACTTGGCGTGCGGGCGGACAGCGGGCTGGTCCGCCAGGGCGCGGTACAGGCGGTGGTCGGGGCGACGTTCGCGCCGGATGCGGCGATCGCGGCGCGACTGTCCGAAAACGGCATAGAGGTGGAGCCGGGCGAACCGCTCCTGATCCGCCGCATCGTCAAGGCCGACGGCGGTAGCCGCGGTTTCCTCAACGATCAGCCGGTGGCGGCGGCACTGCTGCGCGATATCGGCACTATGCTGGTCGAGATTCACGGTCAGCACGATGATCGTGGCCTGCTCAACCCGCGCGGGCATCGGGCACTGCTCGACACGTTCGGGCGGCTCGATGGCGCGGCGGTCGCGGCCGCCCATGCCGCCTGGCGCGCGGCGGAGGATGCGCTCGCCGAAGCGCGTGCCGCCGCGGACACTGCCGCGCGCGACAGAGAATGGCTTGACCATGCGGCCGGTGAGCTTGCTGCTTTCGCTCCCGAAATCGGCGAGGAGGCGAAATTGGCCGAGGCGCGCGCCGATATCCAGCGCGGCGCCCGGCTCGCTGACGATCTGGCAACGGTCGTCGCCCATCTGGCCGGGGCGGAAGGCGCGATCGCGCAACTGCGTCAGGCGGCGCGACGGCTCGACCGGATCGCGCCAGAGCACGCGCTGCTGGCCGAGGCGCTGGCGGCGCTCGACCGGGCGGTGATCGAGGCGGCCGAGGCCGAGGACCGACTGGCGCAGGCGGACAGCGCCTTCGCCTACAGCCCCGAACGCCTGGATCAGCTGGAAACCCGCCTGTTCGACTTGCGCGCACTGGCGCGCAAGCATCGCGTCGATCCGGACGCTCTGCCGAGCCTTGCGCAGGAGCTCGCCGCGCGGCTGGCGACGATCGCCTATGGCGAAACCAGACTCGCTGACCTGGCCGAGGCGGCGGAGACGGCCCGCGCCGCCTACGAGACGGCTGCTGCTGCGCTGAGCGGTGCGCGCACCGAGGCGGCGGCGCGGCTCGATGCAGCGGTGGCCCGGGAATTGGCGCCGCTCAAGCTGGATGCGGCGCGTTTCCGGACGATGATCGCGCCGTTGCCTGAGGCGCAATGGGGGCCGGGCGGCCGCGATCGCGTGGAGTTCGAGGTGGCGACGAATCCCGGCGCGCCGTTCGGCCCGCTCAACCGAATCGCCAGTGGCGGAGAACTGTCGCGCTTCATCCTGGCGCTGAAGGTATCGCTGGCCGAGGAAGGCGGTGCAGCCACGATCATCTTCGACGAGATCGATCGCGGCGTCGGCGGTGCGGTGGCGAGCGCGATCGGTGAACGGCTTGCGCGGCTGGCCATGCACACGCAACTGCTGGTCGTCACGCACAGTCCGCAGGTCGCTGCGCGCGCGCGCGCGCATATGCTGATCGCCAAGCGCAGCGACGGGCCGGTGACGCGCACCGGCGTAACGCAGCTAGATGTCGCGGCGCGGCGGGAGGAAATCGCGCGAATGCTATCCGGCGCGACGGTGACCGATGAGGCACGTGCGCAGGCGGACCGGCTGTTGGAGGCCGCTTGATCGCGACGGCCGCGATCCTTTAGCTAGGCGCATGGCGCAAACTGATGACGAAGCCGCGGCAGTAGCGGAATTGGCCGCGTTGGCCGCGACGATCTCCTATCACAACCAACGCTATCATGGCGAAGATGCGCCGGAGATTTCCGACGCAGACTATGATGCGCTGGTCCGCCGCAACACGGCGCTGGAGGCACGCTTCCCTCATCTTCGTCGGCCCGATTCGCCCAGCCTTGCGGTTGGCGCGGCGCCGGCCTCGCACTTGACCAAGGTCGCCCACGCTCAGGCGATGCTCAGCCTCGACAACGCCTTTGCCGATGACGAGGTGATCGAGTTCGTCGGGCGGATTCGTCGTTTCCTGAAGCTGGGCGAAGACGCACCGGTGGCGCTGACCGCCGAGCCCAAGATCGACGGGTTGAGTTGCTCGCTGCGCTATGAAGGCGGAGTGCTGGTGCAGGCGCTGACCCGTGGCGACGGAACTGTCGGTGAGGTGGTGACCAGCAACGTCCGCATGATCGCCGATATTCCGTCGGCATTGCCCGCTGGCGCACCGGATGTCTGTGAGGTTCGTGGTGAAGTCTACATGGCGAAAGCCGACTTCGCCGCGCTCAATCAGCGGCAGGCGGATGCCGGGGGCAAGCTGTTCGCCAATCCACGCAACGCCGCGGCCGGCTCGCTGCGCCAGATCGATGCCGCCGTCACCCGCAGCCGCCCGCTGCGCTTCCTGGCGCATGGCTGGGGCGAAATGAGCGCGATGCCCGCCGACACGCAGATGGCGATGATGCAGGCGATCGCCGCCTGGGGTTTCCCGCTGTCCGACCTGCTTGTGCTGGCCGACGGCGCGGACGCGGCGTTGGCCCAGTATCGCCGGATAGAGGCGCAGCGGGCATCGTTGCCGTTCGATATCGACGGCGTCGTCTACAAGGTCGACCGGCTCGACTGGCAGGCGCGGCTCGGCTTCGTCGCGCGGGCGCCGCGCTGGGCGCTGGCGCACAAATTTCCGGCCGAGCAGGCGTCCACCACCTTGCTCGCCATCGACATTCAGGTCGGCCGCACCGGCAAGCTGACCCCGGTCGCGAGGTTGCAGCCGGTTACGGTCGGCGGCGTCGTCGTTACCAACGCGACGCTGCATAATGCCGACGAGATAGCCCGACTGGGCGTTCGCCCGGGCGACACGGTCAAGGTCCAGCGCGCCGGCGACGTCATTCCACAGGTGCTGGAGAATCTGACCCGGGACGAAGAGCGTCCAGCCTTCGTTTTTCCCGATACCTGCCCTGAATGCGATTCGGATGCGGTGCGCGAGGACGGCGAGGTCGACGTGCGCTGCACCGGCGGGCTGATCTGCCCGGCGCAACGGGTCGAGCGGCTGCGTCACTTCGTCAGCCGCCGGGCGATGGATATCGAGGGGCTGGGCCTGACGCATATCGAGAGCTTCTTCGCCGACGGCATGGTCAAGGCGCCGGCGGACATCTACCGGTTGAAGGCGCAGCGCGCGGCGCTGATCGAGCGCGAGCGCTGGGCAGAAACCTCTGTAGACAAGCTGCTGGCGGCCATCGAGGCGAGCAAGATGCAGCCGCTTGACCGCTTCCTGTTCGCGCTAGGCATCCGTCATGTCGGCGAGGTGACGGCGCGCGACCTCGCCCGGCGCTACCGCAGCTTCGACGGCTTCATGGCGATGATCGAAGCGGCGCTGGCCCGGCGCGCCGCGACCGTTCCGACCCCGGCCGAGCCGGAGCGCAAGTTCGAACTGCGCCGCCAGCGCGAGATTGTCGCCGCTGTCGATACGGAAAATGTCGGTCCGGAAGTCGCCAACGCGCTGCTCGATTTCTTCGCCGAGGACCATAACCGCGCCGCGGTTGCCGATCTGATCGCGATGGGGGTGGCGCCGGCTGACGTCATCCATGTCACGCGCGTTTCGGAAGTCAGCGGAAAGACCGTGGTGTTCACCGGCACGCTGGAGACGATGTCGCGTGACGAGGCGAAGGCGCAGGCGCAGGCGCTGGGCGCCAAGACAGCGGGGTCGGTCTCTGTCAAGACCGACCTGGTCGTCGCCGGGCCAGGCGCCGGGTCGAAGCTGAAAAAGGCCAGGGAACTGGGGATTCGGGTGATCGACGAGGCTGGCTGGGCGGAGATCGTCGCTGGCGCGTGACGCCGGGCTGGCATTGCTGGTTCGGGGTTTTCTTTCCCGCATCGGCATGCTCTATCAACCGCATGAAAATCAGCCTCATCACAGGCCTTTGCCTGTCCGCCTCGCTGTTCGCCGCGACTGCCGCCGATGCCGCCACCGAGCGCTATACCGTCATCTTCGGCGGCAAGGCCGTCGGGCATCTGACCGCCGATATCGAAGGCGCGAAGACGGCGATCGTCTTCGACTACAAGAACAACGGGCGTGGGCCGACGATGGCGGAAACCGTCAGCGTTGACGCGCA
Source organism: Sphingomonas flavalba (assembly GCF_004796535.1). Lineage (GTDB taxonomy): Bacteria > Pseudomonadota > Alphaproteobacteria > Sphingomonadales > Sphingomonadaceae > Sphingomonas_L > Sphingomonas_L flavalba. The sequence goes on along the minus strand of NZ_SPHY01000001.1, from coordinate 14,377 downwards.
AGGCCTGCCGACCGCCTGGACGATCAGCGGCACCACCACCTTCGGCAGCAAGGTCAGCGAAAACTTCAGCCGCAAGGGCGACAGAGCAAGCTGGGTGGATTCCACCGGCAAGGGCAGCACGACGGTCGGCGAGCCGAGCCTGTATGTCGCCCAGGGCGGCAGCCCGTGGTCGGTCGGGCTTTACGCTCGCGCGCTGCTGAAGGATGCGGACCACCAGATGCCGGCACTGCCCGGCGGCAGCCTGCGGCTTGAAAAGGGGGAGGCGGTGGCGATCAGCGGGACGTCCGGCGCGCTCGCGACCACCGCCTATACCTTGAGCGGCATCGATCTGACGCCGGACACGTTCCTGCTCGACGACAGCGGCGCGTTCGTCGCCTACCTGACCCCCGACTTCATCATCATCCGCGCCGGTTACGAGGGCGAGGAGGAACGGCTGCGCGGCCTGGCGGCGAAATGGTCGACCGACCGCTATGTCGCGATCCAGAAGGAAGTCGCCCATCACTACGCCGCGCCGGTGCGCATCATCAACGTGCGGCTGTTCGACCCGGCGACATCGGCGCTGACCGGGCCAGTGCAGGTGGTCGTCAGCGGGCGCGAAATTGCTGCGGTCGAACCGATGGGCGAACCGGGTACCCCGGGCGAGGTGACGATCGACGGTGCCGGGGGCACGCTGGTTGCCGGCATGTACGAGATGCACGGGCATCTGGGGCAGGACGATGCGTTGCTCAACCTGCTCGCCGGCATCACGACGGTACGGGATATGGGCAACGACAACGCCGTGCTCGCCGAACTAAAGGAGCGGATCGACGCCGGAATCATCGGCGGGCCGCGGATCATCCGCAGCGGCTTCGTCGAGGGCAAGAGCCAGTACAGCGCCAATAACGGCATCGTCGTCAACAGCGAGCAGGAGACGATTGACGCGGTGCGCTGGTACGGTGCGCGCGGCTTTTGGCAGATCAAGAGCTACAACAGCATGAACCCGGCGTGGATTCCGGCGCTCGTCAAGGAAGCGCACTGGCTGGGAATGCGGGTGGCTGGGCATGTGCCGGCATTTTCGACGGAGGATGCCGATATCGAGGCGGGGTTCGACGAAGTCACTCATATCAACCAGTTCATGCTGCAATGGGTGATCAAGCCGGACGAGGACACCCGCACGTTGTTCCGCCTGACTGCGTTGAAGCGGCTGCCGGGGCTCGACCTCGACAGCCCGCGTGTCCAGCACACGATGAAGCTGATGACCGACCGCAAGGTGGCGATCGACCCGACGCTCGGCATTCACGAAATGCTGACCAAGAACCGCGACGGGCAGGTGCCGCCGGGGGCGGTCGACTATATCGACCATATGCCGATCGGCTACCAGCGCAGTGCCAAGAAGGCGATGACCGACACCTCCGCGCCGGGCGACGACGCGGCCTATCGTGGCGCCTACGACAAGATCGTTGCGACGTTGCGGATGCTGCACGATCGCGGCGTGTTTATTGTGCCGGGCACCGATACCGGCGGGTCGTTCACCTATCACCGCGAGCTGGAACTCTATCAGCAGTTCGGCATGACCGCGCCGGAGATATTGAAGCGTGCGACCTTCGATATGGCCCGCTACACCGGGCAGGATCAGCGGCTCGGCTCGATCGAGAAGGGCAAGCTGGCCGATTTCTTCCTGATCCCCGGTGATCCGACCAGGGACATCAAAGCGATCAAGACGATCGGCATGGTGGTGAAGGACGGCGTCTTCTATTACCCGAGCGAGGCTTATCCGAAATTCGGCATCAAGCCGTTCGTCGCAGCACCGAAGGTCAGCGGCGCGCAGTAGCCGGGCGGTCGAACCACCACATCACCGTGAAGCTGAGCGGGGTCCAGCGGCCGACGCGGATCCCTGTCCGGCGCAGAACCGATCCGGTCCAGTTGTTGCAGGTGTTGAAGAGGCTGTAGCGACCCCGCGCTTCGTAGAACACGTCCGCCGGGCCGTAGCCGGGGAGCGGTATCGCGCCGCCGTCCGGGCCGGTGGCGAAGCTGGCGCGGATCAGGCTGGCCAGGCGGCGATACTGCGCTGGGGTCAGGCGGAGCGGGCGGACGGCGTCACCGGGGCGGGGCGTGGCAACGTGGTCGACGTGCATCAGCGTCCCGCCCGAACCGAACGCCGCGCTGAGCAGCGTGCCGGGCTTCACGTCCGCCCAGCCCGGGGTTTCGAGGAAGAAGCGGCGGTCGCCCCAGCCGATCCACAGATAGCGCCCGGCATAGCGCGGGTCGGCGAGGTGATCGGCGCGGATGAAGCCGCGCCAGTCGACGCCGGCGGCGGTGGCGGGAAGCAGCAGGCCGGTGTGGACGCCGTTGGTTTCGATGTAGATTGTCACCCCAATATCAGTTTCCCGCCATGCAAGGTTGGCGGGGACGAGGCCGCCGACCAGCGCGGCGGCGATGTAGGAAACAGGGAGCAGCAGCAGCGCGAGCAGCAGCCGGATCGCGGCGCGGACGAGGCGGTGCGGCGGACGCGGGAGAGCCATGCGGGACGATAGAATGGCGGGCCGGCCGGCGGCAAGCGCGGCTGCGTCTCGACCGAAAGCGCGCACGGGTCGGCATTTTTCGTTGGGGATTCGGAAAACGCCGTAGTATGGGGCACATGGGCGTGGTTACGGAACTGTAAACCATGTGCCGTGTTCATAGGGGAATTGTCATGTTGCGTCGTTTGTTGCTCGTTTCCACCGCCGCCTTCGCCATGTCGGCGACGGTCGCTCCCGCCGCCACCATCGTCAACCTCGACGGCATCGCCGATGCGTCGCTGAACGGCTCGGCCGGCGAGACGATCAACCTGGCCGCCGGCACCTATCAGGTGACCTTCACCCAGGCCCAGTTCACAGCGTTCAGCCGCTGGAATTCCAACGTCGGCTGCGACGGCGCCGGCGAGAATTGCCGGCAGGGCTGGGAACTGAGCGCCAGCTACGCGATCGACGGCGCGATCACCCATTTCGGCGACGCAGGCGGCACCGGCAATTACGGCCCGACCGCGACGCCCGACAACGCGTTCTACAGCAGCGCCGCCGCCGCCTTCGCGGCCGGTGCGACGACTTACAGTTCGCTGTTCACGCTGGCGGCGCCGGGCGACGTCACCTTCTTCATCTACGACGACAATGTCGGCGATAACCGTGGCGGCATTTCGCTGGCGGTCACCGCCGTGCCGGAGCCGGCCGCCTGGGCGATGATGATCGCCGGTTTCGGCCTGATCGGCGGCGTCGCCCGCCGGCGCAGCCGGGCCGCCGTCACCTTCGCATAAAATCCACCGGGTGGAGCGAGGCGCCGTCGGCCGCGAGGCCGGCGGCGTTGCCGTGTCCGGCAAATGCGCTGTTCGTCAACGACTTGCCGCGTGCTATGTTGCCGGCATGAGCGCTGACACGCATGTGCTGGGCCGGCCGCCGGCCGGCGCGAAGCCTGACTGGACGATTCCGCAGGACTGGGCCGCCTATACGCCCGAAGACCACGCGACCTGGGATCTGCTGTTCGCGCGGCAGGCGGCGCTGCTGCCCGGCCGCGCATCCGAGTCGTGGCTGCGCGGGCTGGACGTGCTGAAACTGTCCAAGCCCGGAATCCCCGATTTCGGCGAATTGTCCGACCGGCTGACGAAGGCGACCGGCTGGCAGGTCGTCGCAGTGCCGGGGTTGGTGCCGGATGCCGTGTTCTTCGACCACCTCGCCAACCGGCGCTTTGTCGCCGGCAATTTCATCCGCCGCCGCGACCAGCTCGACTATCTGCAGGAACCGGACGTGTTCCACGACGTGTTCGGCCATGTGCCGATGCTCGCCGACCCGGTGTTCGCCGACTATATGGTCGCTTATGGCCTGGGCGGGCTGCGGGCGCTGGAATATGGATCGCTGACCAGGCTGGCGCGGCTGTACTGGTACACCGTCGAGTTCGGGCTGGTCGAGGAGGCCGGCGGCCTGCGCATCTACGGATCCGGCATCGTCTCGTCGAAGGGGGAGAGCATCTTCGCGCTCGACGACCCCAGCCCCAACCGCATCGGTTTCGACCTGAAGCGGGTGATGCGCACCGATTACCGGATCGACGATTATCAGCAGAGCTATTTCGTCATCCCCAGCTTCGAGGAGCTGCTGCGGGTGACGGTGGAGACCGATTTCGCACCGCTCTATGCCGCGCTGGACGGGTTGCCGGACCTGGCGGTCGACGCAATCGTCGACGGCGACCGGGTGCTGACCCGCGGCACACAGGCGTATGCGGCGGGGAAGCGGCGGGGCTGAGCCGGCCGGCGGCTTAGGCGGATGTCAGCTCATCGCCAAGCGTGGCGGAAAGCCGATTCCCGTTTTGTCGTGCTGTGTTCTAGCGGCGGCGCTTGACCATACGGAGGGTGGGCCAGCCGCGATTGTCGATGCGGCCGGCGAGGCGGAGGCCGTGGCGGCGATAGGCGGCGGCGACGGCGGCGGCCTGGCTGTCGAGCAGGCCGGCGAGGATCAGCGTGCCGCCTGGGGCGAGCGCGCCGGCGACCGGCCCGGCCATGGCGATCAGCGGCTGGGCGAGGATGTTGGCGATAATCAGGTCGTAGGGGGCGTTGGCCGCGAGCAACGGATCGTCCAGCCCATCGGCGACCGCCAGCGCCAGCCGGCCGTGGTCGGCGCCGAGCGGGATACGATTGATCGCGGCGTTTTCCGCCGAGACGCGGATCGCGATCGGGTCGATATCCGATGCCGTCGCATAGGCGAGCGGCCAGAGCCGCATCGCCGCGAAGGCGAGCAGGCCGGTGCCGGTGCCGAGATCGAGCAGGTTGCGGAAACGGGCGCCGCGCCGCTTGAGCCGGTCCAGCGTTTGCAGGCAGCCGGTGGTCGTTTCATGCTGGCCGGTGCCGAAGGCCAGCCCGGCGTCGATACGGAAGGCGACCGCGCCGGGCGGCGGCGCTTCGGCATGCTGGGCGGTGTGGACGAAGAAGCGGCCGGCGCGGACCGGTTCCAGCCCCTGCTGGCTGAGCGTCACCCAGTCGGCGTCGGGCAGGCGGGCGAGGGCCGGCTTCACCGCCGCCGCGCTCGGCACCAGGCCGTGGAGCAGCTCGACCGTCGCCGCGTCCGGCTTCCCTTCGAAATAGGCGTCGAGCCGCCAGGCGTCGGGGGCGTCCGGGTCCGGCTCGCTGGTCATCAGCACCGGCGGCGGATCGAGCCCGGCGAGCGGCGCGATGTCCTCCGCCAGTATCTCCGCCTCCGCGCGGGTGCAGGGCAGGGTCAGCTTCCAGCTATCGGACATAGGAGGCGCCGTTGACGTCGAGGACCGCGCCGGTCATCGACGGCGGCGCTTCGAGCGCCAGATAGCGGACGGCCGAGGCGACCTCCGCCGGATCGGCGACCTTGCCGAGCGGGATGTCGGCGAGCAGCGCCGCGCCGCCGCGGCTGGCGAGATAGTCGTCGGCCATGCCGGTCATCGTGAAGCCGGGGCAGACGGCGAAGGCGTAGACGCCGTCGCGGGCGTAGCCGCGCGCGATCGTCTTGGTCATCGCCACCATGCCGGCCTTGGCCGCCGCGTAATGCCAGTGGGCCGGGCTGTCGCCGCGATAGGCGGCGCGGCTGGCGACGTTGACGATGCGCCCGCCGCCCTGCGCCTGGAAATGGCGGACGGCGAGGCGGCAGAGCTGGGCGGCGGCGGTCAGGTTGACCTGCAGCGTGCGCTCCCAGCCGGCGAGCCAGGCGTCGTCGGCGCTGTCGAGCGGCGTCGCTTCGAAGATCCCGGCATTGTTGACCAGCACGTCGACCCGGCCGCCGAGCGCGTCGAGCGCCGTCTGCCAGAGCCGGGCGGGGGTGGCTGGATCGGCCAGGTCGCCGTCGGCGCTGCCGGTGCCGAACAGGCGCTGGCCGGCGAAGGCGTCGGCGCAGGCAGCGCCGATGCCGCGCGTGGCGCCGGTGAGGAGGATAGCGGTCATGCCGCCGCCTTATAGGCTGTTCCGCCCCGGTGGAAGCGGTGGCGGGCACGGCGCCGAAGCGGGCGCGGGCGGTGGGCAATGCCGGGGGCTATGGATTGCTTCGCTGCGCTCGCAATGACGGGGAGGGGCTGGGCGCTGGGCTAGGCGACCATGCGGACGTAGTCGTCGGCGGCGCGCTTCAGGTCGCACAGTTGGGTGTCGACCTTGCGGAAGCCGGTTTCGAGCTGGTCGATCTCCGACGCGACATTTTCGGTGTCGGCGCGGATCGAGGCGATCGTCGTCGACATCGAGTCGGCGGCGAGCGCGGTTTCGTCGACGGCGGCGGTGATCATCGTCACGGTATGCGCCTGGGTTTCCATGGCGGTGCGGATGCGGTCGGCGGAGCGCTGCACGTCGCTGACCGTGTCGCGGATCGATCCGTTGGCGTCGACGGTGGTGCGCGTCGCCGACTGGATGGTGGCGATGCGCGCGGCGATGTCGTCGGTGGCGCGCGCCGTCTGGTTGGCGAGGCTCTTCACTTCCTGCGCGACGACGGCGAAACCGCGGCCGGCGTCGCCGGCGCGGGCCGCCTCGATTGTCGCGTTGAGGGCGAGCAGGTTGGTCTGGCCGGCGATGTCGCGGATCAGGCCGAGGATCGATTCGATCGACTGGGCGTGGCCGCTCAACTGTTCCGACATGTCGACGGCGGTCGTCGCCTGTTCGGCGGCGCGGGTCGCGACTCCGGCGGCGACCTCGACTTCGCCGCGGGCTTCCTCGATGGCGCGGATCAGGCCGGCGGCGGTGTGTGCCGCCTCGCGCATCGCGATGGCCGATTGTTCGGCGGCGGCGGCGACTTCAGATGCCTTGCCGAGCATGCCGCGCGCGGATTCGGATGCGTCCTTGGCCTGGGCGCGCAATGCCTCGCCAAGGCCGAAGGTGGTCGACACTTCGGATGCGATCCGGTCCTTGAACAGATCGGCATGCTGGCCGCGTTCGAAGCGGACACGGGTCGCTTCGTATTCGGCGACATAGGCGGACATGATTTCCGCCTCGAGCAACGACAGGCGCAGCACCGCGTCGGCGAGTCGCATGAAACGGGCGTCGTCGTCGCCGACCTTTTGGCGGATGCTGGTGAGCGCATGGCTGTGGACATGGGCAAGGGCCGCGAGCAGCGTCGCCTGCGGGATGCCGACCCGCAGCGTCCAGCGGGCGTAGTCGCGCGCCATGTCGGCCCAGTCCTGCGCCATCGGATCGGCATAGCGCATCCGCGTATAGTCGGCCGCGGTCGCCAGCGCCCGTTCGAGCAGGGCCCCGCTGATCTTGTCCGTCACATGCGGCGAACTGTTGAAGAATTCGCAGAAATCCTGGGCCAGCCGCGGTTCCTCGCCCTGGAGGAGGGCCCCGGCTTCGCGGCAGATGTCGGCGAACTGGCCGTCGCGGTCGAAATCGGCCAGCCGGCTGGCGAGAGGGATGCGAATCGCCTTCAGGGCCGCCGCCATTTCGGCGCTCATCTCGTTGGTTGCCGCCATCCCGTTCACTCCGCCTGGCCGGGGCGCCCCGGCGCCGCCAGCGTTACGCCCGGCCGGTAAAGCAGGGGTTAATCATCCGCTGAATTGTCGCCAATGGTTGCGTGGCGCCGTGCTTGCGCTAAGACGCACCCGTTCCGACCATTCACGGGAATGCCATGGCACACCGAAACCCCGCGCGACCGCTGTCGCCGCATCTGACCATCTGGAAGTGGGGGCCGCATATGCTGGTCTCCATCCTGCACCGCGCGACCGGGATCGCACTGGCGGTTGGCGGCGCGCTGCTGCTGACCTGCTGGCTGGCAGCCGTCGCCGGCGGGCCGGAGGCGTACCAGCGCCTGCTGGGTTGCCTGGCGACGCCGTGGGTCGGCATTGCCGCGACGGTGGTCGGCGTCGGCCTGACCTGGTCGCTGTTCCAGCATCTGTGCAGCGGCATCCGCCACCTGATCCTCGACACCGGCGTCGGTTACGAGCTGAAGGCCAACCGGGCCTGGTCGATCGCGACGCTGTTCATCTCCGTCGCGGCGACGGCGGCGGTCTGGCTCTACGTGTTCAGGGGGATGCTGTAATGGGCGGCGGGACCGAACTCGGCCGGGTGCGCGGCCTCGGCTCCGCGAAGGCGGGCGTCGGCCATTTCTGGCACCAGCGGATGACCGCGACCTTCAACGTCGCGCTGATGATCTGGTTCGTCGTGTCGCTGTTGAGGCTGCCCAATTTCGACCATGCGACGATCGTGTTGTGGTTGACCCAGCCAGTGGCGGCGGTGCCGATGCTGCTGCTGATCGCGTCCGTCTTCTATCACATCCGCCTGGGGCTGCAGGTGACGATAGAGGACTACGTCCATGACGAGGGGCTGAAGATCGGCGCCCTCATCCTGCTCAACGCCTATGTGATCGGGCTGGGTGCGGTTGCTGCCTTCTCGGTCCTCAAGATCGCCTTTACCGGGACACACGCATAATGGCCGACGCCTACAAGATCATCGATCACGTCTATGATGCCGTGGTGGTCGGGGCCGGCGGATCCGGTCTACGCGCGACGATGGGCATCGCCGAGAAGGGCCTGAAGACCGCCTGCATCACCAAGGTGTTCCCGACGCGCAGCCACACCGTCGCGGCGCAGGGCGGCATCGCCGCCAGCCTGGGCAATATGAGCCCGGACCACTGGACCTGGCACATGTACGACACCGTCAAGGGGTCCGACTGGCTGGGCGACCAGGACGCGATCGAATATATGGTCCGCGAGGCGCCGGCGGCGGTCTACGAGCTGGAACATGCCGGCATGCCGTTCAGCCGCACCGAGGACGGTCGCATCTACCAGCGCCCGTTCGGCGGGATGATGCAGAACATGGGCGCCGGCCCCGCCGCGCAGCGCACCTGCGCCGCCGCCGACCGCACCGGCCACGCGATGCTGCACACGCTGTACCAGCAGAGCCTGCGCTACGATTCCGACTTCTTCATCGAATATTTCGCGCTCGACCTGATCATGGAGGACGGCGCCTGCCGCGGCGTCATCGCGCTGTGCATGGAGGACGGCACCATCCACCGCTTCCGCTCGCACGCGGTGGTGCTGGCGACCGGCGGCTACGGCCGTGCCTATTTTTCCGCGACGTCGGCGCATACCTGCACCGGCGACGGCGGAGGCATGGCGCTGCGCGCGGGGCTTGCGCTGCAGGACATGGAGTTCGTCCAGTTCCACCCGACCGGCATCTACGGCGCCGGCGTGCTGATCACCGAAGGCGCGCGCGGCGAGGGCGGTTACCTGACCAACTCGGAAGGCGAGCGCTTCATGGAGCGCTATGCCCCGTCGGCGAAGGACCTCGCCAGCCGGGACGTGGTGTCGCGTTCGATGGCGATGGAAATCCGCGAGGGACGCGGCGTCGGCAAGAACAAGGACCATATCTACCTGCACCTCGATCATATAGACCCGAAGGTGCTGCACGAGCGGCTGCCCGGCATTACCGAGACCGGCAAGATCTTCGCCGGCGTCGACCTGACGCGCGGGCCGCTGCCGGTGGTGCCGACCGTCCACTACAATATGGGCGGCATCCCGACCAATTATCACGGCGAGGTCGTCCAGTTGCGCGACGGCAACCCGGACGCCGTCGTCCCCGGCCTGTTCGCGGTCGGCGAGGCGGCCTGCGTTTCGGTCCACGGCGCCAACCGGCTTGGTTCCAATTCGCTGATCGACCTTGTGGTGTTCGGCCGCGCGACCGGCCACCGCATCGCCGAGATCGTCAAGCCCGGCAGTCCGTCGAAGCCGCTGCCGGCCGGGTCGGAGGAGGCGGCGCTCGCCCGGCTCGACAAGTTCCGCTACGCCGATGGCGGATCGCCGACCGCCGAGGTCCGGCTTGACATGCAGCACACGATGCAGAAGCACGCGGCGGTGTTCCGCACCACCGAGCTGATGGAAGAAGGTAAAACCCATATCGACGTGGTCGCGAAGCGGATGGACGATATCCACGTCACCGATCGCAGCCTGATCTGGAACACCGACCTGATCGAGACGCTGGAACTGGACAATCTGATCGGCCAGGCGGTGGTGACGATGCATTCCGCCGCCAACCGCACCGAAAGCCGCGGCGCCCACATGCACGAGGATTATCCGGAGCGCGACGACGCCCACTGGATGAAACACACCGTGGTCAGCCTGACGCCGGACCACAAGGTGTCGATCGATTACCGGCCGGTGCACAGCTACACGCTGACCGACGAGATCGAGTATATCGTGCCGAAAAAGCGGGTCTACTAAGCGGCCGCGACAACGTGCGACAAAGCGTGGCTTGATCGTCGGGCGGTTTTGCTGTCCGATCTCCCGCTTGCAACGGGAGACGGGCGGCGATGGCGGCGATGGCGGCGAAGGGCGAGCGGACACCGGGCGGTAAGCTGATCGTCGTCATCCTAATCGGGCTGGCGCTCGCCGTCCCGCTCTTTTCCGTCTACCTGATGGTCTACGACCGGCAGTCCCAGTCGGAAACGGCGCGCGCGTCGATTGCCGAGGGCTGGGGCGGGCCCCAGACCATTGCCGGGCCGCTGCTGGTCATCCCCTATCTCGACCAGGCGACCGAGACGGTCAGCGAAGGCGGGCGGCAGGTGACCAAATCGACATCAGTGTGGCGCGCGCTGACCGTCGCGCCCGAGGTGGCCATGATCGACGCCCGCATCAAGCCGGAGCGCCGCACCCGATCGATCTACGAAGCGGTGGTTTATGAAGCGGCGGTGCAGGGGCAGGCGCGGTTCGCGCTGCCCGCCGACCTTGCCCGGCTGGGCGTCGCGCTCGACAGCATCGCCTTCGACCGGGCCGAGATTCGTTTCGGACTGGCCGATGCGCGCGGCCTGTTCGGCCCGCCGCCGCAGGTTGCCGCCGACGGGCGCCCGCTGGTGCTGCAACCCGGCAAGGGGCCGGGCGACACCGGTGGGTCCGGCTTCTTCGCCCGGCTGGATGCGTCGGCGCTGCGCGGCGGCACGCTGGGCGCGACGTTCAGCTACGCGTTTCGCGGCAATGGCTGGCTGACCCTCAGCCCGCAGGCCGGCGACACGCGTTGGACGGTGGCCTCGCCCTGGCCGCACCCGAGCTTCCAGGGCGGCTTCCTGCCGGCGACGCGGCAAGTAAGCGCGGACGGCTTCACCGCGACGTGGCGGGTGGGCAATCTGGCGCTTGGCCGGGCGCTGGTCACCACCGGCGCTGCCGACGCGGATACCGGCAACGGCGTAGCGCGGCGCGGCTATCTGGGCGCCGAGGCGGGCGATCGGGAGGCGCGGGTGACGCTGATCCAGCCGGTCGACCTCTATTCGCAGGTCAACCGGGCGGTAAAATACGGTTTCCTGTTCATCGGCTTCACTTTCCTCGCTTTCCTGATGTTCGACGTGATTGCCGGGGTGCGGGTGGCCGGGGCGGAATATCTGCTGGTCGGCGTCGGGTTGGTGCTGTTCTTCGTGCTGCTGCTGGCGCTGGCCGAGATCGTCGGCTTCACCGCCGCCTATCTGATCGCCAGCGCCGCGATCATCGTCCAGATCGGCGCTTATTCGGCGGCGGTGCTGAAAAGCTGGCGCCGGGCGTGGTATATCGGCGGGCTGCTGATCGCGCTCTATGCAGTGCTGTATGTGCTGCTCAGCCTGGAAGCCTATGCGCTGCTGATCGGTGCGCTGATGCTGTTCGTGGCGCTGGGCGTGGTGATGTACGCGACCCGGCGGATCGACTGGGGCGGGCGGCGCGACGACGGGGATGGCGCGGTTTCCGGGTGAGGGGGTTTGTCGTTCCCGGCTGTGGTGCGACCCTCGACTTCGCTCGATGGACGGTGGGGGGCAGGTTGGGCGTTTTGAGATGGGATCAGGAGGTGGCACGGTGGGGTGTCGCGGTGGCGCGCGGGGGTGTGTCCTCCTTCCGATCCGTCCATCCCGAGCGAAGTCGAAGGACTGGTGCCCCTGACAGCGTTCGGTGGCGTCCTGGTCAGCGCCAGCGCAGGTTCGCGCGGGTGAGGGCGGCGAGGTTGGGCGCCCCCATCAATTTCATGTCGCGTTCGATCTCGTCGCGCAAGCGGCCGATGATGCGTTCCACGCCCTGCTGGCCGGCGGCGGCGAGGGCGTAGAGATAGAGCCGCCCGCCGGAGCAGCCGGTGGCGCCGACCGACAGGGCCTTCAGCACATGGCTGCCCCGGGTGATGCCGCCGTCGCAGATCACCTCGATCCTGTCGCCGACCGCGTCGACGATCTCGGCAAGCTGGTCGAACGGGGCACGGCTGCCGTCGAGCTGGCGGCCGCCATGGTTGGAGACCATGATCGCGCTGGCGCCGATGGCGACGGCGCGGCGTGCGTCCTCCACCGACATCACGCCTTTCAGGCAGAACGGGCCGCCCCATTCGGCGCGGATCGCCTCCGCCGTTTTCCAGTCCAGCGACGGGTCGAGCATGGTGTTGAAATAGTCGGCGACCGACAGGGCGATGTTGCTGCCTTCCGCGACATGGGTGTTGAGGTTGGGCAGTGCGAAGCGTTCGCGGAATAGATAGTTGAGCGTCCAGCGCGGATGGGTGGCGAAGCTGATCGCCGAGCGCGGGGTCAGCCGTGGCGGCGACGTGAAGCCGGTGCGCAGGCAGCGTTCGCGGTTGCCGCCGATCGCGGTGTCGACGGTCAGCGCCAGCGCGTCGAACCCGGCCGCCTTGCAGCGCGCGATCATCGAGCGGTTCAGCCCCTGGTCCTTGTGGACGTAGAGCTGGAACAGCTTGGGGCTGGTTATCGTCCGGCCGATCTCCTCGATGCTGACCGTCGCCAGGCTGGAGATGCCGAACCAAGTGTCGAACGCCTGCGCGGCGCGGGCTACGGCGCGTTCGCCCTGCCAGTGGAACAGCCGCTGCAGCGCCGTAGGCGACAGGAACAGCGGCATGCCGACGGCGCGGCCCATGATCGTCGTGCGCATGTCGACCTGCTCGATGCCGGCAAGGACGTTCGGCACCAGATCGCACGCGTCGAAGGCGGCGGTGTTGCGCGCCTTGGTCAACTCGTCGTCGGCGGCGCCGTCGATGTAGTGGAACACCGGGCCGGGCAGGCGGCGGCGGGCGAGATGGCGGAAATCGGCGACGTTGTGGCAATCGGTGTAGCGCATGGGCCCTCCGCCCGGCACCGTTGCACAAGCGACGCGGGCGTCAAAGGGGGCGGCGGCAGACACGCGCCGCCGGGCTGGCCCAAACTGAACCGGCGGGGCTGATTTTCCTGCTCGACATCAGGACCGTCATGCCCGACTGAAACGGACGGCGGTGAGTATTCGGCCGTGCCCGGCGCACGATTAAGCGTTCGCGAACGGCAGCAATGCTATCGAAGCCGGGAGGCAGACGTATCATGCGTCTGCCTTGCGTTGTTCAGGGGGTGCGATGTCTGCGGAGGCGATGAAGTACCGGGCCGACATCGACGGGCTGCGCGCGATCGCCGTCATATCGGTCATCCTGGCTCATGCGGGCGTCGGCGCCGTTGGCGGCGGCTTCCTGGGCGTCGACATGTTCTTCGTCATTTCCGGCTATCTGATCACCACCATCCTGCGCCGGGACATGGAGGCGGGGCGCTACACGCTGCTCGGTTTCTACGAACGGCGCGCGCGGCGCATCCTGCCGGCGCTGCTGATCATCATCCTGTGCTGCACGCCGTTCGCGCTGTACCTGATGCTGCCCGATTTCCGGCAGAATTATGGACAGAGCATTGTCGCGACGCTGCTGTTTTCGAACAACATCCTGCTGGCGATGACGTCCGGCTACTGGGAGCTGGAAAGCGCGTTCAAGCCGTTGCTCCACACCTGGAGCCTTGGCGTCGAGGAACAGTTCTACGTCCTGTTCCCACTGCTGCTGGTGCTGCTGATCCGGCTGGACAAGCGCCGGCAGGTGCTGGCGATCGCGCTGATCGGCGTGGCGAGCTTCGTCGCATCGGAATATGGCTGGCGCCACCATCCGGCGGCGAGCTTCTATCTGCTCAGCTCGCGCGCGTGGGAGCTGATGGTCGGCTGCCTTGGCTCCTACATCGAGCGCAAGCCGCGGGCGTTCGATCCATGGCTGTCGTTCGTGAGTCTGGTGCTGCTCGTCGGTTCGATGTGCGTGTTCGACGAGCATACGCCGAGCCCGTCCCTTTACTCCGCCGTGCCGGTGCTAGGGACGATCGGCGTCATCCTGTTCAGCCGCCCCGGCACACTGACCTGGCGACTGCTGTCGCTGCGGCCGATCGTGTTCATCGGGCTGATCAGCTATTCCGCCTATCTGTGGCACCAGCCGCTGTTCGCGCTGGCGCGGGTGGCCAGCCTTCAGCCGCCGTCGGGGGCGGAGATGGCGGCGCTGTCGGTAGCGACGCTGTTGCTGGCGGCGCTTAGGGTCAGGACCCATTGATCAGAGCCAGAAGATGACGGTTGCTGCGAGTGCGATGGCGGAGAAGAAGGCCTGCGGGCACCGGTCGTAGCGCGTGGCGACGCGGCGCCAGTCCTTGAGACGGCCGAA